>CAZOAJ010000010.1:0-77563 GCA_964577935.1 uncultured bacterium | reverse complement strand
CTCTTATCATAGAAGTCTGCAATAACAAGCCCTCGTAGCTCTTCTCCTACAGGAATATAAAAGGATTTTTTTGCAATTAAATCGACTTTTACGCGGTTGTAGAGAATCGCAACACCAAAAGTTGAAGCAGGATCGTCATTTGAGGGAGCCATGCAGCTATCTGCAATCTGATATGTGCTTTTTAGATTCGTTTCAAGTTGACTTAGTGTTGAAGGAGATACCTCTTGAAGGCATGCAACAGTTATATCTGCATCTTGCAAGGTCTTGATGATGATAGGCTCACGTTTATCCCAATTGCTTATGGGGCCATCTTGAGTTTCTTCAAGTCCTTCAACGGTCTTCCAGCGGAGTGCGTGGTATGGATTTAAAACATTGTATGATGCAGCTATAAATGAATATGGCATTTAGATTCCTCAAACACTATGTCAACTAGGCTCTATCGAAAAAAATTACTTTGAGTAAAGCAGTGCTTCTAGCTCTTCAAGATTACTCTTTCCAGTGATGTCCACAAGCCTACGACTTGCCTGTACCTCAATAGCTTGAGTCGTCTGGTAGCGAAGTCTTGGGCAGGAAGACACTATTATTTTTTCCACAATATCCGCAATCTCTTCTGGTTCTTGAGTTGAGGGATCATTGACCTCCATAAGTCCAGATTCAATCAGCACTGGATAATAGGGATCTATATCTCTTGGAAGATTCGTTCCAAATGCTGCCAGAAGGTCTAACTCAGTCCTTACGGGTCCTGGTTGTATAAGAGAAACGGTAATGTTGAATGGTTTTACATAGGCTTGAAGCGTTTCAGACATTGCTTCTAAGGCAAACTTGGACGCCGCATAAATACTTATGGAAGGAAGAGGTCTAAATCCACTTCTTGAGCTGATTTGAATAATCTTTCCACTTTTCTGGGCACGCATGGTCGGCAAGACTGCATTGGTGACACGCAATACTCCAAAGAAGTTGACTGCAAAGATTTGTTCGGCTTCTTGAATTGTCATATTTTCTGGAGATCCATACATTAAGATTCCCGCGTTATTCACTAGAACATCGATCTTATGTTCTTTTGAAAGAATTGTTTTTACAGCTTCATCAACACTTTCCTGATCAGTCACGTCGAGCATTATTATATGAAATCGATCGCCATGCTTTTTTTGAAGTTCTTTGAGATTATCTAGTTGAGATGTAGAACGTACACCGGCGTAGATGGTATGTCCTTTTTCAACGAGGACTTTGGCAATTGAATATCCAATTCCTTTGCTTGCTCCAGTTATCAGAACAACTTCCTGGGCTGTCCTCTCTCCATATGGATCAGCATTCGGATCAATAGAATTGTATTGTTGATGCGAATGAAGCGAAACTGCAATTAAAAGTTGAAGAAAAAGAGATACAAGAATTCTTGGTATAGTTTGCATGGAGTAAATATTCCTTATGAATTTTACGTAACTTATCCAAATCATTAAAAATCTGGTTGATACGTTCTGACGAGAATGTATGAGGTATCCATAGGAAATAGAACAAGAGCTAACCTGTGAAAAACCAAGGCTTGAGGCTTTCGTATGATTGAAAGGGTGATCTTAAGTTTTAAACAACATAAGCGAAAAGTATCTTAGGAGATTGGAGATTCTTTCATGCCCATCATTCTCTGCAGCTCTTGTTGAATATCAGACATGAGATCCAATCGAAATATTTCAGTTGTTGTTCTTCCATTCTGTATATTCTTTTCTATTCTGAGGTGTGTGTCTGCGAATTTTGCTACTTGGGGGAAGTGGGTTATGCAAATAATTTGAGTTGCCTTCCCAAGTGACTTCAGTTTGTTTCCTACCGTAGTTGCTGTCGCTCCACCAATATTTGCATCAATTTCATCGAACAGTAGCGTCTGGTGAGATCCTTTTTCATACAATGCAAGTTGTAATGCGAGATAAACTCGGGCAAGCTCGCCGCCGCTAGCTGATTCATGCACAAGAACTGATTTTTCTCCTGGATTGGGCAAGAGTACAAATGAAACCTTATCATCTCCAAAAGTGGTTCTCATAGAAGGCTCAACTGTAACCTTGAGCTCGGCATGCGGCATGTTAAGAGTTTTAATTTCCTTTTCAAGAATTTCGGAGAGATTTTTAGAGGCACGTACCCGCTTTTCATGAATCTCGAGAGCAATTGTATTTGTCTCTTTTTGTGCCTGGGCGAACTTTACAAGCGATTGTGCATGAGTTTCTTCTATCAACTCAAGTTGTGCAAGTTCATGTTTTTTCGTAAGCAGTGTCTCATGAATGCCCTCAACAGATTCGCCGTACTTTCTTTTAAGTCGGTCATAAAGAGATAGGCGCTGGCGCATCTTATCGAGCGTTTGAGGGTTAACATCAATATTTGAGCGTTCTTTGCCTAGGCTATAAGATAGTTCATCTAATTCTGCAATGGCTGTGAGCAAGTGGTTCATTGTTATGCTCAAAGATGGGGATATCCCCACAGCTTTTTCTAAAATAGGTTTAATTCGTTTAAGAATTGAAATTGCTCCGGATCTATCCTGTTCTAGACCCGTTTGAACTACATTAATAAGTTCGATAAGCTCTTGTGAATGCTCAAGCGAACTGTATCTTGTGAAGATCTCTTCTTCTTCATATGGCCTGAGTCGTGCAGACGTAATTTCTTCAATCTCTTCACAAAGAATTTCGGTTCGAGCCTCCTTGGTGGAAAGTGCTTTTCTTATCAGGGAAATTTCTTTTGATAGCTCTTCCTCATTTTTGAGAGAGTTTTGAAATCTCAGGAGAAGATCTTGGATGTCTGCAAAGCGATCAACAAACTCACGCGCTGCTTGTTGGTTCTTAAGTTGAAGGTGAGCATGTTGTCCGCACTCCTGAATGAGCAGGGGGGTCAGTTTTTTTAAAACTTGGTTCGCAACAGTCTGACCATTAATGAGTGCTCGACTCTTTCCAGAAGAATATACCTCTCGTTTAATGATAACGATGGATTCGTTATCAAGCGAAATACCACTTTCTTGAGCCGTTGTAACGAACTCTGAAGTCCATTCAGAAAAAATGGCCTCGACGGATGCAGACTCCGATCCATGACGAACTGTATCGGAATCAGCCCGGTCTCCCAGGAGCAAATTAAGCGCTGTGAGAAATACTGATTTACCGGCACCTGTCTCTCCAGTGATGACATTGAATCCCGATGTAAATTCGATATCGCAGTTTGATACGAGGACAAGGTTTTTGATAATCAGTCTCTGTAGCATAGCTTAGGATTCGCCTCCAGTAACTTGCTGTGTAATTATAAAGTGCACTTTAGCCACTTCAGATAATAGCTCTTTTCCGTGCTTGGAAACAATTTCTTTGGCAGCCTGTTGTACAGCATTTGATGCCCCCTTAGGAAGTGATACTTGCCATTTCTTAGCTAAGGCATCAATTCCTTCTAGAAATCCGGCTCGTGCAAGTATTGAGGCAGCGGCCACGGCGAGATCAGATTCCCCTTTAGTCTTTTGAGAAAGATTGAGCTCAACTTTTCTTGCACGAAGCGCTCGTTCTAAAACTGATTCATGAGCAAATTTATCAACCAAAATATCTTTGCAGCCCGTTTTATTCGAGAGATTGTGAATTGCTGCTGCATGACCCCAGGCAAGAAGAGCATTCAAATTTTTAAAGCTTTCATACATTTCGTTATATCGTTTAGGAAATATTTTTATAACTTCATGAGGGATAAGCCGTTTGATCTCTGAGGCCATTTTAAGGATAGTTGCGTCACTTAGACGCTTAGAATCTTTCACTCCAAGTGTTACAAGCTTTGGAATTGTACTTGGATCAATAAAGGCTGAAGCTATAACAAGAGGTCCAAAGTAGTCGCCTTTACCTGCCTCATCCGATCCCATGCGTGGGGTTTGGTCTTGCAGTAATTCTTCATAGCCAAAACTAATTTTGTTGAGTACTTCCGGTTCAAGGTAAAACTGGATGAATTCTTTTATGTTTTTACCTTGAACTACAAGCTTTCCCGATCGATAAAGAACGCAGGAAATATCCTTAGATTGTGCGGAAAAGTGCGCATGTGGAAGTGGTTTGAGGATGAACCCTTTTGATTCTAGATCCGTTTGCATGGTGCTGGCAAACTCTGGTGTTGCATCTACATTAAATACTTGCAGAGTCTTACCTTGTGCGCCAGGATCTTTTTGGCAGTCTTTTTTAGAGCTCATTCTTTGTCGATCTTGATTTATTTTGAGTTATTTAATTAAATCTTAAGAGGTTTTTTATAAATCAACCTAATGGAGGATAATCCATCAAGGGGATATCTTGCGCCTTTTCTTGTATATTTTTTGTTCGAGTTTGGGTTGATATATCCCTTTTAAAAAGTTCATGATGATTGAGCTTTCTAATGCATAACCTTATATAGTCTTTTTCTTTTTGTGATGAGAAATTGCCTTCTTGTTGCATAGTTAGCTTACAGTTCGAGAGTAAGGCTAATTTTGAAATTCTTCTTTTAATCAGAACCACAGTAATCGCTGAAAACGCGTAGAGGGGGATGAGAGCCAGGCTTCCTAAAATCGACAACCCACTTTTTCCGAACCTTAGTATCCATTCAGTTATATGTGATTCCGACTCCTCAGCTCCATTTTCTATTAGCTCTCCCATGTGATCAAGAAGCTTATTTGAATTCTTAAGAATCATTTCAGGTAGCCTGAGGAGAAATGCAGATTGATATACAGCCTCGATATTTATCTGAAATGTATTTGAATCGAGCTCTCCTGAGTTTTTTAGCAGAAATATTTTTTGATTATCACTGTTCATGGGTTGATGCGAAGAGAGATTTACATCAGGCATCTTCATGAGCTGTATGTTAGGTATATTAATACGTATTTTGTCTCCAAATACTTGTTCTAATCTAAATACAATACTTTGTTGATGAATGGTTTCATTCTCATCGTCCAAATTATTCCTATGATGGACATGCATAGAGATAGGAAATGCTTCGATGGCGCTTTTAAGTAGAGGAGCAAGCTGACAAACCCCAATTTCAAGGGATTTTTTCATCCTTGCATGGTAATCATTCTCGTTAAATGCTTTTAAAAAACTTCGAGAAACCCTAGAGATTTTTGCGGCATCCGAATATTCGATAAACGAGATGATATGGGCTGAAAGTATTTCTTGAGGAAGATTTGAAAACGTGAGGGTTGTTGATACGGGATTGGCTGTAGACAATGACATCTGTATTTACTTTCCATGCAAAATCGATTATTAAACCAAATATATTTTAATTGTGCATCTCAAATAGATTTCGATAGGCCTTGAGAGGCATATTCAAAAATATACTTGTCAATTTTTTACCAATTTTATGGGGGCATAATCATGACAATACCAAAACTTTTAGAGCAAAAATGTGCTCTTACAGGAGATTCATTTTCCAAAGTAATAGACCACTATCCTCATCAGCCTTTTATAATTGCCTTAGTACCTAAAGTGGCTGAGCCCGTCTTATCCAGTATCCGTGATTGGGACTTTTATGGAGCTCACGATTTACTTAGATATCTTAATGAGAATCATAAAGTGACTCTTCCTTCAGCTGATGAGTCTTCAAATGAAAATACTATTTCTCGTATTGACTTCATTTTATTTAAAAAGAATATGCAAGCTCAAGGCGGTGAGGAGGTAGTTGACCCTATACAGTCTATTAATGTGAATTCATATGACCAATTTGAAAAAGAGACAACAGATATCGCTCTCATAGCTAAAGCATTTAATTCCCTTGATCCTGTTGAGCGTCTTACTGCTCAATTAGATCTTTTGAACAGTCCAACCCCTTCCAAGGCTATAGATACTCAATCACTTATTCAAGAAGTTGTCTCATACTTTCAGAGAGAGTGCATTCTTTCCATTCAATGTGAATCAATGCCTGAAGTAGATGATCGCTTTAAAACCAGACTAAAAGAAATCTACACAAGATACAAATACCCGAAGATAGGATTAGCGCTTGCTTTTGCAGAAGGTATCGAAAATGAAATGTCCTATGTTTTTCTCAGTCAAATCGAGTCCCAAATTCAAGACCAACCCTTACTGTGGATAATGAAGGCATATGAATACCTTCATTCAGATGAAAGAGATAGCGAAACAAAAAACCTCGAGGAGGATAAAGCCTATACATACTATAAAAAAGCTTATGAGCTTGATACTTCTAATTTGTTGACTGGGTCTATGTTGGCTCGCTACCTTGTTGAAGGTAACAAAAAGTCGACAGACTATCAGAAATCTTTCGAAGTGCTTCAAGGGCTCTATGAAAAACATAAGGATTCTGTGTCCGTAGACCTACTACCAATATTGGTCAAATATGGACAGTTTTTGGCATTTGGAGATAAAAAGCTGAATAGAGCAGCAGACCCGAAGCTTGCAATGAGTCTATTTGAAAGAGCAGAAGATCTTGTGGAGGAATATGAGGCATATTCTGAAATCTTTCTCAGAATAATTCCTGAATATGCAAGGCTGCTCATCGAAGGAGGCGGGGGAGTACAACCCGATCGCATGAGGGCATATGGACTTCTTCAAAAACTTCTCAAGAGTCAGCCAGAGAATCCTTCTGCTTTATTGCTTCAAGGGAAACTGCTTTGGGAGGGTGGAAATGGAATAGTTAAAGATGAGCTCGAAGCTGTTGCTTGCCTTGAAAGAGCTCTTAAAACGAGTCCGCAATCTATTCAAATCATGACTCAGTTAAGTTCCATATACGCTGAGGGGGGAGAAAAAGTTCCTTCAAATCCTATAAAAGCTTATGGACTTCTTCATGATGCAGCACTGCTTGATTTGGAGAATCCGGAAATTCTTTATAAATTAGGCGTTCATATTTTACATTTTTCTGATCAATTAGATATTCCTCGGGAATCAGCCCATCCATTTTTTTGGAAGGCTTACGAACTTGACCCTTCGAATACGCAAATTATTGAAACCCTCAGAAAATACTATACGCAAAATTCAGTAGAAGTTGTGTTGAGTAATATACAGCAACTCATCTCAATTACTCATCCTCAATAATCTAAATTCTAAAACCCGATTGAGATATTTCTTCATCAATCGGGTTAATTAAATGTTTATTTTATATGCCTATTTGAAAAATCAACTGGCAATTTATTTTATTTGATTTTAATGGATATTTGTTTTCTTCTGTTTCTCGTTATTTTTATATTCAAAATATATGGTTCGTTCATATGGATGTACAAAATCTCTTAGGGCAAAAATGTATTCTTTCTGCCATGACATTAGGTGGCATGATGAAGCAGCAGAACTTTCAGCAAGAAAATTACCCGCTTATTGTTGCCATGGTAGCCAGAGTCGCAAATCCTGTTATATCCAATAGTTGTGATTGGGACTTTTATCGAGCTTATGAGTTACTAGAGCATCTCAAAAAGAACCGTACAGTGACTGTGTCTTCATTAAGCACTTCGCACTTCAATTTCGTTATGATGAACAGATCCCTGCTGGCGAAAGAAGGTGAGGCAGAACTTATCGTAAGACAAACTGTTAAAGTGAATTCATATGATCAGCTTGAAAATGAAGTTCAGGATATAGCTCTTATTTCTAAAGCATTCAATTCTATTGATCCTGAAGAGCGTCTTGAAGCCCAGCTTGAACTGCTTAAAAGACCTGTTCTTCCAAGAGATGTAAGTGCTCAGTTGCTTATTAGAGAAGTAACCTCATACTTTCAACGCATGTGTCTCTTTGATCTAAAATCAGAGGTAGTTCCTGTAATCAATCGATGGAGAGATGATTTAAAAAAGATTTTTGATATTCATCGCTATCTTGAGATATCTCTACTCCTTGCTCTTGCGGGTCATATCGAGAGGCCTATGCTGTCCCTGGCTCTTCAACAAATCCAGGATAGTCAAGAATCCAACCATCCTGACATTTGTTTCTTATTTGGAAAATTGCTTTGGGAAGGTAAAAATGGAATAAAAAAAAATGAGTTTTTAGGTCTGGGTTGTTTGGAACTCTTGCCCAACAATTTTGAAACCTTATGTCAACTTGGCACTATCTATTTATGTGGAGGACAGAGCACTCAGAAAAATCCTGAAAAAGCTATTGATTATTTTAAGAAGGCCGTATCCTCGGCTCCTGAAAATCCTGATTATCTGTATAAATTAGCTATTCGTCTTAATCAGACCTTGAACCACCACACTATTTTTCATTCTTTGCAGCGTGCTTTTCTTGTGAAGGCGCATAATCTTGATCCAAAGAATGAAAAGATTGTTGCAGCATTAACTGAAAATTATCTTGGCGAGAATATTGAATTTGCCAGTGTTAAACCAAAGGGATGAACCAAGCAATGCCTAAGCGATATGCGATTGAGAGTAATTATACATAAAAAACGATGTCTCATCGACGATATTGCCTGTAATTTAGTATAGTGATCTATTGTGTTTTGATTGGGAGTCGCATGTCGCAAAATCCGCAAGCAATTGATGCTCAAGCTCTTGGAGAGCTTTTTCGACAAAGAAGAAAAGAGCTAAATCTATCACTAAAGGAAGTTGAGAACGCAACTTCTGTACGTATGCCCTATTTACAGGCAATTGAAGATGGGCAGATGGAAAAACTTATTTCTCCTATCTATGCTCAAGGATTTGTACGGCAATATGCGGCTTTTGTCGGACTTGATGGTGACAAAATAGTCGGAGAGCATTCCGAAATCTTTAGAAAGCCAATTCAGCAAGAATTTTCGTATGGGATAGGAACCTTAGAGACCCGAGGATCGCCCGGAGGCGGAGTTAAATGGCTTCCTAATGTTTTCTGGATCCTAGGAATGGGCTTTGTAGCAACTATTGCTTACTTTCTTGCAAAGTCACTTGAACTTTTTTAATGATGGATAGCTTTCAGAAAGAGCAGAAGGATTTACCCCCAAAGCCTACCTTCTATACTTTTTTTGCAGGGCTCATTGGAGGAGCTGCCGATATCGTTCCCGGAGTCTCAGGAGGAACCGTCTATTTTATACTAGGCATCTATGCAGATCTCCTCAAAAGCATTTCAACTTTTGGTTTCAGCAGCTGGTCGCTCCTTTTGAAAGGAAAGTTGAAGGCTTTTACTTCTGTAACAGCTTGGAAGTTTCTTTCTGTTTTAGGAGTTGGGGTTTTATTCTCAATCATTACATTGGCACATTTTATCGTTTTTGTTCTTAACTCAATGCCGGGAAGGCAGTTGCTTTTTGCCTTCTTTTTTGGATTGGTGCTGGCCTCGCTCATGTTTTGTTGGAAGCTTATTAAGGAGCATACAATCACATCAGCTTTATACTTTTCGATCGCTTGTATACTTTCCTTTCTTATCTGTTCTCAGGGATCGCTTCCAAACGGACCTATTTCAATTCAGCTTTCAAATACAGAAGCTCTTCCTATGGAACATGCCTATAATTTTAATCCCGATACAAAAGTCCTTTCAAGGGTAGATGTTGATGTGCTGCCTGTTCTGCAGGCTCAAGGGCTTATATCTGGAGCCTCACACCAAGAGAGTTCAATTATATCGAACTATGTTCATCCAAAAGTCTTTGTAGCTGGAGTGTTTGCAGTAACGGCTATGCTTTTACCCGGTATTTCAGGAAGTTATATTTTGACCGTTCTTGGGATGTATGGCCCTGTTCTCTCAGCATTGATTGAATTCATGGGATCTCTAGGTAATGGATGTATAGACGTTTATTCACTTTCATTGCTCTTGAATCTAGGTCTTGGAATCGTTCTCGGTGCTATAGCTGCATCGGGAGCGATTAGTTGGTGTTTAAGACAGTATCATGACTATACGATTTCAGCCCTTTCAGGGTTCATGATAGGCTCTTTGCAGACGATTTGGCCATTTTTTGAGGTAGTGCGGGTCTACAATCCATATAGACTGCAATCAGGAATACAAGTTTTAAGCGGAGATCTACTTCCTCCTCAATTAACTCTAGATGCAGTTCCTGTATATATATGTATAGGTGCAGGCGTACTAATAATTATGGGTCTTGAGTATAGATTTTTGAATAATCCCTTGAGTGTTAAGCAGTAGCCAAGAACTTAATTACTAACAACTGATGAGTGAATTAATCGCTATTATTTTGCGCTTTTGGCGTAACGAGCTGGGTCGGTTTAGATTGATCCATGAGTGCTTTTTGCCCGTTTTTATCCAACTCAGAAGCCTTGTTCGAGGTCTCTTCAATTCCTTTCTTAGCAGGAGTTTTCTCTATAACAATCTTATCGGCATAGAGCTCGGTACGGTTTCTAGAGGCGGTGCTGTAATCAATTGTCCCATACACAAGAACTTGCATACCTTCTTGGAGATTTAGCTCAAATAGCGAATCGATAGGCAAAAAAAGAATGATTGCATCGCTTGGGTCTTGGAGGATGAATTCATCTTCGCCATTTTTAATAACTATAATTCCGCGAACACAGACGGGCTTTGCATCGTAATCTTTTGATTTCACTCGGGCTATAGGTAAAACTTGCATCTGCTGAGAATTGGAGGAAGTGGAAATCGGAGCGGCTTCTGCTCTTTGAAAAAGAGAGACAGAGATCATGCAAATGGATAAACGAATGAGTTGCGAAATCAAAGTCTGCTTCATATATCTAACACTCTTCTGATATGACTCGGTCTTGAGTCTTTAGACATTTGTACAACTGCGGCCATTTTTCGTAGAAGATTTCTTTCAAGCAAAGGCCATGTGCAGGTGCTGTTATTCCTAATAAGGGCCGAGACTTGCTTTCATAGCTATCGGGTATTGCCTGTAGATCAAGCTTTCCAAGTCCTATATAAACCAAGGTTCCTACAATATTTCTGGCCATCTTGTAGAGAAAATGATCTCCTTGAATTGAAAGAACAATTTCATGGGGCATTTGGCTTAAAGAAATCGATGACAGGTTTCGAACGGTAGATTCATACTTCATGTTTTTTCTCGAATTACAAAAGCTTTTAAAATCATGCTTTCCTACGAGATATTGAAATGCAGACTCAATTTTACCTCTATCAAGGGGAGAGGGGACATGCCAATGTGTCCATCGGTATCTTGGGAGTTGAATGGGCCCTGTAGAAATTCTATAGAGGTATTCTTTTCCTGAGGTATCGAGCGTTGGGTGAAAGGTATTGTCGATCGAATTGGTGATTCCTAAGATTTGGATATCGGATGGGAGGAGCTTATTGAGGCTTGCAAGTAATTTTGGAGGATCGAAGGTCTTTTCAGATAGCCAATTAATTATCTGCCCCTCGGCATGAACTCCTCGATCAGTTCTAGATGCTGCCTGGAGGGAAATAGGATGCTGAAAAATGAGAGAGAGGACCTTTTCGATCTCTTCTTCGATTGAAGGTCCTTCCTGTGTCTTTTGCCATCCCAGGTAGTTTGTCCCGTCATAGGCTACTTGTGCGATATAGTTTTTCATGCCATGAGCACTTTAAACAAATACATAACCTTAAGATGCCGTAGTTTTTTACTTATATTGCCCTATAAAGATAAGCACACCCTCAGCGATTCTCTGAATAGAAATCAGAACAAGTACCATGGCCATGAGGCGCTCACAAGCAGTAAGGCCGCCTTTGCCAAGAAGTTTTAATATATGTTTCGACGAAATAAGGATGGCTGAAGAGGCTCCCCAAGCAATAAAAATTGCTATGAGCATCTTGACAACGCTCGGCTCTGTTTGTGCAAAAAGCATTATTGTTGCAAGAAGCGCGGGTCCCGCTATGATAGGAATTGCCAAGGGGACAAGATAGGGCTCTTCATTACTTTTACGTGGGAAGCGATCTTCTTCTGAAAATAAAATTTTTAAGGCTGTCAAAAGAAGAATAATACCCGAGGCTACGTAAACAGTCGTTTCATTCAAAGAAAGCAGATTGAAGATAGATTCTCCAAGAACGCTAAAGAAGATCATTGCAAGGAGCGCAAAAAGCATTTCACGAACAATAATGAATCTTTGTCGAGAAGTCTTAATGCCTTCCACGTGGTTGAGAAAATGATGCATATTCCCAAGAGGATCCATGATCAGAAAGAGTGTCAAAGTTAAAGTAAGTAGGCTCATTATTACTCCTTTATGAGGCACAAGCTTGAACAAACATCGAAACGCCGTTGACGATGATACCCATGGAGATCATGGTAAGTATCATGCCCATAAGCTGCTCCATGGCCAGTAGTCCACGTCGCCCTAAAATTTTCTGTAGGTATGCTGCTGAAACAACAACAAGGGTAACAAATAGCCAAGCTATTGTCATGGCGACGACCATCTTCGAGTAGTTTTGCTCAAGACGGGCATAAATCATCACTGTGGTGAAGACTCCGCCCCCAGAAATCAAAGGGGTAGCTATAGGAACTATAAATGGTTCCTGAGGTTTTACTCCCGATCCATCACCTGAATTTTTAGGAAATATCATTCCTAAGGCCACTAAAAAGAGGAGTATACCTCCGCTTAGGCTAACAGCATAGGGCTGGATGCCTATTGTCGCCAAAAATGGTTCCCCTAAAAAAAGATAGAATAGAGCTATCAGAAAAGAAAATAGAGACTCTCGAAAGAGAATCTTCTTTTGCCGTTCAAAGTCATATTCTTTGACAAGGGAGACAAATGCAGGGGTGTTCCCAATTGGGTTTGCCACCAAGAACATTGTCAATGCAATAGAAAAAATGGACATAATACTATTTGCTTCCAGTCTCACATGGTATTTATACGTTCCATACGCAATCTCCAGCCAAATCCGGCATACAGGCCACATCCAATCGAGAGAGCAATCGACAGCTCAATCGAGAACAGGGATGAGGCAATGGCTACTATGAATAGAGCCTGTGTAAGCCAGGGCGCCTTTCTCTCTAGAAATGCTGCAATATGGTCAAAATATGTCAAAAAAGCGTACCTTTCGATGACTTTTCGTGCAATCAAAGCTGTTGCATAAGAAAGAGATAAAGTGCAAATAGAGGTCGTGATTATTTTTTCAAATAGAGCGTGTATAGAGCCTGCAATAAGGGTAACTAAGGTAGATCCGCGTAAAAGCGAATAAAAGATTCGATCTTCGTAGTTGTGTAAAGAGCTAACTTCAGTTTCTAATTCATTTTGTCCGAAGAAAGGGATAGTATTGAAAGTAATCATGATGGGATCTGCGTTGTATGTTATTGAACTGTACCCTATCGGGCCTAACCTTTTTTTGCCTATCCGATCTCCACCTAGATAATGATAGATGGGATCTGCTTTTGCCCATATTGCGCGAGGTGAGCAAGAGGCAAATTTCAGCAATTATTATTCTGGGCGACGTTTCAGATGGGGAACACACAGTCAGATTTCTTCATCTCATCGAAGAAGAGACGAGGCGTCCGGTATACTTTGTCCTTGGAAACCACGATTTTTATGGCCGATATGTCGATGCCCGGCGTTATGAGCTCCATCGGTTATTTTCTGAAGGCTACTTATCTCAACGACAATTGCCGCTCGAGATTTCAGCTACATCTTCTCTTATAGGTCATGATGGTTGGGCTGATGGCTTAGAAGGGGATTTCTTTGCATCGACAGTAATCCTTAGAGATTCTTTTGAAATTCGTGATTTAAAAGGACTTAATCGGGAGGAGTATTTTGATAGAATAAATGAGCTCTCAGATGAGGCAGTAGAGGCGATTTTAAGGCAATTGAATCATGCTCGATCTAAAGCGTATAAGAAACTGATCATAGTAAGCCATGTCCCTGCTTTCCGTGAGGTATGTCTTTGGGAAGGCAATATTGCCCATGATATGTGGGCGCCGCACTTTGTTTCAAAAAAATTAGGCGATCTTCTAGGAGATTTTTTTAGCAAAGCTCCTGATATCACAGGACTTGTTCTTTCGGGACATAGCCATCACCCGGCACAGAAATGGATCATGCCAAACCTAAATTCAATTGTCCTGCCTGCAGCATGCGATCTTCTTGAAGATGATCCAAAACGTTTTTTTGATGAGGTAGATGTCATGATGTGACTACACCTTTGCCTGATAGAGAAGATGCGGTCACATCAGATGCATTTACGTGTGAAATGAAAGTCGCCTTTCCACTCAACCCAGCTAACACTCAAGCTGTCGTTATAGGATCATTTTTTGACATCTGGACATAGGCTTATTCGAGCAAATTCCAATCGAGCGAGTTCAATTTGAGCTTCTACATCTTTTGTTAAAATTTCTTTTAGGTCATCTCCATCAAGGCTTGCTACGATCTCCTGGCTTTGGAGCGATAATTGATCGATTGTATCATACGGAAGTAGGGCTGGATCAACTTGATCCCTTTGTATATTAGCAAAAGTTTTAACAATTTCTTTTTCAACGGAGGGTAAAGAATTTGAAGCGCGGAGGAGTTTGTCAAACTGGTTTGTTGCACGTAGAAACAGGGGGAGCGGTTGGTTTTGAGTCATTCGTATCGGGGATTGAATAGAATCTTGTTTCAAATAAAGCATCATTTTATATCGACCAGTGGCTATAGCCATATTGAAATAATCCTCTTTCCAGTCGGAGAATAATGGCCCATAATATGGTGCTGAGTAATTACCTAAATTGTGTTCGAGTGATTTTATCTCGGCATCTTCAATTAAATCATTGCAAAAGGGCAGAGAGATTTCTTTAGGTAATGTGTTTTTAAGTTTGAATATATCTACCAAGGCCAAGGCGCTTAGTTTGGTTATAATTGTCTTGTTCCAGCGTCTCATATCAATCTTGAGGTCATTCAAATTCTTGCATAGTTCGAATGCAGTATGAAGTGAGAGGTGAATAAGTGACGCCTTGACGTTACATTCCATGGGCAAGTGAGTGACTAGCAGTGCAGTTGCTTTCTGTAGAGAATTTCGTAATTCTACTTTTGTTTGGTCAACTACAGATTTAGCCCAAAACTTGTTTACCTGAACTAAAGTCTCTTTATCATGTGAGGAGGTAAACGAGAAAACAAGCTCAAATATCTCAGATGGAAGCGATTGGAGTGGTGTGGAACCTTCAACTGGTTGAGGTTCAATGGTATCAGATAATGCATCGAGCTGAGTGATTTCAAATTGTGAAGGTGAATTGAGGTAATTCGTTTGCATATAAATCTCGTTCATTAATTCGCAGTTACTGAAATCTAAAAATATTTTATGGAAATATTCTAAAGGCGTTTTACGCGATTTCTTGGGTCTCTTGGTGTAGATTTTTTCGAGCAATTTGAATTTGAGCATTTGCATCACTCAGTAACATTTTTTTTAGATCATCGTCTTCAACGGGTTCCATAATCTTCTGAATGCTCATTGAGAGTTGATCAATGATGTTATGAGGTAAGTGAATCAGGCTTGCTTGATTTTTTTTGGACTCAACAAAATTTTTAACAACAAGTTTTTCAAAAGGATCTAAAGAGCTTGAAGCTTCAAGAAGTTTGTCAAATTGGTTTGTGGCATGAAGAAATATTGGGAGCAGTTGACTCCCTTCTTCTTCCAGAAAGAATTGAAGAGAGCTTCTGTTCAAATAGAGCATCATCTTGAGCCGTCCGGTCACAAGAGATAGATGAAAATAACTTTCTTTCCAGATAGAGAATATTTCTTTCTTATATGGTGCAGAATAAGCATCAGCTTCTTGATGAAGACATTCTATTTCGGCATCTTCGATCAGGTTTCCACAGAAGGGTAAAGAGATAACTCCAGGTAGTTTATTATTAAGTCTGCATATATCTACCCATTTCAACAAGCCGAGTTTTGAGATGATTATCTTGTTCCACTGCTTCATTTCGAGCTTGAGGGCCTGAAAATGTTGACAGGCTTCGAAGGCCCTATTAATTGGATATGAAAAGAAATCACATCTCAAAATATCTTTTGATGGCAAATGTGTGAGTAGACATGAGACCATATGAGTGAGTGAAGATCGCATTTCTGATTTTGTTTGATCAACAATGGTTTGGGTCCAAAATTTGTTGACCTGGACTAATGTCTCTTTTTCCTCCGAAGAAAAAAAGGAAAAAATGTGCTGTAGTAAATCTGAGGAAATTGCTCTAAAACTTTTAGATACATCAAGTGTTTCATCGGGAAATACTTCATGAGCTTGATGAGAATTCATGTTTCCCGGAAAAATCATTTTGATCGTATTCATATGGTTCCTTTATTGACTGTGAGCTAGTCGTTCACAAGCCTCTATGATATTCGCGTCCTGAGCAAAGCCGCTAATTCTCACATATCCTTCACCTGCAGGTCCAAAACCGATTCCAGGGGTGGTGATGATGCGATAATGGTTTAGGAAATAGTCAAATGCCTGCCAGGATGATGAAAAACGTTCGGATTGAGCCCATATATAGGGAGCATGATCTCCTCCAAAAACTGAAAAACCTGCTCTCAATAATGCATTTTTAAGTTTGTGCGTGTTTCTCAAATAGGCGTGAATTTGTGAATCAATTTGCTGTTGTCCTTCATCAGTTAATGCAGCGATGCCTGCTTTTTGAGATAGGATCGAGGCTCCATTAAATAATGTCCCAATAAGTCTGAGCCAGTCAGCATGTACCTGTTTTTGATTGCTGTAGAGAAGTTTGTGTGGAACGACTGTCCATCCAAGTCGAACACCGCTCATTCCAGCCATTTTCGAAAAAGACCCTATCTCGATAGCTACTTCTTCAGCTCCCGTGACTTCATAGATTGAACAAGGAAGATTTCCTTGAATATAGGAGCTATACGCAGCATCAAAAACGATTATGTAACCAAATTTTTTGGCATGAGCAACAAGATCCTGTACCTGCTTATAGGTAAAAACAGTTCCGGTTGGGTTATTTGGAGAGCAGCAAAAGAAAACGTTACATGGTTCGAGATCTTTGAGATCAAAGAAAAACCCAAGATCTTTCTGACATGGAACAAGAATTGGATTCTTGCCCATAAGTCTACAAGAATCTCCGTAGGCGGGATAAGAGGGATCTTGAATTGCGATTTTTGCATCTGACCCAAAAAGTACTTGCAGGCGTGCGATATCGCATTTAGCTCCATCAGAAATGAATACTTCATCTGCAGATAGATGCGGATAGAAACGCTGAGCAATCATTTTACGTAGTGGTTCGATGCCTTGTTCAGGTCCGTATCCTACATAGGTTTCTGGTGATGAAAGAGCTTTTGATTCGTCGATGAGGGCTTTTGAGATAATAGGGCATAAAGCTTGAGTCGTATCTCCAATCCCTAGTCGAATTAACTGAGCATTTGGATTCTCTCTCATGAATAAATCTACTCTATGAGCCACTTCCTGAAACAGGTATCGTGGAGCCACAAGGTCAAAAGATGGGTTTCGTTTCATACAAGTAATTATACAAGTTCTAAGGCTGGTTCAATTTCAAATGTTGATGCAGTGCGAACAAGATTGTTAAGTATATTTCGTGTTGACTCAGAGAGAGGGGCAAGAGGCATTCTGCAAGGGCCAACTTGATAGCCTTTAGCAGATAATAGATATTTGATTGGAGCAGGGTTTGTTTCAATGAATAGACTTTGGATCAAAGGCTTCATTTTAAAGAACATGTTTTTCGCTTGCTGATAGTGCCCTTTGAGTGCTAATTGAACTAATTGATTGGTTGCTGCAGGAAGAAGGTTGCTTACAACTGATGTTACCCCTTGAGCTCCAACGGCTGCTAGCGGTAGGAATAAAAGATCGTCACCTGCAAGAACTGTGAATTTCGGAATCATTGCCGTCTCTTCAAGTACATCCATAATCTGCTGGATGCTGCCAGATGCCTCCTTAGTTCCAATAATTCGATCAAGCTTTGCGAGTCGAACAAAAGTTCTAGGTTCTATATTAACTGCAGTCCTTCCAGGAATATTATATAGACATATAGGAAGTCTTGTTGAGTCATTTACGGCTTTAAAATGTGTGTATAGGCCTTCTTGGGTTGGCTTGTTATAGTAGGGGGATAGCAGCTGGAGAGCGTCGGCTCCCAGTTCTTCTGCCTGCCGTACCTGCTCAAGAGTTGTTTGAGTAGAGCATGTGCCGCATCCTGCCATTATCTGAATCTTGCCCTTTGCATACTCGACTACTCGTTTTAATATTACTGTCCGCTCTTGAAATGTAAGTGTTGCTGATTCTCCAGTTGTTCCAAAGAGGACAATACCTGAAACGTTTGCATCAATTTGTCTTTGTATAAGTGAAAGAAGAGTCTCAAAGTTGATTTCTGTTCCATCTGGAGTAAATGGGGTTACAAGTGCTGTATATACACCTTTGAGTTTAAATGCTGCCATCATAGGATTCTCTCGATTAGTGGGTAACTGGGTTTGAACGAATACGCTCGTCGATCATATCCATAAAATTAAATACACCCTTTCGGTTCTCAAGCCAAAGAAGCGCTTCTAAGGCGCCTTGGGCAAAAGTAGATCGTGAAGAAGTTCGATTAGATAGGGTGATAGTGTCCGTCTCATTTTCAAAAAGGACTTCATGATATCCTGGAAGTGTTCCAATTCGGGAGTAGGCCACATGGATCTGATTATTTTGTAATTTTCCAGGGGGTAAATTACTTACAACCTCTTCTTTTGAGGGTGTTAGTTTCAGGAGAATGTCTGCAAGCTGCAAAGCGGTTCCAGAAGGATGATCAGCCTTTTGCCGGTGATGTCTTTCATAGATGCCTACATCAAATTCTGGGAATCGTGACATGAGATGAGCGGCATACGCGATAATCTTTGAATGGAGAGCAACGCTAATGGAAAAATTCGGACCCCAAAGAAGAGTTCCGCACTTATCTGCAATCCGTAATATTTCTTCTCGTTGATTTTCCCAGCCTGTAGTTCCAATAATAAGAGGTTTTTTATGACGTAATATTGTTTCTACACGTTCTTTAAGACCAATTGGAGAGCTAAAATCGATACAGGCATCAATTTGATCCCATGGCAACATATGAATGTCATGCCATACATGTATTTGGGGGTAATCCCAGGTTGTATTTGGAGGTGTTCTCGTTAAAATATGAGCACATTCGATGGAGTTGTATGGGAGAAGGTCGAGGATGGCTCGTGACATTTTGCCAAAGCCTATAAGAGCTATTTTCATAGGGAATAACCTGTTAGACTGTTTCGCAGTGTAGAATTATCAAACATTGCCTCCCAGGTTTTTTTTATGGAGGTAGCTTGAGATACATTTAGTGGTGAGATAATACACGTAATTTCGTCATTGATCGTAAAGGCGGCTTTCGTCCAATTCGATGAACCCATAATCAGCGTGGTATCATCTATTATGGCCATCTTGTGATGCATAAGGCCTTGCCTAATCCTCGTTCCTGTGGGTACATTTCCACGTTTGAGCAGAATATATGCCTTTTGACTTGTATTCTTAGAGGACTCTTTGTCGAAAATAACCTGTACATCGACTCCTCGAGATTTTGCATCAACCAAGCTCTGAGCAAGCTTAAAGTTTGTAAATGTATAGGCAGCAACTCGAATCGTTTTTTGAGCTGAACTTATAAGAGATTGAATACGTTTTTCTGCGATAGATCCCTGTTCTGGAGAAAAATAGATCTCATAGCTTTGCGATTCGGAAGTTATGATTTTAGGTTCTACATTTTTTGGTTTGAGCTTTTGTAATTGAAGTGCCTTTTCTTCAATAACCTGAGCCATTGCTTTTGAGTAAAAGCCTGCAAGCAGGTTTCCATGGAGAACAAGTGAGTCTGTAGTCATGTTGCATGATCCTATCCAGGCTTGCTCTGAGTCAATTGAGATTAGCTTGAGGTGCATAAGACCTCTTGATGAACGGACGGGGAGAGCTTTGATTTTAGGTCCCAAATGTAGCGCGGCATCTTTGGAGGCAACAGGATCATAGAGTACTTGGACATCTATCCCTTGTTCCGCTTTTGACTTAAGGGCTGAGATAATCGATGGGTCGTGGATTGAGTAGATCAAAATCGTAATTGACTTTCGTGCATTCTTAATGGCTTCCAAGATGGTTAATTTTATATTATCTGAGACATCGGTTGATGCAATAGTGACCGTTGCATGTGGGTCAGGCAGGTGAACTTCAGCATGCTGAAAAAAGTAAAAAAATAATCCGAAAAGTACTGTAAAGAGAAGAGATGCTAGACTTTTTGTATAGCTCTTTACATGTCTTTTTGGCCTTGGTCTAACTGTTCGTCGAGATGTGTGTTTCATGAAGTTTCAAAATACTCCTTCCATCTCCTGTCAACTAATCGAACGGTGCTATCATCGGGTTCTAATGCTTTTGGATAGCGAGGCTTCATTCGTGCATCGATAAGCAAGGGAAATTCAAATGATGCTTGAGATCTCTCAATGAATGATTTTCTTGCATGAACATCGAGAGCAGGCTCAAATCGAGTGAAAACCTGCCATAAAAATTCAAGAGAAGAGGAAGTGCAGCTCTTGACATTATCAACAATAATAATCAAGGGCCATGGAAGGAGTGAATCATTTTGGAGAATGTTTTTGATATCTGTGTGAGCATCTACTTGAATTACAAGGCATCCTGGGCAAAATACTTTTGCATCTTTGATTTCGTGAGGAAGGGCTTTGTGAACAGCGCTTGGGAGCTCACGTATTTTCTCTCCGGTTCCTATAAGGATCATTTTCGATCCTAAGTTCAAAGCTTGCCCTGTGTAATCAAGGGTATCGTTAGAGGTATGGCCCAAAATCAATATATTTGTTTTAGGATTCATTCGCTCAAGAAGGGTTTGTAGGAGTGTTTTAATTGATCGGATGTCGATATTTTGATCAGTTACGATGAGGCATTTTGTTAAAGAGAGCTGGCCTTCCCCCATAATTCTCATGGCCCAAGTAAGAGCTTCTCTCTCATAGCGTTCTTTAACTCGTGCTGCAGCCAGTGGATGAAACCCGCTCTCTGAAAATGTGTGTAAGTCCTGAACACCGGGCATAACAACTGGAAAGAGGGGAGAAAGTGTTTTTTGTAGAAGATTTCCAATAGCTAAGTCCTCCTGAGGAGGTTTCCCTACAACGGTTGCAGGAAATACAGCATCATTTCGATGGAGAAGGGTTGAGCAATGGAATACTGGAAAGTCATGTGCTAGACTATAGTATCCAAAGTGGTCTCCAAATGGGCCTTCAGCTCTTCTTTCTCCTTTTTTTGCATGGCCTAGGAGTGCAAAGTCGCATTCGGAAGGTATATTGTAGATAAAGTCCCCATAACGAGTCATTTCGAGTTTGCTCCCCATCAGAAATGAGCAAAAGAGTAATTCAGGTACATTTTCTGGTAGGGGTGCTATTGCCGATAAGGTTAAAACGGGAGGGCCGCCAAGGAAGATTGCTACCGGTAGGTCTTGTTTATTTGATTCGGCCTGATAAAGGTGGAATCCTGCGCCTTTACCTATTTGAAAATGTAATCCGGTAGTGGTTGAATCGAACCGCTGTATTCGATACATGCCAAGATTTCCAGGCTTTGCTGTTTGCGTTGCTTGAGTTGGTTCAGTGTAGACAAGGGGCAGTGTGATAAAGGGGCCGCCATCTTCAGGCCATGAAGTGATAATTGGAAGTATATTCAGGTCTACAGGAGATATAACTGAGTCAAGAATGGGCCCGGACTTTCTTTTCTTTATACCAACTTTCAACATGTGTTTTAGGAGGGCGCGCTTTTCCCAAAGTTTGGCAAGCGATGGCGGTAGTTTGCCTTGTATGAGATCTACAGCATCTTGAACGAAGCGAGAAGGGTCACCTCCGAGAGCGTGTTCAAGGCGTCGTTGAGTTCCAAATAAGTTTGTTACCACTGGGAATCGAGATCCTTTAACCTTTTCAAAAAGGAGGGCAGGCCCATTTTGCGATACGACTCGTCGGTGAATTTCAGCGATTTCAAGGTAGGGGTCAACCTCTACGCGGATACGTACAAGATCATTATCTTTTTCAAGAAGGTTAAGAAATGAACGTAGATTTTTTGGTGTTTTTGTAGAAAAGGGTAGCTGTATCATGTCTATTCGAGTGTAACTGTTGTGACAGACTACTCAAACGATGAGCTAATGTGTAGAAAAAAATCGGGGAAATTATAGATAGAGTGCGAAGAAAGAAAAAAAGCAGGTCAAACTGAACGAAGACCTGCTTGAAAATCTAAATAAATTAGATCTTTTGCCCTTGAGCGCGCATGTTGCGTACTATAGCGGCAAGACCTAGCTTTTCAATATCGCGAATAGCGGAACATGAAAGGCGAAGGCGGATGAATCTGTTTTCGTCAGCAAACCAAAAACGCTTTTGGATGACGTTTGGAATGAAGCGGCGCTTTGTTTTGCCCGTTACTTTCAAACCAATACCTTTTTTCTTCTTGGCAATACCGCGAGTAACGTAGGTAAAGCCCATAGAGGGTTTTTTGCCCTTAACTTGACATACTTTCGACATAAAGGACTCTCGACAATTCGTGTTCGGAGGAGTATACGGATTTTATCGGTATAATTCAATAGGGGAATTACTTCTATGGTACAGCCTATCTCTGCGTCATCTGTCCAACCTTTCTTGGATCAATTAAATAAATTTCAAGAGAAGAGAGGTTCTATAACAAATTTGTTCATAAGAAAAACAAATCATGGGTTGATGCTTGAGGAAAAAACAATTTTTAGCTCCATGAGAAAGGTTATTTACAAAAGTCAGTACGATCCGACAATCAATATTGAAGCTGTAGCGGCTCTTCTCGATCAAGAAGACGTCCAGCCTCAGCAAAAAGAACAAATTAAAACGCTTATTAATAACGTAGCGGAATCTCTTATCAAAAGCTATATAGATCAAGCCGCTCGTTCAATGAGCTCAGTTGTTAGGCGAATGTTTGTTCCTACAAGTAGACTTGTTGAGAAATTAAACAAAATAATTTCGATAATGATGAAAATTGATTCACAACAAGAAGGAGTAAACGAAGCTAAAAAAACTTTTGCCTTTCTTCCTGGGTATCCTTTTTGCAACGATTGCTTTTCTCAGTTGATTGAAGAATCAAATCTTGATGGATCCTTTGTTGTTTCTGATTTTATCTACAATGACTTGAGTGAGTACTTAAAAAATTTAGAGGCAGTTGAGCATATATTAGCATCTTTTGGCGAGCTTGAATCAAAGCTTGAATCATTTCCGGAATCATCAACGAGCGATGTTAGGTTGAAGAGTCTTCAAAAAATTAAAGAAATGTATCTTTTAGCATTGAATGAGTCACTCAAATGTGTGGTTGCTGCTTCATCGTGGAAGAGTATTCAAATTATGAGGGGCGTAAATGATCAGGCACAAGAATTCATTCGTCGTATGCAGGGCAGAATGGGTAAATAAGGTATATAATTATGAAGTTTAAGAGGTGTCTAATTCGGTGGTCGCTTCTCAGTAATTTCATCATTTTTTGCATAACCTTCATGCTTCTTGTGACCGGTATAAGTGCTGAAAATATATTTGTTTTTGGGGACAGTCACTGCAGAGAACTCCAATATATTTCTGGTTATATCGATAGATACAAAGGGCCTACGACGATGCATCGTATTGGTCGTGACGGGCTTCAATTCCTTAATCTTCTTGCAGAGGGGGTTAATGAAGGGGATGTTGCTCTTTTTGTGTTTGGAGAAATTGATATTAGGTCTCATGTAGTGAATCAACGAGATAGCTATAAGAGATCAATAGAAGAAATCCTCGACACTCTTGCAAAAAACTATATTAAAACAATTATTGTTAATCGATCGTTTTATAACGACATCCTATGTGTAGTCTGTTCAGTAACACCTCCAACGGATGGATTTCTTAATGAGCAATATCCTGTTAGTGGCTCTATCGAGGAAAGAGTTCAATTTACTCAGCGCTTAAATAAAAAATTATCCAAATTATGCCATAGGAATCAAATAGCCTTTTTAGATGTTTATGATGATTATGCAACTTCAGAAGGCATCCTGAATCCTGATTTAAGTGATGGCAATGTGCATATTTCTCCTCTGCATATAGAACCAATTCGCAATAAGTTAGAAAAAATTCTCTATAGCAAGGCAACTTTTTGAGGCTGCCTTGAAAAAAGAAGATCTTGCTCCCTTGCTAAAAATTAATTGGGATGTCTTCTAGAAGCGAAGGAAAAGCGTTCCAGATCGTTTGCTGCAAAGGTGTGTGGAAATACTTCGCGAGCCTCTCTTTCGAAGGACGATGTGTCAAGATATCGTGCAGAGAAATGCGTTAAAACAAGCATGTCTACATTGGCTTTGATGGCAATTTCAGCAGCTTGTTTTGCTGTTAGGTGGTGATGTTTTTTTGCTAGATCACGATCTTGATCGAGGTAGGTGCTTTCAGCAAGAAGAAGTTTTGCCCCTCGAGCGAGTTCAATCGCTTCAGTACAAGGTCTTGTATCGATTACAACAGCTATAGACTCTCCTTTACGAATCTGGCTGACTTCATTAAGATGCACCGTTTTCCCTTCAATTAGGAGTGAACCCTCTTGTTCTAGCTTCCTTACGAGTGGTCCTAAAACTCCAAATTCTTTGAGCTTTTCCTTATCAAAGCGAATTGAGTCGCGTTCGGTGATGCGCCATCCGATATTTTCAACCCCATGCTCGAGAAATTGAGCCTCAATCCTGAATTTACCATCATCATGGACTAATCCTGGTTTGTCTACAGGATGCTCAATCACTTGAATATTCTCATGATATATTGTGCCATATCTGAGTCTGTCAAAAAATTTCTTTCCGCTGGCAGGGTAGTAGCAGTGTATAGGGTGTGTTACCTTATCCAGGTTTAGTCTCATTAACATAGAGCCTAGACCTAGGCAATGGTCGCCATGAAAATGAGAAATGAATATTCGAGTTACCGTAGGGGGAGCAACGTCTGCGAAGATGAACTGCCTTTGAGTTCCCTCACCCGGGTCGAATAAAAAGCCTTCATTATTCCATCTGAAAAGATAAGCACCATGATTGCGGTAGCGAGTGGGTTGTTGGGATGAAGTGCCAAGTACTATCAGGTCTTTTACGCTCACGTAGCCTCCAGATGGCTTACAAGGTAGTTCTTTAATGAGGAAAGGGCTCCATCTCTCGTTGAGATTCTACTGATTTCTTCAAGTGACATTTCAGTTATGGTAGTTCCCAATCCATCGGGGGTAATAATCGAGTTCCAAGATTGTGGACCGTGTCATATTTTTCCACGAGGAGAAACAACAATTCCATGCACTGTATGTGAAAATGGGCACTTAACATGACTGGTTATTGTGTAATGGGGTTTCATTAAATAGGATCCATTTTTTAGGAAGTATAAGTGAAAAGCGTACTTTTTCCTCGCGAAAAACTCATCATTATCACAATCTCCATTTGGAATTATTATGAGATGGCATTCTTGAATGAGCACTAAACCGAAATCAGATAAAATTGAAAATACCAATTTTTTTAACAACAAAGAGATTCGAAACATGCCGACTCTTTCGCCTGAAGCTTTTGATAGAATTGCTATTTGGCTTCAAAGCTCTATAGATGAAACTGAGAAAGAAGAAATCCGAAATGCTCTAGATACTGATCCGCATAGCCTCGAAGACGCTTTTTATACCCTCCTAAGTTTTGGAACCGGTGGTATGAGAGGGATTATGGGGCTCGGGACGAATCGAATGAATATCCATACTGTTGGTATGGCAACACAAGCCCTTATCAACTATATTATGAAGGTAGATCCCGATTCAAAACACTCGGTTGTTATCGGTTATGATTCGAGGATTAATTCAAAGATTTTTGCTGAAATTGCGGCCCGTGTTGTCGCAGCATCTGGATCTACCGCTTATCTTTTTGATGATCTACGACCAACTCCTGAAATATCATTTGCTTGTCGGTTCCTGAAAGCTTCAAGCGCCATTATGATTACAGCATCTCATAATCCCCCAGAATACAATGGCTATAAGGTCTATTGGTCAGATGGTGGCCAAGTTTTACCGCCCCATGATTCAGGTATTCTCAATGAATTTCAATCAGTCAGTGGTCCTGATCAAGTGCGCCTTTCGGAGCCTGACTCTCCACTAATTCAGCGTATTAATGTTGATGCTGAATATCTGAAGGCTCTTCCAAAGCCTTTAAATCCGTCGATGGTTTTGGATCAAGGGAAGACGATACGGATTCTTTACAGCAACCTTCATGGTGCTGGTGGTACGATCATGCCTGAGGCTTTGAAAAACATTGGGATAGAGCATTTTGCTTTTGTAGAGGCACAAAGAATCCCAGATGGGCGGTTTCCAACCACCAAGCGACCAAACCCGGAAGAGGCTCAAGCTCTTGAATTAGGAAGAAAACAGCTGATTCTCGATGGATACGATCTTTTTATTGCGACAGATCCCGACGCAGATCGACTAGGAGCTATATCTGCCTGTTTTAGGCCAAATAAAGAGCCATGTTTTATGCTCAACGGGAATCAGATTTTTGCTCTCATGACCCAATATGTCCTCGATACCTTAACCCAACAGAAGAAGCTGCCCCCACGTGCTACCGTTATTAAATCAATAGTTGCTACCCCGCTTATTGATGCGATTTGTAAAAAATATCACGTTCAAGTAGTGAGTGTCCTTCCTGGGTTTAAATATTTCGCGGAAAAAATCAGAGTGTGGGAATCTCAGCCGGAATCACCCCAATTTATTCTTGGCGGGGAGGAGTCATATGGCACGCTCTATGGCACACATGCTCGTGATAAGGATGCAATTTCGGCAAGTAGGTTACTCGTTGAAATTGCATGTGCTGCGAGGAGTCATGGAAAAACTTTATATGACCAACTTGTTGCCTTATGGGATGAGTACGGCGTGTATAAGGAGCGTTTGCTTACCTATTCCTATCCTGAAACGAAGGATGGGCGTTTAGCAATGGACGAGCTTATGAAGAACATTCGATTGAATCCTCCAAGCGAGATCGCGAATAAGCAGGTGGTTTTATTCGAAGACCTTCTTATGCAGAAGAGTTCAGATCAAAATAGTTCACGATTGGAGTCGGCAGACCTTCCTCGTTCTAATGTTCTCATATTTACGCTTGAAGATGAGGCTAAGGTTATTATTCGACCGTCCGGAACAGAGCCTAAGATAAAAACCTACCTTATGGCACGAGCTCAGGATGAGGCATTATGTGATGCAGAGCTCTCTCATCTTGAAGAAGCTCTAAACCTGTTATTGATGTAATTTCAACATCCCTTGAAGTCCTTCTGCAGATGCTCTATCGTCAGGCTTAAGCTGTAGAGATTGAATGAGTATATTTTGAAGCGGTCCTACGGGTTCTTCTGATAAGAAGTCCATAAGATGTGTGTACTCCGAATTGAACTTCAGGAGATTGCCTTTTGAGATGTCTTCATAAGCTTGCTTCGTGAAGGGATGCTTAGAATAAATCATTTGATGGAGTGTACAGCCAAGCGCCCAGATATCGATTTTTTGTGTTGGAATCCATGAGCTTTTTGCCGATTTCATCTGATTGTCTTCTGCAAGTTCTTCGATATATGGAAAGCATTCAGGAGCCATGTAGGTTAAGGTTCCTTTAAAAGGAGTCTGCTCCATTTCTTGAGAGCAAAACTCAAGGTCTCCTAAATAAATATTCCCATTTTTGACGTAGATATTTGATGGTTTTAAGTCGAGATGAAGAATTCCTATTTTGTGCAGATCTGCAACGATAGCGATAAGTTGACATATATGGACAAGATTCAAAGGTTTTTTAAGTTTTATGAGGTTGGCAAGCGTGCCATCGCATAAAAGGCCAATACCTAGTGGAATTACATTCGCCACGAGTTTGAACAGCGAGGGAGCAACGATATTGTGGACGCGCTTTCTGATGATTGCTGCGGATGCCATTTCACGTTGAAGGGCACGAGAAGTTTTCTCATAGAGAGCAATCTCATGATTTTTTGGGGATGGTAGATACAAGGCTTTGAGTTCGCCCGAAGGAAGGCTAATTGACTTGTATGCGCTTTTGCTGCTTCCAGTTCCAAGAAGACTGTCCTGAGTAAAGGTGTATCCATGGACATTTTGTTCATCGTTAGCCATTAAAAAAATATGCATCTGGGATTTATCATCCAGATCAAGAGTTTGTACGTGTGCTAGGTTTTGGTTGAGAACAAGAGATTCTTTGGTTTCTTCAAGAGTTTTTTTAAAAACTTTGTATGCCATATGAGCAAGGGAGATGTTTCCTAATAAATCGCATAGTGCAACACATAGCTTTGTATGTTTAGACAGAAATCCTGAGTGAGATAAAGCATCTTCGAATTTTTGAGTGGTGGCGGTAAAAAGAGCATGTATGGAGCCGAGTGCAACCTTCAGATCATCTGAGGAGATAGAGAGTTGTCTAACGGATTTTCCAGTTTTTAGTCGGATTTGTAACCATCCCTCTTTGGAGTAATTCGCTTCTTTAAATCTTATAGTTAAATTTGATCTGTCTATCTTTATGTGAACTCGATGATTATCAAAAATGTCTCCATAGAATTTTGGATAAAGGGGGGGGGTGCTTGAATTTTGGGATGGGTTGAATAGAGCTGCTGACATAATATAATTTGGTCCTAATTAAAAGTTTGAAATAATTTATTTAAATTATTTTTTATTTTTGTTATAATGTGACTAAATAAAATCACTATAAATGATAGAAAACAGTCTCTCTAATTCATCGGTCGCGGGGCTTCAAAATTCAGATAGAATTTTTGATTACGCGGAATCTGGCATTAAGATTGTGTACAAATCGGCCAAAACGGTAGATGATATAATATCCTTTATTAATTCGCATAGTATTTTATTTCAAGATTTCATAAAAATTTCTGATAGTTTTCTGAAAAGAATTAGATCAATTAGAGTTGCCAGACTTCTAGTCATTCCGTTCAGAATGAAAAAAATTGTCCAGCACATCTGTCAGGTATCAACGACAAAAAAAATAAAAGTAATTTTCCAATCTTTTTTAAAAATTTTACATGAAGGATTTCGGGCTTTAGGCGATTTGATAAGTACGTTGAAAGTATTTCAATCTCTTAAAGTAATTACATTTCTTTCAAAATCGCCTCTCCTTAATCTGGTTTTTTTGCCCGCCATGGTTATTAGTACTGGTTTAGAAGCTTGGAAGCTGTGTTCAGTTGGAAGAATATTTAGCATTATTAAAAGCGGTTCGGAAAGCAAAAGAACAAGAAAATCTGCATTGAATCAACTGTACAAATTACAGAAACAAGATATCAATGATATGAAAAAGGAATTGGGGCTTTCCAAGAGCTGTGCTTTATCTGAAAAAATAGAGAGCTTAATCAAAAATCTTAAAAAAAATAAGCGAGGATCATTAGCTGATACAGAAGAATTCTATTCGAAAATGAAGGAGAGGGTTTCTATAAAACTTGGTATCAATATTGCTAAAACTATCTTAAATGCTTCTTTATTATTTGGGTCTATTCTTCTTATAGCGCTTCCGTGTCTTCCGATGATTGGAGGATCTATATATGGTGTCTCCGCCACGGTTTTAGGCGTATTAGATACGAGTGAAAGCCTGTTTATGAAAGATGATATTATCGACCCAGGTGCGCAAACTATGGCTCAAAAAATCATGAGCAAGGTTCATGAGATAGGTTCTGAAACTTTTAAATACCTAGGCCTTGGAGCAGAAAAACTTATTGCTCTGGGCTCCATGGCATATCGAATGACTTATCAAGCAGCATAAGAGAAACTGCAGAGAGCATTACTCCATCAAGAGATTCATTTCTTAATAGATACTCTTTAAATTCTTCCATGGAAATCCAGGACGTTTGAATAGACTCAGTAGGTTCAAGCATTGGCTTTCTATATTCCTTGGCCTCAAGAAGAAATATATGCATTTTTTGACGAAGTAGTCCTGGTAATGGATAACAACTACCCAAATATCGCTTGACGCTGCATATCCAGCCTGTTTCTTCAAGAGCCTCTCTCAGGGCGCAAGTTTCAGGGTTTTCGTTGTCATCCAAGAAACCACCTGGAAATGAAAGTACAAAATCTGAAACTGCAGGGCGCCATTCCTTTGTGATGAGAATCTCATTTTTTCCGTTTAAGATAATTGTCATGACGCTTTCAGGGCGTGTTTCTACGGTATAATAATCATAGAAATCAGTATTGGGGAGTTTTAGTTTTTCTCGAAATACTTGAACAAAGCTTTTGAAAACACATTCTTTAGAAATAACAGGGATCATATACATACTATTACGTTTTAGAGATCAAGGTGGAGGCTTTTTCATAATAGTCACTTTCAGGAACGGCTTTCTTGAAGAGTTCCAATTGCCGAAGAAGCTCTTTTTGTTCCCACCAAAATGATTGGGAAATCCAATGGTCTGAGCGGAGGGAAAGAGATGAGTTTATGAAATGAGCCCCTAAAAGGTGAGTTCTGGGGAAGTTTGAGTCGAAGAGTTTACTGAAATGAAAAAGGGCAGCTGTTTCACCTCTAAAAAATGCAAATAGACACCCTTGTACGAAGAATAGCTTTGAACTTTCGTCAACCTCTTCTTTTCCAACTTTCTTTTCCAAAATTTCAAGCGCGAGATCAAACGAGGAAATTTCTAAAAGCTGCTGGATAATAAATTCGATAAATTCTTCACTGAAAAGAGAACAATGATTGAGAAGAAATTGACTTATCTTCAGCACTAAGGGTTCCTGAGGGCTTTTCTTCAGATGTAAAAACAGAGCTCTTTCAAACTCTCGGCTGATCGCCTTCTGAGTTATGTCAAAGTTGCCGGAGTCAAGAGCCTCGTTGAGTGAAAACAACTCTGAATTTTTTTCTTGCTCGCGGATCGAAAGCTGTTGTTTGATTTCGTCTAAGGCCTCTTTGTGGAGATGATCTTCGCCCATGAGAGTGAGCAGAGAGAGTGCGTCAAATATCAATCCGATTGGGATAACAGGTTCTTTGACAAGGTGCGAGATACATTCCCGGATCATGATGGGTCTTGCAAGCCAGAAGGCAAGCTTAATAGTAAAGGCATGTCGCTCGGCATTTCCCTCAAGATTTTTGGAAAGGAAGAATGGAGGTTCTTCCCAATGTTTGTTTAGGCTTTCAAATATGCCTAAAAACCAGCTTTTTGAGCTGAGCCTAGGAAGGTACCTAGATGCAATGAGAATGAAATGATAGGCGGCAACTCGATTTAAACGAGTTGTCTCATGCATTCGGAGGACGATTTGTTCTGCTAAAATGGGAAGCAGTGGATGCCTTGGATATTTTCTAAAAGCAAGCTCGAAGCACTTAGCTTCTTCGACATAGTCGCCTTCTGCTTCGTAAATAAGCGCTTTCCCTAGGTATTCAAGAGGTGCTCCAGGGCTTCCTCGAAGTGTTTCAAATTCCTTCGATGCGCTATTGATGAGCTCGTCTCGTTCATGTAGGTCGCTCGTCGATTTGGCTTGTTCTAGGTAGGTTACTCCAACTCGAAAGAGAGCTTCACGTCCTTCAGCATGACCTGTAAATGCTTTGCCAATTCGATGATATTCGCTCAAAGCTCTATTAAAATCGCGGCTTGCTAAAAATGCATCTGGAACTGCTAAGCAGCTGACAGTGACGCTTTCACTTCCAATATAGACTTTCAATCCATTATGAAGATTGAAATCACCATCTTTAGATAAAAGGCCAACACGGGTTCCTACAGTTGGAATATAGCTTGTGTATCTCATTGAGAGTTCATTGTCGATATAGATAGATAGGTGATTGCCAATCTTTTCCATACGAATTTCATAGGCTTTATGGCTTTTAAGAAGGCAATTATCATCTTCTACAACAGTAATCGAAGAACGCATTAAACGGGTTTTAGAAGTACTTCGTTCTGAGGCAAGCCATAAACAAAAGCCTTCAGTCATATGTATCCGATCGATGGCTTCAGGAATAGATACAAGCAATCCTATTCCTTGAGAATCTTTTCCGAGGGTCACTGAGCACTCTATCATCACATTTTCAGCAAATGAATCCTTAGAAATCATCAAACTGACCCAGTCAGAAATCTCAACCCCATGTGTAATAGCAGTGTGTTCGGCAATAAGAATGTGTTCTTGAAACTCCCAATCATCTTTTTGATTAACGAAAAGAGCTTTTACGGGAAACCACTCAGATCTACCTTCAAGATAACTTTCAATATGACTTAATAATTGGTCACATCCTTTGTATCGGCTTTCTGGGTCTTTAGCGAGGCATTTTTTAACGATTTCAGAGAGAATAGGCGGAACGTCTCTATATGGGGCACGTATTTCCGGTGGAATCAGTTGTTCTTTATGATGTAGGACATTGAATTCATCGATGCTTTTTCGATGAAATGGCATTGTTAAAGTTAAAATTTGATATAGAATAACGCCAAGAGCATAGATGTCTGTTTGGATTGTTGCTGGAAGCTTTAGAGCTCTTTCTGGAGCCATATAGGCGATAGTGCCTACAACTTTTCCGATTTTAGTAAGTATGGTCGATCGCTTGGCGTATGATTCGGGCAGATCCTCTATATTATCATTCTCTTCTTCATCGATAACTTTGGTGAGGCCCCAGTCGAGGATAATAACCTCCCCATACTTTCCGACCATGATGTTTTCAGGCTTTAAGTCCCTATGAAGAACCCCCTTTGAGTGCGCGTAAGCCACAGCTTGAACTACACTTGAAAATGTCCTCATAAGAGCTGGAATTGAGGTTAAACTCGGAAGACTATTTTCACTGTTTTTTCCACTTGAGCCTTCATCGTGCTTCTTTGCAATATCCAAAATTTGACGGAGAGTTTTTCCTTCTACGAAGGGCATTGTATAGTAAAGGCTGTTGCCTTCTTCGTGAAGATCATAGATTGGCATGATCGAAGGATGTGTCAGTTGGCTTGAAATTCGGGCTTCCCTCAAAAACCTGCCCCGGAGTCGCAAGGAGTCAATATATTCAGAGCGAATTTTTTTAAGTGCGACGCGTCTTCCTGCTACTTGATCATAAGCTAAGAAAACCTCACCCATTCCACCTTTTCCAATACTTTTGAGAATCTGGTATTGTCCAATTTGGAACAGAATTAATTCTTTTTTAGGAGGGGCTTCAACAATTCCGTGCTGGGCAAGTTTCACATAATCTTGTTCTGAGGGAGTAAGGCGAGCTCCACAATATGCGCAATAGATGAGGGGTTTTCTCTTTTGCCGTAAATTCGTTCTCTTAAATCGAGATTGGCAAAATGGGCATATGACTTCAGTAGTTTTTTCCTGAGAAGAGCCTGTAGATGCAGATCCTTCAGGAAAAGCTTTTTGATTGCTTGATTCCTCTTGATTTGATTCTTCCTGAGTCGAATCGCTACCATCATTGCTCATGTGACTGTGTATATTTTTTGGGAGTGATCGATCATCATTAACCATGGGCTTTTTTGAGTATTTTTCCTGTAGGGGAGTTCTTATTCTTCATAATATCTTCGGGAGTTCCCTGCGAGATAATTTTTCCGCCATGGAGGCCTGAGCCTGGTCCAAATTCAAGTACATAATCTGACTGCCCAATAACTGTGCAATTATGTTCTACGACAATCACCGTATGCCCTGCATCAACAAACCCATGAAGAATAGAAATTAAATTTTCAACCTCGCGTGGATGAAGACCCCTTGTGGGTTCATCAAAAAGGTAGAGAGTTGTTCCCTTTCGTCGCTTTGCAAGTTCGCGTGCAACTTTTAATCGCTGAAGCTCGCCGCCAGATACTGTTTGGATCATTTGGCCTAAGGGAAGATACCCGAGACCTGTTTCTTTAAGGATATCTAGCACTCTTTTGATTCCATGGATATGTTCAAAATATCCACAGGCATCATCTACTCCCATTTGAAAAATTTCACCTAAATTTTTCCCCCTATATCTAACGGATAAAGCAACAGGATTGAGACGTGAACCATTGCAGGAAGGACACGTCATCATGAGCGGAGCCATAAAATTCATCTCTACTCTTTTGACGCCAAGCCCCCAACAGGTTCGACACATTCCTTTAAGATTGGATGGACCAAAATGTATCGGTTTTAGACCTCTTGCTTGGGCTTCTGGTAAAAGTGCGAAAAATTGCCGTAATGGCGTCATTATATCCATGAAAGTAGCTATATCTGATCTAGCAGTCATCCCTACAGGCTTTTGATCAATAGATACAATACGGCTGAAACTTTCACCTCCCTTGATGACTGGACCTGTTCCTGAGCTTTCTTTATTGAGAAGCTGTTTTTCAATTGAATCCTTTAAAATATCAAAAACGAAGGTCGATTTGCCAGATCCTGAAACGCCTACAATGCATGTCATAGCCTCTTTTGGAATCGAGCATGTTAGATTCTTAATGTTATGGCATGATGCATCACTGATTTTGATTTCGCTTTTCTTCAGCGTACGACCTTTTCTAATCGTCAGCTTATCTGAAAGGTATTTTCCGGTTGGACTTGATGAACGTTTAATTTGAGCAGGAGATCCTTCAAAGAGAAGTTTGCCTCCATCTTTACCTGCTCCTTGTCCTAATTCGAGGATATGATCAGATATCTGAATGATCTGCGGATCGTGTTCGACTATAAGTAAAGTGTTGTTAAGTGATTTTAGTTTTTCAAATGCTCCTATCAATCGCTTTGTATCTAAAGGATGAAGCCCGATGGTTGGTTCATCAAGGACATAGAGAATCCCTCCAAGTCCAAGACCAAGCTGGGATGCAAGCCGGACACGCTGGGCTTCTCCTCCTGAAAGTGTTTGCGCACTTCGATGGAGCGACAGATAGCCGATACCGATCTCATCGAGAAATTTTAATCGTTTTACTGCTTCTTCGTAGGCCCTGGTAAGGGATTTATCTGATTGGAAACGATCGAATCTTGATTCAAGCCATGAAAGAGCTTCTATAATAGGCATAGAACATAAGCTTGGAAGAGTCATTGAATCTATTTTTACAGAAGCTGCAAGCCGATGAATTCGGTCTCCAGAACAGGATGGACAAGTATGTTCTTGCAGGGCGTTTGACCATCCATGAGGAAGATCGTCAGAAAATCGATGCTCTTTCAAAAAGATCTCAAGGGCATGATTTATCCCTCGAAATGATATGGAAGATGATTTGCTTGTTGTATACGAGGTTTTAGATCCGCTTAGAAAAGATTGAGGAATATCGTGTATTGACGACTTCGGGGCAATATCCGCCTCTTTCAAACATGCTTGGAGGAGCAATCGTCCTTGTCTATCGATATTTGAACAAAAGTGGTTAAATAAGTCGGATAGAGTCGATTTTTGAGGAAGGCCCAAAGATTGGATGTCAATCCCATATTGTACTCCAAGACCTTCACAGTCAGGGCACATTCCTGCTTTTGTGTTGAATGCAAAGCTCTTCGGAGTAATTTCTGAATTGGAGATAAGGCGATATGTATATGTATCGCGGTCAATAATTACTGTAGCTATCCCAGAGCGTTTTTCTATAACTTCAAGCGCATTGAGAAACCGTTTTCTATCGATAGATCCTGATTTAAAGCGATCGATTTGAATCAGGTAGGTTCCTTTATGAACCTTGTTGAGGTTTGATTCACTTAAATCGATTTCTTTGTTCTTGAAAAGAATTTTTGAGTAGCCTTCTTGGGCAAGGCTTAAAAGGTCTTTATTGCTTTGAACGAGTATAGGCGTATACAAAGAGATCTTTTTATCAGATTCTACTCCTTCCATTATGGATAACAGTCTATCTTTGGTGCATGTAAAGAATGCGTTTCCTTCCTCTTGATACTCAGGAAGCCCTACCTGTGACCATAATACACGAAGATAGTCGTACGCTTCAGTGAGTGTCCCAACTGTACTTCTAGGATTTGAGCTTCCTTGTTTTGCCTCGACAGCAATACTTGGCGAAAGTCCTTCAATCCAATCGACACGTGGTTTCGGCTGTTGTTTAACAAATTGACGTACATAAGGGGAAAGAGACTCTACATATCGCCTTTGGCCTTCAGCGAAAATGGTATCGAAAACGAGTGAGCTTTTACCAGATCCTGAAGGACCAACAACTGTCGTAATTTTACCTCTAGGTATTTCAAGGGTAAGCGAATCGAGATTGTTTTGACGCGCTCCATGAACGTGGATAGATTCAACAGAATGGTTTGTGGATACAAATGTCTCTGGTTGTAGATAGCTTTTATCCAGATGTCTTCTTAAAGCAATTCCTGTCGGGGTATTTTTCTTAAGGATTTCTTGAACTGTTCCCGCATCAATTATTCTTCCTCCTTCATTGCCGCTGCCTGGACCCATGTCGATGATCCAGTCGGCTGTCATAACAAGATCGAGATTATGTTCTATAACCACAACCGAATTTCCTCTGTCCACAAGTTCATGAAGGACAGAAAGAAGATGTCCTAAGTCATGAAAATGAAGACCTGTTGAAGGCTCGTCAAGAATATAGAGCGTTTTCCCTGTGGCGGGACGACTGAGTTCACGTGCAAGTTTTAATCGTTGTGCTTCTCCGCCAGAAATTGTTGTCGCAGATTGACCTAAGGTAATGTAGTCGAGCCCGACTCTTGCGAGTGTTTTAAGTTTTTTTGAAATAGAGGGGTGTGCTTGAAAAAGGTTTAAAGCATCCAGAACAGTCATTTCAAGTATTTCCTGAATGTTATATCCCTTATATTTGATTGAAAGGGTTTGCTCATCAAATCTTTTCCCCTCACATTCAGGGCAGAGCGTCCAGCTCTCCTCTACAAGGTCGAGGTCAACTTTAATTGCTCCCATCCCGCCACAAGATGAGCACGATCCTTCTTTGACGTTGAAACTGAATCGTCCCGGCTCAAATCCTTGGACCTTGCTTTCAGGGAGTTGTGCAAAGAGCGATCGTATATCATCAAACACCTTTGTATAGGTTGCAGGATTTGATCGCGGGGTTCTGCCTATAGGTGATTGATCAATTTCAATCACTTTATCAATTTGATCTAGACCCTCTATCGAAGCATAATCACCACAGGTAAGTTGCGATCCCATTATTTTGTTTGAGAGGGCAGGAAAAAGGGTTTCGAGAAAGAGAGATGATTTGCCCGATCCTGAAACGCCTGTAACGGCTACAAATCGTTCAAGGGGGAGTTTAAGAGTAATATCCTTGAGGTTGTTTAAGTTTGGATTTGTAAGTGAGATATATTTTTTAAATTCTCCTCGGTCCTGCTTTTTGTCAAAAACAGCCTTTTTCCCAGATAAATACTCTGCCGTTAATGTGCTTCCAGATTCAATAAGAGCTGAAGGAGGTCCTTGGAAGAGAATCTTACCTCCCTCCTTGCCAGCCTTTGGCCCAAAATCGATGAGTGTATCAGCGGCACATATGGTCTCTTCATCATGTTCAACTACAATTACTGTATTTCCCTTGTCACGCAATGCTTTTAATGAATGAATAAGCTTGTTGTTATCTTGGGGATGTAGTCCAATTGAAGGTTCATCGAGTATATAAGTAACTCCAACAAGTCCCGATCCAATTTGTGATGCAAGCCTGACCCTTTGAGATTCTCCTCCTGAGAGCGTGGGTGCTGTTCGATCTAAAGATATATAGCCGAGCCCGACCTTAAGTAAAAAAGAGAGCCTTTCAATTACTGATTTAAGAGCGTCTTGACCCATTGCTTCATCTTCTGCTTTGAGCCTCAAGGATTCAAAAAAGTGATGGGCATCTAAAATAGTCATCTGGACTATTTCAAATATTGTTTTATTGAAAAAACGCGCTGCAGCGGGATAGGGCTTAAGTCGTGATCCTTTACATCCCTGACAGACGCCATATTCCATATATCGTTCAATATTACGCTTATAGACATCGCTTGTTGCTTGCTGATATCTTTGCCATGCCTCTTCTAAAATTCCCTTCCACTGAACCGTGTCATGCCACGTAGCTCCCGTTTCAGGATGAACGAAGATCATCCGAGTCCATTTGTTCTTTGTGCCGTATAAAATGACGTCGCGTGCCGCTTTGGAGAGATTTTTCCACGGCTCATCAACGGAAAAATCGTATTGGGATGCGAGATTGTCATATATGTTTTTGTAGCGAACTGTGTCATAAGAACTGGCTATGGGAGAGAATCCCTCTTTGATGCTCTTATTTTGATCAATTATCTTTTCTAAGACGAATTCAAATTTTGTTCCAAGCCCATGACATTCCGGACACATTCCTTGAGGGCTATTAAACGAGAAGTCTTGAGCCTCAAGCTGTGGATAGGATTTGCCGCTCTTCTTCGAATACGCATGCTGAGAAAAGAGCATTTCATTTTGGGTGTCACTATCGACAATGACTAATATGCCGTCGCTCTGGTCAAGGGCTGTAATAAGTGATTCTTGAAGCCGAGCTTTGGAAGATTCAGAGACTTCAATTCGATCGATTACAACATCAAGATCGTGTGGCTGTGATGCTTCAATTTCTGCAGCTGACTCTATCAGCGTGAGATTATTGTCGAGTCGAACCCGAGTAAATCCCTTGTGCTCTAGATCTGCAAGCTCATTTTTAAGGTCGCTCTTTTTAGCTCTTGCAACCGGGCTCAAGATAAGTATCTTTTTATGAGCATACTCCTTTGTAACAGTCTCAATAATAGCTTCTCGGCTCAAAGGAGTAAGGGGTTCGAAGGTATCAGGGCAATAAGGGATTGCGCATTTGGCAAAAAGAAGACGTAGGTAGTCATAGATTTCGGTCAACGTGCCAACCGTCGAGCGGGGGTTTTTGCCAGCCGTTTTTTGTTCGATTGCAATTGTAGGCGTAAGTCCTGATATGGATATTGCATCTGGCTTTGGAAGATTTCCGATAAGTCTTTTTGCATGGTGAGAGAGTGATTCAACATAGCGCCTTTGTCCTTCGACAAAGATGGTGTCAAAGGCAAAAGATGATTTGCCAGATCCTGAAACGCCGGTCAAACAATAGAATTTACCATGTGGAAGCGTGCAGGAAACATTTTTCAAATTATGTACAGTGACGCCTTCGACAACGATGGCATTTTCTTTCATGGATCAGAAGTCTCTTTTTATGATCCTGATTTTATACTCCTTTTGCAGTGTTATCCTCTAGTTTCGAATCCAGTAAAATCGGGATCTTGATTTAAAAAAAAGTCGATATGGCATCGACGTCAATAAATCGCATTACGTGAGCAGGAAGAGGTATTTTTGCCATGAGATGAATAGCTGCTTTTGAGACGATAAGAGAAGAAGAGCTCCTGACAAGGACCTGATATCTATATCTATCTTGTATTTTTGGATGACCACAAGGCTGAGCTTCATGACAAAAGCAGCTTTCAGGAAGAATCTTTTTGAGTTCTTCGGCCCACTGAGTGGCTGTGTGCGAAACCACTTGTTCGCTAGGGCCTGAAAAAAGGAATTTGGTAAAACGTGTAAAAGGGGGGTAGTTAAAAGCTTTTCGTATAGCTATTTCTTCCTCATAGAAGGCAAAATAATCTTGTTCTTTTGCAGCATTGATGGTCGAATTTTCGGGAACAGTCGTCTGAAGAATAACTTCTCCTTGTGAAAACCCACGTCCAGACCTTCCCGCAACTTGCGTGATAAGTTGAAAGACCTGTTCTTGAGATCTGTAGTCGGGAATATTGAGTGCTGTATCGCAATTTAATACACCAACTAACGAGACGTCTGGAAAATGAAGCCCTTTAGCGATCATCTGTGTTCCAATCATTACATCTGCTTTGCCTGATCGAAAGTCGCTAATGAGCTTTTCAAGGGTGCCTTTATGTTTTGTGGTGTCCGCATCAATGCGAAGGGTGCTGATATTTGGAAATATTGCATGAAGAGCTGCTTCGATTTTTTCAGTTCCAACTCCTCTATATTGCAAAACTGAATCTGCTTTACAGCTTGGGCAGTGTCTTGGCGGTTTCATCTCAAAACCACACAAATGACACGCTAAAAGATCTGTTTTTTTATGAAAGGTGAGTGCTGTGTCGCAAGATGAGCATTTAATTGTCGTAAAGCATGAAGCACACCTACAAATCGTATGAAAGCCGCGTCTGTTGAGAAATAAAATGGTTTGTTCGCCCGTAGCGACTCGCTGCTCAATTTTATTTAAGAGAAGCTCTGAAAAAGGGGTAATTGATTTTGCCTTTTCAAACTCGCGACGCATATCAACGATATGTACATGGGGAAGTTGAAATGATGTTGATCGTTCAAAAAGCGTGAGGAGTTCATATTTGTTTCTTTTAGCATTAAAAAAGCTTTCAATGGATGGGGTCGCACTCCCCAAGATGATTGCCGAATTTGAAAGTTTTGCTCGCATCAAGGCAACGTCTCGGGCGTTATAGCAGGGGCTGTCATCATTTTGCTTGTAGCTTGACTCATGTTCCTCATCTACAATAATGAGTCCTAATTTCTGAAGAGGAGCAAAAACTGAGGACCTAGCTCCTAGTGCTATTGGGCATGTCCCATTTTGAATTTTAGCCCACATATCACGTCTTTCTCCGTCACTTAATCGATGATGGAGAACTGCTATAGGGACATCAAATCGCGCTTTAAATCGATGAATGGTTTGTGTTGTGAGTGCGATTTCAGGGACGAGCATTAGAACTGATTTTCCCGAATCAAGAGCTCTTTTGATCGCTTGCATATAGACTTCAGTTTTGCCGCTGCCCGTAACCCCTAAGAGGAGATAGGGAGAAAAAGTATTTGAATCAAGCCCTTTGTAGATTGCATCAAGCGCTACCTGCTGTTCACCGCGTAGTATTTTAGGCTTTGTTTTGAAGTATTCCTCATTTTCTAAAAGCGATCGATCTGTTCTCACTTTTTCTAAGTGAATAAACCCTTTTTCAACCAAAGATTTTACTGAAGAGGCGTGGCAACCTGTTCTTTCTTCAAGTTCTGTGAGAAGTAGGCCTCCACGCGCTTTAATAATTTCATCCAAGACAGATGCCTGTTGAGGAGCCCTCTTGCGCACTTCATTGATTTGGCTTGCTATTTCATCTCGGCTTTTTGATCGTACAACTAAGTATTGAACTTTCAGTTCTGTAGCCTTTCTAACGCCTGCTGGAAGCATGGTTTTCAACACTTTTTCAAGTGGGGCACAGTAATATTCCATGATCCATTCAGCTAATGAAAAGAGGTCTTGAGTTAAGACGGGATCTTTTTGAAGAACTGAATGAATTGGCTTTGCATTTGGGAAATCAGACGTTTCTTTAATTTGAGCAACAATACCTCGAGAAAATCCGCGACGAAGCGGCACTTCAACAAGCGATCCAAAAGAGACTTGCAGCTCTTCAGGGATTCTATAGTCGAGTTTTTTTCCAATTGAGACCTCTAAAAGAACTTCTGCAAACTTCATGATTTTACTGTATGTGATTTAAGAGCATTCCACAGGGAGCGTTTGAAGGTTTGATCTTGTAGAGCTCTTGGCTCGAGAGGTATATGGAGGAGTGGGCTGTCGTTTAAGTATCCGATGGGAGAGAAATGATGATTGAGATTGTTTATGTTTTGAGTTGATTCTTCTTTGAAGGCAGGTATTTTTTTGAGAAGCTTTAAGAGGATTTCTTTTTCAGTTGTATTTATGAAAAGGAAAATGGATGTTTTTTCGAGTGACGCAGCCATAAGTTCTGTAAATCCTAGAGGAGTCAGTACCGAGATTGGTTGGACAATGGTGGTAAGTTGTTCATTAACAGCTTTTTTTACGTTTTCAATAAAAGAGCCAAGCACGGTTGACTCAATGATTTGTGGAGTGACTCCAAATATGACTGGACTTGCTTTCTGTGGGATATGAGGGAGTGGACGAGATCTCGGTGTAAAACGGATTCCTTGGGCTTTGAGGTCAAGAGGAGGATTTGAATCGATGGTTACCCTTCTCGGAAGGAGCTTAAATAGATGTGAACGCTCAATATCCAGAAGTGCTGATGCTGAAGGCTCTGGATGAGAGATAGCCTCCTGAATGGTTTTTTGAGATACAGGTTCTTTGATAATTTCTCTGATAACTTCTTTGACAGCTTCTTTGGGACGTAGCGTTTGACTTTTTGTTTCTAGCTTTGGAGGGATGGGTGTTTTTTTGAGGGGAGATGTTTGCTGAGAAATAGGAGCTTGAACTACAGGAACTTGAGCTGCAGGAGTCTGACCCGCAGGTGGCTTTGGTGAACGTGTATTGCTTATGAGCTGTTTTTTAGGATGTGAAGTATACAAAGAACAAAGCAAATCCTTAGCTTGCAGACAATTTGCTATTGAAGACTTTTTGGGAGATTCTTGAAGAGACAGAATCAACAGATCAGTACAAAGTGAAATTTGCTCAAGAATTTTCTTGTTGCTCAGTTCGTTTTTCATGCGGGCATACTACCATAGATTAATAAGGATTGTATAGAGGGTATCCAAAAAATCTTTGGAAATAATAGCCAGCAATAAATTGTTATATATAATTTATTTTTATCAATTTAATTGATTTAATAAATGTTTTAGTAAGTTAACAGCGGGCTGAAATATTCGATCTCTCTTTAAATTCGAATAAAATTAGATGGCTCATTTCAGCGATTCTGAAAAACAGGATATGGAGTCCTGAAGCAAGGCCTTTAAAGGCCTTGCTTTGAAGCTTTTGTGAGTGATGCCTTTTTCAGTACCCTGTTTTGAGTGCACCTCGACATCAATCAAATCCTTACTTCTTCTTCTGAGGGTGTTGTTCCCTTGAAGGCTGTTGAATGTTTGGATTTTGTTTGCTTGGGTTTTGTGTTGGCTTCTTATCCATAATTTTCCTCCTAATAACCTCTAATTTGAGGTTTCTTCAATAATTAAAGTTTTTTGTTTCTTTTGTCAATAGGTGGAATTATTCCCCTATTAAATTTTTTAATTTGAGAAGTTCAGAAAAACACTGAAGAGGAGTGACATTTGCTAGATCAAAAGACTCAACGAATTGAAGGCATGCCAAGGCGCGAGGATTGACAAGGTCTCTTGTTGGATCGTTTGTTTTTTCGATATCTGGAATAGGAAGTGTACTTTGTGCACCGAGCACGTTTTTATCCTGTTCCTGAATATCTGTTTTATGGTGAGAGTTTTCAAGTTCTATGAGAATCTCTTTTGCTCTTTTGAGGACATCTTTAGGTAATCCGGCAAGTTGTGCAACATGAATTCCATAACTTTTATCCGCCTTACCTGGGATAATCTTGTAGAGAAATTTGATTTCATTTCCTGACTCATAGACCGCGACCGACGCGTTCTTTATTGAAGGATAGAGAGTTTCTAAGTCGGTGAGTTCATAATAGTGTGTTGCAAATAAGGTTTTAGGGCGTATTTTTGTATCCTTCGTCAGATATTCTGCCACTGCCTGAGCTATTGCAATACCATCATATGTACTTGTTCCACGACCGATCTCATCGAGAATAATCAAGGATTGCGGGGTGGCCTGATTAAGAATAGATGCAGTTTCAGCCATTTCTACCATAAAAGTTGACTGTCCTGCTCCCAAATCATCATTTGCGCCGATTCTGGAGAAGACCTTATCGACTATACTGATGGATGCCTCATGAGCCGGGATAAAAGAACCTATTTGTGCCATAATAACGAGAAGCGCTACTTGGCGGATATAGGTCGACTTACCACCCATATTAGGACCGGTGATGAGAACGAGCGATTTATCATGTGAATCTAAAGAAATATCATTTGGAACAAATGACTGGGTCGTATAGGTCTCTGCAACCGGGTGTCTTCCTCCCTTTATAAAAAGAGATGATCCTTCATGGACTACTGGACAAGTATATGATCGATCAATAGCAAGTCTTGCAAGCCCAAACAAAGAATCGAACAAGGCGATGCTTGAAGCGGTTCTTAAAATTGAATCAGCGTAAGCTACGACCTCTTCTTTAAGTTCTAAAAAGAGCCTTTCCTCAAGAGCTTTGATTTTACTCTCGGCTGAAAGAACTTTTTCTTCATATTCTTTGAGCTCTGGCGAAATAAATCGCTCTGCGTTGACAAGAGTTTGTCTTCTTGCAAACTGCGGAGGCATTTTATCAGATTGGCCTCGGCTGACCTCTATAAAGTATCCAAAAGCTCTGCTAAAACTTACCTTAAGCGTTTTAATGCCAAGTTCTTCACGTAATTTGTTCTGGTAATTGATAAGCCAGCTTTCATTATCATTTTTAATCGCAATAAGCTCATCGAGTTCTGTGTTAAAACCTTGCCTGAAAACACCGCCATCTGAAATCCGAAGAGGGGGATTATCACTTAAAGCTGTTTGAATGGATGCAGCCACAGCTTCAAGAGGAGCCATTCCTTGATATGCCTTGGTTAGAAGCTGAGATGTAAATAGTTGAAGCTTCGGTCGTATTTGATCACTCTGTGAGCAGCTAGTGCTCAGAGCTAAAAGTTCTTTTGGATGAGATGAAGTCGTTGAAATCCTTAAGATAATTCTTTCCAAATCTTTGATCGATTTGAGCGACTGGTATATGGAATCCGCCCAGGCGGGAGAATGCTTAATAGCAGAAACAAGCTCCTGTATCGATTCCTGGCGCTCCTTGATGATGTTTAAATCAATAGATGGTTTCTCGAGCCAAGAGCGAATTTTTCGAGCTCCCATGGGTGTTTGTGATCTATTGAGAATCGAAAAAAGGCTTTGAGCTTGTTTTGATCTTGATTTTACATCAAAGAGTTCAAGATTTGTGATCGTAGATCGATCAAGGTAGAGAGCGTCATTTGTTGAAAGAGGTTGTATTGATTGAATATGATGAATGGCAAGGAGGAGCTCTTCGTGGACATGGCTTAATAAGCCTGAAGCTGCACATACAGCTAGAGGCATTCTATCTAGGCCGTAACAAGAAAGCGTTTGTACTCTAAAGTGTTGTCGTAAAAATTGCGGGGCAATTTTTTCATCAGTTCTCCAATTCTCAACAGTATTCAATGAAAATGAAATATGTTTTTTACACTCTTCGAAAAAGGGAGAAAGTGACGTAAAGAGGTTTTTAGGGACGAGGATTTCTTTCGGTTGAGCTCGGAGGAGTTCATGCTGAATGATCGTGTGAGATGTATCTTGATAGGTGTAAAAGTCTGCTGTCGAAAGATCTAGAAGTGAAAGAGCCCAAAGTCCTTTTTCTTGGAGGATCAGAGCAATGTAGTGGTGAGAGGACTCTTTGATAAGGCTTGAAGAGATTGCAGTCCCAGGCGTTATTGTTCGAACAATTTTGCGCTCAACGAGTCCTTTTTGTTGATCACTTGGGATGCCCGTCTTGTTATCAATTTGATCGGCGATGGCAATTGAATAACCAAGAGCTACCAGCCGGTCTATATACCCTTCTGCTGAGTGCCAAGGAATTCCGCACATAGGAATATCTTGACGTCTTGTTAAGGTGAGGTCAAGCAGTTCCGCTATTTTTGACGCATCATCGCCAAAAGCTTCATAAAAATCTCCTAACCGAAATAGAAGAAGAGCCTCTTTTGCTTGTTCTTTACAGCCGGCCCACTGCTGCATCATAGGTGTTAATTTCGAATAGTCCATAGGAGAGAGTATTTGGTTTATTCTAGGTTTGGTTTGTTTCCAGATACGATGCCAGATTTAAGTGATTTCATGTAGTCGGGAGCATAACTTACAAAGAAATGAGTTTCGTGTTAATCTTTGTAAAGAAACAAATTTAATTTTATGTCTGCAATTCACCCTTCCACTCCAATTTCTCCTGTTCCACCATCCGTTCCTGTGGCTAATAAGGCAGAGGTGAAGAATGGTTTTATCGAAATAGCTGGTAAAACTTATCGGGTACAAGTGGGGGGTGTTGGCGTTGCGAATGAAGAGTTTCTGCAGCGTGTGGCCAAGTTGTTTACACAGAAGACCTGCGATGATCTTGCTACGAAGACAGCAAGTGCTTCGGCTGCAAATAGCGGCGAAAAGTCACGCCTTGTAATTACTGATAAGGGGATTGAGCTTACGAAAGGATCGGCTCAAGCGGAAAGTTTAGCAGTAGATCATAATATTACATCCTTTACAGATTTTACCAAGGTTGCAAACAAATATCATGAGTATCGAAAAGCTCTCGTGACTCTTTGCCGTGATATGGGCTACTCGAAAGAAAGAGTTCTTGATGCTTTAAAGAGAATTATATCTGAAGCTCCGATGAATAAAATGGGAGAATCCCCTTGGCAGGATAAAACACTTTTGGACGTCCTCCATGAGCCTGGAAATGAGGCGCTCCGTTCGGCTCTATTCGATTTAGAGCATTATAAGCCAATTAGACAGCATGAATATGAGAATGATGATAAGGGTAAGCTTGAATCATCGCTTCGCGACTTCATCACCAAAAACTGCGTTCGTAATCCGAAGATGGTTGAAGCTGAGGGAAGTAGTGCTGATAGTCCTCAGAAGTTTGTCCAACAATTTGCGACTTCTAAAGGAGGCCTCCCAAAGGATGTAGAGAAAGATTTTGCTTATGATAAGGCAGTCCCGTCCCGTGCTCAGAAAATTAAACAAGGCAATCCGCTTGCCGAAAAGGACTTAAAAAAGAAAAACGTGAATCTTGGAGCTGTTATTGCGCCTATAGGCGCGAATCCTTCATGCATTGTGACACGATCTGGTAAGTCTGATACCCTTCACCGTCTTCAAGAAGCAGTCGCTCATGCTGCAGTTGAGCAGATTAAAACAGGCAAAGCAGGTCTTGTTCAAGGCTCGAATAATCCAGACAAATACCAATTTACTCACCATATCACCTCCCATCTAGACTCAACGGGTTCTTTATGTGCAAAAGAGCCTAAAGATCTTATGAATATCCTTAAGGCATGTGATGAATGGGAAGATAAGGATATTAACGTTACAGTTCCGGGTGATACGTTGGGTTCAACTAAAACTGTCACCATCACGTTATTACGGCCGATTATTTCGAGCCAAATGCTCTCTCGGCATGTAAGTGATCCTGCCACAAGCGATAAAATCAATTTCTTTTCAAATATAGACCTTTATCGAAAATCTCTAGGAACACCCCCACAGTGGACTTCTGATGTAGAAGCAGCCATCATTAAGCTAGCTGAAAAAGCTGGAGGTTCTCCTAGTGGTGCGGATAATGCCTACGAATTTTTGATGAAGAAGCGAGGAGAACTCATGGGTAAATGGGTCGACTCGTTTTTTGGTTCAAAAGAATTTAAAGTAGTGCAAGGGTATATTGCAGCGGACCTTGAAGATAAGTTCAAAGAGAATCAACAGGATAATGAACTCCGGGCCCTTTATGCCATTATGTTCCGACGAGAGATTGACCAGCCGGGTACTGTTCTTGCTCAGGTGGACCCCAGTAAACCCGAGCCTTTACCTGAGCGAGCGCTTAGAAATGAGCCTAGTAAAGAGGCTATAGAGAAGGGAGAGTATCCACCTAAGCTTGAGCCTGAAGAGGAGCTTCATGCTTTGGATCTTGAAATCTATAGGAATATTGTTCTTAAGAAACGAAATATTTCTTCAGGAAAACAGTGTGGATATGGGACCGATAGAACATCGATATCTGTGGCTGTAGCCGTCGCTCAGGAAGCGTTTAGAAACAAATTTGGCAAAGAATTTATTCCTTGTGATCATACTGGGCCGGCTAATGAACTTCTTTACTTCAAGAAGGTGTTTCGAGATACGCTCAACGAGATGGGTATGGGTATTGCAGCAGAGTCTTCTGGCTATTCGGGGATCAAGCTTCGCTATAATCGAAATATGTTTCAAGAGCGGTTGTTTGGCCTTGGGGATACGGTAAATCCTTCAGTTTATAAATACCTGTTTAATGGCGAGGACGTTGCCGTAATTAAGGCAAGCAACCCTCAAGCTGACCAGATAAAGTCTGATGTCGATGGGGTCACCTATGAAGACATCAATCGCCGGGGAACAGATCAGTATAAGGGGCAGTTTGCGGATGAAGACTTAGTTAGCCAGACGGTACGAAAGAATCATTTTAGTAAATCCCATGAGTACACAGTAGGTCCAGATGATCAAAAGGCAGTTACCACTGTTCTTGTGAAACTAGGTGCCCCTGAAATTGAATCGATTTTTCACTCCAGTGGACGCCAAATGATGACTCCAGTTGCCTTGCTTGGTCTTGATCGAACGGCAGTGAAGGAAGACTACGATAGCGTTGGGATTGTGCCGCCCCAAGATGGTTCGACTAGAACTGTATTGAATCTTTTTGAAGAAAAAGCAAAAGGTTTTGCTTCCGAAGGGCAAAAACAGCTCTATAAGTTAGTTACTAAGGCCTATACAGATTATAAAAAAGCGGATCAAGCCGGAAAATTGCTTGCAGGTAGGAAATAGCTTAATCTTCATCGCCACCATCAAATAGCATAAAGAATGTATAGCATCCTTGTCCAGCTTGGTTGGCAAGGATGCTGCTTTTTCTACAAAACATGGCTTAGCGTTGAGATTGCAAAGGTCGCAAGGACAGGCACTTTCGATATTCGTGTTTCGTATAGCTTATTGAGAATGTTCAAGATGCTAAGGACGATGAGCGAAGGGCATAGAATCTGTAAAATTGGCGAAAGCATCCCTGCTATTCCCATGAAGCCTATGTTTGCAATCAAACAAGAGATACTAAGAGTTATAAAGAGGGGAATAGAGGGGCCTATTTTCCCTTGAAAGATATCGTCTCTTATGTAGTTTGAGCAGATTGAAACCAATGGGATTGCAGTGGTTAAGCATGTAAGAGCCACGGCAATACAGGAGAGTAATGCTCCAGAAGGTCCCAAGAGAAGAAGAGCAATTCGAGAAAGTCGTTCTTCCGGCTTATGGTGTAGATCTAAGAGCGGTGTATGGTAGGATGAAACATAGGTCAATCCGAGGTACATGAGTCCAAGGAGGGCTGCTGCAATAAAGCTAGCTTTTACCATCTTGTGGAAAAGATCTTTGCTTGAGGTTTTTTTGCTCGGTTCTCCGTCGCCCTTTATAAAGTGAGTGAGAACTAAGGGTGCAAAGATAAAGGATGCGATTAAATCGAGTGTGTTATAACCAACCGAGAGTCCATTCAAAAATGATTGTGAAGCTGTGTATTCAATATGTTGAGGTTCTGGGTGATTCCAGAAGCCAAAAGTTAATATGGCTCCGAGTGTGATCAGTAGGCATGGGGTGAGAACAAGACCAAGAAGATTTACGACCCCTTGTGGCTTCAGACAAAAGCAGGCAAGCAGCAGAGATGCTAGTATACTAAAGAGTAAGAGTGAAATCTCAGTAGGAAGATAGGGGGCAAGCGTTGCATGCGAGAGAGTGATTAGTCGCGGAATCGAGCCGATAGGTCCTAAGATTGCTTGAATAATAAGGATAAGAATGAGAGATGGAGTCTTTCCTATTGTTCCAAAAAATGTTTTGTAATCACCATGGAAGAGCATCATGGAAATAAGTCCAAGCAGGGGAAGAGTTACTCCGGTTATAAGGAGTCCGAGTACTGCATAAAAATTCATGTCACCTGAAGATCCGCCAAGAATAAGCGGCCAGATCAAGTCGCCTGCTCCAAAAAACATTGAAAAGAGAGCAAGTCCTGCCGCAAGCACTCCCGAATTCTGATTACCTTTCATCATTACCTCTAAAAGTAAGTATGTTCAAAAAATGAATCAATCAATTTCGGCCCGCTGATGCGTATTCAGGTAATATGACATAGATATGCTAGGAGAGCACGGAAACTCATCAGTAGATGATGGGCTAATTTGGAGAGATCTTAAGAGAAGAGACTTAAGAATAGCGCTCTTTACCTCAAGAATGACTACCTAATTAGATCTATGTATAAATGACGAATATGTGGAGCGGGCAACAGAAATTAACGTGTTGAACACGTGCACGTAAAACCTGCAGCTTTATGCCGAATGGACATAATGCTTCTTGAGATAAGAAGATCTGCTTGGTTATCTACACATTTCATACGTTATTTACCCGCTCTCATGGCTAAATCCATGAGCGATAGTTGAAAAACAATAACACAAACTCGATGCTATCAGAATTTTTTCTTAAGGCACAATAAGAAAAGTAGAATTGACAATCGACTTAACCCACGATACCCATTTTTGGTCGAGTTGGAAGCCTTTTTTAAAAAAAGCCGATACGTTTTTTCCTGAACAAATTCGTGAGAAATATTATGAGCCCACCATCAGGAAAAGACCAAGACGACAAGGAAAGCCGCTATGATTGACTGGGCAAAGATTCCTCAGTATTGTGAGTTGCCTCGGAACAATTAAGCTGTTAAAGCCGATGGAGAGTGTTATAGATCGACTATCAAGTTTTTACTACTTGAGTGATAAGCAGGGACTCTGGAGCAAGCTGTTGACAATTTGCCTTGAGCAGCAAATTGATTTGCTAGAAGTGGACACTTGGTCTCTCGAGGAAGAACAGGAGCAAAAATTCAAAATTTTTGAAGAGCTTGTCAAAAAAAGAAGTGTGGAAAAATAGATCACATTATGGCCAAGGCAGGAGTGAGCTGAGAGTGACATCGGTCCGCCATAAACAAAAAAGGCAGTTACAACTTATGTTGTAGCTGCCTTTTAAATTGTCTCCGGAAGTAGGATTTGAACCTACGACCAATGGATTAACAGTCCACTGCTCTACCGCTGAGCTATTCCGGATCAATTATCTTGGGCGATACTCTAATCGACAGACGTATTTCCGTGCAAGCAAAATATGTATCTTTTCTCAAGGTAGAGTGGGTAGTTCAGTTGCGTTTGTTGTTCCGAGAGAGTACGAATTCCTCATGCCATGACTTCATATAGTGGCAATATCCGTTGTATTCAACGCGTTGTGAGAAAAGAAAAGCTGCGGCCTCCATACTGAGTACATGTACTTTTTGCTTGTGGGGATTGAGTTTTTTATCGAGGTATGTCTGGATTTTTTCAACATGTTCAGAGTCTGTAAAAACGTATTGGAGATCTTTACCAAGAAGCATCACTCCTTCTATTGCTTTCTCTCCCTTAATATCTGACCGTACGAGTTTAAATTGCTTTTCTTGCGCCGTTGTAGAGGCCCATACAAGTGGAATTGGGGATTCAATAAATCCCATTTCTTCGTTGTCAAAATTAAGAGGGGAGATCGATTGATTTTGTGGATCAAGGATTTCGGCGAGCGATTCATATGCTTCTCTGAAGGCAAAATCAATCCTGAGGTCAGTAAGTTTCTTTCTTCCCTCGATCAATTCATCTTCAGTTAGTTGTATTCTGTCTATTTGATCTGATGGGCATTCAAAGATTGCTCTTTGATGATTGATTATTTCTCTGGTATCAGATCTGGATAGATAGATTATGGGATTACCATTGCTTCTGATACGTTCGACTATTGCAATCTGTTTTGGATTTGATTCTCCATAAAGGACTATATCACCTTCTTTTAGCTTTTGTGATACGGGTTTTGGGGATGTAATCGCAATTTCCTTTCCGAGACGAAATGCAGCATCTTTAAAACCTTTTGGTTCCGACTCCAATTTATTTGGATTGTCTTCGTATGCTTGCTTCAACAGATCATAAAGTTCTTGCAAAATTTTAGGTTCACAGTTGAGGAGCCGGCAGCGCATAGCTGCTATTTTCATCCTAAGGAGAAATGATACCTGACGGTACCCAATCCCAATCTCTTTCAAGAGATTAATTTCAACGGTTAAGTTTGCTTGGAATCCACTTGCTCGAGCATATTGTACGGACCCATGAAAATGGTCAAAAGTAACTCCTGATAAATGGTTGCGATTCACGCCTGATTTAGAGATTCCCATCATAAGTTCACCAGAAAGAGGAACGATATCGTGAGCAATTAATTTTCCGGTGGGAATAAGAGCAGGTTTATTTACTTCTTTTATAATTTTATTAATGATGACTGGGAGTGCTGAGCTTGAGTTCCCTGAAACCCATTTTATTTCTCGATTCCTAAGTTCCTTAGGAACAGAGCGTTCTATCTCTCTTTGAGATAAAAAGATTTTTTTTCTGATATTTGAGAGCTTGTCATTCCATTCAGAGGTTTGTTTGGCCTTGATAAGACTTTCGTACGATTTGTAAGGAATACGGGAGCTTTCACCAGTAAAAATGGTATCTTTAACAAATTCTTTAAATCTAAATCCTATATTACGAAGCCTATCTTCTTTTTGGCTGATTTTATCATGCCCCTGCTTAAAGAGGGTTGAGAGCTTGTCGTCTTCGTGTCGCAGATATTCGCTAAAATCGCGTATGGCTGAAAGTGCTTGATGGGCTTTGACGAGTGATTTCCAGTCATTGATAGCTTTTTTCAATGCTGCGGCTTTTTTTGTTGACCTCTGGATTATTCTCAGAGTACTTAAAAAAATTTTTTACTTCTCGAAGGGCTTCAAGTCTTGTAAACAGCCTGAGATCACTTGGTGTGTTCTCGCTGTATTGATCTGTAGATCCAATCGATACTAGATGGTTTCTTGTAGAGTTTAAAAGTTCATTAAATTCATTGATGAGTTTATTGAGGCTGTCATCATTTGAGTCTTTTTTTGCATTTTCAAGAGCCTTTAGGAGATTTGTTTCTTTTGTGTCAATTTCTAAACTAGGGTTCTCGGAGCTTAGATTAGCCGCTAGTGGCATTGGTGATGGTGTTTTAGATGAAGAAGCATGAGCAGGCTGGGCATTGACGTTAATGAGTGTATCGGAGTTGGCATCATTCGAAGGGATATTTTCATTTTCAATGTCCTCTAGAGGAATTGCTGCTTTTAGATCCATCGATGGTGGTGATGAGATTTGATATTGAGGAGCAGGAATAGATTGACAGGAGATGTCGTTTAACTTCTCATAAACCAAAGAAATCAGGGATTTTGTTGACTCTTTTTTGTGTCGATGTAATTCATTTGATATGGTTGCAGGCACATTTTCTATAAAAAACTCAGTGATGGCTTGTTTAGAGAATCCGCCTATACCCAAAAAATGTAAAATCCGATCCCATATGGTAATTTCTTGAATTACGAGGCATTGTTGTTGACCTGAACGTTCAACTTTAATCCATTTTATGGTTCTGCCGTTAACATCTTTTCTTTCTTTCTCATAGTCATTCAAGAATTTTTTGAGATTGTCTGAAGTGTTATTGTTAATGCGATTAAGAGACATGTCTACAAAACCTAAGAGGTAGTCCTTCTGTATGGTGTATAATTAACAGAATTGCAAGAAAGAAATACGGTGAATGGCTAGTGAGAAACAATATTGTTCCTGTTAGTGTGATGAAAACGACTTAGACAACAAGGGATGTTCTTACTGCTTAATGCCCTTCAATTTCCTTTTAAGTGGGTTTTGGTGGAGGAGTTTCTGTCTTTGTTGGCGTTGTTTTTTCATCGGAAATAAGTGTTGAAATCCCGAGAGTCAAAGAAACCTCTTCAAGAAGGTTTGTTACGGTTTCTGCAAGGGTTGCTTGAAGGGAGATATCTTCACGTGCGAAGACGACCTTTGCGGTAAACGGAGGAACTTCTAGAAGAGCACTTCCTAAAGATTCGTTTTTGATAGTTACCTGAACCTTTTTGAGGTCAATATTGTGAATTCGCAGGCAACCGACAGTTGATTTCGTCATTGAAACTTGATCGATCCATTCTTTCCAGCCATTCTGAGAGAAATTTGGACTTGTTGCATGGACATGAAGGGCAATATCGAGTCCTTTCCATTTTCCTGTTTCCATCGATTGTTCAAATGGATTCAGCAGCCAAAAAATTACCTTAAAAAGTGAGAGGTCGATATCAAGCTGTGAGATGGTTAGTGATGAACTATCTGGTAGTGAGCACGAAAGTCCTTGCAGCCTTGTTTGGCGAAAACCAATTTCCACATCTTTAATTGAACATTGAAGAGAGGTTTTTTGTTGAAGAGCTGATTCGATGAATGAGACTCGTTTTATGTAAAGAAAACTCCAGAAACTCACCGCTAAAATAGCGATAAAGATGAGAAAGAAAAGTATCCACCGCTTCATGTTAGTCTTGTTCACTTGGCCTTGTCCACGCTTAATGTAATACTCTTTATAACCAAACTTGCCTCTTAATCATAGAGAGAAAATTTAAAAAGATAGATTGAAATTGAATGCCAGGAGCATAAGTCTGAATCTATTTTTGGTAACAATAGTTGTTTCCGGAGACACCTTGTGAGTTTATCTAATTTCGTTTTGGATGATGTAACTAACCGATTTGCCTCTCTTCAGGTATCGGAGATCAATATCCCGAATCCAGAAATACATTTGCAGAACCAGCCAGCAAAGCTATCGCAGCTTCCAGAGGATATTATCGGAGAAATTTTTGCCAGAAGCCTTCCTCAAGAACACGCAAGCCTTGAACGAGCATCAAAAATGATGCTTTCAATAGGCAGGCGCTACTGTTCAATCAGCACCGCTTGTAAAAGAGTTCCTTTGCATCGAAGTTTCTATGCTTCCTTAAATGCAAGGTTAAAAAATGAGCCTGAAGTGGTTCTTGCCTACTTAAGCGAATATTTAGATACTCGATATCAAGGTTTGCCTGATGAGTTGAAAGAAAGTACATTGATCGTTCGAGAAGCTCTTTTGCATGATCCAAGGGTATATTTCAGTTTAAGTGAAGCATATCAAAGACGATTCGACTATTTTATGTTCGCACAGATTGGATGTGAAGTATGTGTATTGAAGAGGCCTCTTAGCATAAGAGAAAAGATGAGAAGTGGAAGAAGTTTGTTTGAGCGGTCTCCTTTTTCCAAAGCAATGGATGAGAGAAAAAAAGAGATTGAAAAGATCTACTTTTCCAAAATCAATATGCATTTACAAAGCGCTGTCGAAAATCTCTCCTCCTTTATTGAGTGTTTTGTATCCATTGTTGCACCTAAACTTGTCGTAGCCCAGGTGTCGAATGTACATAGCAAAAAAAGTTGGCTCAATGAACTCTGTAACTACGAATGCGATATTACCCTCGTCAAAGAAGAGATTGATTTTTTGAGAGTTTATAATCAATTAGCACCAAGTCCTTTTTTGATATTAAAACACCTTTCTACGGATCCTCAATGCATCACTCTAAATTCTCAACTTTTAGGAGATAAATCACTTGCATTGCGAGCTGTTCAGGAGAATGGGTTGGTTTTACAGTATCTTTCAGAAGATTTTAAAAAAAGTCGGTTGATTGTCGCAGAAGCAGTGCATCAAAATCCAGACGCTCTTCAATTCGCATCCCTTGAGCTTCAACAAGATCAGCGCCTTAAAGCCTTAGCCGATGAGCGTAAAACACTCATGTCTCAAACGAAAAATGCAGAAAGTTTGAAATTTGATCTAGATTATCTGTGAGGCTTCACAGTTTGTATATTCATTTTTAAGTCACGAAAGCCTCCGGTATAATGCACCGGAGGCTGAGCTTATTGGTCGTTTTTATAGACCTATAGACTGAATTTGCAAAATGGATTAGTAATCCATTCCGCCATGCTGATGGGCTGGAGCTGCTTTTTCATCTTGCGGCATATCGGCTACAACGGCTTCGGTTGTAATCAACATTGCAGCAATAGAAACTGCATTTTCAAGGGCGCAGCGAGCAACCTTTGTTGGGTCGAGAATACCAGCTTGAATCATGTCTACATACTTGCTTTCACGTGCGTCAAAGCCATGATTTTCGCCAAGTTTTTCAACTTCTTGCTGGATGATAGCTCCTTCAAGGCCTGCATTTTCGACGATCTGTCTAAGAGGGGATGTCAATGCTTTTGCAATGATCAAGGCACCTGTTCGTTCGTCGCCATCAAGCTTTTCTGCAAAAGCTTTAAGTGATGGGATGCATCTTAAGAAAGCTGTTCCACCGCCAGGAAGAATTCCTTCTTCGATAGCTGCAGCTGTTGCATGTTGAGCATCATCAACTCGGTCTTTCTTCTCTTTCATTTCAATTTCAGTCGCTGCACCAACTCGTATGACAGCAACGCCGCCAGAGAGTTTAGCGAGCCGTTCTTGAAGCTTTTCGCGATCATAATCTGAGGTTGCGTCTTTAATTTGTTGACGGATCTGATTTGAGCGAGCTTCAATTTCTTTCTTAGATCCAAGGCCTTCAACAAGAGTTGTATCATCTTTCTTGATAATAGCTTTTTTGACGCGGCCCAGCATATTCACTGAGACGTTTTCAAGCTTGAGTCCAAGCTCATCGCTAATGAACTGTCCGCCTGTAAGAACGGCTATATCTTGAAGTATAGCTTTTCTTCTGTCGCCAAAGCCTGGAGCTTTAACGGCACAGATTTTTAGACCTGCGCGGAGCCTGTTAACAACGAGTGTTGCAAGTGCTTCGCCTTCAATATCTTCAGCAATAATAAGGAGTGGTTTCCCTGATTCTGCAACAGATTGAAGAAGAGGGATAAAATCCTTGATTCCTGAAATTTTCTTCTCATAGATGAGAACATAGGCGTCTTCAAGTACGCATTCTTGAGTTTCAGGATTTGTCATGAAGTAAGCTGAAAGATATCCTCGGTCAAAGTTCATCCCTTCAACTACGTCGAGAGTTGTGGTAAAGCCTTTGCCTTCTTCGACAGTAATTGACCCTTCTTTGCCAACACGGTCAATAGCTTCGGCGATAATCTCACCGATTTCTGAATCGCTATTCGCAGAGATGGTAGCAACTTGAGCAATCTCTTTCTTATCTTTAATCTTTTTTGATCGCTTCTGAAGATCTTCAACGACAACTTTCAAAGCCTTTTCCATGCCGCGCTTGAGCGACATAGGATTTGCACCAGCTGCAACATTTCGAAGGCCTTCTGTGTAGATAGCTTCAGCAAGTACAGTTGCGGTCGTTGTTCCATCGCCTGCTTTGTCAGCAGTTTTGCTTGCAACTTCACGCACCATTTGCGCGCCCATATTTTCGAACTTATCTTCAAGTTCGATCTCTTTTGCGACGGTTACGCCATCTTTCGTGATGTGTGGGGCTCCAAAGCTTTTGTCGATGATGACGTTTCTGCCTTTGGGTCCAAGCGTCACTTTTACTGCTTGAGAGAGAGTTTGCACGCCTTTCAAGATCTTTTGTCGTGCTTCTTCTTTAAATTTGATGTCTTTCGGTGCCATAGCTCTTATTCGCCTTCAAATTAATCGAGGTATTAATTGGGAAAAGTTCCTTTAAACCGCCAAGTTTTTTTCGCAAAGATGGCGGTAATAAATCGAACTTATTTGACTATTGCGATGATGTCGTCAGATCGAACAATAACATGTTCTTCATCATTGATAGTCACTTCCTGTCCTGAGTATTTGTCCATAAGGATTACATCGCCTACTTTGACTGGCATGGGAATAAGTTGCCCATTTTTATCGCATTTACCAGGTCCTACTGCGACGACTTCAGCCGTTTCTTGCTTTTTCTTGGCTGTATCAGGGAGTATGATACCACCTTTCATTGTTTCTTCAGCTTCCAAGCGCTTCACGAGCACTCGGTTTGAAAGGGGCTTCAATGTTGCTTTCGCTTGCTGTTGTGTTTGTGCCATAGGCCTTTCCTCTTGTCATGAACGATTAAAAGCTACGATGAAAAGCTAATTACCTTCAAGTGAAATTAGCACTTTAGCATTCCAAGTGCTAAAAGTTCTTTTTCCAGTTGATCGGTTAGCTGTTTGAATCTCCCAATCGCTTGGACGACAGGTTTTTGAGATTCCATATCTACTCCAGCTCTCTTTAAGAGGGCGATAGGATAATCAATTGATCCTGATGAAAGAAACTCAAGATATTTTTCTTGTGATTTCGGTGTCTTCGCAAGGACATCATTCGCTAAAGCCATTGCAGCAGATATTCCTGTAGCATATTGGTAGACGTAAAAATGGTAGTAGAAGTGGGGTATTCTCGACCATTCGCTCCCAACTTCTTCATCAATAACTGTATTTGGCCCGAAATATCTTCTATTTAAATCGATAAAGAGAGACTTGAGATATCCAGGAGTAATAGGGTTTCGAGATTCAAGTCTTTCATGAATCGTCTTTTCAAATTCAGCAAACATTGTTTGTCTGAAAAGCGTTGCGCGAACATCCTCAAGCTTTTCTGAAAGAAGATAGGCTCGCTCTTCAGGAGATTTTGATGTCTTAAGAAGGTGGTTTAGAAGAAGCTCTTCATTAAAAGTGGAGGCGACTTCAGCAACAAATATGGGGTAATCAGAGTAGTGATAGGGCTGCATTTTATGAGACAAATAGCTATGCATGCTGTGCCCGGCTTCATGTGCTAGGGTAAATACATCTCGTAACTTGCCTGTAAAATTCATCAGGATATAGGGATAGCTATCATAGCACCCGCTTGAATAGGCTCCTGATCGTTTATTGAGGTTTTCAAATCTATCTACCCATCGCTTCGACTGTAGCCCTTCTGCAAGGGTCTTTTGATAAGCCTCTCCAAGAGGAGCTACCGAATCGATTACAAGCTGATTTGCTTCATCGAAGGTAAACGTTCTCTCAATCGATGGGAACATCGGTGAATAGACATCATACAAATGGAGCTCATCAAGCTGTAGAACACGTCGTTTGAGGTCTAGGTAGTTGTGAAGAGTGCCAATCTCCTGATGAACAGAAGATATGAGGTTTGTATAAACGCTTTCAGGTATGTTTTTAGGAAAAAGAGTGCACTCAAGAGCTGAAGTGTATTTTCTTGATTTTGCAGAAAAAATCTGCTTCTGCGCTTGGCCTGACAGGAGTTCGGCTAAAGTATTTTCAAATTCTCTATATTTTTCGTGAAGCGTTGTAAAGGTGTTTTTTCGAAGAATGCGATCCTTACTCCTGAGATAAAGCGAGTATGTTGCATGTGTTAGGGGATGCTTATTTCCTTCAGAATCTGCCACATCCGGGAACTTGAGATCAGCATCATTAAACAGTCGAAAAGTCCCATATACTTTTGAGAGCGGCTCTTCAGCAAGCGCTATGAGTTCTTCCTCTCTTTCGGTTAGGGTGTGCGGCTTCATCCGCACAAGTCGCTCCAAGTAAAACGTATAGTCTCTGAGATCATCTGCCTGCAGATATAGAGATAATTGCTTTTCATCAAGGGCTAAAATCTCAGGTTCAATCCAGGAAACAGCCTGCCCAAACAGATGGTAGGATGCTTGAATTCTTGAATAGGCACTTCGTGTCTCTTCGACGGTCATTTCAACATCAGATGCAAGATGTGCCCATGTGTAGAGCTTTCGTAAAGCGCGATCAATCTCAAAAAATCTTGAGAGTACTTTTTTTAGTGCTTGAGGTCCATTTTTAATAGTCCCTTTAAGCTCTAAAATTTCTTGAAAAGGGAGATCTCCTGAGCATATTTGAGCGTAATCCTCTTCCCAATCCTTAATTGAAGGATAAAGTGGATCAAGATCCCAGGTGTCTAGTGTTTTTATAGAAGAGCGAGGAGTTGTCATAGAAGAATATCTAATTTCAGGGTTAATTAATCACTTATCTTACGCCAAACAAATTGGCAGATCTTCTGCGTAACATGAGTTAATCACCTATCATTCAATATAGGGGATCGTCTTTTCAAATACATTTCGAGCACAAAATATCGGCGCGTTGTGCATAAAAGCTAAAATAATACAGTCGCTTGGACGTGCATCAATTTCAAGAATATGACGGATCGAGTCCTTTTCTTGCTCAAGAAAGATTCGTGCAAAAAAGGTCTTGTCCTGAAGATCATTAATTACCACTTGCTTGAGGCGAATCGAATATCCCGTACACATTGAAGCGATAAGATTGTGGGTCATGGGACGTTCGGGCTCCTCGTTCATCAAAAGCCTTTGAAGAGCCTGTCCTACGCTTGGTTCAACAAATAAAGAGAAGCTTTTGTCCGGAGATGAATCGCCATGAGACTTCAGTATAATAGAAGTGTACACTCGCGTTTGGACAATTTTCTCAAAAGCAAGTTGAATATAGTCTGACTGCACAACTAAACCTCAGAGTTTATGATCTAGAAAGTTTGAACTCGTCCATTTCTACACTTCCATTTCTACACTTCCATTGGAATAACCTACGATAACTGTTGGATTGAACCCGATAAAAAGCCCAGTTTCAACAACACCTGGTATCAATCGAATCCTTTGGTTCCACGAATCGATTTCTATGTCGGCAGGGATTTCAATATCAAAAATAAGGTTGTGATTATCTGTATAATAGAGTGTTTTATCGAGTTTAGTGCGCAGAGTTCCTTTTCCTCCCAATCGTTCGATGTGGTGAATTGTTGTTGCGAATCCAAAAGATACGATTTCTATCGGTAAAAGCTTTCCTGTTAATGTAGGACACAGCTTTCGCTCATCAATCATCAAAACAAGTTGTTTAGACGCCGAAGCTACTATTTTCTCGCGCAGAAGTGCCCCGCCATAGCCTTTAATCACTCTCTTTGAATTATCTATCCAATCGGCACCATCAAAAGTTGTGTCTATACTCATTGGGCGAGAAAAATCTGTCAGAAGAGGAAGTCTTCCCTGTCTTGCAAGATTTTCTGTTTCTACTGATGTTGGGACGCAGCGAATTGTGATGTTTTCATCAATATGCCTTCTTATTACTGCCTTGATGAATGCTTTTGCGGTGGATCCCGACCCAAGTCCTATCGTCGTTTGCGGTTTAATCAAGCTTGCGGCTTTGATTCCCACTTTTTCTTTGATTTCTTCAAATTCCATAAGGGCTCACAGTCGTAAAGATTGACATTTGCAAAGAACATATATTCAGATATCGAATCTGATTGGCAATTTAGTCATTTTGCGTGATATTTACTACCTAACATGGCTCTTAATTGCACAATGGATCATACTACACTCTCGCGATATGTCAACAAACTTCTTGAAGCTGATTGCTTTGATGATGGTTCGATCAATGGACTTCAATTTGAAGGAACGAGACCCATTCGTAAAATTGGGACGGCTGTTACTGCTTCTCTCAATGTGATAAAAAAGGCTCAAGAATTAGACATAGATGCTCTTTTTGTTCATCATGGACTTTTTTTAAGAGGAGCAATCAGCGATATAAGAGGGGTTCTTCGAAGAAAAATTGAACTTCTTATCAACTCCGGTATTCATCTTTATGGCTATCATCTTCCGATTGATGCTCACACTGCCTTAGGAAATGCATGGCCTATTGCAAATAAACTTGGCTGGTACGACTTAAAACCTTTTGGATTCTATAAAGGAATGGCTATAGGTGTTCAGGGGCTATTTCATCCCATTGCGGTCGAAGAACTCTATCAAACCCTTCAAAAAATTTGGGGAGTCCAAGGAACGCTTGTCAAAGCCTCTGATCGACCTATTCATTCGGCAGCAATGATAACTGGCTCTGGGCATCGATTTTTTCCGGAAGCCATTGAAAAGAGGGTTGATTGTTTTATTACTGGCACGGCCGATGAGCCCATATGGCATATGGCGAAAGAAGAGGGGGTAAACTTTCTCTGTTTCGGGCATAAAGCAACTGAAACGACTGGCGTACAGTTATTAGGGCGGCACCTTCAAGAAGTCTTTGGCTTAGAGTCAATCTATATCGATGAAGAAAATCCTTTTTAATAGGACTGTTATTTCCTAAGATCATTCAGGAATTGGATTATTTGATGTAGGAATACGTTTTGATATAACGGTTACTTTTTCAACTTGTTCAGTTACTTGAGACACTTGCCTAAGAACCTTGCTTCTCAACGTGTTAATTATTTCTTCTTGGGTATGTTTACGTGGGCGTCCTCGCTTCTTGGTCTTTGTAGCTTTCGCTTCATTGATCTGGGCCTCGGCTTGAAGATGAATGATTTTTTGAACCTGTTTCAAGGTCCGTTTCCCCATAGCTTTTGCTTCAAGCTTGAGTTTTTCTTTCACCTTCTGACGAATTTTCCGTATGGATTTACTTTCTTTTGCGTATCGATTAGGCATGTTGGTATATTCTTGGGGTTGACCTGTCCTGTTTTCTAGCTATATACAGCAAGCGATCCTTAGTACAATTGATAACAATTAAGGAGAAAAACTTCAAAGTTCGATAGTATCATGGGATATCATTTTCAAACGGCATGAGCTAAGGAACTTTTCAAGTTATTTTCTTATAGTTCCTGAGTGCATAGTACAAGGTGTCAACTCATGAAAGAAGCCAATTCGATGACAACAGTACTCGATCATATGGAAGAGCGAGGTCTTATTGATGCGATAACGGGTCAAGATCTTAAAAAGATGTTGTCAGAAGGAAAAAAGCTCAAGGTATACTGTGGATTTGATCCGACTGCCGATTCTCTTCATGTAGGGAACTTGATAGCTTTGCAGGGGTTGAAATGGTTTCAACGCTTTGGGCATACTCCATATGCTATTGTAGGAGGCGCTACAGGGCTTATTGGAGATCCTTCGGGCAAAAGCACTGAACGACCCTTCTTGTCAGAAGATGATCTTCAGAAAAACATTATTGGTATTAGAAAAAATGTTGAAGCGGTTCTCCGCCCGCAAGGATCTGAACCCGCTCCTGTTGTGCTGAATAACTACGATTGGTTTAAAGAATTTAGCTATATCGATTTTCTTCGCGATGTGGGTAAGTATTTTCGATTAGGCGTTATGCTTTCAAAAGATTCGGTTAAAGGACGGCTGAATTCCGAAGAGGGGTTAAGTTATACTGAATTTAGCTATCAACTTCTTCAGGCATATGATTTCTATCATCTCCATAAAAAATATGGTGTTCAGGTTCAGATAGGAGGTAGTGACCAGTGGGGAAACATTACCGCAGGAACAGATCTTGTCCGGCGTCTTGATGGGAAAGAAGTGTACGGTGTTACTCTTCCCTTACTCGTAAAAAATGATGGGCAGAAGTTTGGGAAGTCAGAAAAAGGAGCCGTTTGGTTATCAGAAGAAAGGCTTTCAGCTTATGAATTTTATCAATACTTCATACGTGTCGAAGATCGCGATGTTATCAAACTTTTGAAGTCCCTGACGATGCTTGAAATGGATGAAATTTTACATCTTGAGAAGAGCATGAATCAGGAAGGATATATTCCCAATACTGTTCAAAAGGTGCTTGCACGTGAAGTTACAAAAGCTGTTCATGGTCAATCTGCAGTTGATAAAGCAGAAAAAGTCACAGCTTTAGCTCATCCAGGACATAAGGCTGAGCTGACCTTTGATGCGATGACTCAGTTAAAGACTGAAATTCAAACAGCCACGTTGCCGCGAAATCAGCTTGTTTCCATTTCTCTCATCGACGTTACTGTTCTTTCAGGGATTATGCCAAGTAAGTCAGAAGCTCGAAGACTTTTGCGTAATGGAGGTATTTCGCTCAACAACGTAAAAGTTAGCGATGAACAACTCAAAATTTGCGAAGAAGATTTTATTGGAGGAGTTTATCTCATCATCTCTTGCGGTAAAAAGAATCGATTTTTGATCGAAGCCGTTTGAGGGTGGAGGTTTCTTAAAATAAAAAACTCTCTTATTTACTCAGATCGTGAAATTAAGCTCTTGAGTGAAAAGAGACGAGCAATGAAAATCCGGTCGATTTAAGAACAAGGTCCATAATAGCCATGAAACAATCCAAAAGGGGAGATGCCCCTCAGGAAAATTCAGGCGATTCCATCACTGGGGAAGCTCGTGGCGGAGGTCGTTCTCAGCATGCTTCTCGAGGTGGAAACTATGGTCGAAAAAGGGTTCCTTCTACCTGGACGAAGAAAGAGCTTGTAAGCTATATCTCACAGGAAAAAGGAATTCATCCAAATGATGTACGAAACATAATACAAGCCTTTTTGGATGCTATGACTGATGTTTTATCCCAAGGTGCACGTATAGAGATCCGAGATTTTGGGGTATTCGAAGTAGTCCAAAGAAGAGGTAAAATTGGGAGAAATCCCAAAAAAGCCTCTATTGCCATCAAAATTCCTCCGAAGCTGGTTGTTAAGTTTAGCCCGGGAAAGAGGATGAAGGATGTTATTGAAAGTGAATCGCCGAATATCCCAGCTGAGTGAGGTTTGAGAGGATATGTCATTGCCGCGCGTGTTTTTACTAGTTTGTAGTTTGCTTTTTGGAGCCGTTGGTGTTGCAGCTCTCATTAAAACGATAAAAAAATCTGATAGAGAGACGTGTTCTGTTGTTCAAAAAAGAACACAAGAACGAGCTCAGGATGGATTTTCCGATCAACCGTTGAATAAAAAGCAGGTGTTTGAGGTCTCGCTTTCTGACATACAAAGATCTGATCAAATAGGCTTAGAGTCTATTCAAAATAGCTCCTCCATCAAGAGTGGTGAAAGTGCTTGCCCACAGGTCCAGTCAAAGAAGCCAGTTGCCAATAGCTCAATTGATGAAGATCAGCCTTCTCAAGGAACTGCACAAAGTACCGTCGTTCAACAGTTTCAAGATACAGATGATCATGTGCAAGATCTTTTTCAACCAGGATCAAGCTGTCCCATTGTTGAGACAATACGCTATTCCAGCCGTGTGGCGTGGAAACCCAAGCGCTCAGCATGGCTGATCGATTATGCAAATCATTACAAAACACCTGTCGATTTTGTCCTTCGGTCCCTTAATGGCGGCAAGTCTGCGAAAGAGCGACCCGTTTCCGAAGGGGAGAATTTTACCGTTTTACGCACAGATAAAAACTTCTACTTTCTTATGGTGGTTGGTATCCAGGAAAGGATACTTAAACTTTTCTATGTTCTTCAGCAGCCGAATAACACCCAAGATATTCACTATTTGAAAAGTTATCAGGTAGGCTTGGGTAGAATAAGCCCAGAAAAGGCTTCTGGATGTCTTTCTCCTCTTGGGATTTTTCGTTTAGGCACGCGGGTTGCAGTCTTTCGCCCCGGCATGACAGGAGTTCATAAAGGGAAAAAGGTGGAGCTAATTCAGGTCTTCGGTACCAGATGGCTTCCATTTGAAAAAGAAATTGCTGGATGCAGCGAGCCTGCAAAAGGTTTTGGTATCCATGGGACTCCTTGGTCTCGGGCTGATAATGGGCAATTAATTGATCATCCAGAAAGTGTGGGACGTTTTGAAAGCGATGGATGTATTCGTTTAAAGTCTCCCGATATTGAAGAGCTTTATGCTATTATCTCTTCAAGGCCTGGATTTGTAGAAATAATTCCCGCTTTGCAACAATCAAAGTTGTTGAAGGGGGATGTTTCTCTTCTTGGTCCTGTTAGATAGATAAATTCGATCAATAAATTTGATATTCAAGCAAAGGTATTTTAGTGGAGCCACAACATACTTATCTTCCGCATGAAAAGCAAATTGCGGAGTATGTAAAGACTATTGAGCACCTTAAACGCCAAACCAAAGAGTCTCCCTTATTTATCCAGGAGATAAAGAAGATGGAGTCAAAATTAGATGGGCTTCGGGAGCAGGTCTATGCAAGTCTAACTCCTTGGGATCGTGTTCTCATTTGTAGGCATCCAAAGCGCCCCCATTCAATCGATTATATTACAAACATTTGTCAGAATTTTTTTGAGCTTCATGGGGATCGAGCTGTTGCTGATGATGCCTCGGTGGTCGGAGGTTTGTGCACAATTGAAGGCGAGCCTTTCATGGTCATCGGGCAGGAGAAGGGCAATGACACGGATGATCGAATTAAACGTAATTTCGGGATGCTAAATCCTGAAGGCTTTCGAAAAGCGCTCCGCTTGATGAAGATGGCAGCTCAAATGGGAATTCCGGTCCTTTCTCTCATTGATACTCCAGGTGCATATCCAGGTCTTGAAGCCGAACAAAGAGGGCAGGGATGGGCGATTGCTGAAAATATCCTTCAAATGTTTCAAATTGAGACTCCTATTATTGTGCTCGTTATTGGAGAAGGCTGTTCAGGTGGAGCCCTTGGAATGGCCATTGGTGATGAAATCGGAATGCTTGAGCACTCCTATTATTCAGTGATTAGTCCTGAGGGATGCGCTTCTATCCTTTGGAAAGACACGAATAAAAAACAGCAAGCTGCCGAAACGTTGAAGATGCACGTAGAAGATCTTGCCCAGTTTAATATAGTTGATTCTGTCATCAAAGAGCCTTTAGGCGGTGCTCATTATAAGCCTCAAGAGGTTTATAATGATGTGACACGTTTTGTTGTTGACACGTGGAAGGCTCTTAAAAATATTCCTATTCCTTTATTGCTAGAGCAAAGACAGCAGAAGTTTCGTTCGATAGGAGAGTTCAGCGAATCTTCAGTTGAGCTCAATTGATGCTATGTAGAGCTTATATAGCAGCATAGACCTTCTGGATCATCCAACCCAAGTAATCAAGATGTTTGGAAAAATTGTTACGTATGCAGCTAACAGGCTACAGGAGTCGATTGTCGCGAGCGAAGAATGCCTTGCTACATGTGGTCAATATGTGGAGTGTTTTGAAACCGCTCCATATTCGATTACGGGGGCCCTCCTTTGGGGTATAGGTGCCGCTCGACTTACAGCAACTGCCATAAAATTATGCTCGAGGCCTCGCAGGGACTATCCATGGAGAAATTTTATTCTTGATCTAGTGATCAATGTGGGATTGATAATAAAAGGCAATTCTTCAGCTGCTAGGTATCAAAGCTTTGAGCGAACGACTCAAAATGTAACAGATGTTTGTAGTTATACTAATAACAGGATCTCTTCAATCTATGACCGATGCAAAGAAATGCTTAAGAATTCGCCTTAATTTGCAAAACCTATAGATTGAGCGCCATTTTTTTTACGGCTCTTGTAAATGCATGAGCCGATTCTCTTTCACCACAAACAAAATCGACATTCCACTCTTTCATGAGAGGTTCTTCTGAGATATATGAAATGCGAGATAGTATTTTAATGTCTGGATTGATCAAATAGGCTGACTTGATAATCTCGAGAGCAATTTTTGTTTCATGAACCGTGATGATAAGTAATTTTGCCTTATGAATATGCACAGCATCTAAGATACTAGGCATAGTAGCATCCCCGTAGATAACCTTTCGGTTCGTTTCTTTTATCAAAGGAATGATATCAATATTTTGTTCAATGATGATCGGTTGAATTTTATAGTCTTCAATTACCCTTGTGACAGCTTCTCCTACTGGCCCATATCCCACGATAACTACTGGAGGTGTTTCATATATACGAGAGGCAAATAATCGTCGTAGCTTCTTAGGCACCTGTTTTAAGAGGCGATATCGAAATGGACGGTGAGATCTCTTTTCAAAGGTGCTTTTGCTTAATAACGAAGTAAGGTTAAAGAGAAGAGGATTTATTATTATAGATACAAATCCGCATGCAACCAAAATATGGTAGTTGCTTTCGTCCATCAGGTTATATCTAAGTGCTTCTTCTGCAAATATGAATGAAAATTCACCAATTTGTGTAATTGCAAGTGAGATAATAAGTGCAATTTTCTTAGGGTATCGAAAAAAAATAACCGTTAAATATGCTGCAAGAGGCTTCATGAGAAGTATGATGCCCAAAATCGCAATGAATAATGAGAAGTGTTCATAAATGGCTTTTGGGTTAAACAGCATTCCTACAGAAAGAAAGAAAATAACCGCAAAAACCTCTCGTAATGGGAGAGCATTTGCTGAAGCTTGATGGCTTGTGTCCGTTTGTCCAATTACAATTCCGGCAATAAATGCTCCTAAAGCGATCGATGTTCCAAAAAGTAATGAAGACCCTGTTGCGATCACGAAAACAAGAGCTAACACCGAAAGAGTAAATAACTCATGTGATCTGAGTCGACTTACGCTTCTCAGAAGATAGTCAGCTATACGGTGTCCCCACGTAAACATGATGAATGCTAGAAGAGCGAACTTTACAAGCATTACCAAAAGCGAAAAAATAAGGTTTGAGGTTTGTGTGTGGATATTATTTGTGTACGAAGCTAGCATCGGGAGAAGAAGAAGTGCCACAACGGTTATGATGTCTTCAACAATTGTCCAGCCGATCGCTATGTGCCCTGCAGGAGTTTGAACCAAATTATTATCTGTTAAAACACGTACGAGCACCACCGTACTGGATACACCGATTGCAATACCGAGAATGACGCCAGTTTCAATTGAGAATCCTAACACAGAGTGGACCAAATAGGTGCTACACGTAATAGCCATAACTGTTTGGACAATAGCTCCAGGGATTGCAATTTGTTTTACACTTATGAGATCCTGAATCTTAAAGTGCATTCCGACGCCGAAAAGCATTAGAATAACGCCAATTTCTGCAAGTTGCTCTGAGAGTTTGAGGTCGGCCACAAACCCAGGTGAATAGGGGCCGATTAAATACCCAGCTAGAAGATATCCAATAATCGAAGGAAAGCGAAGCTTTTGGCATATAAAGCCAAAGATGCTTGCTAGCGTAAAGCCAATAGTTATTATTCCGACAATCTGCAGATTGGTTTCCATAGAGTGGTACTAGATTTTTTTTTGACTGTTTTGAAGCGCAATTCCATATAACTCATCGACGAATTTCCAATTAACAACATCCCAATAATGACTCAAAAAATCATCTCTCCGATTTTTGTACTTCAAGTAATAAGCATGTTCCCAGACGTCGCAGGTCAGAAGAGGTACTCCCGGAGATTCGACTCCATGCATCATTGGGTTGTCTTGATTCGCTGTTGAAACGATATCGAGGGTTCCATCAGGCTTCATAATAAGCCAATCCCATCCAGAGCCCAGACGGGCAAGGCCTGCTTGCTTAAAAAGTTCTTTGAATCTGATTATTGATCCAAATGATGTTTCTAGTGCCTTTTCAAGCCTTGTAGGTATAACATGCTTTGAGGCATCAGGAGTCATCATGATCCAGAAAAAGCTATGGTTCCAGTGTCCTCCTGCATTATTATGCACTGGAGCCGGAAGTCTCATACCTCGTTCAATGAGCTCATTAAGAGTCCAGCTTTGCTCGAATACAAGATCAGGATTTGCAAGCGCCTTGTTTAGATTGTCTACATAGTTTGCATGATGTTTGTCGTGATGTAGATGCATTGTTTCTGTATCAAGTGTAGGCTCAAGAGATTCATACGGGTAGGGTAGCTTTGGAAGAGCATAGGGGTATCGTTCTTGTGAGATCGCCTGGAGCATCTCTAAATCAGAAGAAGCAAAAAGAGAAAATGGCAGAAGCATAAGTAGGATAATGCTTTTCATAGATGATATGCTCCTGATGAAAGAGTGTGTGCGATTTAAAATTTATTCCAACATTTTTTGAACCAGCTTGTGAATACCTATCCACATCTCGTCAATAGATTGAGCTTCAATGTATGCAGGGGTCGTGTAGATTTTCAATGTGTCATCAGCGATAAAATTATCGGCAGTACAGGAGAGAGCATTCATTCCAAGTGATCTAAGGTCATTAGTGTCTTGTCCCATAGTCATCTTGGCCTCAGCTATCCCTTGAAGTGATAGAGCTATAAGAATAGGGCCAAGGCACGTTGCACCAATAGGCTTGCGAAGCGAAAACATATCTAGTATCGCTCGACTAACCTCAGGGATCGTTTTTGCTTTTGCATGCATAGTTGCAAAGTCGGAGAGGGTTGTAGAAACTCCCATTCCTCCCGGTATCAGAATTGCATCAACTTCTCGAGCATCAAAAGAGGAGAGAGGAAAGATATCCCCGCGTGCTATACGAGCAGACTCAACAAGTGCTGAACGTCTCTCTTCAGAAGCTTTTTTTGAGGAGTGGTTGATGACCTGTGCCTGAGCTATATCCGGTGCAAAACAAATGGCTTTTGCTTTGCACTGGGCGATTGCTAAGAGGCATAGGACGGATTCATGGATTTCTGATCCATCAAACACTCCGCAGCCGGAAAGAATAAGAGCTACTTTTTTCATTAAGATGATTGATTACTGATCTTCCCTTTTGATCTTTCTAAGCATTTAAATTCAAGCAATCCTAATGGAGAAAGGCTATCTCCTTGTATTCCGGGTGCTTTGATAAACTTATATGTTTGGAAATAAATTGGAATAAGTGGGAGTTGTTCAAGAGCATGTTGCTCAGCTTGCAGTAAAATATCTGAGCGGACTTTGGGATCAAGGGTAATATCCGCTTTATCTAAAAGAGCAATATAGTCTTGATCTTGCCAGCCCGTGCCGTTCAAACCAGAATTTTTGAACTTCAAATATTCAAGATTGTACATAGGGTCAGAAAACCAGGAGAACCAACCGAACCCTGCAAGTTGAAAATCACCCGTCGACATTTTCTTGAGATACGTGCTCCAATCAGAACACTCCAGTTCAACCTGTACACCCAAAGCATTGATAAGTTGCTGTTGTATGGTTTGAGCTGTTGATTTATCTCTTGGATCTGACCAGTGGCTAATGACGATTGGGGGATATGTTTCTTTCGTGTATCCAACTTCTTTGAGACCTTCTTCAAAAAGTTTGCGTGCCGTGATAAGGTCTGCATCGTTAAAAGTTTTAGAAGCTTGAGTTAAATGTTCTGGAAGGAAAGTGAATGCAGGTGTTTCACCTCCTTGAAGCAGATGTGTACAAAGAGTCTCTCTATCGATTGAACAAGCAATTGCTTTACGAATTCTAGCAGAGGAAAGGTGCTTTTGTTGGACATTGCATCCGTACCAATAAACGCCGCCAGCGTGACGTGCCTGGAGCCTTTTTTCTTTGTTTAAAGTCTCTATATGATCTAGTGGTATATTGCCACATGGATCTCCAAGCCAATCGAGTTGTCCTTGTTCAAACATATTATATGCTGTTTGAAGATCTTCTATTATCGAAAAATAAAGTTTATCAGACTTCACTCGATTTGAGTCCCAATAGAGAGGATTTTTTGAGATGATAATCTCGGATTTCAATGTGCGAGAAGTAAGTGTGAATGGTCCGTTTGATACATAGCTTTTTGGGCCCTCTTTGGACCAGTTCGGATTTGATTCCGCAATGTCCTTGCAAATTGGAGAATATAAGGGATTACTTGTGAGCTCTATGAAATAAGGAGCCGGATGTTCGAGCTCAACAACAAGAGTTTCTTTATCAGGACAAGAAATTCCAACATCATTGAGGGGGCATTCACCAATCCGAGCTTTTCGTGCATTTTTGATCAGGTAAAATGCATATGAGTAGGGAGTGGCAAAGTCAGGGCTTAATGTGCTTTTCCATGCGTATTCAAAATCACTTGAGGTTACAGGAAGGTCATTCGACCATAAGGCATCTTTGAGTTTAAAAGTGTAGGTTAAGCCGTCGGAAGAAACCTCTGCTGAACGAGCTAAGGCAGGCTCAGGGATTCCTTTTTCTGATATGCGATAAAGTCCTTCAAAGAGTTCTCGAATGAGGATCTGAGATCTGCGATCTCCACCTATTCTTGGATCAAGCGAAAAGGGATCAGCTTGGAGGTAGAGATGAATTTCTGATTGAGAAGGTTCAGGGGAATTTGAGCAGGAAGTAAAAATTAATAGCCCTAGAAAAGAGGCTAAAGCGATTCGAAGTGCTGGTTTGATCATGAAAAAGTTGTCCATTTTAGGTCTATATTTCCAAGATGAGAAATGTATATTCTATCAATTCTTGGATCTTTCATATAACGAAATGTATGTCCACAAATAGGTATAACTGGCAATTCATGCATAAGATATGCTTCTGCATGTTTTAAGAGTTCTGTTCGCAATTCATCTGAGGTTGCTGCATCAGCTTTATTGAGAAGTTCTTGGTAGTAAGAATCTTCCCAGCATGCAACGTTCATAGCATTTGAAGCAGTTCGAAAATTATCAAGGGTATAGTGTGAATCTTGGTACCAAGAGTACCAGCTTAAGGCAAGCATATCATAGTTTCTTTTAGGAATTTCGCTAAAAAATGTGTCCCAAGAAACATTTTCTATTACGAAGGGTATGCCAAGGATCTCATTCCACGCTTGTTTGGCGTATTCAGACATCCGTTTATATGGTTCCTGGTTATACACACGAATTTTAATCGGTCTAAGATCGCTATATCGCAATCCTTGTTCTTCAAGGCCGCTTGTAAACAGGTGCTTTGCCTTGACGGGGTCAAAAATGATTACTTCTTTTTCAATTCGTGAATAGGAATCAGCTATAAGGCTATGAGCAGATTTTTCTGATCCACCAAGGATCTTATCGATAATTTCGTTTCGATTCAAAGCTAAGGAAAGCGCATGACGACACTTTTTTGATCTAAAAGGAGGTCTGGAAGTATTGCAGACAAACCACAATAGTGCTGATACATCCTGGCATATAAGAGGAGCTCTACTTTCAGAAGTTTTAGCTTGGAATGGAATTTCTGATAGCGGTTCGCCGACAATATCGATTTTCCGTTCTTGAAATAGAGTATAGGCTTGTTTCGGATCTTCAATTATATTGATGTCGAGGCGCTCCGGTTCGACCGACGCGGCATTCCAGTAGTTATCGTTCCGGACTAACGTAATATGAGAATTTTTTTTCCATGAATGGAGTTTAAAAGGACCGTTACACACATAGTCTGATCCACTGTAATAAGCCCATCCTGGGTGAGTAAGATCTATTTCTTTACTCAGTGGAGAGTAAACCCAATGACAGCAAAGCTCGATAAAATAGGGGGCACATTGGGATAGTTCGACCTCAAGTATGTGATCGCTTACAGCTCGGACGCCAAGATCTGAAAGCGGTTTTACGCCTGCCTTCACCTCTTTGGCGTTTTTAATGGGATAGAAAAGGTATGAGTAGATTGTTTCAAATGTCGGCGATAGAATTTTTTTCCATGAATACTCAAAGTCATACGCGGTTACAGGGAGTCCGTTGGTCCAAAATGATTCTCTGATGTGAAACCTAAAATGAAGGCCGCATGGCGAAACTTCGCATTTGTATGCAAGGGCAGGCTGTGGAACACCAGATGGGGCAAGTCGGTATAATCCCTCGTACAGATGTTTAATGACAATTCCAGATGTTCTATCGGTCGCGATACGTGGATCCAATAGTTTTGTAGGCCTTGTAAGGCTTAATCGAATAGTTTTTGATGGTAGATAGTTGCCGGATTTTCTTCTTGAAGACTCTTCAATCCATGTTTTAAATACTTCAAACTGTTCTTTAGTGATGTCGTATAGAATATAGGCATGTAGAGAGGTCTTTTGAACCGTTATTTGGGAGAAGGCAAGAGAACGTTCGTGGAGTCCAAATGAGTTTAAAGCGAGTTGGAATTCTGCAGGACTTGGAATTGAGAGCGATGAGCATATGGCAAAGGCGGTGGAGTCCTCTTCACTCCATTTTGTGAGTAAGTCTTTAGTAGTTTTTTCATTAAGAGCAAAGACTAGGGATAGTCTAAAGAGGGTTATCAGATCCGTTGATGAGATGAGGTTTTTTGCTACATGTGGCTGTAGATGCAAGAATAGACCGTCCAAAATACTTTCATAAACAGTTTCATCATGTGTAAGTCGTAATCGTGCTTTTTCAAGCTGTTGGTGTGTTTGAGTTAGAAGTCCGCCGTTATAATCACGAACAGTACCAAAATGATCTGCAAGTAAGCGTACTATAAATTTTCTTGCCCGTAAAAAGTCAACAGAGTGATCTCTTCGATAAAGAGGTGTTTTTAATACTTCAATCGACAGAGAGATAGATATCTTCTCATGCGTGTTTTTAATGAAACCGAGTGAGGTGCAGCTTTTGAGGTGGCATTTAGCTAATGGATTGTCTTTTGGGAGAGAAATATTCTTTGATGAATTCTTATGTCGTACGAGTACAATAAGAGCATGAAACTCGAGCCACTGATGTGTTTGCTGAACAAAGTTCAGATAGAGTTGAGGGGGGTCGTCATTCCTTTTTAATTGAGATGCCAAAAGTAGAGTATTTTTATACACTTCTTCTTCGTTCACTGGCATGAAGAGTTTGCTTTCAAGCGGTTCAATGAGAGCTAATATGCGTTGATCTAATCTCTTAGATAAATCTAGAAGATTTTCTCTTGATGGGAAAGTATTTGAAAGCTCAATTTCAAAATAATATACAATTGAACCCTCTTGTCTTGATTCAATTTCTACGTAGGACTGAGGAACGATTCTTGACCCTGGAAATAGCGAGCTGCATGCTCTTGAAAAATGACGTTCATTTAAAAGTTCATATTCGTCGAGCGCCATAATTGCAAAAACTACAGCTAAGACTTTCCTATGGCCAAAGGCGTATTGTAGGGTTGCTGGAAACAGTCGTAGGTAAGATCGTTTTTTGAGGCTTTTTGATTTCTTTTTTATTCGGTTGCGTAGAGCAAAGCATGAGTGGGCTATTTGCGATAGGTGACGAATAGATCTTACTTTTGCGAAATCGTGTTCAGATGAGCCGAATAGACACTTAATTTCTTTAATCCAGTCTTGCCTTGCACCCTTATCTACACGTTTTAGTAGTGGTGCTAGAAAGCGTTTTACATCACTTTCAATGGCATCGATTAATTCGATGTTTTCAATTTCGTTCAACACTATTGTCTTTATTAGCCAAGTAAATTATTCACGTGGTCGACGATAGCATGAATATCATTTTCGCAAAGATAGGAAGTTGGTTTTATGAGAAAAATAAATCCGTAGAAGGATGGAGAAGTGTTAAATTAAAAAATTAATCAACTTGTAATCGGAAGAGGAGGGATTTGAACCCCCGTCACGATCGCTCGTGAATCTGATTTCGAGTCAGACGCAATCAGCCTCTCTGCCACTCTTCCTTAAAAACTTGAACGGTGTCGGACAATATAAGTCTTCTTTAAGACAACAAGGCTTACATTATTCCCTCAATTGGATTTTTCCAATTGAGGGAATATGTTGCCAAATTAGGCTATAAAGAGCAAAGGTTCTTTTGGTTGTTCTTTTTGTAGAACATGAAAAGCCATCGGATCAATTCAGGACTGAAATTTTAGGTAAGTGCCTGTTTTGCAACTTTTTTCCTCATAGATGTGGTTAGATCATTCCATATGGAGTCAAAATTTTTTCTATCAGATTCGGTTAGGTCCTTCAATACAGCTAAACAGTCCATATTCTCTTTGAATGCTGCTTTAGTCCAGTTTGCTGATCCATGAACTACTGTTGCATTCATTTCATTGCCATCGATACGTACAAATTTATGATGTTGAAGCTTAAATTTATTGGCCTTAGGGAGAATGACTTCGATACCTGCTTTTTTCAGCTTCTGCGTTACTTCATTGCCGCTTCCCTTCGGGCCGCCTTGATTTCCGTCTATAACGGTTGTGACTTTTACTCCCTCTTGATGTTTCTTAATGACTGCGTCTGCGACACCTGAATGAGTCCATGTATATAAGGCAATATCGAGAGTTTTTTTCGCTCCCTCGATCAACTTTATCAACTTTTTATCAGCCTTTGTATCAGGAAGAAAAATAAAATCTATTTTTCGCCCTTGAGATAACTCAATGACTTTTTTGTCTTCTTCTGGCTGAGAATAATCTTTAGCTCTATTCAAAACCTTCTTAGCGAGCTCTTTCGACTTCATCACAGTCATAATATTTGTATCTTTGGTTAATCCTCCGGTCGTGAGGTTTGTTGAACCAAATATGACTCTTTCATCATCAAGGACAATTATTTTAAGGTGCATTAATCCTTTACATTCAAGTTCTTCAACAGTAATCGATGGATCAAATTTCCTTTTTGCATGGTTAAATGCATCTTTATCACAGAGAATCCTCACAGAGACTCCATTTTTTGCCTTATTTTCTAAGGCTTCCATTACCTGTAAGTCGTTTATAGAATACATGAAAATAGTGATCGATTTTTCAGCTTTCTCTATTTCACTTACTAAGATTGGCCTGAGATCTTTATCTTTAGGGAGTGAATAGGAGTGAAAATCTTCATCTACGTTGCCATTGCCAATAGCTTTTGCAACTTTTGGGGTCTTGCAGATTTTTAGAAGTTCATTTACTTCCTCAAGTAATTTGTTAGCTTTTGCTTCTACACCTGGACTCTGTAAGCGGTATGCATTCATAGATCTATATAACGATCTAAAAAGGCCATGTGATGCGAGATATTTATTTGTACGCTGTGTAATTTGTTCCTTTAACTTAGTAAGCTCGCTTTTTAATTCGTCGTTGTCATTTATTTGTTCTCGAGGGGCTTTTTGAATAATTGTATGCATGTTATGGAAGACATGGCTTAGGTCTTGGCGGCCTTGCCATAGGGAGTGAACTCGGTTGACTAGGCTGTTATTGCTTTTTTCAACACATACATTTTGATCTTTAATGGTCCAATAAGAGGAACTTGCGGCATTCGCTTCATGATTGCTTATGGAAGTCCATGATTTTAATGTGTCTAGAAGACTTGAAGGGGTTAGGCTCATTTTTTCGTCCCGTCTGGGCTATTTGATAAAATGGCCAGACTAGAGATTAATTCATTAAATTAAAATTTTTTAAATATTTAGTGGGTTCTATAAGAGTCTTTGTCTAATCATAAGCCATTTCTGGAGCGGGAAGAACTTTTCACAACCCCTCCCGCTTAGCAAGGCCCTATAATTGAATGTCTGTGGCTTGCGCCATTTTTAGTTTTATTCGCCAAACTTATTCTTTCGTGTCTGGGAAAAAAAGCTTCTTAGCATTCAGGTATTAAATGTTATCAAAAGAGTTATTTGGTTTTTCGGCTAAAATGAGTAGCTCTTGTGTTTTTTGCTTTTGCGTTTCTTGCTTTCGTTCGTTAACAATGCCCCTAATGGCTTGGGCCAAGTCTTTCCTCGATGGAATTAAATAACTCTTATCTTTTGTCGAAGAGTCTCTCGAAAGGATTTCGTATACAGTTGAATTATTTGTAATTATTGCCGTCAAACCGCCTTTAACCATTGGATCACCCAACCAGTCGCCTTCATTTTCTACATACGCTATTGCGGGTCTTTCTTTCCCACAAAACCAGCCAATTTCCCATGCACAATCTCTTCCGTAGGGAGGTAAAACTAATAGTGCATCGGAATTTGTCATCCCTTCAAAATCACCATTATAAATAGCTACATCGAGGTTGCCGCCAGATAAGCCTTCCAAATCAATATCCTGGGGACGAAAAATATAAAACTCATTGGCAAGTCCTTGCGAAATTACATCGTTCCATTTTTTCGCCGGTTCAGTAAGACGGGAGCATAAATAAATTTGGGTACAATCTGTTCCTGTTTTGTTAATGGGGTGGCTCGCTTCCGAGGCTACATGAAAGCAATTGAAAAGCAATAAAGTGGTTACTAAGCGTATCATAAACCAGCCTAATGATTGATGACTGTTTTTTGTTGCTCAATTTCAACATAGAAATTGCGTTGGCAAGTGTACTTGTAATGGGAAGTACTTGCAGAAGAAACTTGCGCAGAGAACGGATACTAATTGTATAATTTTTTTTCAAGCCTTAAAGGTATGTGAGAATCCTATTCGTCGTATTTGAAGTCGATTGTGCGAAATCGAGTCGGAATATCCTTGCCGATTGCCTGTTTAAAGGCAAAATAGCCTTTCTCTATTATTGGGGATACAGCGCATGATGAGCCGATATCTTCGCTATAGCTCTGATTTTCCGATATTTTGGACGATAATTAATACCGTATCCAACATTTGTTATGCCCACCAGTATAGTATGTGGGATCGAAATAGAAGATTTCGCCACCTTACAAGTTCTTCAATGATAACGTGGCAAGTTGTTCTGCAATATCTTCTCTTTCATGGAGATTATCTTCTGAAATTTCTGTTTTTTGATTTAAGAACCCGACAACCCCTTTATGCAGTTCAGAACGATCAATAATAGGGGATCTAAGGCTTACAAGTTCTGACTCTGTCATATTTGGCCCTGAAAGTCTGTTCGTCCAATCGTTTTGGTTTTTCTCAATTTGGGCTTTTATGTTGTTGATTACCAATGGTGACATAAGTATTGAAAGTTCCTTAGCCGCTACTTCTGGACTTTCTGTAAAAAAGTCTTTCGAAGGGGTATGTAGATATCGTTTTCTAGCAAATAGGTCATTAGACCCCTGATTAAGTTTTAACAATTCCTTTTCGAGAAGAGAGCTTAGTTTTTCTAGTCTTTGTGGGCTGATTTGAAAAGATTGAGAAGAAAAATGAGTAGATACGCCCTTTTGTTTTAACCACTCGAGGTGATCAATATATCCAACTTGTAGATATTTTTTTCCTATTTCGGCAGTAGCCAAAAGCGAGCTCTCATTAACATTCATGCAAAGTTTGCTTGCTTCATTTTTGATAACATCTAAATGGAGCGGAAAAATTCTTACGAGTGTTTCAAGGCCTAGGGGGTGTGGGCTATTTTGTATACGCTCAAGATCGATTAAACCGATTTTC
>CAZOAJ010000009.1:0-78303 GCA_964577935.1 uncultured bacterium | reverse complement strand
CTACCTTCTTAAATGCTCATCCTCAAGGCTTTGGCGAAGTGAGCAGTAGGATAAGAAGCGTTCGGGGCTGATGAGGTCTTGCTCAATAGCATCAGGTATTGCACAGCCCTCTTCACCTCTGTGGGTGCAGTCTCTGAAGGTGCAATTACATGCATGCTCTAAAATTTCAGGAAAATATTGAGTCACCTCTTTGGGCTCTAACCCCCAAAGTCCAAAACTCTTAATGCCAGGAGTATCTACGCAGAAACCGCCAAAGGGGAGTTCTAGGAGCTGGGCGTATGTCGTTGTATGAGCTCCCTTCTTTGTTTTTATCACCGTCGGTGCAGTTCGAAGATCAAGTCCCGTTAAGAGGTTGATAATCGAGGATTTCCCTGTTCCTGATTGCCCTGAAAATACAGAGACTGAGTTTTGAAGCTGATTCTGTATCTGATCAAGTCCTTCTTTAGTCTCAATACTTGTAGGAATTACCAAGATGCCGAGAGATCGATAGAGATCAACAATCGCCTGATAGTGCTCTTGTTCTTCTTCTGATGCCTGATGAAGAAGGTCAATTTTATTAATGATAAGAATTGGAATGAGGTTTCCACGTTCAGCGGCTATGAGATATCGATCGATTACAGTCGCTCGTAAAATCGGCGCAATGACAGAAGTTGTGATGAAAAGTTTGTCAACGTTTGCTGCAATCAATTGCTCCCTGATACGGTCAAGGTTATCTTGACGAGACAGAAGTGATTTTCGAGGAAGAACAGTACAAATAGTCCCCTGATTTTCCGAACCTCGCTGTACGAGGACATTATCTCCAACTACAAGAAGATTTTTTTTATGCTCTTTGTCCTGTTTAAGTGTTCCTCGAAGAGTGCAGATAATCTCCTTATCATGAAGACGTACAAGGACATCTTTTGATCGTATGAGAAGTACTTTTCCGTTCTCTAAGATGCCTTTTTCTAAGTTTTCTACATCTGATGAATCTAAAAGAGCTTCTTTTTGTTCAGACTTACGCTGTTTCTGATCAGTAAACTTATGCTTTGATCGATCGTGTTTTGAAGCAAGTTTTCGCTCTTTTCTTTGAGCTCTTCGAGTTTCACCGTATAATTCTTTTTCTTCATGTTCTCGCATAGGTACCTCGTTGAGCAAGAGATAGGTATATATAAAGAGCCCCTGCTAAGCAGAGAAGAGCTCCGATGGTAATGGCGCAAGGCGGCCCAAAATAGTCGCTTATAAGACCTCCAAGTGGAGGTGCTATCATCCCTCGAAGACCTACAAAAAGAACGTTTACAGAGCTATAAAGTGAGCTTGAGTCATTTCCTGAAAAGAGAGTTCCTGACAGGTTCCAGATAAGATGGCTGCCTGCTTGTGCTATCCCATATATGAAATAGGCTAAAAAGATGGCTTCAATGGAGATGAGTCCGAAAAGGAGGGTTATAAGAAAAATAAAAAATGTCGCAAAAACAAACATCGATAGATAAAGAATTGAATTTGCATTAAGACGCTTTGACCAGACATGAGATGTACATATAAACCCAAATCCTTTCAAAATTGTCATAGAGACGAAGAGCTGAGTGAAGGAGAGCTTTAAGTGGGTTACATACAACGGAATCGATGGGATTGCAAACATCAATCCAAATCCTGCGATCAAAAAGCCCAATTGAAAATTTCGAAAGTCTTTATTTCTTTGTAACAGCTCAAGTCCTCGTTTCCAAGGGTCGAGGAGTCTATTTTTCAAAGGTTCAGGGGCTTTTGGTTTTTGTGACTCGTCAAAAACTATCTGATTTTGAAGATGGAGAGAAAGAAGGAACAAAACTGCGCTGATACTGTAAAGCCATTGCCATGAATCAGGATATGTATCCAGAACTTGGCCATAAATAAGAGCTGCTATTGCTCCGACACCGTAGGCAAAAACAGAAACTTGTGTATAGAGTTTTTCCCTATCGGATCCAACATTTCGTTTCAATATTTCCATTATTGCAGGGATTGTTGCTCGCGTGAAAAGAGAGTAGAGGGCGCCTGCAAAGATAAAATACCAAACTGATTCCGATAGAGGAGAAAAGATGAAAGCAATAACTGAAAGTGCCGTTGCTGCCATTAAGTTACGCTTCAAACAGCTTTCAGTATGAGCAAGATGTGAACCCCAGTAGAATGAAAGAAGAGAAACAGTTGGCCGTAGCATGGTGAAAAGGCCAATTTGTGCTGAAGTTGCATTGAGTTCTTTGGTGAGAATGACTGCAAGCATAGAAAAGAGAGCTACAAAAGGCTCTCCAATGAAGTGCATGCCAAAGAGCGCTCTTTTGGTTGTAAAATAGGGGGCATCAGAGTTCTGCTTCATCATGTCAAACTGTTGTACATTTCGATTTTACGGGCTTGTTTTTCGTCATGTTTTCCCTTTTCTCAGTTCTTATCATACAACAGATATAACAATATTGACCCTGCTTGCGCTACGTTTAAAGATTCGATTGCTGGATTCATTTCAATTGTAACAGGCTGGCAAAAAGAGAGGAGCCTTGGGTCGGGACCAGAACCTTCATTTGAAAGAACAAGTCCAAAGCATGAAGGATGGTTTCTTAAAGCCTCTGAAGGGGCACCCCTTAAATCAGCAACATATATTGAAGCAGAGTTTGTCTCACTCCAATGTTGTAGATCTTGTAAAGATCCTAGGTGAAGGGAGAGTTCAAAGTGGGCACCTTTCGCTGATCGAACCACCTTTTCATTCCAGGGATCGCAAGAGGGGGCTAAAAACATAACATGCTCAATTCCAAATGCTAATGCAGTTCTCAAGAGAGTTCCCACGTTGCCAGGATCTTGCAATCTATCTAGGATAAGAAGTTTCTTGGCCTGAAGCAAAGATTTTTGAGTTGGGATTTTAGCAATGCCTGCAAGGCCTTCCGGATGTTCAAGCTGAGAAAATGCCTTATATACATGTTCTGTGACAATAAAAGTTGGAATGTCCTGGTTCGAGTTTTGGAGAACTTGGGCCATCTTATCTGTCATGATAAGAGTTTCAACCACTCCTTTTTTCATAAGGTCTTGAATGAGGTTTTTGCCCTCAATAACCACTCTTCCTTCTTTTCTTCTCGATTGATTGTCTGTGAGAAGCTTTTTCCAGGAAGCAACGTGAGGATTCGATGTGCTCGTAATGTGATGTATGTTTTTATTCATAAAAGCTTCTCTTCTTTAGCCTTCTCTAGGAGTGAATCTTTTGTTTTAATTCTCGAGGTGATTGCCAAATTCTCGAGCTTCTTGAGAATGATTCCGAACTCCTTGCCGGGTCTAAATCCGATATTGATAAGATCTTGAGCGCACACAATCGGTTTTTTTGTTCGAATTTTCTCGATCCAGTATTCAAGCTCGGTCATTTTTTTCAGATGTTCCTCAAAGAGCAGAGAACATTCGTTCCCGTAGATGCGGCTTAATGCTGCAGGTAAAATATGGGTACAGTCTGGATGCGCATAAAGATTTGCCCAAAAAGCGTCATCTCCTTGGATTTTAAGAGCTTTTTCGAGCGTTTCCTCAAAAAGGGCGATCTCGACCTCTCTCCGTGAGACATGAAAAGAGGCGATGCACTTTTCCTTTGTAGTTGAATCATTTTCTTCAATAAGGAGTGCAATAAGTGCCGAAAGTGGAGTTTGGCTTGGGCAACGTTCTATTGTCTTGATTCGATTTGAAATTTCAGTGGATGAAACCGTCTTTAAGTGAGGAAATATTTCATTTAAGAGGTTGCTCTGTGAAAAAAGTATCAGGGCTTTGGTGAGCTTTTGAGGGTTTTGATTTTTGTAAATTTTCTGCAATTCTTGCCAGAGTCTTTCAGGAGAAACGGCAGGACGCAGGGTGTGGGCATAGGTCGAGATGGCTTGCCATGTTGATTCTTCAATTTTAAAGTCGAGCGTCGTTGCAAATCGAATGGCTCGTACCATTCGCAAACGATCTTCCTTAAATCGCTCTTCTGGTTTTCCTATAGTTCGAATGAGTCTTCTTTGTAAATCTTCTTTTCCTTGGACATAATCGATCACTTTTTCTGCAAATGGATCAAAGAACATTCCATTAATAGTAAAATCGCGACGAAGAGCATCTTCACGAGCAGAGCGAATCAATTCAACAGATACAGGAGATCTACCATCTTCGTAATCTATGTCATGTCTAAAAGTTGCAATTTCAAACTCAATTCCCTCTTCGATAACACGAATGACACCAAATTGGGCTCCAACGAGAATAGCTTTAGAAAAGAGAGCTGCTACTTGATCTGGGGTTGCGTCGGTTGCGATATCGATATCGCACTTCGGAGATTCTTTATATGTACGTCCCAATTCTTGATCACGAACCCAGCCTCCTGCATAGAGCGCTTGGTACCCATGCTCTTTCAATCGAGTTGCAATTTTTTTAGCTATTGTTTCTACCATCTATTTTTGCCGAGCTTTCTATTTATCCAATGATGAGATCACTCAATTTTGCTATTATGACGACTCGGAACATTTCATTTGAGCTGTGTCAAAAATATTTCTTCTTGATTCACATACCGTTGATAAAATTGCTGCCGGGGAGGTCGTCGAATCCCCTTCTGCTTGCTTAAAAGAATTAATTGATAATGCGCTCGACGCATCTGCCACAGAGATTTGTATAGAGATCGAAGTTGGCGGTCGGCAAAAGATTGAGGTTAAAGATAATGGGATAGGGATGTCTCCTGAAGATGTTCCTTTAGCTATTCAAAGGTTTGCAACATCAAAGATATCTGTCATAGAGGACTTAGAGCGACTATCAACGATGGGATTTCGTGGGGAGGCTCTCTCAGCGATTTCATCGGTTTCATATATGACGATCATCACAAATGACGGGCAACCATCTCAGCAGAATACTACAAATGATGCCTTTTGGGCGACTTCTGTGGAAATTGAAGCGGGCCTCATCAAGAGTATCGGCAAAGCCGTTCGTGATCGAGGAACTACAATTCGGGTTTCCTCTCTTTTCTTTAATGTTCCTGCCCGAAGAAAGTTTCTCAAGCCACCATCAAAAGAGGAACAAGAGATTTCAAGAACGGTTCAAGCACTGGCTCTTGCAAATCCACATGTGGCATTTAAGTTATTTTTCGACGGTAGTATCGAATTTGATCTTCCCCGTGAGACTCTTTTTGAAAGAGTGAGAAGATTTTTTCCCTCGATCGCTCAAGGAGAGCTTATTCCTGTTGAATTTAAGCTTCATAATTCTATGAGCGAAGAATCCGGGGGCGAAAAATCCGGCATTTTAGGAATTTCCTGTTCGGGATTTATTGGATCACCCAATTACCTTCGACCAAACAGGCAAGGTCAATACCTCTCTATCAATAAGAGACCTATTCATTCCCTCTCTTTATCGTATGCTATTCGAGATGGGTTTGGCCCCTCTTGCGAGAGTACAAAATTTCCAATATTTATTTTAAATATAGAGATTGACCCTTCAGAAATTGATGTAAATATCCATCCCCAAAAGAAAGAAATCAGGTTCTATCAAGAAGAGTGGCTTAAGACACGCCTCCGTGATCAGATCGCGAAAGCAATTCTTGGTCATACAATGCCTTCTCACTCATCGCATACTCATTCGTTGAATGCATCTGAGAATGTATCTGATATCGAGGAGAGATCATATGCGCCTCCTCACTTTTTGCGTTCTACAGACACACTTTCTTTTAGCGATTCAATTGCACTTGAGCCCCTACAGGTCTCATTGCCGGAACTTGAGCCTGAAAGGGGCTACAGGGCTCATCAAATAGAGTTTGAAGCATTTAGTTTTGAAATCGTCTCCCTTCAAAATGAATACTGCTTTGTTCTTCTTCATGAGACCATATTGCGGAAAATGGGCGTAAACTCATCTCCTAGCCTATTAGGGGTTTTATCGTTAAATAGACTTAAGCAGAAAGCCTCCTTTCTTCATTTTTCAAGAAGGATTCAAGATGATGCTTTACATGATGATTCCCATAACTTTGGTCAGCAAATTCTTCTTGAGCCTAAAATGATACGGATGAATACGCAGGAAGCAAGGTCGCTTACAGAACTGCTTCCGTATCTCGAGCAGTGCGGATTTGCAATTCGTTCCTTTGGCAGCTCGAGCTTCTTTATCGAAGCATTCCCTGAGATATTTTTAGGACTCGATATTGACGCTTTTATCAAAGACCTTATAGAGGTTCAGGAGGATGGAAGGATCGGTTCAAATTCCATTACAAAGAGCAAATTTGTTGAGGCGCTTGCCAAAATTGGAACGACTCGAATCCCTCGTGGCGAAGTAAAACAGATCGAATCAAAACAGGTTCAATTATTGTTAAAAGAGCTTTTCATTTCGGCTCCTCCATATAACGACTTATCAGGAAAACCCCTAATCCATATTTTTACTCAAGACGAATTACATAAGCTTTTTTGAGGCAAATCAGTGAATTTCAATCCGGTACATTTTAAGAGAATCTCAAGTCTTCAAAAAATATTAAAAACCGACTATGCGATTATCTCAAATCCTAAAGATCTCTTTTATTTAACCGGCCTTGATGTTTCGAGCGGGCTACTTTTAATTTCTCGTGCTGGAGTGTGGATTGGACTTGATGGACGATACTACTCCTATGCTCAACCACTCCTTCAGGGAAATATTATTCTTTGTGAGAGGGGAAATTACTCTGCGCTTTTTGAAGCAGCAAAGATTGCAAGAGACTCTGATTGTTCCTTTGATTCCCAAGTTGAACCATATGGGCGTTATCAGGAACTTCTTCTCCTCTGGAAAAACATTGGAGGGCGAGCTCTCATCCCAACAGACTCAATTACCTCTGAATTGAGAATTCTAAAAGACGATGAGGAGCTCCGAAGTATTACAAAAGCAGCTCACATCTCAGATGAAGGCTTTGAATTTGTCCTTTCAATTTTAAAGAAGGGAATTTCTGAAAAAGAGGTGGCTGCAAGACTTCAAGCTTTTTGGCTTGAAACATATGGCTCTCAAGCGGCTTTTGACCCAATTATAGCATTCGGCTCAAACTCCGCATATCCCCATGCAATCCCAACAGATAGAAAGCTAAATGCTGGCGATGTCGTTTTAGTCGACATCGGGGCAACTTTTGAGCACTACCATGCCGATATGACTCGAATGGTCTACTTTGGAGAGCCTGATCCTCGAATGGAAGTGATTTGTAACCATGTGATGACGGCCCACGAAAAAGCCTTTCATGAAGCGAAAATTGGGGTAGAGATTGCACAGCTAGATAAAACCGTTCGTTCAGTGTTTTCATCCGTAGGATACGAAGAAGCTTTTTGTCACTCTTTAGGACATGGTATAGGGCTTTCAGTTCATGAAAAACCCATCATAAGAACAACATCTGAGGGTCTGCTTCAGGAACGTATGGTCATAACAATTGAGCCTGGACTCTATCTTCCCGAAATTGGGGGCGCTCGTCTTGAAAATACCTATTATCTTGGGGCTCATGGGCTTGAAAATTTAATGAATTCTCCTTTAACTCCGACATATATCCCAATATAACCTTTAAGTTGATTTCAAAATTATTGGATATTTGTGTTTGGTCTTTATTGAGATCTTCTTCTATTAAATTTATTTTGTAATAGCCTCAGCTGGTGGCTTCAGAAATGCAGATTCATAATCTTCACTAATAATTTGTAAGATAATGTCATCTTGTTTTGGCATCTCCTCTTCCTGTATTGGATTCAGTGGGAGTATGGCTACCCACTTTGGAGACATTCTTGGATCAAATGCTGGTCGTACAGAAATTCCGTAGGCGGTTGATCCTTCCATAAGAGGGTGTACAACTTTTACCTCCCCAACGAATAATCCTTCAGGTATCAAACCGTCGAGTCCCGATGAGATAAGGATATCTCCTGGGAGAATGAGTGGTTGTAGTTTTACGTTTCCTTGATGGTGTTGCCCTACATCAATTCCCGATCTGAGATCATGCGCATGCCCATGAGAATCGCTAAAATCATATTGAAATCCATTCCCTTTATAGATTGGCTCTCCATCGCTATCCACGTCAATGCCACATATTTCTCCCTTCAGAAGATAGTGCGGAGACACCCAAGATAGCTGTCCTTTCAGGTGTTCGAGAAGAGTATCAAGGATTTTTGCTCGCTCTGGTTTTTCAAGAAGTTCGGGTTTATTTCGTATCAGAGTTTGGATTGATGAGATATTTTGCTCATGGAAGTTTTTTCCTCGGACTGACCGAACAGCAATATGGAGATCTGGGTCTCCAATCATTCTGATACGGCAGCATGATCTGCCTACATAATCAATCACACCTATAAGAGTTGTGCCTACTACCACAGGACAGTTGATCTGAATGTGTGCCGTATCTTCTGGCTTTGGAGCAACCCACATAAACCTATTCCAAGAGGTTTCATTTATCATCGCAACAGGTGCCATAATTATGGAGGTGGTCGATGTTTCTTCAATCCCATTATCTTCAAAAGGTTCCTTGAGCAAGATTTTATTTATTTCCTCGTCCTTATTTTGTTGAGATCTCAGCTCTTGAAGTCCTTGTTTTACATCTGAATCTGTTTCTTGGTCATGAATATGGGTGGTTGATGAGGGGAGAAAATAGGAGAGGAAGATCTGACCATTAATCGGAAATAGCAAAAACAGGATTGGTATAAGGTATGGGATTAAATATTTACACCACGAGCCGTATTTCATTTAGCCTCTCTCTTGCTGCCGTAAAACTCGGTCTAGGGCATGAATGGTTTCGTCGATAAGGTCATCCGTAAGAGCCGCAAGGTTTATTCTTCCATCGAGGCCAATATAGATACCATGATCTCTTCTGAGCTGTTCAATCGCTTTGAATGAAATTGGCAGTTGTGTAAAGAGACCTTCGCCATCCCCAACAGTGCCTTGATATCCAGCTAGGGAAGAAAATTTGCTCATTTGCTCGCTGAATTTGCTTCTTGTTGTTTGGATTAATGTTCGAGTTTGGTTGATTTCCTGCTTCCACATTTCGAAAAGATCTGGATTTTGGAAAAGAGATAAAAGAATGGTTGAGCCAATTGCTGGAGGACTGCTGTAGGTTGAACGGACTATTGATTCCATATGGCTTTTTAATGCCTTTGGGTTTGATTGAGAATAAGCTAAAGCCCAACCTGTTCTGCAATTATAGATTCCGAATGATTTGGAAGCTGAAAAAGCAAGAAGGAAGTCCATTTTGAGTTCGAGTGCTTTTCGTATGGGATAGAGATCTTCTTCTAATGATTGCCCAAAACCCCAGTAGGCAAGATCAAAAAGGAGAGGAGCTTGCATGCTTTTTAATTTGTCCAAAATTTGATCCCATTCATAAGGAGTTATTCTTGCTCCTGTAGGGTTATTGCACGATGCTTGTAAGAGGTAGAGGCTTCTTTTTCCTGCCTTCTCAATTTCTGCCTCATTGAATCCAGATAATGGAAATGGCTTAAGAGCGCATGCATTGATGATGTTTATATGATTTGGCCAGGTAGGAGCTAAGAAGGCCACATGATCAATTTCTCTTGTTTTCTTGCAGAGCGATGCGGCGATAAAGAGAGCTCCTGTTCCACCGATGCTTTGACAGCTCGCAAAGTGTGAGGGGTCTTCGCTTGGAAACAATTGGGTCAAAAGAAGGTTTGTTGCCTGATTATTTCCTGCAATCGGCAGGTATTCAAATTGCATCGGAAGAAGAGTATCGGTTGCTCTCATCACTGATTCAAACCGCTTGATTTTTCCAAACGTATCGCATAGAACACCGATGCTTAGGTTGAGTTTATTGATTCTTGAGTCTCTTTTGAATTCTTCTTGAAGCCCATAAATAGGGTCAGAAGGCAGCTGATCTAGACCTGAAAAAATTGAATGCATACAAGTGAACCCATAATTCCCGACATCATAGGGTAGATTGAAGGATAATCCATATCTTTATGACACAAGTCAATAACTTCAATTCTCCAAAAGTGTCGTAGGCTTTATCTCAAAATTATCTTTATCTAGACACATTTCCTTCCATTGTGTTTATTCCTTCTTTTGTAAAAGCTGTACTCACTATTTTTGACCGAAGATCATGCATTAAGTAAGGGGAAGAGCGTTGTATGCTCCAAAATATAGTATTTGCAATAGTCTTTATCTACGCCTTGATGGGAAGCTACTCTTCTGCTTTGTTTTCTCAAGATCCTCATTTTGTGATCTTTACCGGATCATATAACAACGAAAAATGGGTAGAAAGATCACTTCGTTCTGTCGCGTCTCAAACCTATCCAAACTGGGAATGTATTTATGTGAATGATGCATCAACAGATAGGACTTGTGATCTTGCGATGGAGTATGTCAAACGACATAATCTTTCAGACAAAATTACTATTATAAATCATTCAGAACGAAAAGGATTGGTATCGAACCTATACCGATACCTTCATCTTGTAGATCCTCGAAAAATTATCGTAATTCTTGATGGTGATGATCGCTTAGCACATTCAAATGTACTCAAGCGAGTGGCTCAAGAATATAAAGACCCATCTGTATGGATGACCTATGGAAATTATCAGCTAGATCCAAAAGGACCAGGACATAAAGTGCTGTGTGCTCCACTCCCCAAGAAGGTGCTACGAGAAAACAGTTTTCGGAAATATAAGTTTGTTACAACGCATCTAAGAACATTCTATGCAAAACTTTTCCAAAGAATTCATCGGAATGATCTGCAAGAGAACGGGCAGTTTTTTCAAACTGCGGGCGATGTCGCTACGATGATGCCGATGCTTGAAATGAGCTCTAAAGGGCATATACGATTTATTGATCAAGTTCTTCTTAAATATAACACTATGAACCCTGCAAGCGATTTTAGAAGGCGAAATGAACAGCGTCGAGTTGATCTTTTAGTGAGGCGATGTAAACCATATACTCCATTAAAAATTCTTTTTGATTCGAGTGGATCTGCCAATTAAGGTATGACAACCCCTTTTGAAGCATACAATGAGATGGGTGGGTTTAATCAGGAACTGTTCCCCTTGAGATTGTTTAGTCCTGAGTGCTACATTGCTAAAATATGCTTATGGAAGCCGTTATGGGGAACTCAGCTTGTGCAAAATCTGACCTGGCTCAAACGGAATAAGTGGTATCCTTCGTAATATGGGCATCTAATTTGTATTTTGAGGCTATCTTAAGATGATCAAGCATGATTTCAAAGCGTTTTTCTCTCGATCTTTTGTTTGCTTATTTCTATTCATTCTTTTCTCTGCTTTTATCTGTCTCTCCAAAGCTGATCTGGTTTCCTATCAGGTGCAGGGAAGCTCTGAGTATCAAAATATTCCTGATTTTAAATTCAATCCGAAAAAAATACCTCCATTAGCAAATGTACCTTTTGCAAATGAGACAGGAGTTTTGAATCGTGTGTTTGGAATTGCTATTCCGGAAGTCAAATATCCTTACAACCCTTCAATAATTAAAAAGGATGGAGGCTATTTACTAGCCTATAGATATGACCCAAAGTACATAGGAAGCGGGATTCGACCTGTTTTAGTTGGATTAATTCATCTAGATGAAAACTTTCTTCCAAAGTCCGAATCCACATTTTTAATGTGCAAGGATAATTCCTCGGAGGATCCAAGATTTTTAGAAACTTCAGGCGGCACTTATGTTGTCTACACTCATGTTACATCAAATACTCCCCTTCTCTGTAATATGGCTATGACAAAAATCGATGAAAATACGCTCCAAAATACTTCTACGATTGAATTTAAAAATAAGGGCACTACAGCAGAAAAAAACTGGACTCCCTTTGCAATTCCGAGTGAAAAAGAAGAAGATAGAATTTTCTTTATATATAAATATTGCCCTCAAATAGTCTATCAGCTGAAATCAACAGCATCAAATGAAGTATCTGTATTTTATAAAGGTAAAGAACGTAAAGCTCTCCTTGAGTGGCAAGAAAAATGGGGACAGATTCGAGGAGGTTCTAATCCTATTCGCATAGGAAATGAATTCATAACGTTCTTTCATAGTTCCTTTCGGTCAGGGGGCATAAACTATTATGTCATGGGGGCTATCACATTTGACGCAACGGCGCCTTTTCAAATTCGCCGGATTTCAAAAGAACCGATTATTTATAAGGGCATGTACGCCACTCCCATTACGCCCGATATGTGGTTTTATCCAAGAAATCATCTTCGTGTTTTGTTCCCGTCAGGAGCTGTTGCTGGTATTGAAGATGAAAGAGAAGTCTTCTACGTAGTTTGTGGTGAAAACGATGTCACGATTAAATGCGTCGTAATTGATAAGGACAATTTGATGAAGAGGTTGAAGGATGTCCAATAGAAGTAAGCCATTTTTTTTTACTTTGTTGCTTCCCCTATTGCGTGCGTTTTGCTTGATGAGCGTTTGCTCAGGGATTCAATCTCTTGCAGCCTTTGAATTCAACAATCAACAAGTTCCTCAGCTTGCTTCCGTTGGTTATGCTGACGATGCGGGGATTGTAAAGAGAACTTTTCATATTCACATCCCTTACGCCCGAGAGGCATACAATCCCTCCATCCTTAAACATAATGATGGCTTTCTTTTAGCGTTTCGCCATGATTATCATAAGCCTGGATATCGATCGGCTATTGGGCTTGTTCGTTTGAACAGGAATTTTTGGCCTACATCTTCAACCTCCTATCTTGATACAGGTAACCCTCGATCAGAAGATCCCCGATTATTTAAAGCAAATGGCACATACAACGTTATCTATACGCATGTTACAAAAATGAATAGGCGTGATGTGGGCTGTATGAGGGTGACTCGATTTAATCCTGATACATTGCAAGCGATCAAATCATGTGATTTAAGTTTCAAGCTCAACTCAATGGAAAAGAATTGGATTCCCTTTATAGTTGCTCCAGAGGGAAATGGCCCTGAAGAAGTGCACCTTGTGTACAAGTTTAATCCTTTGCAGATTCTTAAGCTTAATTTATCATTGAACTCGCAGGTAGATAGTTCTTATGGCTTTCGGCCCGGTAGACTAGTTCGGCAGTGGCAAGAACGGTGGGGAGAAATACGCGGAGGAACGCCTGCTATTCGGATAGGAGATGAGTATTTATCTTTTTTCCATAGTTCGTTTGTTGCCAACGGCCTTAGATACTATGTTATGGGAGCAATTACGTTAACAGGATCACCTCCTTTTCATGTGAAACGAATTTCGCCCATGCCGATCATTTTTCGAGATATGTATGGAGCCGATACGAGTAATCCATATGTTGTGAGTCGAATTCGAGTCATGTTTCCTTCAGGGTTAGTTGAAGGACAGGAACATGGTAGGCAAGTATTCTATATAGTTGGAGGTGAAAACGACGTTGCTTTACGAGGCGTTGTGATTGACCGAGAAAAACTTTTATTAAGCCTTGTCGCAGAAAAATATTAATTCCGTTTGGTGGCTGTCATAAAAAGATGTAATCATGTAGCATCTTTGCAGCCATTTTTATGGGGCGTTAGCTCAGCTGGTAGAGCGCAACAATGGCATTGTTGAGGCCATCGGTTCGACTCCGATACGCTCCATATGTCTTCTCAGTACGTGCGCAAATAAGTCACTCAGTAAAGTTTTTTTCGGGGAGATGTAAGCTCGACAGAAGGAAATGTGTTGGTTCTATATGAACTACTCCGAATTTTCATTTTATACATTCCTCATTTCGATATTTTTCCTAGCTTTTCTCAAAAAAGTCTGAGATAACCTCCGTTTGATAATCCTGTCATATGAGCTGAGTCCTTCTGTGATCGTCTATTCAAAAAGAATCATCCAATTCATCAATCAAATCAAAATCATTTTAAAAGATATTTTATCACGAGAAATCGGGTTAAGAGTTTCAGGAGATCGCTTCTACGATCGACGAAATCAGGTTTCATATCCCATTAAGGTAGTGGTTTTTAATAATAAGAGCCTCCTTGGTTACTTCGACTCCTATTTTTATGAAATTGGTTTTCATGAGCGTCTGATGCATTCGAGCAATCTTCAGCTCCGTAACGTGATACGACATGAGCTTGCACACTATATAACCTATATCAATCACGGAGAGTCTGTTCAGTCGCATGGCTTTGAATTCAGAACGTTTTGTCGGCAAATGGGGTGGGGTGAGGATGTATATAAGGCGACTTCTTGCTTGGAAGATGGATTGCTGATTTCATCAAATGAAGAAAGCAGTGTGCTTCGAAAAGTACAAAAGCTCATGGCGCTTGCCGCAAGTAGTAATAAGCATGAAGCCGAACAAGCAATGATCAAATCGCAGCAGCTTCTCTTGAAACACAACATTGAATCTCATGGCCTTACAGGCGCAAATGACGACAAGATATTTCTTAAGCGCATCATGAAGCAGAGACGGGAAAATGCCAAGATGCGGTCCATTGCTAATATCTTGGGGACTTTCTTTGTAAGTACCATCTATTGCAGAGCAGGAGACTTTCTCTATCTTGAAATTCTTGGCGATGCGGTGAATATAGAGATTGCTGAATACGTAGCAGGTGTTTTGGATCGAAAACTAGATCACTTATGGGAAGAGGCACGTATTCAAGGAGGGTTAAAAGGGCTGATTGCAAAAAATTCCTTTTTCCGAGGTATTGCAAAGGGGTATTGCAATAAAATCCATGCTTTGAAGAAAGAGTATAGGGAAGAGACAGTGAGTGCCTTGATGGTCATCGAAAAGAAACTCACTGATGCAGAGGCAATGATTTATACCCGTTTGTCACAAACCAGAAGCAATGCAAATTATTGTGCAAAGTCATCGGCACTTGGAGAACAAATGGGAAAGGCGCTCAATATTAATCCAGCTCTGAATAAGTCTGAGGGTAATTCAATGTTTTTGATAGGCCATACAAGTTAATAAAAAGCTTTGTTTCAATAACCTGAGCGTAAAAAAGTAAAGCAAATTTTCTATTTTACGGTGTAGAATGACGATTTCCCTTAGGGGTCTTCTTTATGTCTTCTGTTTGGTCATTTGCTCATCGCATTTACGGTGCAGGACAATATCTTCCTGTTGAGATTATACAGCTTCCCCTTCCTGCCTTTGATGAGTATGTATCAAGCGTTCTCAGGCTTCCGGAATCTTTGAAGATGACTTTGAAATGTCTTCATGTCGCGCACTTTGTCTTCAGGAGGATTGAGGAGTGTATTCAGGTCCAGCAAAACCATTATGCTTCATATGTTGGGCTAGCTCTTTCTCATTATCAACAAGCCCCATTTGTTCAGGTTGCTGTTAAAGCCGCTCATCTGGGGCGGATTCTACTTCAAATTCAAGGGCAAGTCCGAGTTATGGGCAGTGCTTTCGATAGGTTAAAAAATGAAGTCATGGGGAAACTTCCTGCAGCTCACGCCTTCTTGCAAGAGGAAAGTCTCAAGAATGATGAAATTTTTGATCTTCCTTGGTCGACAGAAGTCAATCGCTTGCTCCCAAAGATATTTGCATTAGTTGCCTTCAGGTTAAGGTGGATCGTAATTCGTCTTTTGGAGTTGATTCAAGCCTTATTGACACTTTCATCTCAGCTTTTAGATCTCTATGATGCTATAGTGTATGCATCCACCTCATGGGAATGCTTTCAACTTCTGCCAAATTTAGAGAAAATCATAGGTAGTCTTGAGAGCGAGCCAAAAATATTTGCTCGTTTTGTATCGGATAATAAATCTGTTTTTCTCAATGCTTGTTCTCTTCTCAAAGTTCAGGGCTTGGGTGAACAAATTTTATCCCTTCTAGAGTCTGGATCAGAAATTCTCTCCCAGACTGCTCGTTCAATCAAGTGTGTAGGAAGGTTTACTCTTTCATCAAGGAGCGACATAGAAGCCTATGTAGGAAATACAGGAATTCTATGATCATCGTTTCTCGAGGTTTATTTTTAGAACATTTATGATGGTTAAACAGATTAGAAAAAAAAGACATACCCAAATCTTCTGCTATGAAAAAAACATCCAAAGAAATCCGGACACAATTTTTAGACTATTTTCGAGCTCAAGGGCATACGGTCGTGCCTTCATCCGCTGTCATTCCTTTTGAAGATCCTACTCTCTTGTTTACAAACGCCGGGATGAATCAATTTAAAGATCTCTTCCTCGGAAAAGCGTTTCGAGATTACAAGCGTGCCACAACTTCTCAAAAGTGTATTCGTGCTGGAGGAAAGCACAATGATTTAGAGAATGTTGGACATACAAGTAGACATTTGACTTTCTTTGAGATGCTCGGAAACTTTTCATTTGGTGACTATTTCAAAAAAGAGGCAATCCGGTGTGCTTGGGAAGTTTCAACAAAGATTTTTGGGTTCGAACCGGACCGAATCTGGCCCACCGTATTCTTAGATGATCATGAGGCTTTTGAACTGTGGCAGCAGTATGTTCCGGCTTCTCGGATAACCAGGATGGGAGAAAAGGATAACTTCTGGTCCATGGGCGATGTCGGTCCTTGTGGTCCTTGTTCAGAACTCTATTACGATAGAGGCGACAAGTTGTCTCAGGCGCAAAACCCGGCTGAGGACCCAAACGGAGAGCGTTTTCTTGAATTTTGGAATCTTGTTTTCATGCAATTTAACAAAAATCTTGATGGATCTCTCACTCCTCTTCCAAAGCCATCTATCGATACAGGCGCAGGTCTTGAGAGGATCATGTCTCTTATAGCAGGAGAAGAGAGTGTTTTTGAGACAGATATTCTACGTGGGTTGATTCACAAAGTCGAAGAGCTCTCAGGTATTGTATATGATAGAAATGATCATAAGAAAGCCCCTGCCTTTCGTGTGATTGCAGACCATACTCGAACTCTTTGCTTTGCATTAGCAGATGGGGCTCAGCCAAGTAACGTTGAACGAGGCTATGTTCTCAGAAAGATTTTGCGGCGTGCTGTTCGCTATGGCAAGCAATTAGGATTTGATGCTCCGTTTTTGGCAAACCTCATTCCAACACTTATTGCGCTCATGGGCGATACATATCCAGAATTGAGTATTGCTGAAGCTCGAATTAAAGAAATCTTGACGCGTGAAGAGGAGCAGTTCTTCAAGACCCTTAAACGAGGAGGAGCTCTTCTTGCTCAGGTCTTAGAACGGTCGGTGGCAAGTGGTGTCATATCGGGTGATGATGCATTTAAGCTCAAAGATACTTATGGACTTCCTATTGAAGAAATCCAGCTTATTGCAATTGATTCGGACATACGTGTCGATTTAGATAGGTACAATAACCTAGAGAAAGATGCAAAGCAGCGATCAAAAGCCAGCTCGAAAGAATCTCATCAAATCGTTGAGAACTCGTTCTTTGAGGAACTTCTTTCTCAGTGGGGGCCAAACTCCTTTATACGAACGACAAAAGATCCCTATTCCACTGTTGTCCTAGGAATCCTTTCAAAGGGTGAATTTGTTCAAGAAATTGCTGAAGGTGAAGAAGCGGATGTGTTTCTTGCTGAAACACCATTTTACGCGGAAATGGGTGGACAAGTCGGAGATACGGGCTTTTTGGAGTCGATTAACGGCTCATTTGATGTTCATAAGTGCTTTTCTCCCTACAAAGGTTTTATAGCTCATCGAGGAATTCTCAAGCGAGGCTTTCTCAAAGTTAATAGTCCCCTTATGGCATCTATTGATAAAGAGAGACGAAATAAAATTGAGTGCAATCATACAGCTACACACCTTCTCCATTGGGCGCTTCATGCTGTTTTAGGAGAGCATTCAAGGCAGGCAGGCTCGGTTGTCGATCAAGATCGTCTTCGATTCGACTTTAGTCATCACAAACCTCTGACATCATCGGAAATTGTCGAAATTGAAAGGTTGGTTAACGAGAAAATTCGGGAAAATTGCCCTGTAAATATGTATGAAATTGCCTATGAAGAGGCTCGTAATCGGCAAGATATCAAGCAGTTCTTTGGTGAAAAATATGGATCAATTGTGCGAGTTATAGATGCAGGAGACTCAAAAGAGCTTTGTGGAGGCACACATACTTCAAGAACAGGCAATATTGGCTATTTTAGAATTTCAAAGGAATCAAGTATTGCTGCAGGAACGAGAAGAATTGAGGCTGTAACAGGTGTTGATGCAGAAAATCATGCCTATGCCTCTGATCAACTCCTTGCTTCAATATCCAAACAACTCGGATGCCTTGAGCCAAAAATTCAAGAGCAGCTCCAAAAACTTTTGGAAGAGAAGTCGTTCGTAGAGCAAAAACTTAAAACTTTTGAGAGTAGACGACTTCAGGAAATATCTAAGTCCCTTTCGCCTCAGAATTCCTCGAGCGGCATCTCTTATATACAACATATAGCTCCTTCTGGATCAGATATTAAAGAGCTCTCTGAGGTTTTGGCTAAATCTTTTTCTCAAAGTATAATTCTTCTTGGAGTTGAAGATGGAGATCGAGCTCAACTTCTTGTGAGAGTTCCAAAAGATGCTTTAGTTGATGCATCGAGTCTTTTGAAAAATGGTCTACCAGCTATTTCAGGAAAAGGCGGAGGCAGAAAAGATATGGCGCAGGGTTCCGGTGGTAAAATTGAAGGTATTCCTTTTGCCCTTCAATCCATGGTTGAACAACTGTAGCAGTCAAATGAGAGCCGATGCCATAGGATCAATTAGGTGATGATATGAGTCATATACGACTCTTTGAAAGATTCCCCGAACTTCGCTCTTCTACTTTGAACACGGTCTTTTTGGATCTTGTTCAAAGTAGCCATCAAGTGGCGGTTGAGGGCATCTCTCAAGCTATGAAAGCTTGTGTTATTGCAGCTCTTCGAGATCAGCTTAATAGGCCTATCCTTGTGGTAACTGGTGCTGGTTCTGAAGAAATGGCTCTTAAAAATGATCTAGACTTTTTTCTGAAAGGATCAGTGTTAGAGTTACCCGCCTGGGAAACTCTCCCAAGTGAGGGCATAGCTCCCTCTCCCGAAATTGTTGGAGCCCGCTTTGAAGCACTTCAAAGTTTGGCAATTGAACAGATAATGCCAAGAGTTGTTTTAACAACGTTGCAATCAACCTTGCAAAAGGTTCTACCTTCAGCTGAAATCTCCAAATCTTCCTTACGAATTGAGGCTGGCGAGCGGGTCGAATTTGAAGAAATTCAGAAACGGTTTATTGAAATGGGATATAAAAAAGTCCCACAAGTTTCTGAAAAAGGCGATTTTGCAGTTCGAGGGGGTATTATTGATGTATATCCATCTCAGCACAATTATCCTCATCGTATTGAGTTTTTTGGTGATACTGTCGAGAGTATTCGCTCGTTCGATCAGATTACTCAGAAATCTACAGGTCCTGTACGCTTGTTAGAGGTTCTTCCTACAGCAGAGGAATCTTTAATTGTATCGCATGGTGAAGCCGTTCCTCTTTTTACCTATCTACCCAAAGACACCATAATCATCCTAGATGATTTAGAGCTTTTAGAGGATCGTTGGGCGAGTTTTGTGTCTTTAGGGGCTAAAAGCTCAGCGCTTTTTTTGGGGATCAACGATTTTTTTTCTCAGATTGAGCCATTCCAGCTCATTTGCTTCACAAAAAATCCTCTAGAACAGCTGTCACCGCAAGAAAGTCGCCCTCAAAGAGGGAGCTATTCGGACCGCTCTTATGGAGAGCCCATTACCTTCTCAATGTTCTCACGTGACTTTTCCGTGATGAGGTGGAATTCAACCTTTGAGACAATTCCTGAATTTATATCTCGTGAATGTCATTTGGATGGTGATCTTTCTGTGGACGAGATTCTTCCATCCTTGGTTTCCTGCACTCCACAAGTTCAAACATGTAGGTTCTTTGTTCAATCAGATGTTGAAGAGAACTCTCTGTCAGTAAAGTTGAAAGAGGCTGGATACGAAAAGCCTATTGAGATAGACCGAGGATATCTTTCATCAGGCTTTGGATTGCGAGACATTTCATCTCTTTACTTCCCCATGACTGAGTTGACAGGGCGGATTAAATTTCGGAAGGAAACAGTTCGAAGAAGCTTTTCAAGCGGTTCAAGTGATGCTTTTGAATTGAGTCCAGGTGATACTGTCGTTCATTTTAACCATGGTATTGGTAAGTTTTTAGGAATTGAATCACGTCCCAATATCCACGGGATTGTTCAGGAATTTTTTTCACTTGAATATGCAGAGGGGTCAAAGCTTTTTGTTCCGTTAGCTCAAGCCCATCTCATGAGTAAGTATATTGGGACAAAAGAGGAGAAGCCAAATCTTCATGCCCTTGGAACAAACCGATGGCAAAAACTTCGAGAGAAGACAGAGAAGGAGATAGTCGGCTATGCCGATAGGCTTCTTAAATCTCAGGCCGTACGTGTCCTTCATGGAGGTTTTTCATTTTCATCTGATTCAGATCTCATGAAGCAGTTTGAAGATGAGTTTGCGTATATTGAGACAGATGATCAGTTGAGAGCGATACAAGATGTCAAGCATGATATGTGTTCCAATAGAGCCATGGATCGGTTGATTTGCGGAGATGTTGGTTACGGCAAGACTGAAGTCGCAATGAGAGCTGCTTTTAAGGCCGTTGTTGATGGTAAAAAACAGGTAGCTCTACTCGTCCCCACAACAGTTCTCGCTATGCAGCATTTTGATACGTTTTCAGAGCGAATGGCTCCTTTTGGGGTGAGAGTAGGTGTTCTTTCAAGGTTTAAAACACCAAAAGAAATTCGAAGGACTCTTGAAGAGGCCTCTTTAGGTTTGATTGATATTGTTGTTGGAACTCATCGCCTTATACAAAAAGATGTTATTTTTAAAGATTTAGGACTTCTCATCATCGATGAAGAGCAGCGATTTGGTGTTAAAGCGAAAGAATACTTAAAGATTTTAAAACAAGGGGTAGACTGCCTAACCCTTTCAGCAACACCAATTCCGAGAACTCTCTATATGTCTTTGGTGGGCGCACGCGATCTCTCTACAATTTCTACTCCTCCTCAGGAGCGTGTGCCGATCAAGACAATAATTGCAGAGCCAAATGATCAGCTCATTCAAACCGCTCTCATACGTGAATTAAATAGGGATGGACAAGCCTACTTTATACACAACCGTGTCGAAACAATTTTTGACTGTCAAGATCGTTTGCTAAAGCTTCTTCCAAAAGCTCGTATAGCTGTAGCGCATGGCCAAATGAAGCCTGATGAGATTGATTTAGTCTTTCACTCCTTTAAGAAAGGAGATGTCGATATTCTTGTGGCAACCTCAATTGTTGAGTCAGGAATTGACATACCAAATGCAAATACAATGATTATTGAACGAGCGGATCATTTCGGTATTTCAGATCTTTATCAGCTCAGAGGAAGGGTTGGTCGTTGGAACCGTAGAGCATTTGCTTACTTTCTGATCCCTCGGTCCCGTGTCCTGCCAGAGATAACCCGAAAAAGGATTGAAGCGATAGCTCAATCTGGAGGTTGGGGAGGAGGATATAAAGTGGCGATGCGAGATCTCGAGTTACGAGGGGCAGGTGATATATTGGGAACCGAGCAGTCAGGACATGTATCTTCGATCGGGTTTCATCTTTATTGTAAGTTGTTAAAAAGAGCCGTTGATTCAATCCAAGGTAAAGCTCCCTCCTATTCTGCTGATGTCAAGATAGAATCTCCTTTCGATGCTAAATTTCCTGAGCTGTATGTCAATGATGTGCAGATTCGTTGTGAATTCTATCAACGTCTTGGCGAAGCAATAACCCTTCAAGAAGTTGATAGCCTCTTTGATGAAATCACGGATAGATTTGGCAAGCTTCCGGAAGAGGCTTTATGGCTTAAATCTCTATCTCGAATTAAGGCCGAGGCGGCAAGAAAAGGTATTTCGTTGATCAAGATCGAAAAGGTATCAATGACAGTGGAGAAAAAGCAAGGAACCCAGCAAATCGTTCGGAAAGTCATTATTCCTAAAATTTCCACACCACAGCAGTTAGAAAAAGTGGCTCTTTCTCTTATTTCCTCTATGAAATTTTAATCTGCATATCCAGGTTTTAGGTTGTCGGTAAGTGCATCAGGAATGGTGGATATAACGTCATGCCGTATGACGTAAAGTTGGATATCATCAGGCATAAAGTATTCCATATCGTAGGGCATGAAGACTTGGGTTGCATGGAAGTAGTCGAGTAATTTTTTTAATCCAGACCTTCGTATGATCATTGAATAAGCACCGTAGCGTGCACCTATTTTTCTAAAGATGGGACTTATATTTTCTTGTACTGAGAACCTGCTCGGGTTTTTAGGGGTAAAGTTTGGCTTTGGGTGGTAGCTTCTGCAGGGTATAGTAGTTCCTGTCCTATCCACGGTGTCAGGGTCTGTAAAAAGGATGTCCCAGTTTTTACTTCCTACTGAGTCATCTAACTCTTCAATATATTCCGAAAGAGAATTCGGGTTTTCATGAACAAGAATGTCATCTTCCATTACCCAGATAGTTTCATAACCAGATTCATAGGCGTCTTGAAGAACTGAAATATGACTTAATACGATTCCTATATGAGCCTTTTTCATTCCTTGAGCATAATATGTTTTATGAGCTGAGCTAATAATCTCATTGCTATGTGTATCGTTTTCCTTGAAAACAGTCCCTTTGAGAAAGAAGTCAAAATGAGTTAAGCCTCTGATTCCAACATTATTGATCACTTTCAAAGGAAGTTCCCATCCATTTATTGCTGAAAATCGATAGGGATTTATCCCGTAGGGCTCAAGTTGGTGAAGACAAAGAGCATATTTTTCGGGTCGTTTATCAAGATTTATGATGTAGATGAAATCTATGTTTCGAATTGAATGATTGCCAACTTTCCCTTCAGCCTTCTTGAGATAATCAACAAGCTCTCCACCGAGTGTACAGGTGCTGCTCAAAAAGAGCAGCAGAAGGTATATGTTCAGACGAAAGCTTGTTTTTTTTATGAGGCTCTGTTTTCTAAAAAAAATCTTCATTTACTGTTCGCGATATATACGTAAGGAAAGTTTTATATTCCAACGACCAAATTCTCTTTTTTATTGAGATATGCAGGGCTTCCGTTATCGGAAAGAGCATTAATCATTGTGGAAACGACATCTTCTTTAACGGCAAACATGCGGATATCATTTGGGAGGTAAAAATCCATATCATAAGGAAGAAAGATTTTATGGTTTTTTATAAAGTTTAAGATTTTTTGCATTCCTGATCTTCGGATAATCATAGAATAGGCTCCATAACGAGCTCCAATTTTTCTAAATTGAGAGCCTATATCTTGAACTTGAGCAAAGCGCTCGGGGTGAGATGGGGTAAAATTTGGCCGTTTTGCATATCCTCGGCATGGAACGTATTCACCTTTCTGATTTTTTGTATCTTGATCGGTAAAAAGAATGTCCCACCCTCTTCTTCCAACAAGAGAATCTAATTCTTTAACGAGGCTAGAAAGTATCCGAGGATTTCGGATGACTTGAATGTCATCTTCCATCACCCATATGGTTTTATATCCCGAGTCGAGAGCGTCTTGTAAAATTGAAAGGTGGCTGAGCACGATTCCGATAGGACCTCGTGCCATGCAATGGCAAAAGTAGGTTTGTCCTTCATTTTCTATAACGCCATGTCTTGGCTTTCCCTCATCGCTAGGAAGATAGCTCGTTCCCATAATCTTTTGAGTCATGTCCCGAGTATAAGCAACTCCCAGGTTATTTATGTCTGCAAGGGAAAGCTCCCATCCATTCACGGCTGAAAAACGATAAGGTCTAATGCCGTACGGTTCGAGCTGATTGAGCGATTGGGCAAATTTTTCTGGTCGCTGATCCAGATTGATCATGTAGATGAAGTCGATATTCTTCATCGAGTGGTTATTAGATTTGTTCGAAACCTTCTTGAAATAGCTTTCCATCCCAGCATAAAGAGGAAGAGTTGTGCAGGAAACAATCATCAGAGAAAATAAGAGTACAATTCTGATGTTCGACCGGAGATATTGCGTAATCATGAGAAAACTCCTAACTGTTCAATACAAGTAGCTATTACTCAGTGAATCACCACTCAGTGGGATCGTTTTGCAATCCAGGGCAACTTAAATCTTTAGCGAACTACATAAGGAAGCAATTTAGTTCAGCCATATATGAGCGCTTGCTCATTTCGTTACGGGAGAATCGAACTATAAGAGACTTTTTGTAAATAAGAGTTTTATTTTTCTCACAAGATGAAGAGAGGACAATGCGCGCTAAGGAGGATGCCTTTTAATCCGTAATTTGTGAGTTCGTTTTTAAAATAGTTGGTATGGATGTTGAAAAATTAATTCAAATTGTTTATACTAGTCTTATAAATTAAGTTTTAAATATAAACAATATTAGTTGGTTAATATGAGACCAGTTCAAGGTAGTTCTTTTAAAGAGTTTTATCCTCAAGAAGTTGATAAGAAGGACGCTGTAACACCAAAAAAGGTTCTCTCTGGTACTGAAAAAGTACTGAAAAATATTAAGAAAATCTTTGGCGCTGTTACAAGTTCGCTCGCCATTGCCGATAATTCATGTAAAATTGCAGATATTCCTTCTATTCCCGAATCTATTCAACAGATAACGAAAGGTTTTGGCATCGTTGGTGTGGCTTTACTCCCTTTTGAAATCGCAAAGTTTGGCACAAAAGTTTCTAAAGCTTTAAATGCTGACAATTGGGGTACATTCGTCCGATCGGTTCTTGATTCTGTGGCTGGAGTTAAATCTTTTCTAAGTCAGATTGTTTCCCCATTTAAACTGCTTAAGACTTTCAACATCATAAAAGATGCGCCTAAGATCCCTTTCTTAGATGTTATAGCTCTTCCTTGCTCTGCTCTTGGTACTGCTTTAGGCATTTGGGATCTTATCGGCAAAGGGAGAACGTTTTCAGTTATTCGATCGGGAAGTCAAAGCCTTGACACTCATGAAAATGCGATGAGTGCGCTCAATGAGTTGAAAAAAAGAGATATCAAAGAGATTGAGAAAACCTTGGAGCTTTCCAAATCTGCAAACTTAGCTAGCCGCGTTGATGGATTAATAAAACGACTTGAGAGTAAAGATGAGTCTGTTTTAGTTGATGTTGAAGAGTTTTACAGCAAACTCAAAGGTAGGGCAACACTTACGCTTTCTCTAGAAGTCTTTACAACAGCGCTTTCAGTTGGCGGACTTGTAATTAATGCTCTTCTCCTCTTCACTCCGATAAATGTTTTAGCTTTAGGAATTGGCACAGGCGCCTTAAGCCTTACATCATTCACTGTGTGGGCAGGTAAACAACTCTTTATGCGTGAAGATATATTTGATCCTAAGGCAATGAACAATGCCGAATGGATCTACGATAAAGCTAAAACGGCGACTTTATCTATACACAACAAGTTGTTTGGATGTTGCACACCGCAGGCTCAAGCTGCTTAATGACATTTGCTAGGTGACTTGGGTTCCCAAAGGGGGAGAGAAGTAAATTCTCTCTCCCTTTTTTATGCCTGATTCCAAGGTAGTGGGTGAGCCTGTTCGATCGTCTCGGTTTTTAGATGCAGCATCATCAGTCGATCAAAGCCCACGGCAACACCGCAACAGTCGGGAATATCCCCGTTGGCCTTGAGAAATGCCTCGTCAAGGGGATATTCTTCCTTTCCCATCGCTTTACGATTTTCATTAGATGTGAGAAATCGCTTGCGTAGTTCTGCGCTTAATCTATCTTCATGGTATCCATTTGCGAGTTCAAGGCCCCCGCAGTATATTTCAAACCTTTCTGCAACCTTTCCTTCTTTTGTTTGTACAAGGGTTGCGAGCGCTGCCTGCGATTTTGGGTAATGATAAAGACACGTTAACTCTTTATGGTCGAATGTAGGTTCAATGCAGTAGGTAAGCAACAGGCTTAATAAATCATCGCGATCAAGCGCGGAAGGTATCTCGATTTGTTGTTTGTTCAGCTCTTCAAGTAACTCTTCCCTAGTGCAGGATAAGGGATCTATCCCCAGGATCTCTTTGAAGGCTTGAGCATACGAGAGATATCGTCTTTTAGTTTGTCCTAAAAATAGTTCGCAAAAGAGACAAGTCTCTTCAATCATCTCAGAGAATGCAATTCCTTTCCGATACCATTCAGCCATCATAAATTCAGGACTGTGTCGGTTGCTTGAATACTCATTTCTATATACGTGTGCAAGCTGATAGATATCGGGAGAGCCTGCAGCGAGAAGTCGTTTCATTGGATATTCAGGACTTGACAGAAGGTAGCGTTTTTCGTGTGTAGAAAGAACACATGAGAAGAGGTCAATATGAGTGTCAATAGAGGGGGCTTTTGCCAAATGAAAAGTATCTACTTCAAAAATGGCTCTTTCAGAAAAAAAAGAACGCGCTCGAGAAAGCATCTCGGCGCGTTTGTAAAGAACGTCAGTCGATAGGTTAGACACGAGATACGTATTCACCTGTTCGTGTGTCGACTTTGATTTTTTCACCCTGATCAATAAAAATAGGGATTTGGATTTTCGCCCCTGTTTCTAAAATTCCAGGCTTCATCATACGGCCGCCGGTTGCTGTATCTCCACGAACTCCAGGCGCTGATTCAGCAATATAGAGTTCCATAAATGTCGGAGGAGCTACAGTTACCGGGATGCTGTTGTAAAATACAACATCGTAAAGAAGATCTTCTTTAAGCCACTGGTTGACATCTTCAATACTAGCATTGAGAATTTTGACTTGATCAAAGGTGGTATCGTCCATAAAGACGACCCCGTCCGCTTCTCGATAGAGCATTCTCATTTGGCTTTCGACGACATCAGCTATATCAAGTTTTTCACCTGATTTGTAGACCTTATCAACAACTCTACCTGTTACGAGGTGCTTGAGTCGGATTCTGTTAAAAGCTTGTCCCTTTCCAGGTTTTACAAACTCATTACTGACGACGTTATAAGGCTGGGCGTCTACTTCGACTTTCATACCAGCTCTGAGTTCATTGGTACTGGCTTGTGCCATTGTCAATTCCTTTGAATCATAATCAGACATCAGTATAGCTAAAAAATGATCTTCATGTCTTGTTTTTTGTCGATAAACCTCAAATGAGCTATGAAATCTTTCTCCGAAGTTTCTTTAGATTAATTCTTGCTGTGGGGATGAAAAAATAGGAATCGATCTATTTAGGTGAAGTGTAGGATCATAGAAAAATATGATCAAGGTAGGTGTGCAATTGGGTATGTCAGAACAAGAAGATGTTATTGCGTTGAGTGAAAAAGAGCATCAAAAACAAATAGCTTTAGATACCCTTGAGCGTTATTCAGGATCTCCTATTTCGGAATATCAACCCTACATTCTTCTCACCAATTTCGGTCGATATGTCGATCATTTCGCATCGTTATATCAAACTGAGATTCATGAAGGGGCTATGTTTCGCGTGAGTCACTCTCCGGCAGAACGTATAACAATTTTGGATTTCAAGATTGGTTCTCCCGCCGCCGCACTTGTAATGGATCTTTTAGCATTCATACCCGTTAACTGTGTCCTCCTGCTGGGCATGTGCGGAGGTCTTCGAGAGGACTATCAAATCGGAGAATTCTTTGTTCCTGTTGGAAGTATTCGAGGAGATGCAACTTCAGATTTTTATTTTCCGCCCGAAGTGCCAGCCCTTGCAAACTTTACAATTCAAAAAGAAGTGACGAGGATTTTGGATCAGCAACACGCGTCCTATCATATAGGAATCACACACACAACGAATAAACGTTTTTGGGAATTTAATACGGAATTCAAAAAGAAACTTACTGAAAACCGAGCTCAATCGGTCGAGATGGAATGCGCAACTATATTCACTGCTGGTTATCACCATCGTTTGCCTTCAGGAGCGCTTTTATTGGTTTCTGATCTTCCATTAAACCCGCAAGGGATTAAGACTAAACAAAGCAGTGAAAAAGTCTTTGCAAACTTCACAGCAAATCATATTTCAATAGGAATCACGATTATGAAGGCGCTTCAACAGGTTGAGCGCCTTCGCGAATATCGCAAGCACGTACACTAAAAGAATATAAAACTTAATTTCATACAACTTCTAATCGCAGATGTGACTCTTGAGCTCATCGGTCTGATCTATGAGCTCTTGTGGCAGATATGTCCCAAATGTCGACATGTACTTTTCTATATCGGCGATTTCATTTTTCCATTCAGAGCGATTCATCAAAAAGAGCTCTTCATATGTTCCATTAATACCTTCAATCCGTCCTAAATCAATCGAGCTCTTTGTGGGTACGATGCCTATTTCTGTACGAATCCCATCTGCCTGCCCTTCACATCGTTCAAAAATCCATTTGAGAACGTGGATGTTGTGGCAATAGCCAGGCCAAATAAATCTGCCATTTCTATTTTTCTTGAACCAGTTTACTGCATAGAAACGGGGATATTGAGATGCATTTGGTTTGCTTTTGAAATTGATCCAATGAGAAAAATAATTTCCCATGTTATAGCCACAAAAAGGGAGCATTGCAAATGGATCATGGCGAAGTTTGCCTACAAGCCCTGCCGCAGCGGCTGTTGTCTCCGAAGAGACTGTGGCCCCAAAAAACACACCATGATCCCAAGAAAAAGCTTCTCGGACCAATGGTATTGTGGTTGAGCGTCGTCCTCCAAAGATGATTGCAGAAATGGGAACTCCATTCGGATCGTTCCAAGATGGGTCGAGGTTTGGGCAGTTGGAAAGAGGTGTGCAGTAACGAGCATTTGGGTGGGCTGCTTTAAAGTTGGACATGGAATTCCATAAGCGATTTTCCCAGCTGAGAAGGTTACAAGGAACGTGTTCTGATTTTCCTTCCCACCACACATCTTTTTCGTCTGTAACAGCGACGTTTGTAAAGAGTGTATGTGAAGATATCGCCTTCATTGCATTTGGATTTGTTTTGTAATTTGTTCCAGGTGCTACACCGAAGATTCCATATTCAGGATTGATAGCTCGTAGGGTCCCGTCATCGGCCCAATGAAGCCATGCAATGTCATCTCCCACCATTTCTACCTTCCAACCAGGAAGCTCAGATTCAAGCATTGCGAGGTTTGTTTTTCCGCAGGCAGAGGGAAAAGCTGCAGCCATATACCGTTTTATTCCTCGAGGGTTTGTTACCGATAGGATCAACATATGTTCTGCAAGCCATCCTTCATTTTTCCCCATCCATGAAGCAAGTCTTAAGGCTAAACATTTTTTATTTAGCAGTGCATTCCCTCCATAATTGCTTCCAAAGGACCAAACCTCCATCGCTTCAGGGAAGTGGGCAATTGTGATATTTTCAGGATCACATGGCCAGGAAACATCTTCTGCATCTTGATCTCGAAGCGGTTTTCCCATCGAATGAAGGCAGCAAACAAAGGGTTTTGACTCCGCATTTTTTAGAACTTCATTACCTACTCGAGCCAAAGTTCTAAGGCTTGCGGCAACGTAGGAAGAATCTGTTAGCTGAATGCCAAATCGCGCGTACTTGGAATCCAGAGGTCCCATGCAATAGGGGATGATGTATAAAGTTCTTCCCTTCATTGAACCGTTAAAAAGGGGTATTAGCCGCGACTTCATTTCACTTGGATTCATCCAATTATTAGTTGGTCCTGCATCTTTCAACTTTTGCGTACAAATAAATGTACGATCTTCGATCCGTGCAACGTCTCTTGGATCCGATCTTGCAATATAGGATTCAGGAGCAAGTATCGGGTTGAGCTTCGAAATAGTTTGTGTTTTTAAAAGTTTTTGAAGGAGTGTTTGATACTCCTCTTCAGAACCATTCATTAAATGAATGTGAGAGGCTTCAAGAATAGTCCCTGTGTTTTTAATCCAATCGAGAGTTTTATCGTCTAAACCAAATTGTGCAAGTGTTTTGCACGTTTCGTTTAGATTGCTACAGATTGTTTCACCTGCTACAGGCGCTTTCATTTCGTTTTGAGATGAATTTTCATCACTCGGAGTATTTTTTGCCGAAAGTGAGAAAAAAAACGTGAGAATAATAAGTGCTACAAGTGGTTTAAAGAGGGTAAGCATCAAAAATCTCATCAAATTAATTTTTAGTTGAGTGTAAATAAAAATATTTTCTATCCAAAAAAATCAATTATTTTGTCATGTTGTTTCAGGTCAAAATGTGAGCAAGTATGTTTTTCATGGCATTTCGAGCAGCTTTTCTTAGTTTTTTATTTATTTATAATTATTCTTACGCAGAATCTCCGGTCTCCATCGATGTTGTATATACATGGGTTGATGGATCTGATGAAAAATGGTCCGCTGAACGGTCTAAATGGATGAAAACGGAGGGTCTTTTGACGGAGGGGCCTGCGATTGATCACAACACCAGAATGAGTCGATTCAGAGATCGAGGGGAGCTCAAATACTCTCTCCGCTCAATTTATAAATTTGTGCCATTTGTTCGAAAAATATTCATTGTAACAAATGGTCAGGTACCTAAGTGGTTGAAGGCACATCCGAAAGTGAAAATTATCACTCACGATGAAATATTTTTAGACAAGAAGCATCTGCCTACATTTAATTCAATGGCGATAGAAACTCATCTGCATAGAATTCCAGGGCTCGGGGAGTACTATGTTTATTTAAATGATGATTTCTTTTTTGGACGAGGAGCAAAAATAAGCGATTTTTATACAGAAAGCGGAAGAATTAAATTACGCTTTTCAAGCGGGGTCGTACCAACAGCTCTTCCCATTCCTGGAGAGAGTGGATGGGCATCGGCAACTAAAAACACAAATCTTTTACTCAATGGTTTGTATAGGCATACCAAACGCCATCACGTGGCTCATACTCCATATCCTATGGTTAAGTCTTTTGTTGAAAAAATGGAGAAAAAATTTTCACATATCTTTCAGCTTGTTTCCTCTCATAGATTTCGTTCAATTCACGACTATACCATCACGAATGGAATTCTTCCTTACATGGCTTTAGAGTTACGGAAAGGCTATCGTGTTCACTCTGAATGCATTACTGTTTCGTACGGTAAAAATTTGAAAAGAGAGCGCGAAAAAATTAAGGAAATTAGAAAAAAAAGACCTTTATTCTTTTGCATACAAGATTCAGCTATCGAGCTTTCCGATGACAGGTTAAAATACCTACAATCCTTTTTCGAATGCTATTTTCCTGATCGAGCTCCTTGGGAAAAAGTGGTCGAGGCTGAATAAAATACCGCAGAGGTTTAGTAGTTATGTATAGACGTGCTCATATATTTGCTTTCAGCACAATGCTGTTCCTAGTATGCTTCTTGTTCTCAAATTCTGTCTTATTTTCAAGAGAGCTTCCGGCCAATACAGAGCATGTATCTTTTTCAACTAAGTATGATTTTGCAACGCTTATGGGTTTTGGCAAGGGGTCAATTAATCCTGACGTCAAAAAACTATCGCGGCAAGATATTAAAGATTTTCATCAGTTTCAAAATGCCTACAAGGTCAAAAGCAGGCTTTTACCGTTGAACAAAGGCGAAAAGACTCGAATCCCAAAAGTAATCCACCTGATTTGGATTGGGCCGAAAGATTTTCCAAAAGAATCAATTCCGAATATCCAATCTTGGAAGAAACATCATCCTGAATGGACAATGAAGTTTTGGACCGACCGTGCAGATCGGCCTTTACCTGTTAAGGGAATGCAGCGAGTTCTTGTGGATGAGTATGATTTTGGTGATATGGGTCAATTTATTCCCAAAACGCACAACTATGGCGAAAAAGCAGATTTAATGCGATTTGCCATCATTTATCAAGAGGGTGGTTTATATACCGATCACGATGCTGAATGCTTTTCTTCCTTCGATTCACTCCATGAAACATATGATTTTATCGCCTGTTTTGAACGGCCTCATTGGCATGAGTATATTAAATCAAGCGCTCTTCCAGCCGTTGGCTTATTTAGTGCAGCTCCACGTCATAAAGCTTTAAGAGCAACGATGGATCTTGTTATAAAAAATTGGGACACAATCGGCCGTATGTTTCCTGGAAATACTGTCAAAGAGGTACAACGCCGTGTGCTTAGACGTACATTTGATAGCTTTGCTAAGGCTACAAAGCCTTTTGCTCTTAACTTAAAAACTCGAGATATTATCCTTCCTACATGCTTTTTCTACCCTGACAGAACCTTGAGTGGTCACTTTACGAAGAAGCTCAGGAAAGAAGGGCTTGTATATTCCTCTCATAAGTATGCAAGTACTTGGAAGGTAGAGCAAAAGGGTCCAAAAGAGGGTAAGAAGAAATAGCTTAAGAATGATTGTTATGGTCATAAATTGTTCTCAAAAGAGATTTATGACCATACGTCTTCTTTATGACTACTTATTCCTCTCTCTTTTCTCTTTTTTACTTTGGTCTCTGTTATATATTGCTTTCAGATAGCATATGCCAATTTTTTTGCTGCGATATTTTATCGTCTTAATTTGGTTAAAATAAGTTTAATTTATGATAGACAAAGTTAATGATATACTTCATAGAGAGTGCTCCATATCAAAAGAGCCGTTTGATGAAGCGATAAAGTTTCAGTCGAAGTCAAATTTACCCTTTATCGTTGCAAAAGTTATACAAATAATAGATAGGAAGGAGCATTACTCGTACTTTAATCCGATACCTTTTCACGCATATACTCTTGCAAATCAGCTTCAAAACCCAGAAAATCGCGCAAAAATTGATAAAATTGTTTACCTAGCATTGCCTAGAATAAATCCTGAAAAAGAATCAGGTCATGAAGAATCTTATGTTCTTATTTGTAATACAGTTGATATTGCAAATAGTGCATCTGTAGAGAATGCCATCGAAGAAGTCCAAAAAATGGAAATCCTTACAGGCGCATTTCAGAGTGAGTGTGAAAAACAGAAAATTGATTTTCAGCTTGCATTTCTAGGTTATCATCAAATTTTTGCTATTCAAAGCCTAGGAGTTCCATTCCAAAAAATAGTTGACGCCTGTATCCAAGAAGTTAACCTATATTTCGTTCTTGCACTATCCAAATGCAAATCTCATAAGGATTTGATAAGCCTTCAGGAATATCATAATAGAGTGCGTGTTGCAGATGGTCTTATTGGCGACAAAAAACTTCAATTAGCATCTCTTATTACTTCGTCGTCATATGACAGTAAGGAGACTCTTGCAACAGAAGCTATCGCAGCAGACCTGGTTTACAAATCCCTCAAGCTTGCATTAAGTTTTTGCAATCATATGAGAGATGATCCGGATTCACTAGAAGTTCTTAATATAGCGCATGTTATGCACAAAGAACTTATTGATACATGTAATGAAATTATTTCGAACCCTCCAAAAATCGTTATTCATGGTCTGGACTTAGCACTAGCTCGTGTTTTAACGATTATGAGCACAAATTTTTTGAATAAGTGCGCAAATGGAGAGAGCGAGATAAATCTTGATATCGCTTTAGAATGTCTCGATAAAGCTCAAAAGTTGAATAAAAATGACTCGCTTGTATTTTCAAATTTAGGGCGAGCATATTTTTTGGATGGAAGAGGCGATGCCTCTGAAAACTTTGATAAAGCGGTAAAATTTTTTGAAAAAGCCCTTGCGATTGATGAAAACAATCTTGATGCACTTTTATTTATAGCTCAAATGTGCCTTACCGGTCGAGACAGATTCGTGAAGGATCCAGTCAAGGCAGTGAAATATCTTGAAAAAACTGTTGAATTAGATAAAAAAAACGTCATAGCTCATGAGCTCCTTCTCCCTATATACAAAGATGGTGTTGATGGGATTGAGAGGGATGCTGATAAGGCTCTTGCATCACTCGTATTTCTAGGACAGATTAATTTTACTGGAGAAAATGACGTCACGAAAAACTACGCAAAGTCCAAAGAATATTATGAAGATGCTCTCAAAATAGATCCTCATCAGATTGAGGCTCTTACAGGACTTGGCGAAATTTTTTTAGCAGGAGAATATGGTGTTTCGAAAGATTACAAAAAGGCCAAAGAATATTTTGAACAGGTTCTTAAAATAGATCCAAATCAGACAGAGCCTCTTATATTACTTGGCGAAATCTTTATTACAGGAGGATACGGTGTTACAAGAGATTATGCAAAAGCTAAAGAATCTTATGAAAAAGCCCTGGAAATAAATCCAGAAGAAATAGTTTCGATTATAGGACTTGGAGGGATCTATTATACAGGCGGCTATGGCGTTACAAAAAATTATAAAATATCCAAAGAGTATTACGAGAGATCAATTGTTGTAGATTCCGAACAGATAGTAGGTCATCTAGGGCTTGGAACTATCTATTTTACAGGCGGCGATGGTATTGACCGAAACTTCGCAGAGTCTAAAATGTACTATGAAGAAGCTCTTAATCGAGATCCATTTGCAATAGAGGCTTTTATAGGGCTTGCCGAAATCCATTATGCAGGTGGTGATGGGATTCCCAAAGATTATAAAAAGGCAAAATGGTATTACGAAAAAATACTGATGTTGGATGAAAACAACCAGCAAGTCACTGAAAAGCTAAATGAATGTCGTCGTTTACTCGAGAAAAAATCATAGCTGTTTATCGTGACTTTTCAACAATCGGAACAACTCTTCCGACGTTAAAGGCGCAAGAAGAGACGCGGAGAATCAAAGGCGCTTGACGACGTTTGTATTCAGCTCTCTGAATTTTTCTAGATATATCTGCAACTAAATCTGTTGGCATATGAAGACGTGTCGCTGTTTCAAGCACTGATCGTTTGTTCACTACAAGCTCTGTAATAATTGAATCAAGAATTTCATATGGTGGTAGACTTTCTTGATCTGTCTGGCCGGGACGAAGTTCAGCCGTAGGGGCTTTTGTTAAAACCGATTCTGGAAAGACACTCTTTCGATGATTGATCTCTTTGCATAGGGAATAGAGTTCCGTTTTAAGGAGATCTCCAATGGGTGCAAGTGCTCCACATGAATCTCCATAGAGAGTTGAGTAGCCCACCGCAAGTTCGCTTTTATTAGAAGTGCAAAGTACAAGGCTTCCGTGGATATTTGAAAGGGACATGAGGAGCAATCCTCTTACCCTTGATTGCATGTTCTCGAAGGGGAGATCTTGGGATTTGGGTGTATACTTTATCGTTTGTGTTATAGCCTCTAGAGATGACTCAATGGAAAATGTAGATGTTTTTATATCAAGGCGCCGCGCAAGCTCTAAAGCATCTTCATTGCTTTCTTTAGAGGTGTATCGAGACGGTAGAAGCACTCCAAATACATTCTTTGAGCCTAAAGCTTGTGTGGCAAGATATGCAACAAGGCTTGAATCAACTCCTCCAGAGAGTCCAATAAGAGCTTGTTTGAACCCGAGTTTCCAAAAATAGTCTCGAATTCCTAGAACAAGCCCCTTTTCTAATTCGGCAAAATTTGTAAGAAGCGGTGATGCTATCGATTCACCAGGAATAAAAACTTCTTCATCAAACGATTTGGCTCTTTCAATATTTCCATTGCGGTGTACATAGCAGCTATTTCCATCAAATAAAAGGCCATCTTGGGCACCTACTTGGTTTACACTTGCCACAGGACACTTACAATGAGAATTGATATCTTTTAAAAGCAATTCTCGAATGGCCGGTTTATGTACGTTGTATGGCGAGGCAGAGATCACTACAACAAGATCTAGAGGATTTTGTTGAAAATTGTTTAAAGGGTCAATGTTGTACAAAACTTTTTCTTGAAGGGGGACTTTTGCCCACATATCCTCGCAGATGAGCACACCAATTTTTTTTCCTAGAATCGTGTGAGTAAGAGCTTCTCCTTCAGAAAAGTAACGGGCTTCATCAAATACATCATAGGTTGGAAGAAGCGCTTTGTGCTGCATTCCTGTAATTGTGTTTTTTTCGATAATCGCAACGCTATTTTTGTGATGCTTGCCTTGTATGCTTTTGTTGTTTGTTGGAAGACCTATGATGCAAGCGCAAGGAGGAAGTTCTTTTACAAGCTCATTTAAGGCGCTTTCACATCGCTCAACAAATCCTTGTTGTAATAAGAGATCAAGGGGTGGGTAGCCTGAAATAAAGAGCTCGGGAAATATAATAAGGTCTACGCCGCTTTTATAGGCCAAATGAGCGTGATGAAGAGCTTTTGCGCAGTTTCCTTGAATGTCTCCGATAACAGGATTCAGTTGGGCTAGAGCAATTTTCATGGTTTCAAAAGGTCTCCCCATTCAGATTTTCTAGCAGCCTTATATAGCGAGCCATCTCTTCGCGAAATCGTTTGGGTCTCAAGTGTCCCAGAGGGCGTGCAAAGAGAAAGTCTAACATGCCCTGAGTGTTTTTGAGGGGTGTTCACAATTCGAGATGAGTTGTGAGATATTGATCCGCTTGTTTTGCTACTCGTGTTGCTTGATAATATGAGATAGCAATACTTCTCATCTTCGAATCCTAAAGTTGCCTCTTTCAATACTTTTTGAAGATGAAATCGAGGGAGGCGTTCAGAAAAATGACACCAAACTTGAGAGGATTCAGAGGCTTTAGACTCTTTGTTTCCTGCGATCATGGGACAAGTTAAGTTATGGGGACATGGAGCGATGCACGTAGCGCCAAGTTTAATGGCTTGATCTCGATATTGCATAAGAGATGCAAAACCATAAGGCGTGCCTGGCTCAACAATAATAAAATAGGTGCATTTGGAAAGGCCTTCTTCGATGAGCCTCTTTGTAACCTCTTGAGGAGCCTCAGAGAAACTATAACTTGCCATAATGACGTCATAGTCATTCGTAATAGAATAGTTGTTAAAGTTACGGCAGTCGAATTGTATCTCTTTTTGTATCTCTTGGGCTTGATCATTAACGCCCTGGAGGAGCTTTCTTCCTACGTCTATAAAGAGTTTGTTTTGTTCAATAAGATCGATTTTATCTAATGAAAAACAGCTAAGCGCTGCAAGAACTGCAGATCCAGGTCCTGACCCCAAGTCGAGCATTGATTTGGGCGAAAAATGAGGCGCTGCTTCGACTAGTCGTTGCAAGACTCTATAGCAGGCAGCGTATGTCGCAGGAAGTCTTAAAGCAAGATAGGCAAGATGCTCTTCGAGTGATTCAAGCCGAAATGGTTTTTTTTGCCGGTAGCGCTCTTGAATAAGAATGTAGGCTTGAAGGAGTTTCTTTGTCTCGATAGCACCCACCAAAGAGTGGATTCTATCGAGAATTTCATCAGGAAGTTCGACCATTCTAGACTCTTGTAATTATGTATGCATCGTTGCAGCATTGCATAATTGATTGTACCACACTTAACTTCCGAAGTCGTCAAGAATGATGCTTTCACGTGGGACTCCATAATCATCAAGGAGTTTTAAAACCGACTTATTATGCATTGGAGGGCCACATACATAATACAGAGCCTCTTCTGGGGCTTCAAGATGTTTAAGAACAGCTTGGTCAAACGACCTGAAGAGAAAATTGGTTTTAAGAGGATCTTTTGTTGGCCAGCCAGCTTCTATATCTTCGGGTAGGGGCTCGGAAAGTACGAGATGGTATGAGAAATTCGGGTGCTTTTTAGCAAGTTCTTCATATTCATTTTGGTAGATATTTTCACGTAGGGAGCGGGCTCCATACCACATTTCCACGTGTCTTTTCGTGTTTTCTGTATTAAATAGATGAAGAATATGGCTTCGGCCAAATGAAGATCCTGCGCCGCCAATAAGAAAGTAAATAGGCCTCTCATCGTTGATCATGAAAGATTCGCCATAAGCCCCTGAAATTTTTACTTCATCGCCAGGTTTCAATGAAAAAGCATAAGAGGAACAGATTCCCCAAGGAATATCCTTTGAAACTTTTCCTGCTACGAATGGAGGCGTTGCTATCCTAATATTGTAGATCAGCTTTTCTTTTTCAGCGGGATATGAAGCCATAGAGTAGGCGCGTATCACCTCGGTTTTTAGATTACTGAAATCAATTGTCTGACCGAACATGCCAAACTTTTCCCAGTCACTCCAAAAAATCGGGTCGATCGTTTCTTTCCAAGAGTCGGTATTCGTCACAAACGGAGGAACATGAAACTGTGCGTATCCTCCGGATTTATACTTCATCAAAGATTCTTTAGGGAGTTCGATTATGAGTTCTTTGATAAAGGTCGCGACATTTTTATTCGAGATAACTCGAGCTTTCCATTCTTTGACGCCTAAAAGGTGCTCTTCAATATGAATACTAAGGTCATGGTGAATCTTCGTTTGACAAGAGAGTCTCCAGCCGTCTTTCAGCTGTTTTTTTGAGAATGTCGAACAATCCGTTTCAAGAGGCTCTTCAGCGCCTTTGGTCACTTGTACTTTACACTGTTTGCACGTTGCCTTCCCGCCACATGGAGAGGGAATAGGAATGCCATCTTTTTTTAATGCATCAAGTAAAGTAGTGTCAGCAACCACTTGTGTTGAGAGGCGCGGATCATCGTTAATCACTATTTTGCATTGCGTGGACGAAGCAAACTTCGCCTTTGTTAGGAGGATAAGGGTAGCAAGAAGTACTCCAATAAACACAAAAGCGCTTACTGCATATCCGCAAAGAATCCAGTCAATTTGATCTACGATTGATAGTGTCATGAATCCAACAGCCATTTACACCTTTAGGTATATGTGGTACCCGATATTGCAAGCAAGCATATATACCAAGCAAGCACAGATAGATTGGTTTCATGCGTTAGGATTTCAAGGATGTTTAAGAATTAATTTGTGCGATTTGACCTACTGTACAGCCCAAAAATCAAGACGTACACTGAGCTTGACGCCAATAAATCGCTCAAGTGTGTATTCTCTCAGGTAAACAATTTTGAGTGTGAGTTTCTATATGCAGAAGGGACAACTTAACATCCACAGTGAAAATATTTTACCGATTATCAAAAAGTGGCTCTATTCAGAGCGCGATATTTTTATTCGTGAATTGATTTCCAACGCCTCTGATGCGATTTCTAAGCGAATGGTTTTAGTGCAAAGAGGCGAAAGTCTCGGTTTTATTCCAAAAATAGAAGTGCGAGTTGATGAAAAGGCTAAAACTATTACTATTTCGGACAATGGAATTGGCCTTGATGCTCCTGAAGCTGAAAAGTATCTGTCTCAAATCGCCTTTTCTGGAGCGGAAGAATTTGTTAAAACATACCAAGTTCAAGATGCCTTTATAGGTCACTTTGGACTAGGATTTTATTCAGCATATATGGTCTCTGAGCGCGTCGAGGTTCGATCAAGGTCGTATAAGCCTGAAGAGACAGGGATTGTATGGAACTGCGATGGAAGCACTGAATATTCGATAGCAGATCTTCCTCGAGCAGAGGTCGGAACGGACATTATCCTTCATGTTCATGAAGAAGGCCAGGAATATCTCAACAAGGCGCATCTTAGATCGCTTATTGAAAAGTACTGCATATTTTTTCCCTTTCCTGTCTACTTTGAAGAGGCTCTTATCAATCCAACCCCGCCCATTTGGATTAAGAGTCCTTCAGAATGTACCGATGCTGACTATAAATCATTTTATTCAAAACTCTACCCCTTTGAGGAGCCCCCTCTGTTTTGGATACACTTGAACGTAGATTATCCCTTCCACGTTAAAGGGGTTCTTTTCTTTCCTCATGTTAAAGAGTTTTCGCAGTCGACATCTGGGGTTCGGCTTTATTCAAATCGTGTATTCGTTTCAGATGATTGTTCGGATATCCTTCCTGAATATCTGATGATGTTGAAAGGCGTTATCGACAGCCCTGATATTCCTTTAAACGTATCTCGAAGCTATCTTCAGGTTGATAAAACAGTCAGACAGCTTTCGACCCACATTACGAAGAAAGTGGCAGATGCTATAGGTCAGCTTTATAAAAATGAGCGAGAAAAATATGAAGCCGTTTGGAGTGATATCGAAAGGGTTTTAAAAATCGGATCTCTTCAAGATGAACAGTTTTTTTCCAAAGTAGAAGATCTTCTGCTCTGGAAGAACCCAGAAGGAAAGTGGGTTTCAGCTCAAGAGATACGAGCAAGCTCTCAAGAGGCAGAAGCTTCATGTATATATGTACATCCAAACTTTGCCAGCTCGTCACTCATGGATTCAAAGGTGCATGCTTCGGAATCTTTGGGTACCCCTGTAGTTATTAGCTCATCTCCACTTGATGCTCCCTTGATGATGCTTTATGAAAAATCGAAGCATCCAATTCACTTCAAGCGAATAGACGCTGTAGATTCCGATACCCTCTTTGATCCTGAACGAGAATCTACTATTCTTGACGCAGATGGGAAAACTTATGGTTCAAAAATCGCTGATTTCTTCCGAAAAGCATTGGAAACAAGCTTGTCCAATGCCGGATTATCTAATTCAGTGCAGGTTGAGGCAAAAAGCTTGAAAAATGATTCACTTCCGATCGTGATTCAACTTGATGAAAAGAAACGACGAATTCGTGATTATTTGAACAATTTTCAGGCAGATCAGAAACATGGCCTAGAGGTTGACCAAAAGATGATTATTAATACCAATAATCCATCTGTTAAAACTCTGTACAGTCTCTACCAGATAAATCCCGCTAAAGCGTGTGATTTAGCAAAAACGATGGTCAATTTGCAAAAATTTATTCAAGGGGAATTGCCCCAGCAGGACACTTCAGCTCTTTTTACAAGCTTTTTTGTTCTGCTCGATCAGTATGCTAGCCTTATGAACGAGAAAGATAGATGATCTCAAGATTCATACTCTGTTTTTTACTGAGCGTTTTTGGAAGTTCTCCGCTCCTTTTATACGGAAAAGACAGTTCAGATGAATACTCAGCGATTTGGCTGACTTGGGAAGCCGATCCGCTTACATCAATGACCATTTCATGGCTTGCTCCTGTTGTAAAAAAGCCGCTTTCAGTAAAGGTGTATTATCGGCCTTATGATACGGATGCTTCAAAACATAGCTGGAGCGAGACTGTGGGTCTCGTTCTGCCTCTTCCGGAAGATGCCTCAGAGTCCTGTGGAAGTGTTTTGATTGAAAGTCTTGAGCCAAATACAGAGTATGAATTTCGTATCGGTCAGCAGAAAAATATTTGGAGGTTTCTCACGGCGCCATCAAGGCTTGAAAAGCCTCTTGTATTCGCTGTAGGCGGTGATACGATATCGGATGATCCACAACTATTTGAGCGTACAAATCGACGTGTTGCTGAATGTCAGCCTCTTTTTGTGGCTTTAGGTGGTGATTTGGCCTATGCCGCTCCAATGAAAAAATCGAAGAAAGAGCACTTTTACCGGTGGCAAAATTGGCTGTCGATTTGGTTTTCCACTATGAGAATTGATGGGAATAGATTGATTCCTCTTCTTGTCACCATAGGAAACCATGAGGTGAAAGGGCAGTATGGTGAAACCCCGGAAGAAGCTCCGTTATATTATGCTCTCTTCAGAATGCCGGGACCCCAAGGCTATTCAGTTCTCCGTTTTAATACCTATTTGTCATTCTATTTTCTTGATTCGGGTCATACACATCCGATTGAAGGGGCTCAGACTCGCTGGCTTGAAGAACAACTCATATTGGATACGGATATTCCTAACAAAATCGCTCTTTATCATGTGCCGGCGTATCCATGTGTTCGCTATATGAAAAATGAATGGAGCACTAAAGTTCGAAGGTATTGGGTTCCACTTTTTGAAAAATATCATCTGCAATATGCATTTGAAAATCATGACCATGCATATAAAAGAACCTTCCCCTTGATTCAAGGAAATATTGATCCGGACGGTGTTATTTATGTAGGTGACGGTTCTTGGGGAGTAAAGGCTCGAATTCCAACAAGAGCAAGCAAATCTCCCTATTTTGCTATAACAAAGGGTGTTTCTCAATTTTGTGTAGTTACACTCAGCGACGAAGATCGTACTATATCTGCAATCACACCAGAAGGTAGAATCATTGATTCAGTCTTCCAAAATATTCCCCGAGGAATTACTCATAGTAACAGAGAATGACTTCGAGCCTTCAATTAAAAATATAGAAGATCTCGTTGAGGCGGATCTGTGTTTTAATGTAATGTCGAAATATCAACAAAACAGTGCATGAAGAAAGAGTATAAGGATCTCTTTGAGGCCGCCTCAGAGATAAGTAAGCATAGAGTAGAAAAATCCTTTTCCTCACGCCATTCCTTTTCCTCAGGCTCGGAAGAGCTCCAGCGAGAATTCCAGCGATGTAAAAAGATGCACGATGAGATTAATCGCGGTCTTGAACATGCTTTTTATTACGCAGATATTGAGCCTCATGCCTTTCGTGCGTTTATATCAAAACCGCAGCACTTTTCAAAAGCCGAGTGGAAAGAGATTCAATCCGGAAAAACTTTGGTTGAACAGATGCTTCGAGATCTTCATCTTCAGGTCAAGGGGGCATCTGGATCGGCTTTTAAAGAGAGCGGTATAATTTCGGAGGAGAATTCGACGAGCGGAATTTTTTCGGATCAAGGTGAAAAACAGGATGTTCGTCAAGATCTCATGAATCAAACCGAGACTGGATCTTCAACTATAGGAGAGCAAAAAGTCATCGATGATAAAAAGAAGAAAAAGGGATTTCATCGACGAGACAAGTGGTTAAATATGCATTAATTTGTCCGGTAAATTTTTTAAGAGCCCGATCAAAAATCGGCTCTATCCAGTTTTGCTATTTTCCTATCTTATTCGAGCGATTTCATTTTAATGCCACTTGAGATCTCAAGTCCCTTGCGTTCAAGAATTTCTTTTGCGTTCCTCATCTCTTTTTTGCATGTACGGTAATGTCCGCTGAGAGAATTAATTGATAAGATTTTTCCTGATGCATCGACCTCAAATTTACCAGCACAAATGACAGGAGCTCCTCCAAGGAACGAAGCATGTGAAAAGGATTGCTCCTCGAGAGTTCCATCTTTTTTGATTCCTGAATATATGGTTCCATCCTCTGAAATGATAAACATGACCTCTTTGGATGGAAGAGAAAGAGAAGGTTTCACAAGATGTTGACCTTGGAATTCGACACGATATTGCTCTAGATCGGATGCTTTTAAATAGCATGTCGACGATTTTTGATACCCTTTTTTATCAAGCCAAGATGAAAAGCGTCCAAACATTGAACTGTGTGGGTTTTTGAGCATCGATCGTTCATATTTCAATCGGACTTTTGCTAGGCTCATGCCATCTCTATGTTGAGCATCTCTTGTTTCCCAAAAATAGTTAGAAAAAAGAAGTCTCAATGGGTAGCGGGGAGAAGATGCCTTTTTACCAGATAGATACAAGGCGTGAGATTTGAAGAGGTTGATGTGTGAGGGATTAATCTTCTCTGTTTTGCCAAATAGAGTATTGAGATGCATATAGGCCGAAAGAACATCTTCTTTTTTGAGCCCTGAACGATAGGTAAGGCGGTCAATCTGAAAAAGAAGACGTAAAGGATGAGATGGTGGATTTTGTAGATAATACCAATCAAGAACATGAACATAGGAAGTTTGAAAGCCATTTTGTTCTAGAAGAGATAAAAAAATAGGGTAGGTATTTACGTAAAGCTCCTCTTTCGGTCCGAAAGGATGTCCTAGCTCGTGAGCTAGGGTTGCAATCCTCAAAAAACGCCTCTGATCCGGAGTTGAGGTATAATCTTTTTCGCTCGAATGAATACTCTCATCTAAAGAGGCAAACCTTTTCCCAATAGATTGATGAGGCTTAAAGCTGCTCTGCTTTTGGAGGAGTTCATAAAGATTTGGGTATTCCAATTGAATAAAATCAATTAGATCTTGTGTGGAGAGAGCGTTGAAAGCATATTGGAGGGCATAAGGCGAGTTTGATGAGCGGCCTAAAGCCCAGCTTGGACCTGCGCCTTGGGGTAGTTCTTCGAAATATGGAGGAATAATAGTGAGCGTAAATGGGAGGTTATTTTCGTTTGACGTCTTCTTGGTTCTATTGAGTTCCCAGTTGGTAAGTGATTTTTTATCACGCTGACTTACAATTATCTCTAAGGGGTTATGTAGCTGAGGCTGTTCTGAGAATATTAAAAATGGATGTTTGCAGGACGAAAGAAAGTCACTGAGTGATTTTGGGGAACTAGAGAGCGGAGATTGATGTCTTGAAGATTTGGAATCAGTACAGCATTCAAAAGCTCCATTCCATTTTTCAGTCAGATAAAAGCATGATGTATCAAGAACTTCGAGAGGGTAAATAAAGATAGGGACTTTCACCCCCCCCTCTTCAAACAGCTGAAATAGATTCTTTGTCTCCTTGAGAGCGTCGATTGGACATTTAGAAAGCCAGCACCAGAGGTTTGTATTGCTGTTGTTTCTAAAGGAATAAAGCGGTGAAAGCAGGGTAGAAAATTGTGCTTCGGCAAACTCTCTTGGCGAAACAGCAAGAAATTGATATCCAAATTTTCTTGCGATTTCAGAAGGAAGTTCATGAGTACATACTGCATCTTTGGACTCTTCTTTGAGCCTTGAAAGAATTCTAGAGGCCTCCTGCATAGATGTTTTTGATGAAAACATCAGCGTACATTGATCTCCTCCCGAGAGATGTATCCCGTTATATTCCGGAACAAGTGAAATTTCCATCTGATGAAGATCGATATAAACTTTTCTTTCCAGCGAATCTTTTGCGTCTTTGCTTTTTAATGAAATATCCTGTTTTACAATAAGGTATGGCCACTCAAGGGATATATTCTGTTTTACAGGGCGATCTGATGCTTTGGTCTTGATCTCTCTGGAAAAGTCTATAAGTGTTCCAGAAGAATTTTGAACAAGACTAGAGAGGGTTTTTGCATATATCTCTTTCGTGGGATGAGCAGAAAGAGGTGTTGTTGAGTAGCTACAAATAGTGAGAATAACGTACAAAAGATATGGAAAGAAATATGAATGAAGAAGACTTGTGGAGAATGATGTGTACTGCGTCATTATTTGCATATCTTAATTGCAGGTTCTTAATTGCAAGGGTTTAATCGCATATATTTTAATCGCATGTATAGTCAGTACATGTTGGGTCAGTATTTGCCAGGGCTTGTTGTTTAAGAATAATGCGATGAGCTCTGCCAATTATAATTATTCATTGTGATCTAGAAAAGTATACACGACGAGGCAATGTATGGTCTACATTTCTGTAAAAAAGGGGCTAGATATTCCAATTCAAGGGAAGCCTCAAGGTGCTGTGCAACTAGTCCCGCCATCCCAAGTTGTCGGTGTAGATCTTAAACCATATTTTGATCAAAAGCTTAGGCTTTTGGTTAAGGAAGGCGATCAAGTTCGGCTTGGACAACCTCTCATTGAGGATAAAAATGATCTAAAAAGAAAGGTAGTTTCTCCAGCAACAGGGATCATTTCGTCCATAGTGCGTGGAGAAAAACGTCGTCTAGAAGCCCTTGTTATTGAACGAACGAATGAAGACACCCCTCGCTCATCATCGATTGAAGTAAAAACAAAAGATGATGTTATGGAGGCTCTCTCGAACTCTGGCCTTTATTTTCACATTAAAGTTCGTCCTTTCGGAAGATATGCTAAATCGACAGACATTCCTCGATCCATCTTTGTAAAGGCTATAGAAACAGCTCCATTTGCAGTGCCTCCTGAGCTCCAGACTATTGGTAATGAAGAGTATTTGCAAATAGGCTTATCAGCCCTAAATCTCGTATGCCCTGAAAATGTACACCTTGTCTACAGCGCCTCTTCAAACCTACAGGCATTTCTTTCTGCAAAGGATGTTCAAAAAAGTACGGTGTCAGGACCCCATCCAGCGGGCAATGCTTCCATACATATTTCTTATATAGATCCAATTCGATCTCAAACGGATGTTGTTTGGACCTGTTCAGTTTGGGATGTGATCGCTTTAGGTCATTTTATAAAACTAGGTGTTCCCTATACACAAAGAGTGATTTCGTTTGGGGGAGAAGGATTTAATCATGCAGCGCGCACATATGTGCGAACAAATATTGGCTATCCAGTTCAGGATCTTATTCAGGGGCAGACAAGTACTGGACCAATACGAATTATTGTTGGGGATCCACTGACAGGTCGTATTGCAAATGGCCAAGAGTTTATAGGGTTTGAAGATTCCATTATATCTGCGATTCCTGAACTGGGTAACGAGCGGCTTATGCTTCACTTTTTGCGGCTCGGTGCTGAACGATATACGGCAAGTGGAACATATCTTTCAGGGCATTTTCCATCTTCTTCTCGCACCTACTATTTTGATACGAATCAGCATGGTGAAGAACGTGCTTTTATCGATGGTTCTATTTATGAACGCGTAATGCCTCTACGGGTTTTGCCTATGCAGATAGTAAAGGCATGTATGGCCGACGATTACGAAAGAGCTGTCGAATATGGTTTCTTGGAGGTGGTCCCAGAAGACTTTGCTTTATGTGAATTCATTTGTCCTTCGAAGGTGGAAATGGTCGGTATAATAGATAAAGCATTAAGGCTATATGCTAAAGAAGTGCTTGTCTAAGCAATTGCACAAGAATTTAATTTGTTCATATTGAATTCTTGTGCGATCTCGGAAGAGATGGTCAGATTCTCCGCACGTTGAGTTTCTTATTATAAAATAGATTAAGCTCTCTGAGAACCTCTTTCATCGGTTTGTGTAGAGGAGTGCATTGAGGAATACTGTCGATAAAAAGCTTTCCATAGCTCTTTTGAAGTATTCTTGTATCCAAGCAAATAACTGAACCAAAATCTTCTTTCGATCGTATAAGTCTTCCAAAGCCCTGTTTAAATTTGACGATAGCTTTTGGCAACCAATAATGGACAAAAGGATTTTTTCCCTGTTTAGAGAGATATTCAGATCTTGCCTGTGCTAAAGGGTCATTTGGCGGTTGAAAAGGAAGCTTTGTGATAATTACTTGCCGGAGAGCAGGTCCTGCAACGTCTACTCCCTCCCAAAATGAGTCGGTTCCAAATAATACGGCATTTTGATGGGATTTGAAATCTCGGAGCAATTGAGACCTAGGGAGCGCTCCTTGTTTTAAGGGTAAATAACCTAGGGTTTGAAGCTCTACTTGAAGCTGTGCAAAGGTTTTTTCTAAGGAATTGAATGAAGTAAACAAGACAAAAGAGCCTCCACGACTTGCTTTGATAAGTTCAAGAATAGCAGGTGAAAGAGAAGACTCATGATTTGGGTGATCAGGAGGAACAAGATCAGTCGGGACTACAAAAAGAGCATTTTTTTCGTAATCAAATGGCGATTCGAATTGGCTTAATTTAACATCCTCGCCTTCTGAATTAAGTCCAATTTGTTCGCAAATAGATCTAAATGAGTTTCTAATTGTCAATGTAGCGCTAGAAATAACACATGTTGGGAGCTTATCAAATAAGTTCTTCTTTATGGTTGAGGCGATATCAAAAGGCGTTTCCGAAAAGCTTATTCCACGAGCATCATGCGCCCCTTCACTCTCGCACCAGCGGATTACCTCTTCCTTCTCTGCTGGCGTTGCGATTGAATTTAGAATAGAGATCCCTTCTTGGATTCGTGAAAGAGAGGCTAAGGCTTCGCTTCGACTTCCTTGGCTATTCAGAGTTAGTTTTTCGTAACCAATTTGAGGAATTTTTTTGTCAAAAAACTGAAACAGCTCTTGAAGCCGCAGTGCCTTTTCTAAAAGTATCTGAGCCTTTGTGCATACCTGCTCTTTCCAAAAGGAAGAGGTGATAAGATCTTTTTGTAAAAGAGTTTTTTTATGAGCGCCACGAGAGAGGACTTTTTCATCGATCATAGCAAAAAAGGCATCAAGATGTTCGGCGAAGCTTCTTCTTGAAAGCGCCCATTCGGTATCCATCTCGATTAAAAGCTTTGATATTTCAGGAACGAGCTTTTCATAAGACACAAGAAGCTGTTTTAGCTGCTGTAGAGTTAGAGTAAGCTTTTTCATATCGTAAAGAAGCGCTTTTTGCTCAACTTTTCTTGCAAAATAGGAGAGAGCAATTTCTTCTAAGTGGTGTCCTTCATCAAGGATCAGTCGAGAAAAAGAAGGGAGGATACATGTTGAAGAGTTGAGCGCTTTATCACCTCTAAGAGACAAGTCCGAGAGGAGGAGATGATGGTTCACTAAAATAATTTTAGCTTCTTCTAAGGCCTTTCTTGCCTGGAAAAAGAAACAGGATGAAAAGGAAGGACATTTATTCCCAAGGCAGGTTTCGCTTTCAGCCTTGATCTCGCTCCAAATTGGGAATGGTATTTGAAAAGGAAACTCAGATTTGCATCCAGACTGTAAATAAGAAGCTTGCTGCGCGATTTGAAGAAGATCTGTGCGGTTATTATGAAATAGCGATGCTTCATCAATTCGAGACTTCAACCTAAAATTACAAAGATAATTGCCCATTCCCTTTGCGAGCACTACGGGAAGGTCTATTTCGAGTAAATTCAGAGCAAGAGGAATATCCTTAATAAGAAGCTGTTCTTGGAGCGCTATAGTATTTGTTGAAATGACAATGCGTTCAGAAGTCTTATGAGCCCATAAAATAGCTGGCAATAGGTAAGCAAGGCTCTTCCCGGTTCCGGTTCCTGCTTCAATGAGAGCTACGTGGTTTGTTTCGAAAGCGTCAAGAACTTTTTCGGCCATTTGAAGCTGGCCTGGACGCATTTCATATCCTTTTAGAAGGGGCCCAAGACGCTCTGGTGCGAGCGCCTTGGCAATGTGTTTATTTAGTGCCACTTTTTACCTGTTTAGATCTCTTCAAGAAGGTCTAAAAAGGCTTTAAGCTGTTTTGATCTCGTTGGATGCCGCATCTTTCGAAGAGCTTTCGCTTCAATTTGTCTGATACGTTCGCGAGTAACATTGAACTCAAGACCTACCTCTTCGAGGGTTTTTGGCTTTCCGTCTGAAAGGCCAAATCGCCGTATCAGTACTTTTCTTTCTCTTTCGGTAAGAGTGTCGAGTACTTCGTTGAGTTTGTCCTTTAAGATCGCGTAACCGGTAGCTTCTGCGGGTGATTCTGCTGCCACGTCTTCGATAAAATCACCAAACTGGCTCTCTCCGCTATCACCCACTTCTGCTTGGAGCGAGATAGGATGTTGAGCTATCTTATAGATTTCCCGGACACGGTCAGGAGTGATCCCTACTTCTTCTGCGAGCTCTTCTGGAGTTGGCTCTCGTCCAGTCTCCATCATAAGCTTTTTTGCACCTCTGAGCACTTTATTGATTGTCTCAATCATGTGTACAGGGATTCGGATAGTCCTAGCCTGGTCTGCAATTGCACGGGTAACTGCTTGTCTGATCCACCAAGTAGCATAGGTAGAAAATTTATATCCTCGGCGATATTCAAACTTTTCTACAGCCTTCATAAGGCCCATGTTGCCTTCTTGAATCAAGTCCAAGAATGAGAGACCTCTGTTGGTATACTTTTTGGCAATAGAAATTACCAAGCGTAGGTTTGACTCAACCATTTCTCGTTTAGCTTCTTGGCTCTTGTCCATCCAGCGCTGAAGCATTCGAACATCTTTTTTGAAGTCCGGCAGAGTTCTTCCGGCTGCAAGCTCAAGTTTTTTGAGCCTTCGCTTTGCTGCCAAGAGTTTTGCTAGAGCAAACTTATTTCGAGTTGCTCGAGGAGTAAGCTCTTCAATTTCTTTTTCAAGAAAGAGAAAGCGTTCATAGGCTCGCATGATCACTTCGCCGAAGTCTTCAATGATATTGTGTCGTAGATGAAGCCTTCGTAGATAGGCCTGTGTTCTAATGCGGCTCTTTTCAATTTCTTGCTCCAAAGTATCTCTTTCTTTTGGAGATGGATCTTCGTTGTAGAGTCGTTGGAGATGGGTTTCAAGAATTTGATCTTCTTCCTTCAAAAGAGAAGATAATTTCGGAAGTAAAAGCAGAAATTCTTGCCGATGAGTAACTTCTTTTTCTGTGATGACCTTGTCAAAGCGGTCTTTTCCAAGAATTAAGTAGTTAGCGATTGAGAAAGCTTCTTTTGCTGAGTAGCGAAATCGCATGATGATTCGCTCAATTTGAATTTGTGCTTTCTCAATTCGTTTTGAAATCTCAACTTCTTCTTCTCGAGTGAGAAGAGGTACCGATCCCATTTCTTTTAAGTACATACGTACAGGATCATCAGAAGAGGCTTCAGTTCTTCTTGGAAGACCTTCTAGCTCTTTGGCCTCTTTCTTCTTCTCTTTTTGCCTGTCAACCTCAGCTTGGTTGAGAACTTGTACATCGAGCCCAGACAAGAAAATGAGGACTTGATCGATGACATCTGCCGTGTCAAAAGACATGGGCAGCATTTCATTGATCTCTTCATAAGTTAAGTAGCCCTGTTCTTTGGCAAGTGCTACTAATTCTTCAACTTTATCTTGCTGTTGCTGGGTGAAAGCTTCCTTATAATGAAGTCGACTCATTGTCCCCTTCTAAAGAATAGGGAGCGAACCAAGACATCTTTTTGAAGATGCTTTTTTCACTCTATTGTTAGTTGTTAACCTTACACATGTACTACATAGCGTACTACATTTGGGAATTTCAGACGAAATTCACCATACACAAATTCTGACCTTATTGAGATATATAGTTTTAATCCAATCAAGAGCTTTTGCATAAGGTGAGTTTTGGGATACATTTAAATTTCTCATATAAAGCGGTTGTTTTGATGCAGCTTTGGGCTTTAGACGCAGAATTAGATGAAGAAAAAGCTATACATGTTGAAGCGGCCAAGGCTTCTAAGGAATACTATTGTGTAGAATGTAAACTGCCTGTTCGGCTGCGCACTTCGCCTTTAGGGGTAAAGCATTTTTTTCATATAGCTCTCTCCGAAAATTGCAGACAACACCAGAGGTCTCCCTTGCATATGAAGGTGCAAGATCTCTTATGTAAAAATTTTTCAGAGGGAGAATGTAAGCAAGAGGTTCGTTTTAAAGAGATTGGACGCGTTGCTGATATTGTATATTACCCAAGGAAAATTATTTTCGAAATTCAATGCTCGTGGATTGAAGCTGAAGAAGCCTTAAGGAGAACGGATGCTTACCATTCAATAGGTTGGAGTGTTATCTGGTTATTATCGTTAAAAAGGTTTTGCACTCCCTATCCGTCAGCATTTGAAGAAAAAATTCAGTCTATTCCGCACTATTTTTTTCATCTGAATGGGAGTAATGATCTTACTATATTTGATATCCCTTCAGTTTGTATTTATGGGAAGCGGATTTCATCTTCTTCTCTTCATTTCGCGCTTCCTAAGAAGGTTATAGTTATACCACTTAATGGGATGGCTCCTCACGAGTCTCTTGTATTTCGACAGTCTTGGAAGGTATGTTTAAGAGGTGACCTTATAGATAAAGTTGCCCAAGGCCAGGTATCACCCGAGGCGCTCAGGCAGCTTTGCCTTTTGGCAAACAAGCAGAACATGAGACCCGCTGCCATTCAGCCTGATGCCTGCAAAATCAAACTCTCCTATCGAGATTTCAAAGAGCTCTTGTTCAGATGCCTCAAACGCATTTTTCAACGATTCCACTGAAAGAGAATTGTTCAGTTCATGCTCCGAGATCCCTAGATTTCTGCAGCTTTTAGATATTCCTTCGCTCGTCCATGTAGCGATATTAAGCAGAACCCACGGTATTTCTGAATAGAGGTCGAGGGTTTTAAGTCTTGTTCTTGACTGAAGAGCTGAAAGTGATTGCAGTATTTGTCCGCCCTTGTCTTCCTCATCTTTGGAGAGGAGAGATGACAGAAAATAAATTTGTTCATGAACAGATGTAAGATTTCTATGGAAGGTAAGAAGGGCTGAAACTTCTTTGCTTTGCGTTGTTAGAGGTGTTTTTAAGATTGTTTTGATTTCGAATAGATGAGCTTTATTCATCTCCTCATATTTCTTGAGCAGGGATGTATAGCTTGTAAAAATTGCCTTTATGCTCTTCTCAAGGCTTCTGATTTTGTCTTGAGCTTTTCCATGACCATTGTCAACCTCAAGTTTTTTCAAAGCAATTTCATCTTGGAGGAGAGTTAGTTGCTGTTTTGTATCCTCAAGTTCACGTAATAATAAGGTATGTTTTTCCTCTGTCTCTATTTTAGCTGTCTCTTTCTGAGTTCTTTGAATATCTGGAATATCATTAAACAATTCATTTCCGCTAGGTGCAGGTTGAAAAGGTTCGCTTGGAGTTGAATCTGCATGCGATGTTTGAAAATGATTCAAAGAGGGGTCAAATATAGGTGTACTCACATGTTTTTTTTGGAGTTCTTCTTCAATATTGCCTTTTTGAGATGAAGCTTTTACGGGCTTGATTCGATGTTCATTTGGGATGTCAATTTGTTCTTTTGTTTGTTTTTCAGTTATTTGACTTCCATATTCTCTTTTTTTGATCCATGAAAGATAGCCATATGCCGAAGTTCCAACAAGTAGGATCACACATATGCATGCAGCCATTTTTGCATTGCCTGAAAATGCGATCAAAAAGAAATTCAATTCAATAAATATCTGTCCATTCATGCTCATTCCAATCAATTACGTGGAAAAATAAAAACCCAAATGAGTACAATTACTGCTTCCTAAAACATACACATCTTTCTATTTTCCGGAGCGAAAGCATGGCAAATCCACAGCAGAAGGAAGAAGGGTCGAAAAAAGCAAAACGGCCAACGAGTGTTAAGCGACAATTGCAGAGCGAAAAAAAACGCTTACGCAATAAAGCTGCACGTTCGCGCGTTAAAACAGCTGTTAAGTCCTTCTTAGCTCAAGTGTCAAAAAAAGACACGAAAGAGTCAGTACAGTCCCTCAGTGAGATCAATAGTCTCGTTGATAAGGGAGTTAAAAATGGCATTTACAAGAAAAATAAAGCGAGCCGAATTAAGGCTCGGATGGCTGCTCGTCTTGCAACGCAAGCTGCTTGATAAGCTATCCCATTATTTTGCTTGGGTAAATCCAGTCGATATTGAACGGGAGATGCTTCATATTCTCCCGTATCAATTGATCTGTTCTATACGGCCGTTGAATGCGCCGCGTTATTCTCATTCATCCTAATCCCAGTATAATATAATGCTTTTACGATCATTACTCGTTATTTCATTATTGCTATCTAGATTAGTATCCTGTCTTGATGCTTCTGAAGAAAGAGCTCCAGATGCTATTTTAGAGATTCCTATGCGTGATGAGGTTAAGCTTCCCGCCAACCTTTTCTTGCCAAAATCTTTTACTTCCGGACAGAAAATCCCCTGTGTTTTAGTTCGACACCCTTTGGGTAAAGATCGAATCGATCCGGTCTGGTTTGAACTTGTTGATTCGGGATATGCTCTCGTCGTTCAATCTACAAGATCTTGTTGTGATACATCCGGTACGACTATTCCCTATTTAACTGATGGATGGTCTCTTTCGGGTTCATATCCGGTGGATGGATATGATACCGTTCAATGGATTGCTCAACAGCCCTTTTGTACTGGAAAGGTTGCAACTATTGGTGTTTCCGCTACTGGTATTACACAGCTCTTGCTGGCTCCATCAGCTCCGCCAAATCTTGTTTGCCAGCATATCGAAATGGCAGCGCCTAGTATGTATCAGTATGCCATATATCCTGGAGGTCAGTTTCGAAAAGAGCAGGTCGAAGGGTGGCTTAAAGTTCACCAGAGGCAGCCTTCAGTAGTTAATTGGCTAAAAGAGCGTTCAAGGTACGATGCATTTTGGAGCAAATTTAATGCTATCGATTACGCGGATCATATTAGAGTGCCACAGCTGCATATCGGCGGATGGTTCGATATTTTCTCGCAAGGAACCATTGATGCATTCATTGCTGCAAAAGAACACTCTCAAACGGAAGTTCGCAAGCTTCACAAATTAATTATAGGTCCTTGGGGACATCGATTTAGATACTCAAAAAAACTCGGTTCTTTCAACCTTACAGAAGCTATGTTAACGCCGCCTGTGCCAATTTCACAAAGAGGCTGGCTTGATTGGCATCTTAAAGGAGTTGGAAAAGAAATCTCTGAAGCTCCTGCGATACAGTATTATGTTATGGGACCATTTGATGGAACTCCATCATCAGGAAATGTATGGAAAACTTCCGAAATATGGCCGCCTGCCGGTGCTCATTATATTGGATTCAGTCTAGATAGAGAGAAAAAACTCTCTGGGTCAGATTCGATCGAAGAAGAGCAGCTTTCTTATACTCTGCCGTACGATCCTTCAAATCCTGTTCCGACAGTCGGTGGAAGAAATCTCTTCATGCCTGACGGTCCTCTTGATATTACCTCGATAGTCTCTCGAGATGATGTGCTGCTTCTTTCAACAGATTTTCTTAAGAGTGATCTTGAGGTTACTGGTAGACTGTATGCGAATCTCTACGTTGGGGACATTCAAGAAGAGCGAGATCTTTGTTTGCGATTGATTGATATTTCTCCGAAAGGCGAGCATTATATCATTGCTGAAGGTGTTTCACACATGCTTCCTAATGCTCATCCAGAAGGGAAAGCATCGCAGCCACGCCTGGTTGTTGTAGATCTTTGGTCGACAAGCATGGTCTTTGCAAAAGGACATAAAATTGGCCTTTTGATCTCTGCTTCCAACTATCCGGGCTATGATCTGTCTCCATCTGTTACTGGCAAAAAAGGGCCTGGATTTACCCTCTATTCAGGGTCGAAAACTCCATCGCGTCTTATGCTGCCCGTAATGCAGCAGGCTGCAAACTCTCAAGCTATTGCAGAAAAGACAGTCGATGATCATTCGATCACCCTTGATGGCGCTGTGTCTGTCAAGTAATCAAACAAATCCTTATTGGTCATAATCAGCAGGCCTGCATGTCGAACACAGATATGCAGGCAGTGGCTGATGACTTTCCTTGCCCCCATTTTCGGAAGAAAAATCGCGCCTATTTTTGTTTGTTCAGGAATGGACGATTCAAGCCCAGACAAAGCAATTTCATAATCTTCGAGAGAGCTTCCCTCTTCCTCAACACGAAAGTATAAAACAGGCTTGCCGAAATTAAGAGATTGGATAGCATAAAATAATCCCTCGGTGTTTTCTGGAGGCTCTCCAAAAGAGTCCCAGAGCTGCCAAAGCGTGGAGCAAAACCTTCCTATGCACAGCTCTCCCTTTTCAGCTTCCCCAAAAAGGGTCACTGCCGGAAAGTTTGATGCCTGCATGCTGTGTTTCCTTGATTCGCTACTATCTTGATTTGTATTGAGTTCAAAGGACATATTCTTAGACCATTGCCCTACATAACCAGTATATCACCTTGGAGAACTTATGGCATTCATCGGTAGAAGCGTTCCCGAAATTACTACTAAAGCAGTCGTAGATGGACAAATTCAGGAAGGGTTTACACTCAAACAGTTCATTGGTAAAAAAATTGTTCTTTTCTTTTACCCTCTTGACTTTACCTTTGTGTGCCCCACAGAACTTATAGCTTTTGAAAAGGCTCGATCTGAGTTTGAGGAGAGGGGATGTCAGGTAATTGGCTGCTCCATTGATAGCTGCTATACTCACTTAGCTTGGCTTTCAACGCCCGTCGAAAAGGGCGGGATCGAGGGCGTCAATTATCCACTGATTGGGGATGTCACAAAGGATGTTTGTGAAAAATTTAATGTTTTAGTTCCATCAGAGGGGATCGCTTACAGAGCTCTCTTTTTAATTGATGAGCGCCAAATTATCCGCCATATGCTTATCAATGATCTTCCACTTGGACGTTCCGTGGATGAAGTTTTGAGAATGGTAGATGCTCTTACTTTCTTCCAAAAAAATGGCGAGGTATGTCCTGCGAACTGGAAGAACGGAAAAAAAGGAATGGTGGCGACGCTTGAAGGATTGAGAAGTTATCAAACAGTATTAAAATAAACCTTTTTCCACCATATATTGCGTTGAAAGAAGATCTGGCTTCTTTCAACGCAATCGAGAAACTTTTAGAGAGAAAGAGTTTGCCCTGCGTAGTGGGCTGTCTTCCCAAGATCAGACTCTATGACTAAAAGTCTGTTATATTTTGCTATTCTGTCCGAACGACAGGGCGCTCCTGTTTTAATTTGCCCGCTCCTGAGGGCTACGCTCAAGTCCGCTATAAAACTATCCTCTGTTTCACCTGACCGGTGCGAAATTATGGTTCCCATTCCGGCCTGCTGGGCGATAGAGACTGTTTCAATCGTTTCGCTCAAAGTGCCGATTTGATTGAGTTTGATTAAAATGGCATTAGCACTTTTTTCACGAATTCCGCGCTGCAAGAAGTGGGGATTGGTTACGAAGAGGTCATCTCCAACAATTTGTATTCGGCTGCCGAGTTTTTGATTCAAAAGAGTCCACCCCCTCCAATCGTCTTCTGCAAGACCATCTTCAATCGAGTCGATCGGATAGGTTTTTACAAGTGAGTCTAAGTATTCAATTTGCTCGGAAGATGATCTTGATGATCCCTTTTCTCCGCGAGCAATACGTTTTTTCTCGATATATCGATCTGATTTTTTATCATAAAGCTCAGTGGCGGCACAGTCCATGGCGATAGATATATCCGATCCGGGTTGAAGGCCTGCTGCGACGATAGAGTCGATGATTAAATCGAGAGCTTCTTGATCTCCTTGAAGATTTGGAGCAAATCCTCCTTCATCTCCAACAGCAGTTGAAAGACCTCGTTTTTTGAGCACCGCTTTTAAACTCATAAAAACTTCAGCTCCCCACCGGATTGCCTCAGAAAATGAGGAGGCTCCAATTGGCCGAATCATGAATTCTTGGAAATCGAGAGAGTTATCTGCATGTGCACCCCCGTTTAAGATATTCATCATGGGGATTGGAAGAATTCGTGCGCAGGGACCTCCTAAATACTTCCAAAGTGGAATTTTTAGCGATTGAGCAGAGGCTCGAGCCAGAGCTAGAGAGGCGGCTAAAATGGCATTTGCACCAAGCCGTGATTTATTTGGAGTTCCATCGAGGGAGATCATCAGACAGTCAAGTTCTTGTTGCTCAAACGGTGATTTGCCGATAAGTGTCTGTGCAATTTCATCATCGATTGCGGCGCAAGCTTCAAGGACTCCTTTGCCTTTATATCGATTTGGGTCTTTATCCCTTTTTTCCACTGCTTCAAATGTTCCTGTTGATGCGCCTGATGGTACATATGAAAATGCCTCTGTGCCATCTTCAAGGCGGATTCGACATCCGACTGTTGGAGTCCCTCGAGAATCGAGAAGTTCGAATCCTTTCACTTGAGAAATTCTGCTCATGATATAATTCCCTCATTCGAGGTAAACTTTTACATCCTTTGTTCTTTTCGTCAATTTGCATGCGCGGCTTTAAGCAAATGGACGAATAGCAGATGAATGGATAGTGCCAGTCAGATACTCTTAGAAAAGATAGAATTATTAGCCTTTTGGGATCCCTCCTATGAAATGGAATATTGCAGCCCCTTCCTCTTTGTTTGACTTTGTCGTATCAAAGTTCCCAGAGAGCAGTAAAACATCAGTTCGTGAGTGGATTTCAGATGGTCGGTTTTTGATTGATAACACGCCAAGCCATGATCCTCGGACGATGTTGGAAAAAGGACAATCGCTTCACTTTGTTGCAAAACCTGCACATAAAGGAGAGCCTTTCAAAATCGTTTACGAAGATCCGGACGTTGTGGTTATAGATAAGCCTGCAGGTTTATTAAGTGTTGCTAAGGAGACTGGAAATGAAATGTCGGTCCATGCCTATTTAAAGCAGCGCTATAAGAAGCTTGTCTTTGTGGTGCATCGACTTGACAAGGAGACATCAGGACTCTTGCTCTTTGCAAGGACCTATGCAGCCTATATCAAGCTTAAAGAAGAGCTTCGCGTTCGAAAGATGAAGCGAGTGTATGAGGTAATCGTTGAGGGAACTCTCAAAGGTGCTGGAATTTGGGATGAGTATTTAAGAGAAACAGGTGTCAATCTTGTTGTGGTATCTACATCGGCAGATCCTGAAGCAGAGCAGGCAATTACCTCATATAAAGTAATTAAATGCGGTTCAAGATTTTCTCGTGTTGAATGTACCCTGAAAACAGGTAAAAAACATCAAATTCGCGTTCATACACAGAATTCAGGCCATCCTGTTGCGGGTGATATGAGGTATGGTGCTCAGTTCGATGTGCCAAGGCTTTGTCTTCATGCAAAAGAGCTTGAATTCACCCATCCGATCAAAGAAAAGAAAATGCATTTTACTTCTAAACCGCCGAGGCTTTTTGACAAGCTAGTGCCTGTTTAAATGTAAGGCTGTTCCCTACATTTCATCGAAGATCGTCTCAAAAGAAGTATATATTTACAGGAGAAGTCTTTGGTGAAATGCCTACTTGAATATTTTGCAGCCTTTATCCATAGCACCGTAAAACCTGCGGCAATGTTCTTTAGGCTGCTTTTTTGAGTCTTTTTTCAAAAATTTTATTACAAGGTTGGTTCATCGAATTAAATAAAAAATTATATGCTATACGATAAGAAAAAGAATAAAGGCATATATGATTTCTCCATCAATGAATCCAGTTTTCAATACTGTTGCCGAAAAAATCTCAAAACAATCGAAATCAGCTGGAAAAATTGGCGATGGAGCATCGCAAAAAGTTAAAAAAGTCAGCACACAAATAGAAATTTATTCAAAAGCACTTGTCAATGAAATTGCTGACCCGAATAAAAGAAGTATTACAGTCATACGTGAAAAATGTAACCAACTGAAAAAATGCAAGGAGATGTTAAGTCCTCTGAAATCGTCTGTTGGAGATCGTTTTCATGCAGAAAATCTCGGACATGTGATTGATAGCTCTTTAGCGACAGTAGATGTTGCAAGAAATCTTCTGGAATTTGATGAAAAATTTATGAAACTTTCAGAAGAGCTGGATCAAGCGTTGGGCAAGGTTAATGACCAAACATCTTGGTTACGACTTGGTGAAGGAGAATCTAGTTTTTCATGCACAAACTATGTAGATACGTTGCGTGCTTTTGAGAAAATGTATCAGCTTTATTCGGAATTGAGTAAATCCGATAAAGGATATCCAGCAAAATACCATGAGTATCTTGATGGAAAGATGAAGGGAGTCTTTTATCATGTTGAGTCCTCATTAAAAGAACACTCCTCATTTATACACGAGAAATTCCCTCTTATCCTTGAGATGAGAAGAGAAGAGGTTCTAAGAGCCTATGACAAGTTAGTTAATGATGGACCTGAAAATGCAATCTCGAATTATAGGGAATTTTCAGAGGCTGTTCAAAAATTAACGTTGCTTCAAGAGCAATTCAAAACTTCAAGTGAGCAATTGTCTAAGGCTGCGTCTGGGTTCATTAACAAGAATCAAAAAGATGAGCAACCAAGTTTTTTCGGTGCTTTTTTCCAAAATCTTGCACAAACACTATTTAGTCCTGCAACCGTAGAAGAGTATTCTAATTCTTTCGCAGATCATTTGGAAAAAGATCTTAAATTCTATAGTCAAGCTCACGAACAACTCAATGAAACCCTATCCGATCTTGAAAAAACGATATTTGAAGGACAGGATTATTTTTTTAAAAATGGATTGGATCCTCAATCCAATGCTTCAATAGAGAGCTTTTTAAATTCATTATCAGAAGAGCTAACAGATGAGTCTCTGTCCTTTAATGAGTATGTTGACATAAGAAGACGGTATGCACCTATTGCTCTTCTCTTTGAACAACAACTGCGGTCATCAGATGTAAAAAAAACAGGTTCTCCAGGATCTGCCAATCCTTTAGATGCCATCAAAGCTGCAAAAAATACTTTTGAAAAGAAATTGGAGGCATTCGAACACAAGACAGGATTTAGGTATTCAAAAGAGTATGAAACGCAGGTTCGTTTTGCATTATTAGAAACTCAATGGAAAGAACAAAAACAATCAGAGGAGTGGGACGATGCAACGAAGCAAAAAATCGTTTTTCTCTTTCGAGCCATTCAGCTCACGCATCCTTTGATGAAGGCCTTGAAATCAGGCATCGAGGCTCTTCCGAATTTGAAAGAAGGACATAAAATTGAGGTTAAAACGCCCACTGTTGAAGAAAATAAATTGGAAAGTTGGACGCATGATTTTTTAGAAGGGAAAAATACTACAGCTATTGATTACTCAGAATATTCTCCTTCAAAAGTGTTATCTACATTAAAACAGATCGAATATAACAATGTCAAAACGGCAAATATTGTTCCACAGCAATATGTCGATAGATCATATTCATTGAGAGAGGAATGTCTTTTATTAAGCGAAGGGGGGATTTCCAGTTGCCAGGCCTTTACTTATTCTAACGATCCACAGTTTTGTGAAGAGGTGAATAAAGTTATGAAAGAGAAAGAATGGCATCCCAAACGACTTTCATTCCAACGCCAAATCATAAGTGAAAAATTCGATGAAGCCCTGCAGCTTTCTCGTCGAATAAACGATACACAGCCAGCTACATATGCTCTTCGTGGAAATACAGCTTCGGGGAAAACTCGATCTCTCAGAGTAGATCCTTTTTTTAAGCGAGCTGTTGATATTCACGGGGAGGTTCGGGGAGCAATCAACCCAGATGCTATCAAATCCTCATTAATACAAAAAAATTCACAAATTTCTCATGCACAAGTTCACCGTGAGAGCTCTGTTGTCACCTCTCATTTGGTCGATGATATTATGAGGCAGGCGCCAATGTCTTCCGTAATTATCGATAAACGCCTTGCGGATAAACAAGATGTTTATGATGTTATCTCCTCCTCAGAGGCAAGGGGAACAAAAGCTCATTTCTTAGATATTGATGTCCCATTGGAGTGGTCCTGCTTAAGAGTTTTAACACGATCTCCTCAGGGAGAAGACCCTTTAGTTCCTTTTGATGCCGTTGCAAAGGGGTATAAAGGGATACGACAAAATAGACTAGATCTTATAGAAAAAGTGCAGAATTCTGAAAGGGTCGGCATGTACAAGCTCTACAGTAAAGGGGATCTTATAGCTCAGAAGGAAGAGGGGAAATCCTTAGAAGTTTTTCCGGACCAAAAAGAATCATTTAATCAGCTTATTAACCAGAAACCTGAAGCTATTGACCAAGAAATCAATGAGGTAGCTAATAGGCAATTAACAGGAGCGTATCTGGAAGAGCTGCGGGTTACAATGCCCTACTTGAAGGGGATTGAAAAATATGAAGGAATGACCATCAGGGATGCTCTTAATTCGGCAGCAAAATTAGGAAAAAAGTCTTTATAGTGCGTTTAAGAGGATATTTTTGTAGGAATTGATGAATGTCGAACTCTTGATGCAGAATAAAATTAAGAGTGATAAGGTCTCAAGGTACGAGGAATGGTGTCATGTGGAAGAGTTACCAGAACGTCATTTAGAATGCAGTGGCTGTAAAAAGCCTATTCGTGTTGTTTACACAGAAATTGTGGGGAAAAATATCACGAATACCAGTATGTGCAATGATTGCCCTTTCTTGCGAGAAAAGCTGAGAGGGCAGTCTGTGTTGCGCACTCAGCAGATCTCTTCTCAGGCCGAAGTCGTTTGTGGAGGCTGCGGACTAACTCTTGATCTTATTAAAATGGGATCACCCCTTGGATGTTCCTTGTGTTATGAGATTTTTGGCGATGAGCTTATCCAAGAGTTGTCTCTCTCTGAAAGGATTGCGATAAAGAGTACTCCCATTAAGAAGGGCGTATGTTTGCATACGGGCCGAAGGCCTGGGCAAAAAGCCGAACAGATCCCGTCAATTCGCTTGTACGCTCTTCATGAAGCTTTAAGTGAGACTTTGGGAAGAGAAGAGTATGAAGAAGCGGCCCTTCTCAGAGATCAAATCCGAGAAATTACTCAAGGAGGAAATTTAGAGGAGGCAGCAGGAGATCGACCAGGGGATAACCGAGAAAACCATTCCAAAAAATCGAAGAATGGACAAGAGGATTCGCTTTCATGATCGATAAATCCTTAAGCAAAACTCAAGTTTTAGAATTTCCGCTGCTCGACAAACCATGGAAAGCAAACAGCAATAGTATTTGGCTTGCCACCTCCTTGCAGCTGTATCGCAACGTCGATAAGTTTCATTTCCCTTCTCGACTAGATGCAGAGCGTAAAACACATATTATTCAACTTATTGTTCAAGCACTTAAGTCATTTTCAGGGTGTCCCAATTTAAGTGTACTGCCTGCAAGCGATCTTTCTCCACTTCAAAGAGAGTATCTCCTGGAGCACTTTCTTGTGTTTGATCCAGCTCCACAACCGCATCTTGGAGAGGTGTTTTTGGTTGATGCGACAGATCATCATCTCTTTATGGTCAATGTTGATGATCATCTTCATTTTTTTTCTCTGAATACAACACAAGATCCTGAACGCACGTGGAAGGAGATGATTGCAATTGAAGAGAGACTTCAAAAAAACGTGCAATTTGCCTTTTCGGAAACTTTTGGTTATTTAACATCTAACCCTCTTCTTGCTGGAACGGGACTTGTTGTCTCAGGCTTCATGCATGTCCCAGCGATGGAATTGCTTGGGAAATCAAATTCCATTTTCGATAAGCTTCGTGAAGAAGGAGTTCTTGTAAATAGTTTACAGGGTGCTTTTGACACTCTTTTGGGCGACATCGCTGTTCTAAAGAATCGATATACAATTGGAGTAACCGAAGAGATTATTATATCTACTCTTCATAAGGCCGCACTACATCTCTCCTTGCAGGAAAAAGTTTTTAGAGAAGAGCTCAAGAATTTGAGGCCTGAGGATGCTCTAGATAAAGTTAGTCGTGCTTTAGGGATCCTTCAGCACTCGTTTTCATTAGGAACAACCGAAGCATTAAAATCTCTTTCTCTTGTAAAACTTGGTGTCGAGCTTGGATGGATACAGGGCGTTGATATTTCCACTATCAATGAGCTTTTTTTTCAATGCCGAAGAGCTCATCTTGCTCACATAACTCAGAAATCAATTTCTATAGATCAATTTCATAAGGTGCGTGCTGAATATCTGCGAAATAAAGCACAAGGACTCTCTTTTGTATAAGATCGTGTAAAAAATATTCCCATACAGATTCTTAAGGCAAGTTATCGGGTAATATTCTGCAGCCAGGAAGATTCTTGTTTGATTGTTGTTGCTATACCATGACCCGGGAATACAATCGTCTCGCCTGGAAGTTTCAAAAGCTTTTGGAGAGACTCTCCCATTTTCTTCGGTTGGGATGTTGGGAAGGAGATATTTCCATACGTTCCTTTGAAAAGTGTGTCTCCGGAAAAAAGTAGTTTATATTCGGCGCAGAATAGGCAAACTGATCCAAAAGAGTGCCCAGGTGTGTGTATGACACTCCAAATCGATGTGCCAATTTGTAGAGAGTCTCCATCTTTGAGCATTTTTGATGCCTGTGTAGGTGTGATTTTAATCCAGCAAGGAAGGTTGTCTGATCCTGGTTTTTCAAGATTTGGACGGTCAAGTTCGTGAATTGCGATCCAAGCCTCAGGATGTGCTTTTTTCCATAGCGCTGTATCGACAATATGATCCCAATGAGAATGAGTCAGAATAATCCCTGATAGCGTGAGCTCAAAAGAGGAAAGAATAGAAGCGAATTGTTTAAACGAACCGTCTGCGGGGTCAATGATAAATGCCTCTTTTGTTTCATGAGAGGCAATAAGATATGCATTTGTCTCAACGGGCCCTGTAGCCAATACCCATATCGAAAGCTCGTTTGCTTTATAGAGCAAATGTGGAAAAGAGGAAGAGGAATTCATGAATCAAACTGTTTGTTAGATTGTCAAACAGTTTGACATAGTCTCACATTGACAATACCAATGCAATACATCCGTGCTTATTGCTTCTTGATGATGCCTAAATGGTTTACAGCGATTGACTTAGAAGGTTTGCTCTGATGAACTTGAGCTAATGCTTCTCCTGGTACCGCTTCGTTTTTCCAAGCATGATTTTCAAACAATTGAACGGTTTTGACTCCCAAAGGAGAAATATTCTTTGCTGAGTCCTCTTTTCGTGAACTGGATTGTTCCAGAATCCGCGTGCTTGTGATCCCTGCAACACCTAGTGCGCCAATAATAGATGCATTGCGAAACTGTATCATAGAAATTTCCGGGTAAAACTGTGAAATGAGTTTGATTTTCTGCTGTATTTGTCGCGATTACGAATAAATAGTTAAAGAGGAAAAAAGAATGAGAAAAAAAACATGCTCTGGAGAGGATTCGAACCTCTGACCTCCTGGTTCGTAGCCAGGCACTCTATCCAGCTGAGCTACCAGAGCATTAACAGAACTGCAAAACAGACTGTGCAGAAATCGTAGCCTTTTTACCTATTTCGATTGAAGCCTTTTTTCACATTCCACTATCCTTTTCTTAAGATTACTGGTTTTTCTACCTTTTGTGACTATCAATTTATATTCTCAAGCACCAGCTAAGGTGATACTTTCAGGTGAGCATTCAGTTGTTTATGGAGCTCCAGCGCTTGCAGCCGCTGTGAGTTGCTATGCAAAAACTGAGATACAAACTTCTGGAGCACCCCAGCTTGCCCTAAATTTATTAAATTTTAGACATTCCGTATCAGCCACACTTTCAAGCCTTCGTCGTTTGAGAAGAAACTTGCTTGATAACTATAAGCGTCTTTTAGTTGGGCAATTACGTATTTCGGATGTGTTAAAGAAGCCATCCGAGCTCTTTCAGTACGCATTTATATCTTTACTCGATGCTTTTGAAGTAGAGCTTCTTGAAGGTGCTTGGATCAAGCTCGACTCAAAGATTCCGATTGGGTGCGGTATGGGTTCATCTGCTGCATCCGTTGTGAGCTTTCTGAAGGCTGTTTCTAGTTACTTGCATCTTCCAGTCGGAGCCGACTGGCTCTATCGCCTTGCTCGCGAAGTTGAACATTTTCAACATGGAAGATCCAGTGGCCTTGATACGCATCTTTCTCTTTATGGCGGCGCTGTTGCCTTTAAAGATGGATCGGCTCGATCTATTAGGATTCCTGCCGAAGAAATTCTTCTTGTCCATACAGGAAAGCCTCACTCAACGACCGGTGAGTGTGTCCTCGAAGTAAAGCGTAAATTTTCTCAAAGTTCTATCTGGAGCGAGTTCGAAGCCATAACGAATAGTCTTGAGGCATTACTGAATCAATTTTCATTTGAAGATGATCGAGTCCAAGAGATGATTCGGAATAATCAAATATTACTTGAGAAAATCGGTGTAGTTCCAGAAAAGGTACAAAGTTTTGTCAGAGCTATAGACGGTCTTGGAGGAGTCGCAAAAGTATGTGGGGCAGGAGCCGTTCGCGGAAACTCTTCAGGTATTGTTGCAATTTTCGGTGTTGAACCTTCGGCCGAGTTATTACACCATTATGGATACACATGCTTTAAAATCTCTATAGATACCCAAGGAGCTCGTGTCATTGATGGGGCATAATTTAATACATCCCAATTCAATCAGGCGCGCTTTGGCTCGGGCGCCAGCGACCCTTATGTTATTCGGGGAGCACTCAGTTCTACGAGAAGGGTGTGCCCTCGTAGCCGCAGTAAATGCCTATATTTCTGTAGAAATCAACTTACGATCTGATTCTAAGATTTCAATTCAAAGTGATCTTGGAGATGAAGAAACCTCTATTCATGAGATGGTCCTATCTGAGCGATTTCGATTTTTACGTGAAGTCTTCGTTTCTTGTAGGGAATTTTTGAAGGAAGGGTTTGATTGCCGAGTTGTTTCAGAGTTTTCATCGACGCAGGGCCTTGGATCTTCTGCAGCAGTAACAATTGCATCTCTCAAAGCTTTACAAAGGGTTTTTAATTTTGAAGAGCCTCTCACAGAGTTTCACCTTCGAGCACTTCAAATTATTCGAGCAGTCCAAGGGCGTGGGTCGGGAGCGGATCTTGCGGCATGTCATTTGGGGGGCGTTGTAGCTTATAGCATAGAGCCTGCATTAATGATGGAGCGTATCCGGGAAGATTTGCCTCTTACTATCTGTTTTTCAGGGTATAAAACAAAAACTCCAGAAGTTATCAAAATTGTTGAAACGGCAGCACGAAAATATCCAAAACTTTATTCAGATCTTCTGAAAATGCAGGCTGAATCTGCATCTTTAGCTCTTAATTCGTTGCTTACAAAAAATACTGAAGAGCTTCAAACGGCATCAAGAATTTCTCAAGGCGTGATGGAGTCTCTTGGAGTAAGTGATTCATTTCTTTCTAAAATTGTTTGGTCATTAAGAAATGATCCTGGAATTATCGGCTCTAAAATTTCAGGATCTGGCCTCGGTGACTGTGTGCTCGGGTTTGGCAATCTTCAGGACGATAGAAATCTTCCGGAAGGTGTAGTTCTCCTCCCGTATAGAATTTCTCAAGAAGGCGTAGTGGTGAGAGATTTATGAACCGATCCGAATTTGTACAGAAGATTATTCCTCATACGACCCCTAAAAAATCGGTAGCTTCTTCATGGGCACCAATTAATATTGCGCTCTGTAAGTACTGGGGAAAGCGCGATCAAGAGCTTAATCTACCAACCGCTTCCTCTCTTTCGGTTACACTTTCTAAGGGAACTCGTACAACTATTTCATGTTGTTCTGATGAAGATCTGATTTTTCTCAACGATAAAAAAATTCGCTCTGACGATCCCTTTGCTCAAAGGCTTTTCAGGTTTCTCTCATTTTTTCGAAAAGATCCTTCCATTTTTTTTTCAATACATACTGAGAATGAAGTTCCCACAAAAGCAGGACTTGCCTCATCCGCTTCTGGATTCGCAGCAGCAGTCTTGGCTTTGAATGATCTTTTTGAATGGGACTTGAAGAGTAAAGACTTATCTCTCCTCGCCCGTATCGGGAGTGGAAGCGCTTGCAGGTCAGTTGATCAGGGTTTTATGCTTTGGCATAGAGGAGACATGGAAGATGGTATGGATAGTTTTGCTGAAAGGCTCAACCTTACTTGGCCTGAGCTCAGAGTTGGAGTTGTATTAGTTTCGTCCGAACAAAAAGATGTTGGTTCAAAAGAGGGAATGGAGAGAACTCAGACGACATCTTCCCTCTATCCTCTTTGGCCGCAGCTTGTCGAACAGGATATTACGCATATGCTTCAAGCGGTAGAAGATCGTGATTTTTCACGATTTGGAAAGATTATCGAATCGAACGCTCTTTCAATGCATGCCACTATGCTTTCAGCCTGGCCTCCGCTTTGTTATTGGACTGAAAAAACCCTGAACTCTTTAAAAAAAATTTGGAATTGTCGAAAAGAGGGGCTTGATATCTATGCTACTATGGATGCAGGCCCAAACATTAAGCTTTTTTATCTCACTAAAGATGAGCATCATGTTCTAAATCAATTCCCAGATCTTCTGAAAATGGACCTTCTACAAGGCGATCGTATCATATAATAAATTGCATCTTAATTTGAGATAAATAAACTAGTTCTAGATTGCACGCTTCTATTCATCTTTATAGGAAAGCTTGCAGATGTTTATGCGAATTCAATCAGAACTTCAACCTTCAAGAGAGCACATCTCTATAGAACATCAAGATAGCGGCTCCTCCAAAAGCGCAGAAGATTCCTCAATTCAGGAAAAGATGCGAGCGCTATCAGATAAAGTTCAAGTAGGTATATTCGGAGCGGGTCCAATAGGACTTTTTTCAGCTCTTAACATACGAATAGAGAATCCAAATGTTGACATTGTGATTTTAGAGAAACGCGATCAATATACAAGATCTCATTCAGTGCTTCTCGAAGATTCTATATTCAAAGGACACGCAAGAGATCCTGATTTGAAGAGGCTTGTTAAGGAATGGAACAAGGAGATAAAAGATCAAAAGCCCCTTCCGATCAATGAAATTGAATCGAAATTGCAGGAGCTTGCTGTTAAGAAGAACATTACCATTCTGAAAAACGTCGCATTCTCTTCTAAAAGAGAAGAAAAGGATTCAACAAGTACGTCCCTTGAAAATAATGTCTATACGATTTCAGGTTTCGATCAAGTGAAAAATCTCTTCCCAAAAGCCAAGATCATTATCGGGGCTGATGGAGCTCGGAGCGAGGTTCGTAAGGCTCTTTTCCCTGAAGAAACAAGACAAGAAAAAACGCTCCAGTACACAGCTCTCATCAGGTACACCACGAAAAATCCTCCTGAAAAATTAGACCTTTTTTAAAGGTATTGGAGCCATGGTCACATGTCAACGTGCCGTGGATGAGTATGTAAGCCGAAAAAAAGTGAATGATGGGTACAAAGTTTCTTTGCAAATGATAATAGATCCTGATGAGCATGAATCGATTAAGGAAGCAACCTTTAAAAATCCTTTGTCCCTTGAAGATGACATGCACCCAAGGCTTAAGGAAAGTATCAAGAACTGGCTTGATGTAAAACGAAACGAAACGAAGGAAGTTCCTGAAAATATCCAAATTTCAGCTGTCCCATTGAATACCTATATTTCCTCTGCTTTCAGCAAAAGAATTATAAATGGTCCGATGGTTGCTCTTGTAGGAGATAGTGCTGGATTTATGCCTCACAGGCAGGCCATAAATAATGGAATAAGATGTTCGTTGTTGCTTGCGAAATCTGTGAATACATATTTCAAGAAACCTGAAGTGCGAAATCTCGAACAATCTTTTAAAGAATATAACTCTTTAGCGAGAAGCGCTACAAAAGAGGCGATTGAAAGTGCCGAACAAAGTGCCGCAAAAGTAGCTCTAGCCGATCAGACGATTAATAAAATCGCATCTAGCAGTAGAGGTGTTTTCGGTTTTAATGAAAATGCAAGCCCGAGACCCAGGAGTGGAATAGCTCTCTTAATTGAAAGAGCCTCACGAGTTTTCTTTGGGTTGTTCGGGCTGTAAAGGGTCTTGCGGAAACGACGATTAAAAATTGATTTCAATCTCATAAATCTTCAGATATGAAAAGAATAAAGGTATATGTTCTCCAATCAGTCTATATATGATCTCTATGCTATGGAATTGAGGGATATTTGCTTTTTCAACTTCATGTGCGTAGCAGAGTACCTGCTCAATTATTTTCTTAATCTCTTCTTGGTCTTTTGACCGTTCGATGGCCGATTTATAGTGAATAATTGTATTAATGACTTCGTCAATACGCGTTGCAAGATCTGGGCGCTCGATCAAACCTGTTTTATAAATTTTTGTAATTTGCAAATGCAGAGATCTCGGATTTTTAGGTGCTGAAGAAGAAAAATCTTCAGGAAAAAATCCTTGAGGTTTACCTGGAGCGTCTATGGAAAGCAATCCGATAGTTCGGCAGAGCTCTTCATAGGATTGCTGTCCCTGTATGCGGCTTAAAGAGGGTTGGCCATTCCAAGCATCTATTTCAACACTATCTGGTCGAAAATCTTGACCTTGAGTCGGAAAAACCTCTCTATTGAATATCGTTTGTATTGGACCAGTATCTGAGGTGTCTTTTTGAGATGGTTGTTGTTGAAAGATACTTTTTAGGAAAGTGCCTGCTTTAAGAACCTGAGGTTCAAAGATATTCTGCTCGAATATCAATTGCATTCCATCTATATTTTGACCAGCTGCAGGCGATGATTTGGCATATATCTTTTGTTGTTTAGCTTCAGGTTCTGGGACGCTGTGTAGATTTGGGCGTATTCTTGATGTTTGCGTGTCTACTCTCGGCATATAAATCCTTTACTTGTAAAAACAACTTATTAATATTTTCTTATTTTGGCTCTTCACGCCGAAGATGCTCTTCTTGAAACTTGCGTCCGAGGTCTTCAACAATACGTCTGTATGTTTCTCCGCTAAAGAGGTGGTCGATAAGGGGCAGAATACTTTGTGATTCGACAAAGCAGACGTCGTTTCGCCATCCTAAAATTGCTTTCAGGTATTCGAGGCCTGAAAGAAGAGGGACGCCATCTTTAACGCTTACATAGTTCATAACGCTTAAACATTCGCTATCTGCAACGAGTGTAGGTGATCCAAAGGTTAAAACACGGATCATTTTCTTCTCTTCAGGCTTCATTTGTGAAAGAGCGACTTGTGTGTCTGTTCCGCCTAAACTATGAGCATAGTGAACGATTAATCCTCCACCCGAGGTTCCGCCCATTTCTTCTATCAATCTTCTCCACGTAAGCACTAGGAACTGTGCCTGTCGTGATATAAAACCAACCTTGGAAAAGAGAGATCTTAAAAGATCGCCTGTAAAGCCATCTGTTGCAGAATATACATAGTGAGTTGGGACCCCTCCATGCATTTCAGAAATAGCGTCTGCATGCGCTCCGATATCATCAAAATCATTTAAAATCCCGTTAATCTGGGTGATCCGTACTTTTGGGATAAGCTCGCGCGAGCCATACGTTCCAGCGCGTGTATATTCAGGATTGTAGCCAATAAGCTTGAGATAGCTCCTGCTGACAATGCGAAAGGCAAGATCCTCAAAATGGGAACGAAATTCATAGAACCAATCAAGCTGTTTCTGAGCAAAGGTAATTGACTGAACGCTCTTCCAAAAAACAGTTTCGATCCCTTTCCAAAAGTGATCAACTATTTCGTTAAAATCTGAAGGCCACCCAGCAAGGCCAAATAGTTCGATTTTCCCAATCGGTGAATTACTCAGGAAGGCATGGGTGTTCGTTCCTTGTGAGAGTCCTAGTGGGTCACTTGTCGTCCATGCTCGAATGGATGGAAGGTATAGGCGTGCTCCAAAATCCCATCCAGGTAGAATGTCTATCTTTCGCTTTCCCATAAATCCCCAAGGAATAGGAGAGCAGTGTTTAAGAGATCCAAAACTGCCAAATGAGAGAGAAGACGATGTTTCCCCGTCATATGAGATAATTGACCCTTGAGCATCGGTTCTTGTGCGATAAAAACCGGATGGAGTGATAACACCGAAAGTTTTTATGACGCCTCCCTGCCCATATGTTGCAATTTTGAGATCAAAGAGTTTACCTTCGATGTATGATCCAACTTCTTCAAATCCAAACCACGCTATCGTTTGAATAACGGTCCTCGAACCCTCTTTTTTTTCAATAAATCGCTTGCGATTGAATGCGTCGTATCTATACTTCTCTTCTTGGCCCTTCTCGCTTTTGATTTCAATAATCCTGTCCAATGCGTCGTACGCGAGTACATACTGAGTTTCATCGATTCGGATCTTGTTGAGGTTTCCTCTTGTGTCGTAGGAGTATTTTTCATTTTCACATCCAACAGGACGCCCCTCGTCATCTCGTAGAACAGGTTTGCCTTCACGCTCCAAAAGATGACCTAAAGCACAAAAACGCTGCTTTTCAGTCAGGCTCTTTTTTGATGTGTGTTCAATAAGCTGCCCCAAGCTATCAAATCGATAGAGGGTTTGTTCTTCCGTGTCTTTCCATACTTCTGGCAGCAGGAGTGGATCAAGGTTTGGATCCCCGATTTGCCTGTGAACGGAAGAAAAAGGATCTTGAGAAGACATCTTTTCATGAAGAAGAATCGATCCTTTATAACTGCACTCGATAGTGTTCGATCTGAAAGCTATGCTCACATTATCTGGTAAAAGAAGGGCTTCCAATTGGCTTTGAGTGCCGTATTCGGCCCGAACTGTGCAAGCCCCTTCGCCATCTTCTATGAGATTGCCTGCGGCATCAAAAGTTCGATGAACAGATATTCCTTCAAGGGCATCGTCAATTCGAGTGATGCGCCCTGCACCATCATAGTTGAATATATATTCAATACTTTGATCAGAGCTTGAAATCCTTATAAGTTGATGAGAATCATTATATCCGTAGATGATCTCAACCCCATCAGGAAGTGTTTTTTTGATAAGATTCCCCGCGTTGTCATAAGAGTACTTTGTCGATCTCAAAGAACCATCTTCAGCGCCTGTTTCTACACATTCAAGGCGTAAATTATCGCCAAATTTCCAACGTGTTTTTCTTGATCCGATAAGCTTGCCATTTTCAAAGGCGCGTTCGGTAAGTGATCCGGAATTTTTAGAGTCGCGGTCGCTCCAGAACTGTTCCTGTATCAGATCTCCTTTTGGATTATATATTCGCTCTGAGAGAATATCGTGATTTTTTGAATACAGTCTTTCTCGAACGACTCCTCGTTTTGACTTGGCTACCTGTTTGTAGCCGACGGCAAGTTCTTCATAGCTATATTTGACTTGTTGGTTTCCGGATTTTGTGTATGAAGAAGCTGTCAAAATCCTTCCTGTCTCATCTATAAGGTATTGATAGGAAGTGTCTTCAGATCTCATCGTAAGAAGGCAAGTGCGGTCTTCTTTCCATTTCCAGAGAGTTTCTACAACCTTGTTGTTGCCATCTGTAACTCTCTCCGTCCGTTTTCGGCCTTTGAGGTCGTACGAATACTCTTTCGTAAATACTTGCTTTCCGGATGTTGAAAGTTTGATAACTCGGTCGAGATCATCATATTCGAAGGTCCACTGTGTTGCATCGGTAGGCCTTTCTTCACGGATGCTTTCAATACGGCCAAAAGAGTCGTATGTCCAGGTCAGGGTTTTTTCAGAACTTACGGCTTTGAGCTTATGGAGTGAATCATAAGTAAAATGGAAAGAGGATTCCTTTCCAGAGTCCTCTTTCAGGATAGATTGTTGAATGCGTCCTAATGAATCATAGGTGCAAGAGGCCATCTCCTCTTTCCCTTTTTTATAGATCTCGGGAAGGCCATCAATATTGTAGCTGAACGATAGAGAGCTTCCATCAGGATGGGTAATTTTTTCGACATCCCCAAACGATGAAAATTCCAAAGAGGTACCTCTGGTTGAAGAGGATTTTATTTCATGTAGTCGCCCATAGGTATCATAGGTTATTTTTTTTGCAGAGGTGTCGGTTCCATGGCCTGAGAGGGAGTGAATGCTTTCAATTCTTCCAAGGCCGTCAAAATATTTGTTTGACGGCTCGTTTGTTGATGCTTCTTTTTTGGAATAAAGATCTCCCATTCGAAGATCTGTCATCATCGTTCCATATCTATTATACGCACGGATTACAGGCTCTTGGTTTTCGTTGGTGACAAGAAGCCGTCGGACCAGTTGCTCATGACCCGTTGAAAGATCTACATATCCTTCGAGGATCTCGGTTTTGAGTGATGTGTTTTGAGATGGGTTTTTTGATGTAGAGTGGCCCGTTTTATTAATTCTTTTCCAAGTTCGCTGAGAAACTCCATCGAGTGAGTCTGGAATGTTTGTAGTCCCGTCGTCGGTTGCTTCCCAAATGATATCCCCATCGTTGTTGGTTTTCCACAGAGAGCGAATTGAAAAACCCTCTTTTGTTGTTGTTCTGGCTATATAGACATTGTCTGATCGCTCTGTGAAGTGGAGGGTTCTGCCTGATGATTCTTCAACGCAAACCGTTTGACCATCAATATCATAAGCGATTCTGGATTCAATTGAGGGGCGGTTGCTTTTTGTGTCTTGTTTATGAAAAACAACTCTTCCCGAATCATCGTAGGAGAGAAGGTGGGTAGAATCGACCGCTCCTTGATTGTCTATGACTGATAGCTGCAGAATCTGAGGGCCTGATCTTTCTAATCGAATAGAGCCTTCTATGTTCCTCGAGGAATTCAAAAGTCGTACTTCGCGAATAAATCCTTCATCATCGCGTATATATTCTAATAGGTAGCTATTTCCTTGAGGTAAATCAGGATGAGGATCTAATAGTTCAATTTGGGGTTGATGAGAGGATCCCTGTTTTGAGATTTCTCGTGAGGCAAGGGCGTATTCGAAGTCGAACCAAGTTGGAACTGGCTGAATCAATCGAAAAAGAATATAGTGCTGGTTGATGGATGATGGGACATCTTGAGATGCAGAAATGAAATTGCATACATGAATTAAAAATACGATATGGCCAATTACACGAATTCTAATTAAATGAAGCAGGATGTTAATAATCATTTTTTTATATTTAAAGTAGATTATACGTAAAACTAATCTGATATCAAAACAGAATAAAGATTATATAAATGAGGTCACTCCTTGCAAATATTGGTTGGCGGTGCGGGCCGGATAGGCACCTATTTAACTGAGGCGCTATGTCGAGATGGGCACTCGGTTCTTGTTGTTGATCGTGATAATGAGAGGCTCCAAGTTTTGTCAAGATCGTTCGATGTCGCCGTAAAACAGGGCTCTATTTCGGACGCAAATTTACTTGAAAAGCTTTTTGAGGATGTATTCGATTTTTTTATTGCCGTAACAGACTATGACGAAGCAAATGTTCTATCTTGCATGGCAGCTAAAAAACTCGAGAATATTAAGACTGTTGCTCGCCTTAAAAGTAATGCGCTTTTACGCCCTTCACTCGATGGGGGAAGAATTTTTCATATAGATCACTTTGTTGTTCCTGAGCTATTGGTTGCTGAACAAATTGCCAGAACCATTAAAACGGGAAGTCAGATTGCTAAAAAGTTCTTTTTTGGGGCTGCCGAGCTGCGTTTAATAACCATTCCTCCTCAGTGGCAATATGCGGGCATTCCTCTTCATAGGCTCAAAATTGCTTCTATATCGATGGTCATAGGTGCAATTTATAGAACAGCCCCTCTGCCTCAGGTCATCTTCCCACATGGAAATGACACACTTGCTATTGGAGATCAAATTGTTGTTGTTGCCGAAAGCTCTTCATTTGATCGAGTCTTAGAGTTCTTCAATCTTCAAGATCCACAGCCAAATAGAGTCTTTATCAGCGGAGGCAATCAGATTGGGTATCAAGTGGCTCAGTTATTATCCGGGCATGTGTCTAAGATTGAAATTGCGGATGTCTCGATTGAGCGATGTCGATATCTTGCAAGGCATTTAAAGGGTGCCTCTATACTTCACCAGACAACAAGTGATTGGGAGTTTTTGCGTCAGCAAGCGATCTCTCAAAGTGATTGGTTTGTTGGCTGCGGGGTAAATGAGGAGCGAAACACACTCATATCTCTCTTAGCAAAAGAATTGGGATGCTTGGGGGTTATTGCCTGCATTTCAGATGAAGCAGAAAGAAAGCTTGCAGAACGTCTTGGTCTTTCATATGTCGTTTCTGAGCGGATTGCATCGACAGATCAGATTCTTACATGGATCCATAAAGAGAGTGTAGAGTCAATTCTATCGCTTTTTTCAGGACAAGCTGAGGTCGTTGAAATACGGATTTCGGAAGATTCCTCTGCAATCGGTATTCCCATTGCGCAGCTCGGCCCAAGGCTTCCAAAAGATCTTCTGATTGCGGTAATTTATAGCCGCGGGAGGCTTTTGATAGCAGGAGGAAATCATATTCTATCTCCTGGGGATCAAGTTATTATCGTCACATCACCTCGGCACAGAAATTTATTGGAGTCAATTTTCTAATGAATTGGCAAGGAGTTATACGTGTTCTTGGAGCCTATCTCTATCTTTTTGGAGCTATACTCATAGCGATGGGGCTCCTCTCAAGATTGTTGGAAGGCGGAAGTTTTGGCAAGGAAGCATCAATTGCATTTTTTTATTCGGGAGCGATTACCTTCGCATCAGGATTTGTCCGAGAGCTGCTTCGAGTGAAACATCCGAACGAAAACCGAATGGGAGAAGGCTTTTCAGATGAAATTGGTGTCCGTGAAGCGATTATCACTCTTTTATCGATTTGGGTGATTACCTGTTTTCTTGGAGCCCTTCCATTGTATTTTGGAGGTATGTTTGAGAATTTTATCGATTGTTTATTTGAATCAACTTCGGCAATTACAACGACAGGATCAACGGCCATTCCTGGAGGAGAAAGCGTAGGAGGTAAAACACTTGCAGAATGTTCACAAAGCTTAGTCTATTGGAGATCTCTTTTGCAGGGATTTGGCGGGCTTGGAATTGTTGTTCTTTTTATTGTCCTGCTTCCAACGCTCGGAATGAAGGGACGGATGCTTTTTCGATATGAGTCAACCGGGCCATCATTTACGCCTATTTATCCTACCGCTCGAAAGACCGCGCTAGCGCTTCTTTTTGTCTATCTTTTTGCCATTATCTCTTGCACATGCGCTTTAGAGATTGTTCATCCCGATATAACTCTTTTTGAAAGCAGTGCGATTGCTCTCTCGACCATATCAACAGGAGGGTTTTCGCCTACAGATAGTGGAATTTCAGGGTATAACAGTGTTTGGGTTGAGATGGTTGTTCTTTTTTTTATGTTGCTTGGGGGAGGAAGCTTTGCTCTTTACTTTGATATTTTTCGGGGTAGGCTATGGAAGATTTTTGATCCCCAGTTTGTGACCTATGTTGGAATAGCTTTTTTTTTGACCCTTTTTGGCGCGTGTATACTCTATTTTGATCCTTTTAATATCCATCAGAGTATTTATACCTTCTGCCATGCCTTACGATATAGCAGCTTTCAGTTTGTCTCATGTCTTACCTCTACCGGATTTACAACCCAGAATTATGATGCATGGCCTCAGGCAATCCAAACACTTATGTTCATTTCTATGTACCTAGGAGGAATGGCAGGGTCTACAGCTGGTGGCATAAAGATTGTTCGAATAATGATTTTATGGGAGTGTTTAAAGCACTCGGTTCTTTTGCTGTTTGATCCTGAGCGAGTGCGAGTTGTCCGTTCTGGAGGTGTTGAAGTGCCATCTACAACGATTTATGGGGTTCTTTCTTTCTTCTTGGTTGTCGTAGTTTCGGCGGTCGTTGGTATTATGGTTCTCCTCTTAGATGGTATGGATTTGAATACGGCTATGGGTTTAAGTGGCTGTATGTTGAATAATACAGGGGTTGCATTTGGAAAGGCGGGTTTTTTGTATAATTGTGGAGGCCTCTCTTTTCTTGCAAAATCAATTTCGATCATCTGGATGCTTTTAGGACGACTTGAATACTACCTCTGGCTTACTCTTTTACTTCCAACTTTCTGGAGGAGATAGAGAGGGTTTTATGTTTGTAGTTCATATTCCTCATGGTAGATGCGGATCTGTTCAAAAGGCGATTCGGCGCTGCGGAGGATCTGTTACCGTTCTTGTCGAATCACAGGAAGTAACCGAGTGTTATTTTCTCTTAGAAAAGAACCTTATTCAGGATCTTCAAAATGAATTTCCTCAATATGAAATCTTGCCAGCTGAGACTATCGACTGGAATGAACAGAGCGCACAGCATTCTCCCTTCTATAAGAATGGCCGTATAGAACTGCCTTTACCAAATGAGAAAGTTCTTTTCTTGGAGCCAGGCCCTGCATTTGGAGATGCCTCCCACCCAACAACAAGACTTACTTTAGAGCTTTTGCTACCTGAAGCTTCTGGAAGATCGGTGCTCGATGTCGGCTGTGGCAATGGCGTTCTAACTCTTGCTGCTTACCTCTCAGGAGCTTCAAAGGTTGTGGGGGTTGATATTGATGAGGAGGCGCTAGAAGTGGCCCGTCGAAATGCCCAATTAAATGAACTCGATGGCAAAATGGCCTTTATAACCCCTCTTGAATTTGCAGAGATAGATCAACCGTTTGATGTATTCGTTGCTAATATGACCTTGGGTGATCTACAAAATGCTCTTCCTTGCTACGGAAAACAAATAGACCAGGCTTCAACACTTGTCTTTTCAGGCATCTTGCATAGCCAAGAAAAATCTTTAAGAACACTTCTTCCCAGGAATTTTAAGCTTGTCTCCAGAGTGCTTGAAGGAGAATGGGAAGCTGTACAATATTCAAGAATCTGGCCATAGGAAAGGTAATTAATAATTAGTAAAGAAATTTTAATTATATTTTCTAGAGAACAGTCTATCTTAAAAAATTAAAAAAATATATATGCTGTTTTAGCCAAGACAGGATGTTCGTATGGATATGGAAAGTGCTCTATCCAGGTTCTTAAAGGGTAAGGACTTAGCCTTGTATGATAAAACATCAGGACTTGAAGGATTTGGCTCTTTTGTTACCAGCGCCACATTGGGCAGGGCGGTTAACATCTTCAAGTGTGCAAAATTTGATGCAACTGAGGGCGAAAAGACTCTTGATCGAGCTTTAGCAATAGGTTTGGCAGTTATTTCAGCGCCTTTATATGGAGCGGGCATTATCCTTCGTGAAATCGGCACTCTTTTCCGATCACAGGAAAAAGCCAATCAAACAAGCTTGCAGCCTCAGACCCAACAAGAGATCGAAGCTCATCAAAAGTTAATGGATGCGCTCTATGAAGCCTACGCAATTCTCGATAGGGAATTGCGCGAAAATAACATTCCCTACTGTCTTGTTGCAGGATCCGCTTTAGGTGCTGAGCGTCATGGAGGTATTATTCCCTGGGATGATGATGGAGATGTAGGAATTAATGCTTGTGACAGAGAGAAGGTAGCAGCTCTCACAAAGGAATTGGAGAAAAATCCAAGAGTCAAGCTTGCATATGATTCCGTAGGTGATAAATTTGCCCTCACTTTCACAGCAAGAGATGGTACTGTTGCATCGATTGATCTTTTTGTGATGAGTCAAGCGAAAGTCAAACAGAAAGATGGAACAGAAAAGTCCTACATGGTTTATTCCAAAATCTTTAGGACTAATTTCCCCAATGAATTTATTGAATGCGAAAGTATATCAGGTGAAATAACTGAGCGAAAGAGTTTTGGGCCCAAAACATCTGATAGCAATAAGCCTGGGCTTGAGCTTCCAGTTCTCAAGGATAATAAGGCTTATTTAAGTCGTGCTTATGGCAAGAATTGGCAAAGCCAAGGAATCAAGACTCATTCACATTACCATTTTCATCCGTTCGGGCTTAAATTCATTCCTCCTATTGCTGTTCCTTGTATGTCAAAACACGTAGTAAAAATCGAAGACACACAGGCCGGAGCAGGCAAGGTATGGAACGTGTTTAACAAAATCATTCAATAAGAGTGCTTCTGGATAGTCTCAAATGCTAGACTTTTTTTGATGAATAGCTAATGCGCGCAGCCGCAGCCTCCGGGTTTATCGCAGGCGCCTTTCTTCTTTTCTTGAGAGGGCTCATCGCACCTTTCTTTGCGAGCATAGTC
>CAZOAJ010000008.1:0-92176 GCA_964577935.1 uncultured bacterium | reverse complement strand
TTTAATGAATAAAGAAAGGCTTTTCTTGAATCCCAGGCATTTACGCAACACAGCCCAAATTTATAACAAATCATAGAAAATACTGCCAATGCAGTTCTTGGGGGGACAAGGACTTTTTTCTTTGTTCGATTCTTGAATGCTTAATTCAATTTTCAACTTCAGGTCGTATTGAAGTTCCTGTCCATCTATTTCCTTGAGCGCACTGAGTACTTGTAATAGGTACTGATTGGAGATCAAATTTTGGGACTGGAATCGGAATGACTCCAAAGAGTTTTATATGCCCATGGGTTAAAACACCAGCTTCAAGGCAGTTTGATCCATAATAGGTGTATAAATACCGTTTCATTTTTTTTATCGAAGGAATTTTGAGGTTCATTTCGACTGGACCAAAAGGGAATTCTTCAATCGAGTCAATTTCCTCCTGGGTGTAATACTCTTTCGGGAACTTTGCTTGGAAAAACTCTGAAGCGCATTTATATACTTCACCAAGCTTGTTATCAGACATCTTTTTCAAAAGAAAGAGATCAAGGGTTCCAGGTTCTTCTGAGTTATGGGGAGTTGAAGTGTGGACTTGATACATTTTTTGGTCTTGAAAATAGGTGACCTTCCATCCACATGATTTAAGCTCCTCCATAGCCATTTTAATTCGCTCGAGATCTGATTCAAATGCATTAAAATCAACATCGTTGTCCCATGGAATTATACCACCATGTCTTGCGATGCCTAGAGTTGTTCCACCAGCTGAAAAGCATTGAATGTTATGCCTTTTCATAACATTGCAAAATGCTTTTGTAACTTCATACAACTCATCTACAGTAAATCGAGAAATTCGACCAAATATTTCGTCCGTGTTGTTTTGCAGAGGATGAGGCAAAATTCTGCCGACTTGTCTGAGAAGGATGCCGGTTACTACAAGGGGGGCTGAAATTATTCCAATGGCGATTGCGGCTATGCGAGCTACCATGTCACCATGTGTGTTCCACAGGCTGATAGCCATTCGAGCCGGTTCAATGCCCCAATATCCAATGCACTCGAGTGCATTATGAGAATTTCCGATCTCTGGATTACTGTCTTCGCAAACCCAGCTCAGGACTTTATTCATATTGACGCCGGCGCCTGGAATCGCAAAAGTCATAATTAAAAACCTAAAATAACTAAAAAATTTGTATAATTTCGGTATATATTCAATCAAATTAAATTGATGATATAAATGAAGCGAGCAAAAAATCAATGGCGTTCAAGATGTTTTGAGAGTTTTATCTTAAAATCCAATAGTATGTAGATTGATTATGGATACAAAGTGCTGACTCTATTGATTGAAGGTATGTATTTAAGATGATTGGACGTAACGATCCTTGCTGGTGTGGGAGCAATAAAAAATGGAAATCTTGTCATTTTCCTGAAAAAGGGTCTCTAAAAGTTGCAGATGAAGCTATTTGGTTAAGAGCTGATAAGTCTCAAGTTTATAAAAAAAGATGGGGTATTCTTTTAAAAACAGAAGAGCAAATAGCGGGAATTCGTCGTGCTTGCCAAATTACAGCCCAAATTCTCGATCTTGTATGTCTTGAGGCTAAAGCAGGTGTAACGACTTCTGAGTTAAATGAATACGCCGTCGAATTACATACAAAATTTGGAGTCAAATCTGCCCCCCTACATTACGGCTATCCTCCATTTCCTAAGAGCATCTGCACTTCCATCAACGAAGTCATTTGTCATGGCATACCTGACTCTACTAAGCTCCGTGAGGGAGATATCATTAATATTGATGTGAGTGCCATAGCAGGAGGGTACTATGGTGATTGCAGCCGGATGGTGGCAATTGGCAACATCGATGAAGAAAAAAGGCGAGTGTATGAGACATCAAAAAGATGCCTATATGCATCTATTGCTGCGCTTGAGCCAGGCGTTCCTGTTTTTCACATAGGCGATATTATTACAAAAGAGGCTCATAAAAGTGGTTGTTCAGTAGTTGATCGATTTGTGGGTCATGGTGTTGGTGTGCATTTTCATGAAGCACCCGAGATACCGCATCATCGAAATAATCTTAATATCCCTGTTGCTGCTGGTATGATCTTCACGATTGAACCTATGATAAATGCAGGCGTTAAAGAAGCCGTTATTAGCACAGAAGATGAGTGGACTGCCTGGACTAAAGATGGTAAGCCATCAGCCCAATGGGAGCATACAGTTCTTATCACTCCAACAGGTGTTGAAATTCTTACGCCTTGGGAAGGGAGTCTTGAGGAATTTAAGAGTTATGAACGAAAGCCATCGAATGTCCAGCCTTAAAGGGGGTAATAAGCCGAATCGGTTGCTTGCTGAGTCTTCCTTGTATTTACAGCAGCATGCCTATAATCCAGTTGATTGGTATCCGTGGGGAGGTGAAGCCTTTGAAGAAGCTAAAAGGCTCAACAAACCTATATTCTTATCCATAGGATATTCAACATGCCACTGGTGCCATGTCATGGAAGAAGAGAGTTTTGAGGATGAGGCGGTAGCTCGAATCCTCAATGATGCTTTCATTTCTGTAAAAGTCGATCGTGAGGAGCTTCCTCAAGTCGATTCATATTATATGCAGGCTGCGCAAATTATATCTACAGGGCCATTAGGATGGCCTTTAAACCTTTTTCTTGATAACGATAAAAATCCATTTTTTGCAACGACCTACTTACCAAAGGAGTCTCAAAGGCAACTTCCGGGATTTATTCAGGTTATTCAATCTATACATAATCTTTGGAATTCTACTGAGCGTAAGGACCTTATAGACCATGCGGCTAAAGTTGTTGCTGCAATTCAGCTCATTTCAAAACAAAAAGATCTCGATGACGTACGAGTACTAGATGAGCGAGCAAAGCTTGCGGTACACCTGATGTTTAAAATTGCAGATCCGCATCATGGGGGATTCCTCGGATCACCAAAATTTCCTCTATCATTTCAGCTCATTTTTGCCTTGAATTACGGACTTCTATCCTCTGACGAGCGGGCTCTATATTTTGTTGAGAAAACTCTCAAAGGAATGATTTCAGGTGGCATGTGGGATAGAATTTGTGGGGGTTTTTGCAGATATAGCGTTGATGAGAGTTGGATCATCCCGCATTTTGAAAAAATGCTCTATGATAATGCTCTTTTAGCTCTTACGTATACCCATGCATATTGGGCATTGGGAAAACAATCATACGATGAAATCGCTCAAAAAACATTTCAGTTTCTTCTTACAGATCTATCTCATCCTCTTGGCGGCTTTTGTTCCGCTATTGATGCGGATACAGATAAAGTTGAAGGAAAGACCTACACTTGGACTCCTCAAGAAGTAATCGATGCTCTAGGGCCAGATGATGGGGTGATAGCCTGTGACTACTATGCTGTTGTCGACGCTGGAATATGCGAAGATGGGAGATCAGTTTTAATTCAAGGAGATATCCCCACGATAGCACATAAATATGGCTATTCAGAAGAGGTTTTTATAACGAAGATCTCTGAATGGGAAGCTCAGTTGGCATCGATCCGAAGGAAAAGAAAGCAGCCTCATATAGATAGTAAGCGTATTGTCGCCTGGAATGGTCTTGCGATCTGGAGTCTATGCACAGGCTATTTAGTCTTTCGAGATGAACAATATTTAACAAAAGCACAAGAGGCAGCTAAAGCTATACTTGAGCTTTCACAGAAGAGGCTTTCACGGGTTGTCAATGATGATCCGGAAATACGGCCAGCGGTTTTAGAAGATTATGCATTTTTTATTCGATCTCTGATTGCTTTATTTGAGGCAACTGGCAACTGTAGCTGGCTTGTAGAGGCCAAGCGCTTACAAGATCTTCAGGATCTCTACTTTTGGGATGAAGTTGCATACACGCAAATCAAGCAAGAAGACTCTGGACTCCATGCTTCACTGACAGTGTTAAGCGATGGTTCAGAGCCTTCAGCAAATGCAGTTTCGATGATGAATTTAAGTATTTTATCTACTCTTGTTTGCGATAGAGGCTACGCCGATAAGAGAAATAAACTTGCCGCAAGATACGCCAAATATTCTGAAAAGGCTTCACTGAGTTGCTCTTCGGCTTTTTGGAGTGAACTTGTGCATAACTCGCCTGAACAACAAACCTATATTCTTATCTCATCTGAGGTCGATAGACCACTCTTTTTTGGTAAATTGCACAGGTCCTATGACCCAAGAAAATTCAAAGTTGCCATTTCAAAAGAGAGTTTACATTTCGATATCATTCCATATCTCAAAAAAGTGGCAACAGCCCCAGCTCTTATCATATGTAATCGATCTTCATGCCTTGAACCAATTATTGGTCGCGAAGAGATACTTTCCTACTTAGAGCAAAATTGAATCATTTGGAGACAGCAGCTACTTCAAAGCGACTCAACTTCATATAATAAGCTCCAGAGGGATGAATAACATCATCGTCAAGCTCAGCCATACGGTCGATAAGGTCGTTAAAAAATGAATCTGCCTTTTCTAACGGAATCTGCCAGTTTGGGGTGACCGTCCCCATCATCCACTCAACAAGTTCTTGCTTGTTGAAAAATGCAGTTGGTGTGTGAATGAGCTTTATCGATATTGAAACAAGCCCTGCGGCCTCTAGACATGTAATGCATCCATCCCGAGTACGCATAGTAATGCCATTTGTGTTTGTATTGGCAGTGTTCCAAGGAGCTGTTAATTTGTATTTCTCAAACGTTTCATGAGCAGCTTGAAAAAAAGCAGGGTTATTTCCACAGGGGATTACGAGTAATAGTTTGCCATTATCCGCGAGCTGCAAACGAAGGTTATTTAATACCTGGACTGGGTTGGCTACGAGATGAAAAACACAAAATGAACAAATCAGATCATATTTCTTAAGAACGCTCTCGTTGGTAAAATCGATGTCCTTAGCTGTATTAAAGGTTACATTCGGATAGTGAGTCGTAGGAAAACATCGCTTGGCAAATGCAATCATGGATGGAGATACGTCAACGCCTGTAACATGTCCTAGAGGAACAAAATGTGAAATTTCAGCACTAATCTTGCCGTCGCCACATCCAAAGTCAAGTATCTGTTCATTGCCAATAATCTTATTGCTTCCAAGTAAATGCCATGCCCATTGTCTTTGCAGTTCAGAGTTATGAAAATATTTCATGGCAAGGAACTCATCTTTCCATCCCATATCAGTACTGTCTAAATGCCAATGCGGGGAGTCATTTCCACACAATCTACCAAAAGTGCAAATCATTGCTGTACATATTTGGAAGGCATATTTCATAGGCGTTCTTTTTAATCCGCTTTGTATATCGAGTTGTCAATCGACCGACTGACGATAAGTTAGGCAATACTAGATAGGGTATTCAGCAAGTGAATTCAAGATATATTTTACCGTTTGTGATTTGCGATTTTGTTTAGGTTTTGTTAGCGCGCCTGGTCAATTCCTGTCGAGCCTGCATATCAAGAAGATTCCCCACAGACGGTTCTTTTTTTAAGATTTTAAAAGCTTTTGAAATATTGGATATGGTTTACTATAATCAATTACACAAACAGCGCTGCCATCAAAAAAAATATGCATGAAAGAGAGAATATGTTTATGCACCCTCTGATAGAAAACCCAGACCCAATTGTATATAGAGGCATGACAGTAAACCAGCTGAATGTAGCCTATGACGACTGCATAGCTATTCCAAATTTTCTCGGACTATTAAAGGAAAACAGAGAGCGTGCTGAATCTGTCAAAGCGCGCTTGAATCCGATTCAGAATATATCTTATGGCACCGAAATAATTCAGAAGCTGGATATTTATGCACCAAAAAATACTGAAAAGATGCCGGTGCTTATTAGCATTCATGGCGGTGGTTGGACCATGGGAAGCAAAAATCCTTGGGCAATTCCTGCTGAAGCTCTCATGTCAAATGAAATAGTATCAGTGTCGATTGACTATGGACTTGCGCCTGAGTATCGGATGAAAGATATTATTGATCATGTTCGTGAGGCTATTGCATGGGTCTATAAAAATATTGCTCAATACGGGGGAGACTCAAACAGAATCTATATTTATGGGATGTCAGCTGGTGCACATCTTGCAGCCACCGCTCTAATGCCAAGCTGGCATAAAGATTTTAATCTCCCAGAGGATGTTGTAAAAGGAGTGGTTGCTATGTCTGGTATTTATGATGTATGTACGCTGGTTTACGCGCCTCAGGCAGACTCGCAAAAAGCACTCCAAATGACACTGGAAGAATCCCGACGTGACAGTCCTCTCTATCATCTTCCGAAAAATTCAATTCCAGCGATTATTGCATATGGTGAAAAAGAGCCATTGATCCTGTATCACGTTGAGGCCATAAATTATGCCAGAGAGCTAGAAAAAGCAGGCTGCAATGTCTCATTAATTGAGGTTCCTCATGCTAACCATTTTGATATGATCAATGAGTTGGCAAATACTGAAGGAAAAGTTTTCAAAGCGATGATGAAAATGATCTTTTAATGGATACAAATGAAAGAGACAAAATGGGTGAAGAAATTATCAAGGTTGAGAACTTGTTAGCCTTTCCGGGTTGCGAGTAAATGTAATTAAACAATACTATCAATAGACAATTAATTATTTGAAATACATGTATGTCTTTCTATTTAAAGCTCCTGTTATTCATTGTTTTTTCTTGCGCTTCACTTCAGGGAAAAGACTGCTCGTATTCAGATCTTTTGAATGAATCTCAACCTCAACAAATAAAAGCTCTACAAGAAGCAAGATCCTTCCTTAATTGGAACGAGGATACTCAATTCCGATCTCTTGAAGGCGGCCTCACTCGTGCTAAGTTGTATTCTTTTGAATTCGAAGGGAAGAAATATGTTCTTCGTTTTTTGGCTTTAACACCAAGTCATACAAAAGAAATGAGGCAAAATGAAATAGAAGCCCTCAAAATTGGAAATAAACTCGGAGTAGCTCCTGAGTATATTTTTTCTGATGTAGATGCCGTCTTGATGGTTATGGGGTTTATTCCAGGATGTCCATTACATCATCCAGATATCCATCAGCTCCTGCAAGTTGGGAAAATGCTAAGAAAGCTTCATAATTATTCTGATTTGTATCCGACGAGATATTCTTTAAAAGACAGAATAGGTCAGCATTATCAAAAAGGTGTTAAATCTGGTATTGCGTATCCGACAGGCTTTGATCAGGAAGTTCAAAATGTACTGAGGAAGCCTGCTTCAGGTGCACTTGTTCCTTCTCATGGAGACTTAAACCCATCCAATATTTTAGTTGATAATTCAGGGAGTATCAGCATTATTGATTGGACGACTGCAACACTAGAAGATCCTTTTTTTGATCTAGGTTTCTTTTGTTTACTTTCAAATTTATCTCGTCTCCAGGAGGAAATCTTTTTAGAAGCTTATTTTGGAAGGAAGCCTTCCAGAGATGAGTATGAGCTCTTAAAAGAACACAAGGCAAAAGTCTGTTTATTAACAGCTACAATCTGGCTTCGATTTTCTGAAACATTGGATGATGTAGCCTTGCCGCTTGATTCGCGCATTGCTGTATTGGATGCTGAACTCTATTCTTCTGATCTCAAGCCGATTCAGTATTACCTTGAAGCTGGAATTGTTGTGGATTTGAATACGGCGCCTAAATCTGAAGTTAAATCTTATGCTCTCAGTTTCTATAAAGCTTATCTTGATGCCAAGAGAGTTGAAGAGGATGAAAAATTAACAGAAACATTTTTCACGCCAACATCTACGGTTTCATTTTGAGTGACAACCCGTTCTTGTAAGTCTTTAAGCTCATCAAGAACGGTCCAACAAAACGTCAGCAGCATCAAAAAAATAACGATATGTTGTAGCCTTATGTTCTAGTCGTTTAGGATTTTGCCATTAACTACATTTCCAGTAATCCGGCTGTTGCCTCTTAGAAACACCTTACCGCTCGTCACAAATTGAATATTTTTAACAACTGTATTTTCCAAATAAATATTTGCGCTGCTTTGTGGTGTTGGGGAGCCTATCAACCTTCCGTTGATAATCGTTATCCCGCTACTCCCGCAATTTGGATGGACAACAATTGATTCAACCGTCGAATCAGCAATCGTAGAATCTTGAGAAAATTCCAGAGACTTTTTAATGGTTGTATTTCGTATATCAACTTGCCCGCCAGAAGAGACAATGTCTACAGTTGAATTTGTAATTTCTACTTTTCCGCCAGCTGAAATTTTTTTAAAATTCTGACAATTATCTGCTTGTATTTTTCCGCCAGCATTTGCACTTCCAAAGGTGCAATTTGTCAACTCAACTTTTCCTCCGGCATTAAGGTGCCCGACGTTTGTGCAATTTTTCGCATCAATTTTTCCGCCTGCATTAGCTTGAACGGTAGAGCAGTTTGATAATATGATGCTTCCTCCGGCATTAAGTTTGCCGAGATCTTTACAATTTTCAGCGTGGATCTTTGAGTCAGCCTGAGCTTCTTGAATTTTTGCACCATTTTTCAATTCGATAGAGTCTTGTGTGCTTGCAAACCGTACAATCGTTCCATCAAAAACTAATTTTTCATTTTCACTTATGACATCATCAACTTTTTCCTTGCCAAATTGCTTTACTTGGACCTCTTCATTCGATGTGAAGTTTGATGATATTACAGAGTTGGATTCTATTGTGAAATTAAACCCCCCTTTGATTTCTACAAAGCTGTTATTACTCATGCTGTTTATTGTAATTTTTCCCGACCGCATTTTGCTCCTCGCTCTCCTTAAGATGTTTTTTTAATACCTGGGCGGTGCACAAGTCGTGCACCGATATTTTGGAGTTATCAGTACTATCAAATAAAATCAATTTCCATTTCAGAATTTATGTCAGATCATAAGAGGGGGCTTCGTCTCAAGATGAATTCTGAATAGGAGAGGAGTGCTTTAGGTATGCTTTTGGGGTATGTTTTTTGATTTTCTTAAATTGTTCTATTTTCTCTATTGAATCAAATGGCATGTTTTTTGTATCTTAACTGCCACAAAGCCCGGTGGGGTGTCGCCAAGTGGTAAGGCAGCGGTTTTTGGTACCGCCATTCGGAGGTTCGAATCCTTCCACCCCAACTTTTAACCACGCTTAAAAAAAGCGTTGTTAAAATTTCTTTTTTGTTTATCCCTTTTTTTAATTATTCATTTCATTTATAATCGCATTTTTTAAAAAATAACATTGTAAATATATGAAAATTTCTGACTCTAAGTTTGTGGCAGATTATACGCTGCTCGTAAATGAACACCTGGATAAAATTAAGCTAACATCGCCTGAACAAATTCCTGTTCTTCAAGTCGCTTTAAATTCGGTATTGGAGCCAGATAAAGGATTTGAAGTTCCATCTATTTTTAAGGCAGAAGTGCAGCAAATTTGCGAAATGATTTGTTTTCCGCGTTTAAAAGAGAGCCCTACGGATGAAGATTTGAAGATTTTTGCTGAAGAATCGGAGAACTATAGTGCAATTTGGGGCGTTGCTCCTGATAGATGGAATGATTTTAAAGAAATTGTCTTAAAAAGAGTTTCTGCTAAAGTTAATGAGCTTGCTCAAATGAATATTGCAGATCAGAATCGTCTTATAGAAGATCAGATTGCTCTGCAGAACGAATCTATGAGGGGGCAGGCTCAGCTGCAAAAGGCTGTTAAGGCAATTCAATCAAGGCCGCTCGAACCAAAAAATTCTTTTGAAGAACGTCTAAAAAGACTTATTCATCTCGGCTATCTACCGGATATCGATATTGACCGACTTGTTGCCAATTTCGACAGCAATGTTATTGCAGTCTTGGAGCAGTCTTCATTTATTATCGATTGTATTGAAAAAAGCTGGATTACATTTCAGCAATTTCTCGAATCATCGGAGTTTCAATTAGCTGCGTTAAGAAATCCCTACATTCAAAAATTGATTTCTACGAAAGAAGGATTTTATAAGCTTATTTATAAATATCAAGATCAATATGATTTGAATGCTCTTTTTGAAAACCCGTTTTTTCAAAAACTCATTGATGATGGATTTGTGGATTATGCCCAGTTTAAAGACATTCCTCAAACAGTCATGAAATCTTACTGGGAAACGGTTCTTTGTCTTGTGAAAGAGCCAATGGTCCAAAATCTTCTAGAGCAAAGAGTTGTAAGTTTTTCTCAATTAGCGATCTCATCAAATTTAACAGAATTACCTGGAGTTTTTGGGGTCGGATATTTACGACAGTTGTTCGAAAGGGGGTTCCTGAGTATTGATCAAATTCTTGTCATGAAAGAGGCTACTGCTTCTGTTTTTGATAATGATGTAATTCAGGCTTTATGCACCTCAAAAGATCGGATTGATGCAATTTTAAGTTTGACTGAGCTGCAAATTTATACTCTGAGGGATCCATTTATCTTAAAACTTCTCCGTCGGGGAGATCTTTCTCTTGAAGATATAAAAAATATTCGATTGTTTGATCAGACGGACTCTCCAGGTGGTTATGATTTACGGGTTTTTAGTGCAATAAGGTCGCTTTCAATAGAGGGTGTGCAAAATTTAATTAAGCAAAAGCTTTGCTCTTTATCTGAACTTTTTGCTTGTGAGGATTTTCCTGAATTTGTCGAAGCTCTTGAAAGTCCATGGGTCAATAAGCTGGTTAATGATAAGTACATTTCGATATACGAGCTCTACAAATTACCGCGTTCTCTAAAAAAAGTTTTTATTAATCCATTTGTCGGAGAGTATGTTGATAGGCTTTATAATTCTGGATTAAGTATCAAAGGCAATGACAAGGCCTTACGCGGGTTGTCAGACATACATATAGCTCTGCTTGATTTTATGAAGACCGAGTCTTTGTTTGTGACAGACCCATTATTTGATATGAATGAGTTTATTCATGTCGGAGAAGAGGTTCTTGCTCCCTTATTGGATTCGAAGATAAGAGATCTTTTTGTAAAGAATAAAATTACACTTAAAAAGTATCAAGAGCTCTTTAATTGTAGTACTCTTGCCGCGTAGTAAAGTTTTTCCGGCGATTTTTTCAATTTTCACTGCATATGTTAAAAACAATCATGTAGTCTAAGCTTGTCATGTCTTGTGTATTAATATGCTGTTGTAAGTTTAATTCATTCGACATGTTTGCAAAAGGACTATATGGCATTTATTTCCTTTCTTCCTAGGGCTCGTAAGATATCAGAGGAGATAGCTCGTTGTGGTGAGCTTCGTCTTTTGCCGATCAATCTTACTCATTTCCCGGATGGTGAAATTCTCACGCAGGTTTCTCCAAATGAAGAGATGGGAGAGGTGTTTTTTGTTCAGTTGTTTGATCATGAGGTGAATGAGTGCCTTGCTGAGGCGCTTTTTGCGTTAGATGCTTTGAAGCGTTCAGGATATACGCAAATCACACTCGTTACTCCATACCTTCCTTATTGCCGGCAGGCTCGAGCAAGAAATTCTAAGCAATCGATTGGCGCAGAGCTTCTTGCGAAGCTTTTTGCCGATGCGGGTGTGCGAAGACTTATCGGATTTGATTTTCACGAACGATTTATGCAGCAAATCTATACATTTCCGGTGATAGAATTGACCGTCGTTGATCTTCTCGTTGCAACGATTAGGTCATATATGTCACAATGTAGCGGCGAAAAGCTTTGTGTTGTTGCTCCAGACAGTGGAGCCCAATACTTAGCTCAAAGATATGCTGAATTGCTTTGTGTCCCTTTGGTTCAGATTGATAAACGAAGGTGTGATGCAGAGCACGTTGAGGTGATTTCTGTAAAAGGAGATCTCCTCGACAAAGTTGTTCTTCTCGCTGACGATGTTTGTTCTACAGCAGGAACTTTGGCGTCAGCCGCGAAAGCGTGCCGTGGGAAGGGCGCACAAAAAATATTTGCCGTTGTTTCACATGCTCTTCTTGTAGGAGAAGCGAAAACCTTGCTTACAAATGCAGGTATTTCTCTTTTGTGGACAACAGATAGTTGTCTTCCGCTCTCAAGTGGTTGTGAAGGTCGACAAAAAGCAAATATTTTACAAACTCTTGATTCCTCAAGTGAAGAGTTATTTGTGTGCATCTCCTCCATAGCTCCTCTTCTCGCTGGCTGTATAAAGACGCTTTAATTTTCTCTGCTAGAAACACATCCTGAAGAACATTACTGAGAGTGCAAAGTTAAAAAGAGAGCTTTTTAGCTAATACGTTTTAGTCCTAATGGAGGTTTCATGCCTGCAATCGAAATTAAACCGAGGTCAAATGCTTCAAAGAATGAAGCAAAAAGACTTCGCCGTGGAGGGAATATTCCTTTCATTCTCTATTCCAACTCAGGTGATTCTATTGTAGGTGCTCTTCCTACAACTGACTTTGTTTCTGTTTTACGAAAACTGCGTCCAGGATTTCTTCCAACAACAGTTTTCGAACTCAAAAGCGAAGATGGAAAAATCCGAAAGGCGTTGGTTAAAGATATCCAGTATAAGCCAACAACTTATGAAGTCATTCACTTAGACTTCATCGAGCTTATTCCTAATGTAAAAGTCAAAGTAAAGGTGCCTGTTGAGCATCTTAACACAGTTGACTGCGTTGGTGTAAAGTCTGGCGGCTTCTTGAGAACTGTTACTCGTCACGTTCGTGTTGAGTGTCTTCCTGAAGATCTTCCAACTCATTTTGAGATAGATGTTCGAGAGCTCAATATGCGTCAGCTTAAGCGAGTTAGCGATATTCAAATGCCAAAAGGCGTTGCAAGCTTACACAAGACAGACGATATCTTGGTCACCATCGTTAAGCGATAATTGGTGAAGTGTTTAAAAGCAACAAGATCCGTTTTAAGTAAATACAAAGTGAATGAGGTATAGTTGAAGTTTGTAGTTGGACTAGGAAATCCAGGTTCAGAATATGAGCGAACACGGCACAACCTAGGTCGTAGAGTGGTGGTGGCATTAGCCCATCTTCATAATGCAAACTTTAAGCAAGATAAGTATACCTATTCTTTGAAGACTGAACTTGATTTTGGGGGAGAACGACTTGTTTTGGCTCTACCTGAAACGTTTATGAATAAAAGTGGATTATCTGTCGCAAAACTATTAACAAATCAGTCTATCCTTCCTGAAAAGGTCTGTGTTGTTCTTGATGATATCGAGACTCCATGGGGGACAGTGAGAATGAAGTTTGGTGGCGGAACCTCGGGTCATAACGGTCTGAAAAGCATTCATAAAGAACTAGGGGTTAATTCATATGCTCAACTTCGAGTTGGCATCGGAAGGCCTCAAGGACTTCAGCCTGTTGCGGATTTTGTACTTGATAAATTTTCTGAACACGAACTTGAGAAGCTACCAGCAGTTATCAATGAAGCTGTAGATGTTCTTCAAAAGTGGTGTCGAGGGGAGTAATTCTCCCGCAAGGAGTATAGGATGAAACAAAAAAAAGCGAACTTGTACGAAGGAATGTACATCCTCTCAGCACAGCTGAATGATGATGCACGTAATAAAGCCTTCGACAAAATCAAAGATAGTATTGTGTCTCGCGGTGGCGAGATTCACAAAATTCATGATCAAGGTAGACGTCGTCTAGCTTATGAGATTAATGGACAAAAAGAAGGATATTACTTCTTGGTCTATTTCTCTCTTCAGCCTGAAGGTGTTCCTGAGCTTTGGCAAGAATATCAACATAATGAAAACCTTGTCAGATATCTCACCCTAAGAACCGAAAAGGTTTTAGATGAGCTTAAGTTTAAACAATTGCCTGAACAGTAATGTGAGGCTGTAGAAGTTATATGGGTAAAATGGTACGAAGAAGATCTTCTTCAGATGGGGCCGATAAGAAAAAACGCAAGAAGTGCCCCTTCACACAAGCTGGTTTCAAGGAAATTGATTACAAGGACATTGAAACCCTTTCAAAATTTATTACGGAACGAGGTAAGATCCTTCCTAGAAGAATTACTGGCGTTTCCGCCTATTTTCAACGTCGTTTGTCGCTCGCAGTTAAACGAGCACGGCACATGGCGCTTCTGCCATTTGTTGCAGATGTCTAATACTTGAGTAGAAGGTGTAAGTAAAGAATATGGCAGCGACAAAAGTTCTCCTCTTGGAAGATGTCGAGCACCTTGGACGAAAAGGGGATATTGCATCCGTTCGTCCCGGATTTGCTCGCAACTTTCTAGTTCCTCAAAAACTTGCTCTCGTAGCAGATGCTCAAGCACTTCGTCGACAAGTACGTCTTCAAGAAGAACGTAGGATGAAGGCTGAGCAAGATAGGAAAGAAGCTGAAGAGCTCGCAGCTCGACTCAATGGCGAGATTGTTGAGACTGAAGTGAAAATTGATCACGAAGGACATATGTACGGTAGCGTATCTGTCCACGATATCATTTCATTGATTAAGTATAAGACAGGTATTGAGCTAGAAAAGAGATATTTCTTACTCAAAACAGCTATACGTGAATTGGGTGTGTTTGGCATTCCTCTTCGATTGAAAGAGGGTGTTACATGCGAGATTCATGTTAAGGTTATGCCTGAAAATGATTAATCAGTAACTCGTGCTCTTTTCATAGAGCATTAAGTTATAAGACCCATAATTATAAATTAGGGTCTATACAAAGCGTATGCTTAAGCCTTTGAATTTCAAAGGCTTAAGTGGCTTTATTCTACTGCAATAAAGTTGCAAGAGGATCTATCTTGAAGCTTCATCCAGAACATACTGTAGTACTCACTGGTGGCGCCGGTTTTATTGGATCTTGTGTACTTCGTGAGTTGAATAATCGAGGTATTTATCAAATTGTCATTGTTGATGATTTAGATAAATCAGAGAGTTGGAAAAACCTTCGAGGCAAACGCTTCTCTGAAATCCTTCACAAATCTCAGCTTACTGATTGGCTCCAGGGACGAGAGAGCGAAATCGGTTCTATAATCCATCTTGGTGCTTGTTCTAGCACTACTGAAACAGATGCTAATTATCTCATCGAAAATAACTATCGCTACACAAGAAGACTTATAGAGCTTTCCTTAAAGCATGATATTCGATTTGTGTATGCATCATCTGCTGCAACATATGGCTCCGGGTCAGAAGGCTTCAGCGATGATCATTCGCTTTTAGAATCATTAAAGCCATTAAATATGTATGGCTATTCAAAGCATCTTGTCGATCTTTGGGCATATAGAGAAGGTATTTTATCATCCATATGTGGTTTGAAATACTTTAATGTTTTCGGCCCGAATGAATACCATAAAGGCAGAATGAGTTCTGCTTTGACCAGAATGGTCCCAGATGCTTTAAAATCCGGTTCAATAAAACTTTTTGCATCAACCGAACCGAATCTATTTGCGGATGGTGAACAGAAACGCGACTTTATATATGTCAAAGATGCTGCCGCCATAACCTGCGATTTGCTTGTTTCCGAACGGAATGGTATTTATAACGTTGGGTCAGGAGTTGCATCTACCTGGAAAGAGCTTGCTCGTAGTGTGTTTAAGGCTCTTCGAATTCCAGAAAAAATTGAGTATATCGAAACTCCATCTGATTTATTAGGCAAATACCAGAATTTAACTCGGGCAGATATTCATAAACTCGAAATAGCACTTGGACGAAAAGCTTGTGCATATTCACTTGAAAACGCTGTTATAGAATATGTTCAAAAATATCTCATCCTTGATGAGTATTGGTAGGGAAGCTATATGTTCACGTCTGCTGATAAAAATTTGAGCCTTATAGAGGCTTTTTCGCAAATAAAGCGAAAAAAAGTTCTTCTTGTTGGTGATCTTATTCTTGATCGGTATACATTTGGAGTAGCTCAGAGAATCTCGCCTGAAGCGCCTGTTCCTGTGCTTAATGTTGACCACGAGGATATACGCCTTGGCGGTGTTGGTAATGTAGCCTACAATTTATCAGCCCTTAATCAAGATGTGACGGTTTTAAGTAGGATTGGCAGAGATTCATCTGGAGATTTGATTCTAGAGTCCTTTAAAAATGCGGGAATCGCATCAGATAATTTACTGATCGATTCCACATATCAAACGCCAACCAAAGTTCGTCTCATAGCTTCCTCTCAGCAGATTGCACGCATTGATTATGAGAAAATAACGCCTATATCTGACAGTATTCATGCCGAAGTGCTTGAGAGGATCCCAGAGCTTGTAGAGAACGCAGATATTATTGCTATATCCGATTATGCTAAAGGGTTCTTAACTGATCAAATTATCAGCTTTTTAATCCAGAAGGCAAATGAGAAGGGAATTCCAGTTGTAACGGATCCTAAGGGAACTCGGTTTGATCGTTATAGTGGAACAACCCTTTTAAAACCGAATTTTCAAGAAGCTTGTGCGGCAGCGCATCTTTCCTCGAACTCAAGTATCGAAGAAATTGCCAAGAACTTACATGATAAACTGAAGATGGACGTTTTAATGATCACGCGATCTGAAAATGGTATTTCACTTTTTTATCGTGATGGCCGATCAGAACATTTTGCTGTGAGCAAGAAAGAAGTGCGAGATGTTACAGGAGCTGGTGATACGGTTCTTTCTGTGCTTGTTTCTGGAATCGTCAGTGGTTTGGACCTTGCTCAAACAATTCCTCTTTGCAATATTGCAGCTTCACTAGCGATTGAGAAGGTTGGCTGTGCTGTTGTTTCATGGGATGAGATTGCCGGTAGATATTACGACACCCATTATCAATCAAATTTTTCGAATGAAAGTGCTCATTGTCCGCAAGTACATCAGGAGCTTCTTCATACTGGAAAAGTGTTAACGCGGAGAGAGCTTCCATTTCTTGAGTACGCCTTTAAGAAAAAGCAGGTGTGTTTGCTCCAAATACCCTCGAAAAGCCATATGGACACACTCAAGCTGATTCGATCCATCCATGAACGATCAAGAGAGTCAAAAAAGATGGTTATTGCCCATTTTCTTGATACGCTCTGTCCTATCGAGCTTATTGAGGCCGTAGCCTCCTTAAAGTCTGTTGACGCTGTCTTAACAGGCTGCATTTCAGAGGAAGAAGCACGATTGGTTCTCCCTCGGAGTCAACTAGAGTGTCTTTAAACAATAAGAGCGTTATGTCGTTCGAGAATCATTTGTCAATTTTGCAAGTTTAATTCCAATTATTTGACAAATGGTTTCAATAAAATCGATTTCTTCAAGAGTTACGTAAGACGGTTTTGGTTTATAAGCGAAAACTGCAATAACAGAATCTCCAAATGAGATGGGGATATAAAGCTTTTCGGAAGATGGAAGAACGTCTGTGCCTCTTCCAGCTGATCGCTTATGTTTAATCACCCAGTTAATAACTCCTTCTTCTTTTTCATTCTGGTTCATTGGTGATCTATTTTCTGCTCTAATAAGTTCAATTTCACCAGGGAAAAGAGGTGAAAGAATGGCTTTTATGCGTTCGGATAACATTTCGTAGGTAGTACTTCTCATAACAGCTTTTTCAATTTGATAAAGATGTTCACTCTTTTCAGCGCGCTGCTTTAGAAAAAGCTCTTGTTTTTTTAATCTTGTCGTTAATGTACCTACAATTACCGCCGTAATGATGTACATCAACATCATTGAGATATCTTGTGTGTCGCCCAATTTGAATTCATATGGGGGAGGAATAAATAAGAGATCCCAGGCGATCATGCTGGTGAGCGAAACTAGGAGGACGGGACCGAGCGAAACAAGACAGCTGAGCGCAAATATGCTTGCCCAGAAGAAGAATCCGACCTCTTTATAACCTATCAGAGAATCGACAACTGCACCACCAAGAATCATTAAGATGAGAAATAATAATGCAATCATCGACTCATATGATGCGGGTCCTCTAGATGCAGAGCTTTCAACTCTATTCGATGCTTCTTTAAATTCCTCTAGAGGCTTTTCCTGCCGAAGAATAGTGATGTCTACGTCTTTATTCATTTGCTCAAGATCGACATAGAGCTCAGATCGGAAGATCTGTCTCCACATTGATGTATGAGAAGATCGTCCTACGATGATTTTGGTCCCCATGTGTTGCTTGGTGATTCGTGATATGCCCTCTTTTATGTAGGTATCTTGGGTTATAATTACTTCTGCACCAAGTTGACGGGCGAGTGTAATATTTTGTTGAAGTCGGGCTTTGTCTTCATTTGAAAGCTTTTTCCCTGTGTCTACGTAGACGGCAATCCATTCTGCTTGGAGTTCATATGCTTTTTTTCTAGTGGCTCGAATGAGTTGTTCAGAATATGGGCTAGGACTGATAGCTAAGATGATTTTTTCACTGACTAATTGCATCGATTTTGGTGATGAAAGTGTAATATCTCTACCAACTTTTGCTGCTGTAAGTCTTAAGGAAAGTTCTCTCAGCATGCTGAGAGTTTCATATTTGAAGAAGTGGTCTAAAGCTATTCTAGAAGACTCTTCAATGTATACCTTGCCTTCTTTTAATCTTTTAAGTAATTCCTCAGGAGGAATGTCGATAAGCTCTATTTCTGACGCATAATCCAGTACGTGGTCTGGCACGGTCTCTCGCACTACAATTCCCGATATTTCTTGAACTATCTCCTTATGACTTTCAAAATGCTGGATATTAATAGTTGTAAAGACATCAATTCCTTCATGCAGGATTTCAATGACGTCCTGCCAACGTTTTGCATGTTGTGATCCAGGAACATTTGAATGAGCGAGCTCATCAACTAAAACTAGCTGCGGTCTAGATTGTATTACACCATCTAAATCCATCTCTGGGCATATAATTCCTTTATATGGAATTTCCTTTAAAGGAAGTGCTTTTAATCCGCTTAGGAGTTTCTCAGTCTCTATTCTCCCATGCGTGTTCACTGTTGCAACAAGGATATCAACACCTTGGTGCAGCAGTTGTTGAGCTTCTTCAAGCATTGCAAAAGTTTTACCAACTCCTGCAGCCATGCCTATAAATATCTTTAGTCTTCCAATCCCACGTCGACGCTCAGATCTTTCGGCTATTTTGAGAAATTTTAATGAATCATTATTTGCAGGCTCATTCATTAACGCGACTCCTCAAAAGTTCATCTAAAGCGAGGTTGAGTTGTAAAACATTCACATATTTATATGAAGGACCTAATATCCAGACGGTTCTTCCTTCTGTTAGAGATTGAATGAGTTGTATGACTTCTCTACGTATTTCGGTTGAATTGATTTTGCGCTTTTCTAAAACTCTATCTAACTGGTAGTAGACGGCTTGTAGGCTGATATGTGGATCTATTCCACTTGCTGAATTAAATAAAAGATCAAGAGGGACTTGATCTGGGGTTGAATGATGAATCTCAGCGAGATAAAAAGCTCGATTTTGCACAAAAAGCGAAAGTTCCTTACTTGTTCTGGCAAGGTCACGGCCTTTAGACGGAAATGGTTGATAATCTATTGATGAGGGACGAGGCCAGAAGTAGATATCGCTTTCAAACTTCTGAGCTATTAAGAGAGAGCCTATTGGACGTGCATTTGATGATTCATGTGAATACATCAAACTTCCATTAGCCTTGTGAGGTGTCATGAGTTGTGCATATATCAGAACAACAAGTGGATAAAAAAGACCTGTCAAGATCGTAAATGCCGTGAGCATATTAAATGCTTGTATTGCAAGGGGAGCTTTTTTCAAATTAAAGCCCTCCTCTTAAGCTACTTAAGATCATATCTATCAATTTGATTCCAATTATAGAAACAAATAGCCCTCCAATGCCAAATACTATGATGTTGTTTCGCAGCATAGATACGGGAGATTGTAACCTGAATTTTACTCCGTTTAAAGCCACAGGTGTCATGACAACTAAAATGAGTGCATTAAAAATAAGCGAACTTACTATGGCGTTAGAAGGGGAGCTTAGAGATAGGGGGTTGAAGAGACTAAAGAGTTGTGCAGGTGATGATTGGTTTTCTGATGTATAGGTATAATTTGCTAAAAGCGCAGGGATACAGACTAAATATTTTCCAAATTCACTTGAAAGGGTAAAGAGTAATATACACCCTCGTGTCATGAGAAGTTCTTTTGCAGTCACAACCAAATCCAAGAGCTTTGATGGATTGCTTTCAAGATCAATAATATTTCCGGCCTCTTTTGATGTTTGAGTTCCCGTAAGCATCGCAATGCCTACATCTGCTTGAGCAAGTGCTGGAGCATCATTTGTTTCATCTCCGACCATGGCAACTAAATTTCCTTCTGCTTGCTTTCTCCGTATGAAGGCAAGTTTTTTTTCAGGAGTGGCTTGTGCTATAAAGTCATCTACTCCTATTTCTGCTGCAACCGTTGCTGCAGAGATGGGACTGTCTCCGGTAATCATAATCGACGCTATTCCCATTGATCGAAGGTGCGCAAGACGATCCTTAATGCCTCCTTTAAGTTTATCTTTTAAGTAAATGGCCCCAATAACTTGAGAATCTTCACATACGACAAGGGCCGTGCCTCCGCTGAGTGACACTTCAGAGGTTATAGAATAAAGCTCTTCAGGGATTTGACCCTCTTGATTCCATATGTATGCTTCAATAGCATCTAGAGAGCCTTTTCGAAGTCTTTTCGTGGTATTTTTATCTATATATACGTCAATACCACTTATTCGAGTCTGGGAGGAAAATGGAATAACACTAAATTGATCTTTTTCAAGAGATGGAATAAGAAGGTCGTAATTATTTTTTGTAAAGGTGACTATAGATTTACCCTCAAGCGTGTCATCACCGAGTGATGATAATTGAGCTATGGCTGCAAGATCTCGTTCTTGAATTCCTTTTAGCGGCAGGAGCTTGTGAGCTGTTCGGTTTCCAAGGGTAAGTGTGCCTGTTTTGTCGATCAAGAGGAGGTCAATATTTGCGGCGGCCTCAATTGCAGAAGATGACTTAGGGAGCATATTCTTTAAGATAAGACGCCATGTTCCATTAATTCCAATCGGATTAAGAAGCCCGATAATAGTTGTGGGCAATAAGGCTACTGTCGCACCTAGTAAAATTGGTAGATTCAACGGAAGTGAAAGATCAGCGATACTGCCGGCTCCATTGTAAAAACAAAAAAAATATAAAGAACTTAATATAACCATCTGTGTAATAGAAAAAGCGGTTATAAATGTGCTTATATTTATTTCTGATGGCGTTTTTTGGTAGTTGGTGGATTCGGTCAAGGTGCTTATATGCGACAGAAAACTGTCTTCGTAGGGCTCAAGTATTTGTATTTTCAGGTAATCACTGAGAACTCTGCTTCCTGCTGTAACCTGGTTTCTCTCTCCTCCACTTTCTCTAATTACAGGTGCTGATTCTCCGGTTATGGCGGATTCATCGACTGCCGCTGTACCTTCAATTACCTTTCCATTTGCCGGTATAATCTCTCCAGCAGAACATACTATTATGTCTCCTTGCTTGAGATCTACCGATGAGATAGTTTCTTGAGTATCTCCTTGAATTCGAAGTACTCGTGTTTCAACTTGAAGTCGACGTAGACTTGTAGCTTGGGCTTTTCCCAGGGTTGCAGTGAGAGCTGTGGCAAAGTTCGAGAAAAAAAGTATAAGCCACATCGAAACAGTGCACAGAAAGTATAATTTCAAGTGAGGCGGAATATTTTGATTGTAAATGGCTTGGTATGGATCTAGTGCAGAATATAGCGTGTATAAAGAAGATATGATTGCTCCAATATAGATTGCAAAAAGAATGGGATTCCGGAACATTTTTTGGGGTAGAATCAATTTACACGCCCCGGATAGCCCTTGAGCAATGAAATGGAATGAGAGATGAGTGAAAGTATGTCTTGAAGTGCTCGTGTTCAAAATAAAAAGCCTCTCTGATGTAAGCATTCTTCAAGTACTGGGCCCAAAAGCAAAGTTGGAAAAAACAGAACAAAAGAAAGCATGAAAAGAGTTGCAAGAACCAAAAAACCAAAATATATAGAATCGATTTTGAGGGGATCAGATGATTTGAATCTTCTTGGCTTAGCTCCTATTTGTCCTGCTATGGCTAAAGCTGTTCCGAGAATAAGTATCCGCCCAGAAATCATAAGTATTGCGAAGAGAATGTGTATGCTTGGTGTTGTTTGCTGAGAAGAAGCCATCATATTTCCCATCATACTTCCATTATTCATTGTCATTGAGGCTATGTTAAAGACGACTTGTGTTAAAACGTGTGGTGTATGGGCAATTGGAGTGCCCATTTCATCTAAGAAAATATATGCCATGGCTCCAGCAAAAATAAGAACTTGAGGGCCTAAAATTCCAAGAAGCAGGTATCGAAAATCATGACTTTCGATGCGCTTTCCCATATAGGTGGCTGAGCGCCCCACTATAAGCTCTGATAAACACACAGAAAGCATCACGATAAGAATAATGCTGATAAGTCCAACCCCTATACCACCAAAGAGAATTCTTCCTAATAAAACATTGAGAAGGCAAATTCCACTACTTATAGGATTGAGATCTGAAAGTGCAAGATTAACCGATCCATTTGCGCTTGCTGTGGTTCCTATGGCCCAAAAAAGACTTGAAATGCGACCAAAGCGCAATTCTTTGCCTTCTAAATAGGATGGAATTTCAAGAGATCCTGCTTTTGAGTCATAAAAGAGTGCAAAGCCAAATCCAATTATTATTAAACAAGTAAACAAACCCGTAAGTAAATAAGCATGTTTTTTGTTATTGGTCCAAATTCCATACATTAAAATTGTTGATATCGGAATGAGGAAAAGAGCTAAGAGTTCAAGAGTATTTGTCCAAATTGTTGGATTCTCAAATGGATGTGCACTATTTGCTTTGAAGTATCCTCCGCCATTGCTTCCAATAATCTTGATTGCTTCTTGCGATGCTGCAGGGCCTACCGGGATTGTTTGAAAATCCTCTTCTACGGTTTTTACAATATAGTTTTTAGTAATAGTTTGAACTACCCCTTGCGAGGTGAGAAAACAGGACATAAGAATGCTTAAGGGAAGAAGGAGGTAGATGATTGTTCGCGTGAGATCTACCCAGAAGTTTCCAATCGACAACGACTTTTGGCGAACAAGACTTCGAATAAAGGCCAAGAGAACGCAGTTGCCGATCGCGGCACTTAAGAAGTTTTGTACTGTGAGCCCAGCCATTTGAGATAAGGGGCTTAATTGGGTTTCTCCTGCATATGATTGCCAATTTGTATTTGTAATATAACTTGAAGCTATATTGCATGCTAAGGAAGAGTCGATGCCATCGTATGCGTTAGGATTCAGGGGAAGATATTTTTGAAAAATTAATAAGATCAGGAGCAAAAAGAAACCAAAAAGCATGAATATGCATATGGCCGCGAAGTATTGGATGGATCTCATTTCCTCGTAGGGTCTGATGCGGCATATTCTGTAAATGAATATTTCGAAATCACCTATAGGTCCTCTGAGAATTGTTTCTCGGCTGAAGATATAGATCATATAGCGTGCAAGTAGAGGGCATAAAGCTATAAGAAGAAGAGCAATCACAACCAAATTCAGAACTTCAGAAAGGTGTGGAAATGCGCTCACTAACATTCTCGATTAATAACTGATTTTTCTTTATATCCCTGCTTTTAAATCAACACATATAAATTCGTTGGGGTGGCATGCCACCCCTTACATGAGTTTAGAATGCGACAGATAGATTAACTTGACTATAGAGGCAGCTGTTGACATGGTAGTGATCTGCTTTATTGCCCATATGATTGTATGTCGCGAGTTTGGCTTGAAAGTTTTGACCGATACTGAATCCTAGGTTCATACATTCGATAAATCTCCAGTCAAACCCAACCTCTGCTCCATAGCTTCTGTACTGTACAAAGCCTAGGTGCCGAGACGCTTCATGAGACATTCTGAAACGATCATTATTCCAGCGTGTTGTAGCAATTAAGGTAAGGCTCTGAGTCGTGCGATGACGAACTGATATTTCAAGTGGATAGATAGCTTTAATGCTCCACTTGTCATGCACATAATCAAAACCAATGAGGGGATATACTTGTGTTCTGCGGCATCCGGTCAAGGCGTACACACCATAATCGATGCTCCAGTTGCCGCCTATTGGAGATCTTCCAGAGAGCATGCCAACATATCGTGTCGATGTTGCCAGATTCCAGTGGTGTAGGTTCATCTGCATTCCAACAAGATAATTAAATTGGAAGTTATCGGAAGGTTCAACGTATCCACCAACAGCTACCATAGGAAGATAATGTGCCATTGGGTCTATATGATGACCAAGCCCCCCCGTAAATTTATATCTATTTACTGAGAGATATAATGCAGTTTCAGGGGTGTCGCTTGTTCCGCCGCGAGCAACTCTGGCATTTACAGAAGTCTCTGAAATCCCGATTTTTCCGCGATGTTCATGATGGTGGGCTTTACTTTCATTGAATGTGAGCTGATTTATTTGGATGCCCGATGTCCATTCAGATTCGTCGAGTCGTAAAACATTGGTAGCGATACTTTCTGTGATATCTGCTTTAAGACCCGTGTGAACGCTCAAGAGTCCAATGCAAAAACAGCATGAGAAAAATAGTCTGTTGATCATGGTTTCTTTACAAATCCTTAGTTTCCTTAAGTTCAGAAGACAAAATGTACAGGTAAACACCTACACGCTTTCCAATTAGTCTGTGTAATGTGAACTGCTTTCAAAGCAGGGTCCCCATTCGTAGCAGTTCACAATGCTTATGGTTGTTTTTTGTATCAACTTTTATCTTTACGATAAGTTCTTATTTGAAAAATAGTCGGTACTAATCGTTTGTTTGTGCGTCTAATGCATATCCAAAATAGGTAATTGAGTTACTTCTTAATTTGCATGAAAACTACTTTTTAGTTGATTTTCTTGGTTTAAGTAGATAAGAATATGCCTACAATTCATCTTCAGATCTAAATTAGCTGAAGTTAGCTCGTGGAATTATTGATTATTTCTCACGCTTTACGTGAAATCAATTCATAGGCGGATTATTTGTTGTGGGCAATTCAGTTCCAATGATTACAAAGCGGTTAAATATCGATTTTATCGAAAAAGACGATCTTCCTTGGCTTATAGAGCTTTTAGCTGATCCCGATGTGATGAAATTTTCCTTAAAAGGGCCTTTAAATCCTCAAGAGGCGACTGAAGTCGTTTATAGGGATGCAATAACTTCATATACGCAATATGGAGTTGGACACCTGGCCTGTAGGCTTTTGAAGACCATGGAACCAATCGGTTTTTGCGGGATTACTATCAAGAATGTAGATGGAATTGAAGTCCCAGAAATTGGATACCGACTTTTCAAAAAATATTGGGGATTTGGATATGCAACTGAGGCTGTATCTGCTATCAAAGGATACGCGTTTTATGAGTGTAAATTACCGAAAGTGATTTCCATCATTGATCCGCTGAATATTGCATCTATTCGTGTAGCACAAAAAAACGAGATTTTGTACGAATATTCGACGATTTTCAAAGGGATCAGTGTAGGAATATTTTCCGCTCACAATCCATTACAGTAGTTATTAGGACACACCATGCTCATAGCTCTATTACGGGTATTAATTGCCTGTTTTATTCCTATTTCAATTTATTCCGTAACGCCGCTGCCTCGATCTGCTAGTGCCCCTCTTGGTACACTTATCCCTGAAAATGAATGGAAAATTTTTGATAGCTACGTAAGAGGTCATGCAGGATTACTCAATCATGCAAAAACAACTCACACTTTTAAGGTGGCAGGGGTTCCTTATAAGATGGAAAGAGATCCTCAAACTAAGCTGCTTTTTGTCCATTTACAAGCTCGACAAGATTCATACTTAGGCGATGGTGCTCATAAAATTGTTACAAAGTCGATCATGTACAACCCGCTACCTGTAATGGTTGCCCATTGTGAATCGGATGAAACAGGCCTTGTTGAAGTTACTTTGATGAAAAAGCTTCAGGGAACACAAGGCATTGTTAAAATGTTCACATCAATCGATCGAGGGCATGACAGACATGGTGTATTTTTAGAGTATTGTAACTACGGAACACTGATTAAATCAGAAGAAGGGGTCCGAGTTGATCCAAAATCCCACCTTGCGATCAGTGAAGATATTATCTGTGCGATCGACCGCATTCATGAATTGGGTTATTACCATCGGGATTTACATCGTGGCAATATACTTCTCCATCAAAATGTGGATGGATCTGTTCGGGCATTTGTTACCGATTTTGGACAAGCGCTTCGCTTGACTCAAAAGCGAGATGAAAAACTCTTTGTTTCGCGTATGAATTTTCCTCCTGAGGCACTTTTACACCCCTATAAAAAAATTGATCGTGTAAAGGGTGAGACCTATGTAGTTGGTATTGCTCTTCATATTTTGCATTACCTACGGAAGCCTGTTTGGTGCTTTATGATGGAGCAGGTTAAGTTCAAATACGACAAAAAGAAGGATATGAAAGCCAAACATAAGATCTTATTGCAGCAGTATCGGGCAAGTTATTTGAACCGGCCTAAAGAGGGTTTTGATCGTGATTTTACCTTGCTGATACACAAGATGCTTCATCCGAACCCTGAGAAGAGGATATCGCTTAAACAGGCTTTAGTTTTAGTTCGTAAATTACGTCAAAAATGGGATCGATAATATAAATAAGGCGCTCTCATGTAGATCTCGCAACATTGTCCTGTGTGCATTTATGGCTTTAAGCGAAAGTTGCGAGATATTTTCTTAGACTTTGTTCTGCAGATAATTATTTTCTTTCAAGGTAGACATCATCGATGATCTCAGGTTTGAGATAGTCAATAAGGACGCTTTTAAAAGCTTCATTGCTGCACTTTGTTCCGCATGTAAAAAGATCTACAAAGCAGCTTCTAAATTCAGGATATGTGTGAATGCTTGCATGGCTTTCTGAAAGAAGCGCAACCATAGTAAGTCCATTTGGTTCAAATACGAAATCAGCTGTTGAAAGACACGTAGCGCCACATGCATTTACTGCTCTAATAAATGCATCTTTCAAGCCATCGATATTGCTTAAAGCTTCAGGACTACAGTCTTTGAAGCTTACGACAAGATGGCGTCCATAAAATTGATATTCGCCATCTTCTGCTTTCATTGAGGAGGGCGAGAGTGAAATGCAAAAGAGGGCTATTGAACCTAAAATTGAATTTAGGCATGCATTGGCTACGGTAAAGAGTCTTCGTTTCATGGTATCCCCAATATATTTGATGTAGTGGCAATTAAAAACGCATAAAAAGTTAATTCGGGGGACTTATACCAATTTATATAGATGTCGCCTAGTGGTGTTTTTTTTAAAGGCCTTCTTGTAGAAAAGAAAGCCTTCTAGTTTTGATCTTAAAGTGGTTGTGGCCACTCAGAATTAATGTACTTTCCGTTCTCAAAGAGTAGTTCCCCATCTGCGCGGATGGTTGCGTTCTTTCTCATATCACAAACAATATCCCAATGGAGAGCAGATTGGTTTGTATTTCCTGTTTCAGGGTAGCCTTTTCCTAAGGCCAGATGGAAGGTTCCACCTATTTTTTCGTCAAAGAGAATGCTTTTAGTCCCTTTTTTTATAGCGTAATTAGTTCCAAGGGCAATTTCACCTACGAATTTGGCTCCTGGATCGACTGAAAGCATAGTCTTTAAAAACTCTTCATTTTTTGAAGCTTTTGCAAAAACTGCAGCCCCCTTTTCAAAATGGATTTCAATTCCATCCACTTCAACATCTTTGTAGATAGTTGGAAATGAGAAGCAAGCACGACCATTTACACCTCCATCTTGCGCTGTAAGATTTGGGCCTGTAAAAACCTCTCCATCGGGGAAATTAAAATGGCCGCATGCATTTTCCCAAGTCATCCCAGATACATTCACTTTAAGGTCTGTTCCATGAGCATTTTCAAAGTGGAGGAGCTTTTTTGTAGAAAGGTATTTAATCAGGTTTTCTTGCTGAATTTGAAGTTTTTTCCATATTTCAATTGGTTGATTATGGTCTAAAAATGCCGATTGAAAACTGAATTTTTCAAATTCTTTTGTTCCCATATCAGCTTCTTGTGCTAAAGCGGCTGTTGGAAATTGGGTTCTACACCATCTTAAAGAGCCATCATGACTTCTTCCCAAGACGGTATTTAAAATTGGTAGGTACGCTTGTGTTGACAGAGACTGTCTTTGCCGAGAGACGTTATTGAGTGTTCGAGTGTTTGTTGGAGATCCAATAATTAAGTAACGATCTGAGTTTTCGGCTGCAAATTTCCAGAGGCGTGGAGTTTTTTGTATGGTGCTTTCTGGTGCTGTGTGCAGAAATATCTCTTTAAAGGAGGTGTCCTGAATAAGTATTTCGACTTCAGCGCCCTGTTCTAAAAAAACGGTGTAGCATGCTTCTATAAGAGGGCGAGCAGATAGCTCTCCTATTATAGTAACATAATGTCCTGGCTTGATCTCTAATGAGTAATGACATAGTACTTCAGCCCATTTTCGGTAGATATCGTGTTGCATAATTGTATTCCTTAGCTTTCTAAAACTTGAGCGACCCTAAAAAGATACGCGTCCAAGGGCTTTTGCATCTCCCATGTTTTTTCAAGAGGTGTCATTACGAGTACTCCTCGCACTTCTCCAACCATCACTAAATGGTGACCTGCTTCTATGACATCAATCGAATAGCTGCCAAGCTTTGTCGCCAAGACGCGATCCACTGCAGAAGGGCTTCCTCCACGTTGAATATATCCAAGTATTACTACTCTGCAATCGCATCCATATGTTTCTTTAAGTGTTTTAGCGACATCAAATGCTCCGCCATATTTGCTTCCTTCAGCGACTACGATAATTGAAGAGGTTTTTCCCCGTTTACGTCCTGCTTGAAGTCGCTCATATACATCTTTAAGATCAACATATACTTCTGGCACAAGTACTTCTTCAGCACCGCTCGCAATTGCTGCCTGGAGCGCTATGTATCCAGAATGTCTTCCCATAACTTCTACAACAAATATGCGTTCATGAGCATCTGCTGTATCTCGTATTCGATCAATAGCATCAATTGCCGTATTGACTGCGGTATCAAAGCCTATAGTTAAATCGGTACCTGAAAGGTCGTTATCAATAGTTCCTGGAATGCCAATAATTTGCCCTGGCCATATTTTTGAAAGATCACAGGCACCTCTAAATGAACCATTTCCTCCGATGACAATAAGTCCGTTGATTCCGTAAGCGTTCAAGATGCTTGCAGCCTTCTGTTGGCCAAGAAGTGTTGTGAATTCTTTGCACCTGGAGCTACGAAGTATTGTGCCGCCGCGTTGGATGATGTTGGAAACCGAGCGAGGAGTCATTTCATCGAGTTCACCTGCGATAAGCCCCTCATAGCCTCTTCGAATGCCAAAGACTGTCCATCCACGGTCTTTTGCTACACGCACCGCACTTCGTATTGCGGCATTCATTCCTGGTGAGTCCCCGCCACTCGTTAAGATGGCAATCCGCATAGGCATATCGTTACCTAATCAATATATAAATATGAGATTATGTAAGAAGAGTTTTGAATGGAATCTGTTTTCTCTGCTACAAGGCTTATCATATTGAAACAAGGAGATTGTGAAATGATAAGACATATGAAAAAATCAGTCTATTTTACAGCAATGACGATCATGTTGATTTCATTATCGGGTTGCAGAAACGAGCCAGAAATGAAAAAAGATGTTTCTGCTGAGCAGACACCTGCTATGATAAAAGCTGAGAAAGCTGTTGAAAATAACCCAAACATGACTCCTCAGCTCAAGCTTGATTTGGAAGACCAGACAGATACCTATGCCATTCCTTTTGATACAAGCAATGAAGAAGAGAATCTTGAGATGCAAGGGCTAGAGAAAATTCAAGCAAAAGAGCAAGCGAAAAAGGAAGCAAAGCAGGCTGCTGAAGCTGCAACGATCAATCAGTAACGAAGCGTTTTGTATAAACGACTCGGGAGATTATCACTCCGAGTCGTTTGCCTTTTTATAGTACCGAATATGCTGCTTCAAAGAGTCAATAGAAAATGGACCTGACAAATAGTCAGATGGAGTGAAGTCTTCAGAATTGTGCTTGCCGCAATCGGTGAAAAATTGCTCGTATTCAGAGCATGAAATTCTCTGCCTGGAATCAAAGAGTGCTTTGTGCTCTTCCATGCGAAGTGAATCTTTATATCCTGGTTGCACAATACCTGAAAAAAATTCAGCAACGCAGCCTGATCCATAGCTAAAGAAACCAATTCTTTGGTCACTTAAGTCTTCGGGTTCATTTTCAAGCAAAGACGCAAGTCCGAAGTATAATGATGCTGAATAGCTATTGCCAATGTGTTTTGTATACGTAAGAGCGTGATGGAGAGGGCTTGTATTTTCTCCAATACCATTTTGTTTGATTAGGCGTTCATGGGCCTTTTCAGCCATTTTACAGAAGGGGAGATGATAACAAAATCTTGCATGATCATGGAACGCACGCCCAGTTTTGTTTGTATATTCATTCCAGCAATTCTCTAAAGCAGTTAAGTACACTTTCGTTGAAAATTTTCCGTCAACAAGAGCGGTATCAAGATAATTTGGACGCCAGAAATCCATGACATGGTCTGTATATAATCCTGAGCCAGATTCAAGAGCAAGTAGTCTCGGGTTTGATTGAATCAGAATGGCGCAAGATCCACACCCTTGAGTCGGCTCTCCTGCTGTCTTAATGCCATAACGGGCATTATCAGAGGCGATTATGAGGACTGTTTCATCGGGATGAGATTGAATATAGGGGATAGCGAGTTGAAGAGCTCCCGTGGCGCTATAGCAGGCTTGCTTTAGTTCTAGTACACGACATGAAGAGGGGAGATTAAGCAGTTTATGAACCCAGATTCCGGCAGCTTTAGAATGATCAATACCGGATTCTGTCGCAAAAAGGAGAAGCGAAGGCGGTCGCTTGCATTTTTCTAGTATAGGTTTTGCAGCGGCAGCACCCATTGTAACAATGTCCTCATTTGGGGGAAGGACAGACATTGACGTTTGACCGAGGCCAACTTGGTATTTAAGAGGGTCAATCCCTCTTGATTGCGCAAGATCTTCAAGGTGCAGTACATATCTTGGAGTATATAAGGAAATGGCGTCAATCCCGACTCGATTCATGACTGGATTCATAGTGTATCTTTCAAGTTCTTGAGCGTTCTAAACTTATATGTGTATGCACAAGCTCTCCAATATTGGTTTGAGCTGCAAGCAATGACAATTCTCCACAAAGTACAATCCCTGCGGCAAATGCAGCAAGTTTTCTGCTGCTTTGTCCTGCGGAATTATTCGTGTCTGAATGTGCTGTTGTATTTTGATCGGGGAGGCAGCCGAGCCTCTTAAGGTTTTCCTGGACGAACGGTAGATCTTTTCCGTTACCAATTGTTCCTACAATTAAATTAGGGAGTGTAACCGTGAAGACGAGTGTATCATTATCCATTTGAGCAAATGAAATACCTTGGGACCCTTCAACAATATTTGCTGCATCTTGACCTGTTGCCAAATACAAAGCTAAAAGCATATTTGCAAAGTGGGCGTTTGCAGAATGGATGCTTCCAGCAGCTATGGAGCCAATTAAGTTTTTTTTTGTATTAAGATCAACGATTGCTTCAGGTGTTGTTTTCAAATAACGGCTGCAGAGCTTACGAGGAATTCGAGCTTCGGCAATCATGTACTTGCCTCTTCCCAAAATACTATTCACAGATGATGGTTTTTTATCGGTGCAATAATTCCCCGATATTGAAACGTAGCGGAATCGTGGATTTGTACGAAGAATCCATTCAATCAGGGCATCGGCAGCTTTTGTTGCCATATTGTGGCCTGAGGCATCACCTGGTTGAATGCTGAGCCGTATAAAAATAAGTTGACCGACAATGTGGCTCGTAATCTTATCGAAAAGAGCGAATCGACTTGTCGAACGAACTATATCGATAATTTCAGGAGTTTTTTGTTCAAGAGCGAGCGCTAAAGATACAGCTTCTTGTGAAGAGGGAGCCTCTAAGAGAATCGATCTCGTCATACAATCTTTCACAAGAGTGACTGAGATTCCGCCTGCTTTATTGCAAACAGCGGCCCCTCTTGAAACGGAAGGCCATAAGGGACCCTCGTAGGTTGCAAGTGGAATCTCTTGCAGATATTCATTATTTTGATAGTGAATTAAAACGGGGCCAATCCATTGTAGGGGAACTGGTGCTGTCAAGGTGGTGTATTGGGTAATATGTTGTTTAAGCATACCTTCTTAATTTGAATCTATCTACATCTTTCTTGACTGTATCTCTTCAAATGAGCTTGGCTCTACACCTCTTGTTCTTTTAAAGATAAAAAAGGCATAGAGCAAGTAAAAATTTTTACTCCGCAAAATGTTTGTTGAGGAGAGCTTTAAGTTTTTCCTTTTGAGGTGCTCCAACATGGCGTCCAACCTCTTCTCCATCTTTGAAGAACAAGATCGTAGGAACTCCCGTTACATTAAGTTCTTGGCGTAGCTCTTCTTCAAATTCGGCATTAATCTTGCAGAATCTGTACATGTGGCCGAGCTCGGAAGCAGTTTCATGAAAAATTGGACCGAATCGTTTGCATGGGCCGCACCAGTCCGTATATACGTCGATAACTACGAAAGATGAACTTGAAATGACTTCGTTGAAATTTGCTTGAGTGATGTCGAGAACTTCCTGAGACATTTTTTGCTCAAAAGATTGATTTGCTTTTAGGGTGTCTATTTGTCCAAGCGCAACAAGTCCTAGCACAAATTTTAATAAACTCTTTTTCATAGGGCTGTTCCTTTTTTCTAATTTATGTTGTCTGTTGTTTGATTTGATTCAATATATTTATAGGCATCGACCGCTGCTTTGCATCCCATTCCGGATGCGGTAATTGCTTGTCGATAGAGAGAGTCGGTGACATCACCTGCTGCAAATACCCCCTGGACAGACGTGTGTGTCGTATTATTCTGGGTGACGATGTGGTTTTCATTGTCTAAGAGTAGGGAGTCTTTGAACAGTTCTGAATTTGGAGTGTGCCCGATAGCTATAAAAACGCCGCTGCAGAGTATACTTTCGATCACACCTGATATTTGAGAACGAACTTGAATACCAGTAACAAACGATGTCCCCATAATTTCACAAACTACGCTATTCCACATGAAATGTATGTTTGATTGTGCAAAGGCTTTGTTTTGTAGGTGTATTGAGGCTTTGAGTTGGTCTCGGCGGTGGATTATTGTGACTTTTTTGGCATATTTTGAGAGGAATAACGCATCTTCAAGAGCACTCTCTCCGCCGCCCACAACCACTACTTCTTTATCCTTAAAAAAGGGGCCATCGCATAAAGCGCATGAACTGACTCCCTTGCCAATTAAATCTTTTTCGAGGGGGAGTCCAAGCCATCGAGTCTTTGCTCCAGTAGCTATAATAAGCGCCGATGTCTGAATTTGTGTAGAATCATTTAATGATATGGTAATCGGTTTCTGCGAAATATCAACTTTTGTGACCGTTGTATTTTTAAATTTTGCTCCAAATTGCTTTGCTTGTATTCGCATATTTTCGGAAAGAGTATAGCCCGAAATTCCATCAGGGAATCCCGGAAAATTTTCTACAAGTTCAGAGAGGGCTATTTGCCCGTGGGGATCATAACCTTCTAGGACGAGAGGAGAAAGTCCATACCGCGCAGCGTATAGAGCTGCTGTTAATCCCGCAGGTCCTGAGCCAATAATAACAACTTGTTCTTTATTTTGAGTTCTTAGGTCTGTAAGTGTCTGATATTGAATATCAGCAAAGGATAGATTAATAGTGAAAAGAAAAAGACAAAGAAGTGTTTTAATTATATTGATCATATAAATTAATTATGCGATCAATATTTTCAATTATTTATATATTTAGATTCAATAAGAATTCGATTTTTAAGCTACTTGCAATGTAACTGTTTTTTTATTTGTTCAAAATAAAATCGAGGGCTGCATCATTAATACAGTACCGTACTCCAGTAGGCTTTGGTCCATCGTCAAAAACATGACCTAAGTGTGAGTGACAAGTGCTGCAGCGGACTTCTAAACGATGCATTCCTTGGGAGTAGTCTTCAACAAACTCGAGCGAATTTTCAAGAGTAGGCTCAGTAAAACTTGGCCATCCAGTGCCTGAGTCAAATTTTGCAGAGGATGAGAAGAGTTTATTTTTACAGGCTCTGCAACAAAATATTCCTGAACGCTTTTCATCAAGGAAGCGTCCCGACCATGGAGCCTCAGTGCCACACTCTCTTAAAACATGGTAGGCATCTTCGGGTAATATTTTTTTGAAATGTTCATCAGTATAGGATTCGGTATGGGCCATATCACTTTTCCTAAAGAATGTTGCTCTTTGAAATTTGAGCCTAAGAAAGAGGCAAAATCTTCGCAATGATTGATTTTTGATTTTGAGGAAGGTACACTTGTGTAATAGCAATCACCTATAAATAAACTTGTATCGATAGCGCATTTTCTAAGTATATATGGGGCCGTGAGATTCTACTCTCATTAGCACATTTGTTTGTTTAAGGGTTATATCGTTCTCGGGTTTTGAATTTTTCAAGAGATGGATTATCGCGTATGGATTATTCTCAAACCGAACAGCCACCTCTTATGAAGGTGTTTGAGGGTATATTAGCATCTCAATCTTTTGAGCTTGTTGAAAGTTTTAATTCTGAGGATGTTTGGGAATCACTGCTGCCCCAAGAAAAAGAGCTTTTAGCGCAGCTGTTTTCAATTCATGCAGAAAGATTACACGTTGCTAAGGAAAGCCACCAAAAAATTCTTAAAGCTCTTCAGTCGGCCTGTGCCTTGACTCCGCATAAGGCGCGTGTTTGGTTTAAGCTTGGGTCGCATTTAGCTCTCTCAGATACAGTTGATTCTCTTAATTTGGCGAAAGAAGCCTTGGAGAGATCTCTTCAGCTTGATGATGGATTCTTCGATGCCTGGTATACTTTAGCGAATATATTTGTTCGGCTTACTCTGAAAACAGAAGAAGAAAAGTTTCTTTTATCAGCACATAAGGTTTTTGAAAGGGGTAGTTGCCAGTTTGAAAAAAATACAACTACTACCGAAGTTGGATGTCCTGCACCTTTTTATTGGCATTGGGGTCTATCTTGGTTTCTTTTCGGAAGGGCTTCAGGAGAGCCTTGTGATATTCAACATGCACTGATTTTGTATAAAAAAGCGCTTTCAAGTGGCCTTCAAAGACCGGATTTTCTTAATGATTATGCCAATTCTCTTATTGAATTTGCTGTTTTAACCGGTCAGACCTCCCTTGTGGATCAAGCGATTCATTTATACGAAGATGCAATCCTTTATCATGATCAGCATGTGATCCCCCAGAAGGAACAGGCGGTTCATTACTTTAACCTGGCTTGTTGTTATCAGCAGAAATTTGAATCTTCCTATGGTGAAGATCTTTTTGAGCGAAGTAGCTCTCTCTACAAAGAGGCATCTGATCGCAATCCTGAAATGGCAGTAATTTGGTTTAAGTGGGGGCAGCTTCTCTATTCTGCTGCCAAGCACTGGCAAGATCTAGATATTATTGAGGAAGCTATTCAAAAATTTGAAATAGCCTCTCGGTTGGGTCATGACACTCCTGTTCTAAATGCCCTTTGGTCTGAGTCAGAAGTATATATTGCAGCGTCTTTAGAAAGAGCTGATTTGTTATCGACGGCTTTATATCGGGCTCAAAAAGCTCTTGAGGTCGGTGAAGAGTTTGTTGAATGCTGGCACTCAGTTGCTTTTGGTTTGTTTGAAGTGGGGAGATACTTTATGGATCCCTCATTCTTTGATCAATCACGTTTATTACTTGAAAAAGCACTCGTTAAGCATCCAAAAAGTGCTTCCCTGTGGCATTTGTATGGTGTTCTGAAGGGTGTTATAGGGGAGTTAACTCAATCAAGCAAGCTTCTTCACGAATCAATACTCTGTTTCCACATCGTTTCTCAATCACAGGTGTCGCAGAATCCTGGTTTCTGGAGCGATTGGGGGGTTGTATTATTAAACTTAGCTGAAGTTCTTCAGGACGAGAGGCTTGCACATGAGTCGATTGAGAAGTTTGAGAAAGCTATTGAGTCAGTAGAGGTACCAGATCCTCAATGGTTTTTTAGCTGTGGTTGGGCTTTTGATCTTCTGGGTGAATTTCTGGATCAGGCAGAGTTTTATGAGCGCGCTGTACGATGTTTTGACTTAGCCTATGATGAAGATCAAGAATTTATTACGGCACGACTTCAAGCTGGAGTTTCTCTTCTGCATCTAGGTGAGCTTACAGGTCAATCAGAGCCATTTAAGCAAGCGGTAAATAGATTTGAGCAGTATTTGGAAGCTGAATATGAAGATGATTTAGCTTGGGAAGATCTATCGCTGTGTTTTCTTCATCTATATGCATTAGAGCCTTCAACACTTCACTACGTAAAGGCAGAAGAAGCTCTTAACCAGTTGCTTGCACTAGGGAACTCTCGAGGTCATTATTATCTTGCTTGCTTGAATGCTATGTCGGGAGCCTTGGTTGAGGCAATTGATGATTTGGGAAATGCTTTTTCAGAAGGAGCGATTCCAACTCCTCATGAGCTTGAGAATGAAATTTGGTTATCCGATTTACAGTCTAATTCTCTTTTTAAAGAGCTTCTCGATGCTATTAAGTGTGTTCATCGAGCCTATGCTATCGGAGAGCTTGCTCAAGAGGCTCAGGAGGATCCTAACTCTAAATTTCAATTAGAGACGTTGCTTTCTGAACATACCTTTCTTTCGGATGACTCTGATGAAGATATAAATAGTTCTGATGATTCCTCAATCGACGATGAAGATCTGCCTTTAATTGATTGATAGTTAAGTGGATGATCTTTTCCGCATAGCGTGAGCAACTTATTCAATCTAGTGGAGCGGGTTTCCGTTGGGAACCTGCGAAAGTGGCGAGACAAGCGATATATGACCATCTTTGTCGGAAAGGCCTAAGGTGAGGACTTCGGAAATAAATGGGCCTATCTGTTTTTTTGGAAAGTTCACTACACAGAGAACTTGTTTTCCTTTCAGATCATTAGTTGAGTAGAGTTTTGTAATCTGAGCGGAGGAGCGTTTGAGACCAAGTATTCCTAAGTCAATAAGGAGTTTATAGGCGGGCTTTTTAGCTTCTTTGAATTCTGTAGCCTCAACAATCGTTCCGACTCGGATATCAATTTTATCAAAGTCAGAAAATTGTATTACTTGTTTGGCTTCCATCATTCAATTTCTTAGATAATTTCATTCAAGGGACTATACAACTTAAAGGACTGCACAACTTGATGATTATACAGTCCCGAATCTCAAAGTTATCTTGATCTCAAAGTTATCTTGAGTGTCGTTTTCGATCCATTTCGTTAAGGTGTCGTTTTCTCATGCGTATTGTGGCAGGAGTAACTTCAACCATTTCGTCGTCTTGAATATAATCTATAGCCTGTTCAAGGGTAAACTTGCGTGGCGGAGTTAGGATAATATTCTCGTCAGAACCGGAAGCTCGAACGTTTGTAAGCTGTTTTTCTTTTGTAATGTTTACAACGAGATCATTGTCACGTGCATGTTCACCAACAATCATCCCTTCGTAAACTTCATCGCCAGGACCTACAAAGAGAGTTCCTCGTTCTTGAAGCTGGAATGCTGCATAACCGGTTGTTTTGCCTAGGCAGCTTGAAATCATGACCCCTTGGATACGACCCTGAATTTGGCCTTTAAATGCCGAATAATGATCGAAAACAGAAGTTAAAATTCCAAGGCCACGTGTTTTAGTAAGAAAGTCGTTTCTATAGCCCATGAGTCCACGTGTAGGAATCAAAAACTCAAGTCTTGTGATCCCTTCATTTGAAGTTTCAAGGTGCTGCATTTCGCCCTTCTTCCTGGACATCTCTTCAATAATAGAGCCTGAGTATGCTTCAGGGACTTCAATCGAGACTCGCTCGATAGGTTCCATGACAATACCGTTTTCTTCTTTGAGAATAACCTTTGGTTTTCCAAGGCTCATCTCATAGCCTTCGCGTCGCATAGCTTCTACTAGAACAGAAAGGTGAAGCTCTCCTCGTCCTTGAACCGTGATAACCTCTGCATCATCAAGAGAGATTCGGAGCGATATATTCGCTTTTTTCTCACGCTCAAGACGCTCACGCAGTTTGTTCATAGTCACGTGTTTGCCAGACTTACCAGCAAATGGGCTGCTATTTACAGACAGGTCAATCGATACTGTTGGTTCGTCTAGTTGAATAGGAGGGAGGCTGATTGGTTTTTGAATATCGCAAAGAGTATCGCCAATCATAACTTCTGGCATGCCGGACAGAACAACGATGTCGCCGCACGAAGCTTCCTGGAGTTCAACCTTTTCAAGGCCCTTATGGCCTTCAATCTTTGAAATTTGTGCTCGAGTTATTTGACCTGCACGATTTACGTGGGCGATAGTTTGACCGCGAGTAACTTTTCCATTACGGATACGACCGCATGCTTGACGGCCTACATAATCATCGTAGAAAAGAGTCGATGCTTGCATGAGGAAAGGTTCGTCTGCACTACCCTCTGGAGGCGCAACCTTGTCAACGATCAAGTCAAACATAGGACGCATATCAACGCGTGGATCATCGATGTGTTTGATGGCAAACCCTGAAAGGCCTGATGCATAGCAATATGAAAAATCGAGTTGTTCATCTGTTGCACCAAGCTCTGAGAACAAGTCGAAAGTGAGGTCAAGCGCGCGATCAGGATCGGCAAATGGTCTATCGATTTTGTTAACGACAACGATTGGCTTTAGACCCATTTTCAAGGATTTTGAAAGGACAAATCGTGTTTGCGGCATTGGGCCTTCTTGTGCATCAACAAGAAGAAGAACAGTGCTGACCATCCCTAAAATACGTTCAACTTCAGCTGAGAAGTCGGCGTGTCCCGGAGTGTCGATGATGTTAATTTTATAGTCTTCGTATGGAATCGAAGTGTGCTTTGCGAATATTGTAATGCCACGCTCACGCTCTTGGTCATAGCTATCCATAACTCTTTCTTCAACGACTTGATTCGTGCGAAAAACGTTAGATTGCTTGAGCAGGCTGTCGAGCAGTGTGGTCTTGCCATGGTCAATATGAGCGACGATGGCGATATTGCGAATTTTTGTTCTTGGGTCTGCTGTTTTTGGGTCCATAGATTCTATAACTTCATTTGATTTGGATAATTAGAATTCTTGAACTTTTGGTTTAAATGCAACCTTTTTACAATAATTTTGGACCTAAACTGTAAAAAGTGACAATCATGTAGGAAGATAGTGATTTGCAAGAAGCTTAATATCCTCATAAATTGAGATGTTTTTATGCTGACACTTCTGTCCATATTAAGGCTTGAAGACTATGACTGAGCAACAAAAGCAAGCAAAAGCGCATAATGTGCAAGTGAGTGATTCCTACATGCATAGAGTAAACGAGAAGCTTAGTCATGAACCCGCGCATAAACAAACATCTGAATCTGTCGAAGGAAAAGAGAGATGGGCAAAGTCGCAGCAAATCGATACTCAAGATCATGATCTACATGAATCCGATTCTACAGACGCTTCTGGATGGTCTCTTTTTGATTCAAAGGCGACACAAGTTGATGATGAACTTATCGAGAAGTTTCAGCAGGTATTTCATAATGCCACTTCACAGGTGCTTCTCCACGAGGTTTCAAAGATCGCCACTGAGTATGATCCAATTGACTTAGCTCATGCTATAAACCGCCTTCCCGTGAGTGTTCGCCATGTGGTTTATAAACATCTGCCTGATTTGAAGGCTAAAATATCTTTCATGGTTCACATTACGTCGACAAGTCGTGTGGCTATTTTTAGGCACATAAGTGATGAAGAATTAGCAAAGCTTGTTGATCGAATTCCTGCTGATGAAGCTGTCTCTGTTTTAGAAGATTTGCCTGGTAGAAGATTAAAACGTGTCTTGGAACTTTTAGATCCCCAAAAAGCATTGCGTATTCATGAGCTTCAAAAACATGGACGCGATACTGCTGGGCGATTAATGACTAATGAATTCTTCGCTTTCAATTTAAATACGACGCTTGGTCAGGTTGCTCAAACAATTCGAGAAAACCCAGGTATTGAACTTACGCGCAGTATTTTTGTTTTGAATGATGACAGCGAGCTTATCGGCTATGTGCCTGAACGAAATATGATAATTAATCCGCCTTCAACAGCTTTGAGGAAGGTGATGCGTCCTGTTATTCATACAATCGAGCCTGATGCCTCGAGAGATGAAGTTGTTGATTTGGTTGAGCGTTATCGAATTCCTGAGCTCCCCGTTGTTGTCAATGATAAGCTTGTAGGTGTCATTAACTACGCCGACGTCGTTGAGGTTATGGAAGATATCGCTGACGAAACTATGGCTATTATCGGTGGTACGGCCGAGGACGTTAGCGAGTATGAATCTGTAATGACAAGATTCTTTGCAAGGGCTCCTTGGCTTATTGTCACCGTATGTGCCGGCCTTATAACTGCTACAGGTCTTTCCCATTTTCAGGGAAATTCTTGGTTTATGATTGTTCCTTTCTTTGTCCCCCTTATTACTGGTATGTCTGGCAACGTCGGAATTCAGTGTAGTACTATTCTGGTTCGAGGAATGGCAACGGGTAAAATTTCATTTGGCTCTCGTTGGGAGGTTGTGTTTCGTGAGCTGCGAATTGGCCTCATGATTGGAGCTATTTTTGGTGTTTTATGCGGGCTTATTGTTTTTTGGTTGAATCATTTCGGAATTTATAATGTCCATGAATCTCCACGCCTGATAGGGCTTGTTGTCTTTTCGGGGATGTTGGGGGCGTGTGTTACAGCTTCGGTGCTTGGAACTCTTTCGCCTCTCTTCTTTGCGAGATGCAGAATTGATCCTGCTATAGCTTCAGGTCCTATTGTTACAGCTTTTAATGACGTGCTATCTACCTTTATGTTTTGTTTAGTAACCTATTGTGTTTCATCTCTAATTTACGTTTAAAAAGTTGTGCAGCTTAAATTCTTGCAGTATTCCCTTAAGCAATTGGTTTGCTCCAAATAGGGAGAATGAGTAGGTTACACTCAAGCATAATTTTGGCTGATGACTGTGGTAAAGCCTCTTGAATCGATCTATCTCATTGAGCTTGACGAATGTAAATACAGTGTGCTTCCCCATTTTCTTATCGAATTTGAAGAGGCTTTGCAGAGGAGAGGTATTCGGACGCTTCGGCTATCAACCAAAGGTATGAGCACTGACGAACTCATAGATCTTATTCAGAAAGAATGCCCTGAAGAACGGCCTGATGCCACATTTGGCTTTAACCTTGTTCTCTACCCAGATGAACTCTATAACTTTACAGGGATTCCTCATATTTCGTGGTTTGTCGATAGCGCTTTATTTACGAACACAATTGACCTTCCTTCAGTTATTTCCTGTTTTGTTGATAAAAATTCATGTCGCCTCTTCCAAGAAGAGGGAAGGGCGGATGCGTTATTTTTGCCTCACGCAATCGATCGCAAAAATGTCGACACTTTAAGAAAACTCTCGAGTGAAATTGAATATGAAGTTCTCTTCGTTGGATCTTATTATGATGAGACCTCTATTTGGACCCATATCCTCACTTTATTTCCTCGATCAATTGTGAATGCGATTGAAGAGGCGGTCCAAATAGTTATATCAAGTTCGACAGTTGATCCTGTGGGAGCTCTTGAATATCTATGTCAAAATAATCGCTTGCTTTCAGATGAAATATATACAAAATTTTCCTTCAAAAATGTTGCAAAGTGTATTGATCTTTTAAGCCGGGCTGTCGATAGGATCGGAGTCTTAGAGGCTCTTGTTGATGATTTTGAAGTCCATGTTTTTACTGAGAATAAGGACGGCGTATTATGGAGGAAGCGATTTGGTCCCAAAATCCATCTTCATCATGAATCTCCTTATAATCAACTGCATGATCTTATGTTGAGATCTCGATTTGTTTTGAATAGTGTTCCAACCTATAAACAGGCTGTGCATGAACGTGTTCTGCTTGCACTCAGTGCGGGTGTTTGCTGCATTTCAAGTCGTTCTGAATTGATTGAAAGCATATTTCCTGAAGGGTCAAATCTCCTCTTTTATCAATATGGAGATTGGTCCGAGCTCGTCGAGAAGATGAAGCATGAAAGGGAGAAAAATCGCGGCTTTAACCAAGAGGTTCTTCATATTTTGAGAGATCGATTTACTTGGGACTGTCGAGTAGACACCTTATGCCAAGAGATTCCAAAGCGATTGGAAGCCTTTCGTAAATTGAGTTATGATGCTTGACTAACTGAGTTTGTTTGCACGCTCTTTAAGCTTTTCAAATCGAGCTTTTATTTCAGGGCTTACATCATTCTTTGGCTCGCATTTCGTGAAGAATTTTTTTAAATCTTTGATGTCTTTGATATCTTCTGCAAGCAGAGATGGAAATGATTTATTGTCACGGGCCTTAAGGGCAAAGGCAATCATTCCAAGCTCTGCTTGAATTACTTTTTGTTCTGCATTTGGTTCCAACAAATTTTTGAGATCTTGCTTCATTTTAGCATATTCCGGTTGCAAGGAAACGAAAGTGCCTTCCCATTGCTGAAAGCGGACCAAAATACGCACGGTGTTTCTTGGCGATTCACCCCCCATCTTGAGTTCTTCCAATCTTTTAAAAAAAATGTCTCGATCTGATTGTGGGATTTCTGGATCTAATCTCCCACAGAATGCATTAAAGCTTTCGCGGATTGCTATTTCAGGGCGCACTTTTGAAGGAGCAGGATTATTTGCAGGAGTAAGATTTTTTCGAAGATGTTGACTCTCTTTTTTAGGGACCGGAATAAGGGCTGGTTCTTGTAGAGTATTTGAGCGTTCTATAAGATCGTTGAACTTGTCTTTTATTTCTTGAGGAGCATCCTCCTGTATCTTCCATTTTTCTAAAAATGCTTTCGATTCTGCGATTGTCATCTGCATAATCTCAACGAACGAAGGATCAACAAAGGTGCCGATCTTTTCGATATGCTCCCGTGATTCACGATGAAAAAAAATATATATATCATCTAGGAAAGAATTTTTGTCTCTGGCAAGAGCTCGCTTGATTAATTCAGCTGGATCTTGGCTTCCAAAGAGCAAGTATTTTTCTTTTAAAGATGAAATCATTAGGCTTGGCACATAAATAAACTCCTTATCATTTGCCTGAATAGCTTTGAAGAGGCCAAGGAACGTACCTACTTGTCCGACTATTGATTTGATAGAGTTCGCTGTGTTTGCTAGGTTTTTATTGGTCGTCATGGCCCAGTTATTAAAAACTTGCTTATTTAAACTTTGGGCAGTGATACTAAAATTATCAGAATTGCCTACTTGCATAACGCGCCTATGACTTTTTACTCAGTATATCAGTAAAAAAATTTTAAAAAAGTGCTCTTCAGCGGATTTCAGTAAGCCTGATCTCGATAGAGGCGATCATGCTTCCAACATCAGATTGGCGTTCGGAAATCTGCTTTTCGATCTGTTTGATTGAGGACATGATAGTCGAATGGTCCCGTCGGAAGATCTCTCCGATCTTCATATAAGGAAGTTTTGTATGCTTTCGGGTTAAGTAGATAGCGATCTGTCTTGGCAGCACATATTCACGTACTTGTGCTTTTCCGATAATATCCGAGGGTGTAATCCCATAAATTTCTGAAACTGCAGCGATGACCTTTTCGCCGGTCATTGCATTTCTTTGCTCTTCTTCAATCAGATCAGCAAGAATGTCACGAATCATTGAAACTGGGGGGATTACTTTTTGAGATTTGGGTCCTGTCCCGACCTGGAGTCTTAAAGCAAGAGCGTGAAGTGCTTTTAAGCAGGATTTAGGGTTTGACCCAAATGTTTCAATAAGAAAATCGATTATCCGTGGAGTTATGGGAAACTGAATAAGATGCGATTTCTGCTCAATTAAATGTGAGAGTTGTTTTTTTGCCAAAGGTATGCAAGGGAGTGCTATTCCCCATTCAAAACGACTCACAAGACGCGGTTCAATGTACTGTAGCTGCTGGGGAAGGCAGTTAGAGGTGATGACAATTTGTTTCCCGGAGAGATGAAGTGTGTTGAAGGTATGAAAAAACTCTTCCTGTGTTGCGGCTTTTCTAGCTAGGTGTTGTATATCGTCAATTAAAAGCACATCTGTTGTTCGCCAAAGGGCTCGAAAATGAGACATTTCACTTGCGCGAATAGAGCGAATAACGTGTTCTGTAAAGAGCTCAGAACGCGCCCAAATGACGTTGACACTGCATCTTCTTAATCGATGAGCAATGGCCATCAGCAGGTGTGTTTTTCCAGACCCTGAAGGGCCATAGAGATAGATAGGATTTGGAATATCGCAAGTGTTGAAGCTGTTACCGGCAAGGGGAGAGATCGATCTCATTTTCTTTTGGGTAATCATCCCGCACATTTCGTCAAGCAATCGATTGACGACTTCATTCTCTTGGGTCGTGATAAAATGTTCGAAAGTACAGGTAGGGTCAAGTTCTTCAAAATTGAGACCAAAGGGCTCTTTGCTCGCAAATGAATGGGGGTCTTCCGGTTTCTTTTTCTTTTTGTTTTGTCCGCGGACTTTTATCAGGACAGGTATTGGAAATGTAGTATTGGGATCAACGAAGTCTTTGACGTGTGGTCTTATGTGCTCTTCAAACCAGAGCGCTTGAAAAGAGTCAGCGGCTTCAAAATAAAGCTTGCCTTTTTCGCTCCCGAGGCTTTTGAGCGGCTTTACCCATCGATCAATGGTTTCGTGGCCAAACTCATTTTCCAGGTGATCAACAAAGCCTTCCCATAGATGAAGTATAGATTCATCGCTGAGTAAGGTTTGCGGCGTTCTGCTCTTTTTTTTAGATGCACTCTTGATGAGTGCATCTATATTGTTATTTTCAACAGTGTTCAAGGCCTTCAGATCCCAGTTTAGGACACTATTTGGACTTAATCTGCAACTTTCGGTTCATATTCCATTGTTGGAGAATGCCAAGAAGCATTGAGGAAATCCAGTAAATGTTGAGTCCTGAAGGAAAATTATAGAAAAGCACTGTCATAACGACGGTCATCATTGTTCCCATCGTTCTTTGTTGGCGTTGCTGATCTGTCATCTCCGCAGGATTTGTTGGCATGGGTGAAGAAAGGCGCTGCTGAAGGAACATTGTAGCTCCTAATAAAACGGGAAGCAGATGGAATGATGACCCTATCAATGGAAGTGAAAAATTCCAGGAGAAGAGAACATCAGGCGCCGCCAAGTCGTTAATCCAGCCAGGGATGAAGGATGCTCCACGCAGTTCAAAAGAGGATTTTAATAGATCAAACATTCCAATCAAAAACGGCATTTGAATCAGCAATGGAAGGCAGCCGGAGACAGGGTTGACCTTATTATCTCTATATAGAGCCATAACTTCTGTCTGTGCCTTTACAGGATCTTTTTTGTATTTTTCCTGAATGGCTTTCACCTTTGGACCGATTTCTTGCATCTTCTTCATTGAACGCATGGACCATGTGTTCAATGGAGACATCAGAACTCGCAGTACAACGGTTATCAAGAATATTGAAAGAGCCCATGATCCGCAAATGCTATAAAAGAACTTCATCAAGAAGAGAAGAAACTTAGCAAAAGGCTCTGAAATGAAGGCAAACCAACCATGAAAACTTTGACATGCTGCGAAGTCACTTGGCTTAACATGATCAATAGATGCATAGTAAGTGTCGATTTGGTTCAGAAGATCGCTTTGAAATGGTCCTGCAAACAAGCGCAGTTTTAAGGTGCGTTCTTGTTGATTCAATGGGAGGTATATCGAGTAGCCTGGATATTCATCTGACCTGATTGAATTAGGTTCATTTGAAAATATGGATAGCCTGCTAGGAACTTTGATTTCCTGTTCACGGTCTACACGAAAGCCTGTGCCTTGTCCATGGAACGGATCAAGAATAACCCCAAAGAAACCGTTAGAGTCACATGCCCAGTTTGGTGCAAGAGCTGACATGGTTAAAGTATCCTTCGGGAGATCAATCTGATCAACTTCGGCAGACCCTTTTCTTGTAATTGAATATTTGACGGCAGGACTTGGACTTCCCGAGATCAATTCAACTTCAGGCACACCAGATCCAACCCATATTCCCTTTCGATCGCCATCTATTGACAGCTCAACTTCTAGGCAGTAGGGAGCTTGATTTGAATCTTTCGCAAAAGAGATTTTTTTCTGAATGACTCTTCCATTTCGTTCAGCTTTAAGCACGATTTGATTTTGAGTATGTTCTAAAACTTGGTATTGCTGAGTTGAGAGTTCCGGATATTCAGAGTTAAGGCTTAGCAATTGTGCTTTTGTTTCAACCTTGTAGATTGCATCAGCGTACATAAGATCGCGACGGAGCAATGGATAATATCCGCCATCGGATTGAACAAGTTGCGTTCCATCGGCTTTAATTGCTTTATGGAATGGGAAGAGCGCGTTTTTAGGGCTCTTTTCCACCATTTCTCTATCAATTTTAATAGGAAGAACAATGCTCTTAGGAGATTTTGGCCCTTTAAAGGGAAGGTTTATCTCAGAAATTACGCCTCCTTTTGCATTGACAACGACTTGCTGAAACTCATTCTCGATTACATAGTAGTAATCTTTAGAGATTTGAGCAGTGTTTGCAGTAGAGGGGCTAGATGTAGACAGGCTAGCTTGGGAACCCTGTAATTCTTGAGACTGTGGCTGAGAAGTTACCTGCTCAGTCATCTTTCTATTGTCTTGATTTGGCTCATTTCCTCTGCGTACAAAATAAAATGCAAGGCTTAAGCAGATAAGGAAGAGAAAAAACCGTCGCTCCATAATGATTTCAAATCCACGAGTGAAAAAAATAGGTGTCTAAGGCTATCAGATACAATCAATAATCGCTATCAATTGCAACATCAATTGAAGCCCTAGATTCATAATTCATTTTTGAGGGTAAATATCTTGCTTACGGAGATTGAAAAGCTGCTTAAATTGATTCTAAAAGGCTTTTTATGTAGTAGATATTTTGTGCGCATGATACTCTTAAGCGGTATTTTAACAACAAGTCTCATTGCGGTTGAAGGAGTTTCGCTGATAGATCTTTTAGGTCCTGAAAAGCTTTACCCAAAATCACTTTCAAAAAATAAAGTTGTAACACACCTTTTGTCGGGTGAATCAGATCTTATTTTTCCTCAGTTGCATGAACATGCGGCTCTATTGAATCAGGAAATGAAATGTTTGGTTCTCGTTGAGATTGCAAAGTTGTATTTCCTTAATCAAGATCTCCATAATTCCTTCCGAGTCTATTCCTCGGCAATTGAAGAGAAGAAAAAATTGCTTACTGCAACATCTTCTGATAAAGAACCTTCTTATTATGAAAAAAAATTATTCGACGAAATCTATACAGTATATCTTCAAGAAGATGGACAGGGGGTATTCTTAACTTCCAAAGTAAACGAAGCAATTCAATCAAACCCCTCCTATGTATCTCTCCTGTTTTTTGCATCCTCGGTCAAAGCGAACAATGGGAATCTTATTGGGTTTTTTATTGATTTTTGGAGTGCTTTTGAAGCATACCCGAAGTCATATTTAGCATCTAAAACTCAAGGAAATATTTATTTTCGAATCTATGAGCTTTCTATCGACGAAAAGGAGCGAGAGCAAAGTAGGTCTTTAGCTCTAGAATATTATTTAGAAGCCTTTAATACCGAACCTCGTGATGTTTCACTCATCAGCAGAATTATGCTTTTGAGCCGTTTATCTGAGCAAGCAGGTGTTGTTGAAAAACTATTGCCTGCGCTATCTAGGGTAGAAAAACCTCCATCCAGGGGGCAGTGCTGGATTCTCTTGAACTTAGTCCAACAGCTCAATCGGCCTGATTTACTCAAGGAATTGCACCTCATATTGAAGAAATGGTTTGATAAAAGCCGATATCTTACCGAATGGGAAGAGAAGAACAAGCACAATGTGTAATGTAATAAATACAAAAGACGATTATTCAGGTGAAAGTTTCCTCTTTTTTCACCATGATGTCATACATAAATAATAAGAATAGGGTGCTATGACGCAGACGATTGAAGTATCAAGTCATAAGGAATCAAGTAAGGTTGATGGTCGACTTCAAGAAGGGCGAACCCTTGGAGACTACAAGCTTCTTCGTTTTATTGGTCATGGGCCTTTAGGCGCTGTTTGGGCAGCAGAGCATCGTTTTACTAAGAAAAATGTGGCTTTAAAGCTTCTTCCAGATGAGCTTTCATCTGACCGAAGTTTTATTGTTCGCTTTGAAGAGCAGGTTGCTTTGCTTGCAACCTTGGATCACCCCTCTATTGCAAAAATTCATAATGTCTCATTTGCTGGGGGGTTTTACTTTCTTGCCTGTGATTGTGTTGTTGATGATCATTTTCAGACAATTAATCTCTCTCAATATTTGCTTGGGCGTGGAGGGAAGCTGTCGGAGCTTGAAATTCATTCCATTTTGAAGCAGATGGCTCAGGCATTAGATTATGCTCATTCTACTACTGGTACAGTTGTTGCACATCTTAACCTTAAACCGAATAATATACTTATTTCGGGAAAGACCGGGATAGGGGAGCCTCAGGTAAAAATTTGCGATTTTGGCTTAGCAAAAATCATAGGACTTGGATCGATCTTGCTCAGAAGTTTTAAAGGAATTTGTGAGTCGCTCGGTTACTCGGCTTTGGCTCAATCTAAATCGATACATGATAGGTACCAGGCCGGGACGGTTGAAAATGCTCGCTCGCTTGCTCTCCTTCAATCACTAAGGCAAAATGTTGCTTTCTTGGCGCCCGAATTGAAAATGTTTGATCATCTCGAGAACATAGATCCTGTTCGGTCAGATATATGGTCTTTTGGAGCCATTGCATATTGGCTGCTCTCTGGAGGTAATTATCCAGAAGGTTATTTCCCATTCGAAGAGTTCGTAACAAAAACAAGCCCCTGTGATTGGAATAATCTTCTCAAATCAACTTTGGCAAGGGATTCTCTTAAAAGAGATTGTGGCTTGATGGCGCTTCTTTCAACGCGCGTGGAAGCAATTCAAGAGCAGTCCTCTCCTAAGAAAGATATGCCCCATGTTCGCATTTATAACCAAGACTCTATCGATTCAAAAGAGAGTCAGAACATGGTTGAAGATGTTCTCCCTATGTTCGATAAGGGAATGAAGGGTATTGACCCGATTTCTACCGAAACTGTTCTTGTTGAAGAGGGATACTACTCTCGAGGTTGCAGCCATGGCTGTCGAGATGAAATGCCTCGGCATAGTGTTCGCGTCGATAGTTTTAAAATGGATGCTCATCCAGTAACAAATGAACAATTTGTTCGTTTTATAGAGTTCCTCGGCGGAGAAAAAGATGCTCAATATCACGATGTTATACGTTTAAAAGATTCTAGAATTAAGCGAGGCGGCGGCAAGTGTATTATTGAACGTGGTTATGCTAAGCATCCAGTTGTGGGCGTCACGTGGTATGGTGCTGTGGCTTATGCTAAGTGGGTCGGTAAACGTTTGCCGTCTGAAGCTGAGTGGGAGATTGCTTGTTGTGGTGGGCTTGAAAATCCTTTATATCCTACCGGAGAACAGATAGAAAAAAGTCAGGCGAATTTCTTTTCATCAGACACGACTCCTGTCATGAGCTATCCTCCAAATGCTTATGGGCTTTATGATATGGCAGGCAATGTATATGAATGGTGTGCTGATTGGTATGACTATTCCTATTATGAAGTGAGTCAGCATGAACCTGATAATCCAAAAGGACCATTGCAAGGGGTCTATCGTGTCCTTCGTGGAGGCTGCTGGAAAAGTTTAAAAGAAGATCTTCGTTGTGCTAAACGACACCGAAACAATCCAGGAGCCGCTGATGGAACGTATGGATTTCGATGTGCGCAGGACTTAAAGGCATAGATCTACGGTTGATAGATGAAGATTATTTTTGTTTGTTTGGGAAATATATGCAGGTCTCCTGCTGCTGAAGAGCTTGCTCGACATCGTCTCAATCTACATCCTGAGCTTGATTGCGATATTATAAGCCGAGGAATTGGAACTTGGAATCTTGGTCACAAAATAGATGAGCGGATGATGCATGAGTTGAACAAACTCGGAATCCAGACAAATCTTGACAAGAGAGCAGAGCTGCTCACCCTAGATGATTTGAAGGAGGCTCAATATATCTTTGTCTCAGATCGACATGTTGAAGAATATGTATTTGAGCTAGTGCATAAGCATCTAGCTCATGAGAATAGACCTCAAATTCATCTCATGACCGTTTTTTCTCATAAGCATAAAAATGATGAGATCCCGGATCCATTTTTCGGAGATCAGGAAGGATTTAGAAAGTGTGCTGAAATGCTTCATGAAGTGAGTTCTTCGATTATTGAAATTCTTATAGCTACCAATAAAATTCCTCTTAAAAAAAGCGCTGGAAATGGTCTTTAAAGAGGTTGATTGTAAAAATATTAATTGTCTAACTCCTGAGTTTCTTGCCTTCCGTAAGGAATTTTTAAAACTTCAACAACAAAGTGAACATGTTTTACTTGATGAGAGCCGACATCTTTCGGACCTTTTTTTCACGATACCTTTGCAGAAGCGAACTCCAATCTATTCCACTGAGGATCTAAAAATACAGAGCTCCTCATCTCAAATTTCAATAAGATTATATAAGCCTATGCCGAGGGATAATCTTCCTGTGGTAGTCTTTTATCACGGAGGGGGGTGGGTTTTTGGAAATATAGAGATGTATGATGAGCTTGTTCGAAAACTTGCAGCTCTTTCTTCATGTCTCTTTGTTTCTGTTGAATATCGAACAGCTCCAGAATCTCCATTCCCACAGCCATTAAACGACTGCTTTGAAGCCTTCAAATGGGTTTCAGATAATATTTCTACATATGGCGGTAATTCAAAACGTATTCTTGTTTGCGGAGATAGCGCCGGAGGCAATCTTGCCGGAGGTGTTTCTCAGCTTGCTTTACGGAGTGGAATTTCTCTATGCGGTCAAGTTTTGTTATATCCGGTTATTCAAGTCGATTCAACTGAAGATACCTATCCCGATAGCCCCGATGATTTCTTTTTAGTTCCAAAGCTTATGGCACAATTTCGCGATCTGTATCTACCAAATTGGCAGGATCGATTAAATCCATTGGTTTCATTGAATAGGATGGATTTAGCTGAATATTCAGGTAAGACCTTTCCTCAGACATTGGTTATTACTTGTGAATATGACAGACTCAAGGCCGAAGGAATACGATATGTAGAAAGACTTAAAGGTGCTGGATATTCCGTAGCACATATCGATATTCCAAAAGCCATACACGGCTTTCTCACAATTCCTTTCGATTTTCCGCTAAAAATAGAAGTTCTTCAGAAGATTTGTGCCATTATGCGTTCTATGGTTAATGTATAATTTTTCAAATTCAGTTTGTTTTTTAGCGAAGCAGCAAGGTTTTTTAAATTTTGTGTTTCGCAAGTGCTGAAAATAAAAAAATACGATAGTGTCTCATACAAGAGACTAATTAGGTGTTGCGTGGGTTCAAATGTAAGCGCCTTCGATCAATCAAAGGCTATTCAACAGTATCTTGAAAAAAGTAAAGACTTATCCTCAAAGAGATATACAACTTGTTTTGGACATACGTTCGTTTATCCATGTAAGCTTACAGAGAACTCAGGCTCTCTTGAAAAGGTACGTCAAGCCATTCTTGGTCATATAGTAAAAGCGCATGATTCGCATCCGGATATAATAGGCAAGTTTCTAACCAGTAAATCTTTTATCGAGCAAGTTGACGATCTTTGGAAGATTACTGCAGATAAGGCGCACCACACGAGTGCTTTGCTTGAAAATATGAAAAAGATCAAAGATCTATATCTTGGTTGTACTAAGGAAGAGACTGGTTCGCCCGATCTTCAATTGAAGAAATTTAATGCTATCATCGAGTCAGTCCAGTCTTCTGAAACATCAACGCTATTACCCGATCTTCAATTGAAGGAATTTAATGTTACCATCGAGTCAGTCCAGTCTTCTGAAACATCAACGCTATTATTAGCACCCGACGATTTACTCAACGATTTTGGCTTCAGAATAGATAAAATGAACGACCCTCAATCTGTTCTAGAAGAATATAGTTTGCTATCTAATTCAATCAGAGACGCTAAATCTTATTCTGAAGTCGATAAAGCTGTCGTATGTAGCGCATTATACAAGAAGTGTGAAGAGAAATTTAGTAAAGAACTTGACAAAGCTTTAAAAATGATCGCTCTTTCAGAAGGTAACTCTAAAAATTACGTAACTCAATTAAAGGCGTCTATAAATACTTCGAAGTTACAGGCGGATGAGAAAGAAGGATTAATCAATCTGATTTTAAGTAAGAAATAGCCTAGAGGATGCTTTTTTGCCTTTACTAGCGTAAAGGCAAAAAAGCATATCGTCGTAGCTCATCAATATCCCTTTAGATACCTTGTGGTCCATTTAGCAATATGCCGAGTGGGCTCATGTCAAACTTCTTTTCATCACCAGGATTTGAAGCTAGGAAACGTTTCTTGAAAAATTTTGAGAGTTCAGCTTTATCGCATGATTGAATCCAATCCTTCATGAGAGCAAGTTCCTGTTGAGTAAATGCAATATCACCTGAAAGGAGTTTCATTTGCACAAAGGCGAGTAGGTTCGTTTTATAAATAGATTTACACCAATCGTGATCGTTTGCTGCATTGACCCCTAAATAAATGTTTATGTCCATGATTTTGACATCATTAAAATCTTTGCCCTGTTTTTGAATAGTGCGACGAATGATTGCCGATTCTTTCGACGTTACTGAGATGAGCCGGAGAGGTGTATCTTTTTTATTAATAACGATACAGTTTGCGATAGCGAGCTTTCGAAATTTCTCGCTATTTTGTTTTGGCCAGCAGCTGTTGGTTACATAGAGACTGTCTAGAAAGTGCTTTCCTATGTTGTCAGGTAGATATGAGCGAATAGAATGCACGTGAACACTTGCTGGATTTGTTAACGAGTCTATAAGCTCTGGTATTAAATAAGTTTCGGCTTTTTTACCTGTCAATGCCATCTGGATCACTTCATGAGGGGACGGTGTCTCAAGTCCAACAACTGTTGGAGCAAGGAGAGTGTGTGGCCGCTCGATTTGAGAAGCATTACCTAAGTTTGGTTCTTCTTCCTCTTCCTCTTCTTCTTCCTCTTCCTCCTCGATCGCTACATCGTTTTCGACTTCGACTTCTGTATCAATGTTGTTTCCTGCATCAATAAATGGAGGAATATCTTCAACTTTGATAAACGATTTAAAAAGCTTTTCGACAATGTATTCTAAGGTAATCGATTGTTGTTGTTCCGAGAGAGATTTTATGGTTTCCAACAGTTTTCGAGGCTCGGATGTAATGATTGCTGAAATGTTCAGCGAGACATCCTCCATGGATGTGCTCCAATCCAAAGAGGAAAGGAGCTTTTTATTAGAATCAAACCAAGCAAGTAGGACCGACTGGTGTTTTAAGAGTACCGGTACGAGTCGTTTTATTTCTTTGTCGATTTGTCGTTTTATAGCGAGTTCTGCTGGAAGGGCTGAATCTTCGGGCAAAATCCTGTTCACAGAATTGTTTTTCTCAGAGTTTATACAATAATCGACAATCAAGGAGTCAAGGGCAAGGTCATCAATATAAATTGTGTCGTCTTCGCAAAAGCGTCCTAGCTTTATTGCTGAAATTGTAGAGTCATCTAATCGATGCTTGAATGCCTGCCATCTTTTTTGCCCCATCGCAGCATTATGTTGGATGAGAATGTACAGGCAAATAAGATCAAAATCACACGTGAGATCTTGTTCTACAAGCTTGATATATTCCATGCTATCGATCGAAGCGGAGAAATGCTTTTTGAGAATCGAAAGATATCGGCTTATGTTGCAATCGACTTTATTTGACTTCAAAAGCTCTTGTAGCCCGCTGTTAAAAACTAAATATTGAGCTATTGTCGATATAATCGATTTTTGAACTTCTTTTGTAACAACAAGATGAGGTCTTTGTTTATGTAAGATGTTACGCATACGCCACGCACTCTGCAGAAATTCATGGAGTTTCATTTTTTTACGCAGAGTTATATATCCTTCAGCTGTCTCTGGAATGGCAATATTTGTCCCAATTTCATGCTTTTGTCCAATAATTGAAAATACCTTATCAATCGAGAGACCTGATTCTTCGACGGATGAATATGAAAGCTTATTATTCACATTCTGATAGACGACGAGTTCTCCACTTGGATTATGAATTGCTATTCCTTTGATACCTCTCGATGTTTCAAGTTGAGGAAGGAGTGTATTGATGAGTTTCTGAATATTCTCTTCTTGAGAGAGGTGTTTTTTAAGAACTCCTCCACTATCAATGACCATGTAGAGATCTCTGTGAGCGGGATCTAGTATCATTGAAATCAAAGATGATTCAGCAGAATCATCTCCGTCTTGAAGAAGAAGAACTTTTGACTCGCCTTTGGCAAAATAGGAAAATAGGCTGTTAAGTGTGCGTGTGTCAGTGCCTGGTTCTCGAAGAGCCTTCATTCTCGGGTGAAGGATTCCGGGTTCAATAGTTCCTGTATATCCTGCTGAACTCAATGACATACTTGATAACTGATGAGGAGTACTTCGGCTTCGTGCAGGATAGTAGGTGATTGAAGAGGCGATTGAGTGAATGATGAACCATTTAAGGAGTTCTTCATTTTTCTCACAACCTGTTATGAAGTTTCCGATATTTTCTTGTGCAAGTGGTTTAGAAAGAGGGTTTGATCTCGAGAATTCTTCACCAAAAATAGCCGTATATTCACGCGCTACTTGAGCGTTTATTGGGATCAATGATATAGCCGATGCCTCCCGGTATTGCTGAGAAAGATACGTAAAGATAAGTTGCGCCTCATCGTTTTTCAATCCATCGCTCAATACTTGCAGAATCGACATGGTAAGCTGTGTGAGTGGGAGTGCGTATTGAGAAGTTTTTGGTTCGTCAGGAGATAGGTAAGGCCGGCTTACAAGGTTTGGAGGGTTTGCATGTAGTTGTTTATGAGGAGAGTCATTCTTGACTGTTGCTTTGGGCCGGCCGTAGTGGGTTCCTGAAATTTGATCAAGAGCTCCTGGTAGAATATCTTGAATCACTTGAACAAAGTCTGTAAGGGCTTCTTGAAGTTCCTTGGGAATTGACTCATAGAAAAATGTGATTCTTTTTTTGAAATCATAAACCTCTTGCTTCAAGTTCTTGTATGCTGCAATTTCTTCATACAGTTTAAGAGATGAAGCGTCTCTATTTGGAAATTGTTTTCTAAGTTCGTTAAGAGGGGGATTTTCATTCGATAATATCGCTTTAAGGCACTCGAGCTGTTCGTTATTAAAACTTGTTTTTTCACCAAGTTCTTTCTGATATTTCTGAATGAGTCCGATCGCTATTTCCGTGAGCTTTGGTTTTATATGAAGATCGTAAAGATCTTGTGTGTAGGCGGTTGTTTGTTTGGGATCCTCTTTTGATGTTCTCTTTAAAAACTTATTAAAACTATCAATCTGAATAGGTTGATTTGCATAGGAATTTTGAGCGAATTGAAGGATCAGTGATGTGATGAGTTGAGCTGATTTTTGGTTGAGCTTTTTCGGTTCGCCGATTGCATACGTAAATTCAGTTGCAGGGTCAAATGCGCAGTGGATTTCGTCAAAGATAAGACGTGCATTCTCTTTCAAAAATTGTGCTAGAGCAATGCTGTTATCGCGTATTTTATCTACGGGGCGATCATCATTATCTACATCTGATTCACCAGCCTGATTATAGGCGGTCAGCGCATCGTTTGTTGCAGTAATGTGGACGTTAAGAATCGAATGAAGCTCATCAGGAGTTGCTATGACAATTTGCTTATGAGACTTTGCATGCTTCAAAAGTTCAAGCCAATTTTTAAGTTCATTTTGTGTGTACAGCTTAAGCTCGTCATCATCCGCAATATCGTCTACGCCAATGCCTATTCGGTGCGATTCCTTTATAATTGAAAGATTTTCTCTTGAGAAAGGAATGCGTACTAGGAGTCTTTTGAATATTGGCCCGAGTCGCTGCTGCATAATCATGCAGACCATTTGGATGTGTTGCTTTGGAACAACGATTATAGGAACTCCCTCATGATTAGATGAGGATGCAAGGACGATACTGAGCAGAACTTGTATAATAGTCGTTTTTCCAGATCCTGGGATAAGCTGAGGAACAAGCCATGAACCCTCATCGCTGCTGAATTCAGGGATCAAGAGAGATTGATTTTCTCTCAAGGACACGGAGCTGCCGTGCTCAAAGATGTCAAATACAGTTTCAATATAGGTTTTAGAGATGTGCGGGCGAAAGTTAAGCTCTCTGTATGCAGCAGGTAGATCTTTTTCAAGTGAGGCGACGGCTCGTTCGATGCGTGATATGATATTGCTTCTATAAATAAATGACTTTACATCTTCAAGAATCGCTATAGCTGAACTTTCTGAAATAAATGGACAGTATTGCATAAATTTATTTACAGCATCTTTGAATCCGAGCAGAACGACTAATTCTTCGATTAAGGGGATCTTTCTGTTTCTTCCTGCGGGTTTAGATTGATACCTTCTTTCTAGCATGAGAGATGAAAGCGCCGCTTCGAGAGTAAGCTTGTGAGATGTATGCAGAGTTTTTAGATTTTCTAGATTCTGATTAAGTTCTTTAGAAATCTCAGAGAGCGTTTTATCTTGGTTGATTTGAATAGAGGTTAGAGATTCGTTTTTAATAGCATTTAAACTTTCCCGAAGAAGCGTAAATTCATTCATTAACGATCCATCACACTGTGCTAGTGGATCTATCGAGTTAAAAAATGGTTCTATGGACTCATTTACATTTGGTTTTTTGCTTTGCAGAACCGTAAACCATTTCGAGAGGTTGCTATGAAGAGTTGAAAGGATTTTTAGGGTGTCAGATGTTGTGTCCTCAAGAGATGCATTCGGAAATAGATAGGATGGGTTTATAAGTGCATTTTTATTTAGGGCAATGATCGATATCTCTTTGCGCTCGTGCTTGTTTGCTGCAACGATTGGATGATGAATAGCAGTGGTTTTTATCTTAAAATAGTCTTTTATCTTTTTACCAATATCGCCAAGTCGTAATTGAAATCTTTTGCTATTAATTTCTTCTCTGAGTTCTTGATATGTTTGAGGGAGTCGTTTCGGCAATATAACTGCAGTTAAGAGAATAAAGAAATTTATCTCATAATTTGAGTTATCAAGCTTTAATCCCTCACAAGCGAGCTTTTGTACGAGCTGAATTTGCAATAATGGGTTTATTCTATTTTTAATAAAGTGGTTATAGAAAAATGGAAAATCCGAAATGAATTTTTGGAGGTCTATTTTTTCTGGGGCAAGTATGTCTGTTGCAATCTTTGCTTCAATTTCAGAAACATTAATTCCGGGATCGTTCTCAATAACAGGTTTTTCGTTTAATGAAAAACGGCTTATTTCATTGTTGAAAGTATTGATAATAAGATCTGAAATCTTACTAATTTTATATATTGATTTATCATACGTTTGATTGTTTAACGTGAGCTCTTTTAATCGGGATTCAATTAATCTATTTTTTGAGTTCCTCAACGATTCTTCAAGCAGTATTTTTTCCTGATGGACAGGTAAGTTTGGAATTCTTGAGACAATTTTGAGATAAACAGATAAATCATCTTCATAATCTCCAACGTCTACATAAGATGATTTATGGAGTTTATCTGAAAAGAGACATAAATAGTTACTATAGAGGCGAATAAACAAAGCTCCGGCTGACTGATCCTCGCGGCAGGATGAGCCGATGCTTCCGAGTGCTTTATATTCTTCCGGAGATAGTTTTCTAGAGAGAATTAAGCTTTCATTATCCGTTAAAAGGGAGATCGCTTTTTCATATTGGCCATATGCAAGATGAAAAGCAGATAAATACCCGATATCGGATATCTTTTCTGGCGATAGATTTCCATTTATTAAGGGGATGAGTGTATGACCCATTATCCCACATTCCATCAGGTTCCTTTTGGGTAATATGCTTGATTCATTTTCAGCACATGAATAAGAGGAATGAGGAATGATGAGAGATTGTCTATCGAAATCATCTTTTAATAAGATGAAATGAGAAGCTTGGAAGGGGAGAAATTGTTGAGGATCGATGAAATAGGATGGGTATTCCTGAGACCAGAGTCGTATTTCGCCATCTTTGTCACTTGCCTTTGCGATGAATGATAGATTGAGATTTCCTAAATAGATAGATTTACAAGAGCCTAAATGATCACTCCAGACCGAAATTTTCTCCCTTGGGCAGAGCGAAGAAAGATGCCGAAGGACGTTTATGTCGCTCAGTGGTTCATGATTTGCTAAGATGTTGCCGTTTCCAATACCTGGGCGAATATCCACGAGGACATGCTGATTTAAAACTGTACGTATTTCGTAAAGGGCTTCCAGAGGTCTATCGGCGTTTACTAAAACCATACGTTTGGTTTGAAGATTCGAGTTTTTTATGACAGTTTTTACGAATCGGCCAAGGATTCCTTGCCCTCCTGGAATATTGGGGAGTTCAACTTCGGAACAGTATTCAAAAATTGATTCATCGTTTTTAGTAAATATGTGTACTGATTTTTTAGTCTCTTTACACCTGTAGGTGATGCCATCCTTATCCGAGATATCGTAAATATCGGTGTTCGTGTCGGTGATGAGGGAAGCGCGGTTATTCTTAAGTCGATCTTTGAACCATTTTGGATAATGATTAACAACTACTTCAATTGAATTACGAGAGCTCTGATTTTTTTGTTTCTCAAGTATCTCTCCTTTGTACAGATCGATAGTAATAGTAGTATCGGAATTAATGAGCTGATGAGGAAAAGCAGGATTTACATTCCATCCATTTGGATCGATATTCTCTCTGCCGATGAGTCTTAAAAGAGACTGAAGCTGACTACAAAAGTAATTGGAACATACAGGTGCATTGTTTAAAAATTTTTGTTCCACATGCCAGCAGGTTTGTTGAGCCTGATTCTCAATTATATTAAATAGTTTAGTCCTGCCTGTAAAACGAAAAAATTTATTTACAGTGCTCAGGGTAACTATTTGAGGGGGTATGTTATCACGAAATCGATGAATACAAGGAAGCAAACCTGCGAGAATTGCTGTGATTTGTAAAGCTTTAGTTTCGCTTGTTGCTCTCATGTCGATTATTTTAAGAATCTCTGTGAGATTTGGCGCCGACCCCTTTGTTTCGATTGAATGAATGGTCTGGACGTATATACTTAAATAAAGAAAAAATGCAGCAGCAGAGTGTTTTTCGAGCGAGGAATAGCGATGAATGCATACTTTCAAAAATTTATTCAATAATTCAAACGTTGAAGGATTCTTTGTCGCTGTTTTAATGCAATTATCTTCAAATAATAATTTGTACAAGATGGCTCTTCCAGCGTCTGTATCGCCTAAAGATGGAAAACGGTTAAAGACGGTAAGGGTTTTTTCCACCTGAGTTGATATGTCAAGACGAGTTGATAACAACTCAAATTGGACATTCTCTGGAATTTTAAAAAATTTTCCATGTTCGTGTAAAAACGTTGCAAAACGAATATCGAGTGAAGCTATGTCAATTTGACTCGTGGGGAATTTGGAAACAATTGCTAATTGAGATCGACTTCTTTCGTTATCGGGTGCTTCCTCAAATATATATCTATCTAATGAATTATAGGTGTGTATTGAATCTATTCCCAATTGGGCCCAGTAAGGAAGTACCTTTGTCCCAAGATTTAAAAACCCATGAAAAATAGAATTGGATTGCTGGCCAAAATGAGCCACAGAAGTGTTTTGGGTCATCATGAGAAGGCTTATCGACATTATCTCAATATCAAGCAATTGTTTTGGTGCGAGTTGAGATTTGAGTTCAAATCTTGATGCTAGATAAGCAGCTACTCTCTGCGGTTTTGATGTAGAAAGATAGTTTGAATGAAACGCATCAAGGTCTACAATTTTTGTTGTAGAAAGGAGAATCTCATCAATTATATCCACAAATTGATCGTGTGGTGTTGATTCATTCCGAAGCGATAGCCATGAATAGAGCCACGTGTCATCAGCGGAAGGATTTTGTGATGAGGATTCCGCTTCTTGTTTGCCTTGTTGGGGTGCCTGAAGTTTCGTTATTAAGATTCTGTCAATTTCGGTTATCCATGGAGCGTAGGTAAGAATTCCATTTGATAATTGTTTCAGGGTATTACGCGAAATTGGCGAACTAAGAAGTCTGCTCAAATTTTTAAAAGCAGCCTTTGTAGGGTCGTCTCGAAGTAGTAATCCCATCATTTCAAGGATTCTTCCTTGAATAAGAATAAGAAATGGATCGAACTTAGTTGCTACATCTACCGATGAGCGAATCAATAATAAACCTTTTGAAATACCCAAAAGGCCTTCCCATAATTCGTTTCTTACTTTTTCCTGGGTTTCAATTGGTTCAATGCTTGTAATAAGAGTTGCTCTAGGGTCTATAAGAAAGATTTGTTCAAACCCATTTATCAAGATATTTGCAATCAGCTCACAAAAACGATCATCCATTTTGTTTCGCTGGTTTATTGCATGATCGTATTCCTGAGAAAAGACTTTCCCATAGGCCGATATGAAACCTTGAGCGTCCTTGATTGTCGCAATAGAGACTATTGAACTTTTAGGCAATGTGCTTGGGGTGATCTGATCTGCAGAGGGATAATCGGCAACAATGTTTTTAGGGAATTTAATCGAAATTCGCTTATGGGGAAGAGGTTTCTTTGGATGGTCTAAAAGTTGTTCTTTTTGATAAATTCCATTCAGTGTCTTTTCTAGAAGATAGAGCCTAACGGAAAGCTGACGAATACTCTTGATAATGGAGGGCGCAAAGTTTGGGTCTAAGTTGTCAAGTTGTCCGGAACTATATATCAGATCTATTGATCTTGTAAGAGCCTTGTGGCTCAAAGATAAAAAGTCAAAATTTTCGGTACAATATTGCTCATCCCATTTTGTCGGCATTTTTTTAAGAACGTCTTGGAAGGCTGCAATTTTTAAGATCGACATGAAAGTTATCGCATCAGATCTTCTTTGAAGTTTGTAATAAATTGCGGCAACTTGAGAACGAAATGAGCATGTCCCGCCAAACTGTTCATGCCTATAATTTTTTATAAAATCTTCAACTGCTTCGACTGGTTTTCCAAGTTTTCCAATCGCTACCTCATAGAAAAGGACGTCGGCATCCTTAATCTTAGGTTCTACTTGAAGTGTTTTGAGCAGGTCAAAGAAGGTTTTTGAAAACAATTCCTCTTCGGTGATTTCTTTACGTCCATAGTAGAGTTCGTATTGTTCTTTAGTTTCTCGAGATGTGATGAGAGCTTTATTGTGATAGCGGAGTCCTGAGCCTAAATTGTAGGCAAAGAGGCTATAAAACCCATCAGATTCTTTTACAATTTCAACAATTATTGAGTGGCCAACATATCCTGAGATGAGGAGGGCGCTTCCTTCTTCATTTAATCTCTTCTTAAGGGGCTCAATAATATCCGCTCCACGATCCGCCGTTAAAGCACTTGATATGGACTGGAATATAGGAGCAAATCCAATATTATCTAGTTTGTCTTTGTACTCTTGATATACTCGAGTAAAAAAATGGGAGACTTTTTGAGGATCATTTCCCTCGAGAGTGGTTTTGTTGATAAAGGCATCGCCAAATAGGTGGACAAATAGTTTTAGATCATCGTGAGACCAAGGTGATTTGGAAAGTCCATCTTTTGGGATGGCCTTATCATCGATTTGGGAGAGAAGATCTTCAAGTACCCCATTTTTATTCCCAAGTAATTGATATGCAATAATAGCCTTTTTGATCGGCCAAAAATTGCCTTGTTTTGCTTTTAAAATAATGTTTTTGTGGTTTGGATGTTGCGTTATAACGCGGTCCAAAAGTTCTAGTTTGCTTTCATAACTCGGCGTATTACGGTCTATTGCTTTTGAAAGAATTGACTTTGTGCGTCCTTTGTCAAGAGATACACCAGTAAGGCCGATTTTTTTCGAAAGAAGAGCTGTAAGTTTCTGTAGTTCTTCATTTGGTTGGATTGTGACTATTCTCTCAAGCAGAGTTGCAAATTTTTTGACATTTTCGACAATCGATTCAAAATTTCCATTTTGAGAATCTTCATTCAAATCAAGATTGTATTCTTTCGATATAAGGGTTATTTGTTCTTGGGAGATGGGAGTGACGATGTCCTTCAGAATTTCGAGGCAATTTTCGAAATTTAAGCTGTCTGAAGCCTGATCTGAGCTCGCTCGCATGGCCTCGACAAATACTTTTTGCAGTAAAGAGGTTTCGGTGTGATCAAAATCTTCAATAGTCGAAATTTGATGTTCTCTGAGGCTTGAGGCACATTTTTCGGAGATGTTAAATAAATTTATTATCATTGTCTGAATTAATTGTTTAAATTTATAATTTTTAACAATCTTAATTGAAGATATATTAAAAATAAAATAATTCACTTATTCGTGATTTTTTTGGCTTGTCAGTAGAGGTCTTTTGCCGAACATGCATTATAAAAAGAAGCGGTTAAGTTCGTTGAAATTTGAATCCAATCATTGACCATAAGATATCTTCAATTAACGTTATGAGTTCTTGCAACGAGGCGACGTACGTGATATGGTACTGCCTTTCAAAGTCAATTAAGGATTAAGAGCGTGGATGGAGACCCTTCTGCAGTTATTCCGACTCCCCGTGAGCGTTTGTCAACTTCTCATAAACTTTCGGACCTGCTGCAAAATTATCTCTCTACCATTTCTCATAAATGTCGACTGCAACCTCAGCTTGTCATTAAAGCATGGCATAAAGTTGTCGGAGAGTCCTTTGCATCAATGACGAAAGCGATTCGTTTTGATGAGGGGGTGCTTTTAGTTCATGTTTCTAATTCGACTTTAATGAGCATTCTCAACAGAACTCAGGATAAAGAACGCCTTAGAAAGGCTTTGCAGGATTTAGTGCCTGGAGTTGAAGTGCGATCTATTGTCTTCAGGATTGGGTAATTTTTACTTGGAGTGAGCATGGCGACAAATGATACAGTACAAGAGGCAACTACGGTTGTTCGAGAGTATGATGCAAGCTCAATTACCGTATTAGAAGGGCTTCAAGCTGTTCGAGAGCGCCCTGGTATGTACGTAGGCGATACAAGTTCTAATGGGCTTCATCAGCTCGTTTATGAGGTTGTGGATAATTGTATTGATGAAGCTATGGCCGGTTTTTGCTCGACCATTGATATCACACTGCATCCCGATACTTCAATTTCTGTTGAAGATAATGGACGAGGAATCCCTGTAGATCGACATGAGAGAGAATCAATTCGTTTAAAGCGAGATGTTTCAGCTCTTGAAGTTGTTATGACAGTTCTTCATGCTGGTGGAAAATTCAATAAAGATACGTATAAAGTATCTGGTGGTCTGCATGGTGTGGGTGTATCTTGTGTAAACGCTCTTTCACGCCGCCTAGTCGTTCAAGTGTATAAAAATAGTCAAATCTATGAGCTTGAGTTTGCTCGAGGCGCTCCAACTAAACAGTTGGCTCTTGTAGGCTCAACGGCTAAACGTGGAACTAAAGTCACTTTTTGGCCTGATGAAACGATCATGAAAGTGATTAATGTTGACTACGTTACTCTTGCAACCAGATTTCGTGAGCTTGCGTTCCTAAATCCAGGGATTCAGATTACTCTTCGAGATGAGCGAGATGACGGACAAGATGATGTTACCTTCTGCTATTCAGGTGGGATTTCATCGTTTGTCGAATACCTTAATGAAAATAAAAAAGTTCTTTTCGAAAAGCCTATATATCTTAAAGGTGCCCGTCAAGGTGATGATGGGGCAATTGAGGCAGATATTGCTCTGCTTTGGAATGATGGATATAATGAGACTGTTTTCTCGTATGTAAACAATATATCTACACGCCAAGGTGGAACACATGTGAGCGGTTTTTCAACGGCTCTCACTCGTGTCCTCAATACCTATATTAAGAATAATAACATTCTTAAAAATGATAAGCTCTCTCTTTCCGGTGAGGATATGAGGGAAGGGTTGACCGCGGTTGTCTCAGTCAAGGTGCCAAATCCCCAGTTCGAAGGGCAGACAAAGCAGCGCCTTGGAAATAGCGATGTAGGCTCGATCGTTCAACAGATTGTAGGTGAAGGATTAGCTACATTTCTAGAGGAGCATCCACAGGTTGCTCGAACAATAGCAGATAAAGCTATACTTGCAGCCCAAGCTCGAGAAGCTGCTCGAAGAGCTCGAGAGCTTACTCTGCGAAAGACTGCACTTGACAGTGCCCGGCTTCCGGGAAAACTCGTTGATTGCCAAGAGCGCAATCCAGCCCTTTGTGAAATCTATATTGTAGAAGGTGATTCTGCCGGCGGCTCTGCTAAGACGGGACGAGATAGAAGATTCCAGGCTATTTTACCTATTCGTGGTAAGATTCTTAACGTTGAGAAGGCACGTCCAGATAAAGTCCTCCAGAACGAAGAAGTTGGTAAAATGGTGGCAGCTTTAGGCTGCGGAATTGGTCGAGATAGTTTTCAGCTTGAAAAGCTGAGATATCATCGTATCATAATTATGACTGACGCCGACGTCGATGGATCTCATATTCGAACGCTTTTAATGACGTTCTTTTATCGCCATATGCCTCAACTTGTGGAAAATGGGTTTATCTACATTGCCCAGCCACCACTTTTCAAGGTCTCTCGCAAAAAGACATCTAGGTATATCCGTTCTGAGCGTGAGATGGATGATTATCTTCTTGAGCTTGGCTTAAGTGATATTAAGCTTCAAAGAAATGGATCTCTGTTGTCCATTGATGAAGTTTCGCTATTGACTAAAGCTATACTTGAAATTGAAGGGTTTATCCTACGCGTTGAGCGTAAGGGTGTTCCGTTCCGTGAATATCTTGCACATAAGAACACGGATGGCACTCTTCCACGATATATGGCATCGCTCTTAAATGAGTCTCAGTATGTATTTCACGAGGAAGATTTAGCGGCGTTAAAAAATCGACATGAACAAGAACAACGATCGTTATTTGAGGAAACTTTAGCTTCAATACCTCCAGAAGAAGTTACCGAACAAATGCGTGAATTTCGACCTAAAGGTCTTGGATTTGTTGAGTTCTATGATGAAATTACATGGACATCACTCCAAAACACCCTTAATAGAATTGGATTTGATCTTTCGCAATACCTCATAGCTTCATCAGATCCTCTCTTTGTCTATATTGATGACCATAGTCGAGAGATGCCTCTCTACACTCTTAAAGAATTGATCGACTCAGTTCGATTGAATGGCCGCCGTGATATCGAAATTCAGCGGTACAAAGGTCTTGGTGAGATGAATCCTGATCAGCTCTGGGAGACAACAATGGATCCTGAAAAGCGGACTTTGGTTCGTGCTCAAATCATTGATCCTGCCGAGGTTGAACATATGGTGACGATGCTTATGGGCGAAGAGGTTCCTCCGAGAAGGGCCTTTATTGAACAGCATGCACTATCTGTTAAAAACTTGGATGTTTAGTGAAGCTTGGATATCTAATAAAACTTGGATGTTAGTGACAATCAAATTTTTAACGTAAAGTTAGAGTTAAAAATTTGGATCTTTAACGCAATAATCTGGAGAACCACAACATGACTTCCTACACTGGAAACGAAGTGGTGGTGGCGCGAAATGTCGACGATGAGATGAAAGAAAGCTATCTTCGCTACTCAATGTCGGTCATTATTGCTCGTGCACTTCCTGACGTACGAGATGGGTTGAAGCCTTCTCAGCGGCGAATCCTTTATGCAATGCGCCAGTTAAGCTTAGGGCCTCAATCGAAACATCGTAAATGTGCAAAAATTTGCGGTGATACGTCTGGTGATTACCACCCTCATGGTGAAGCTGTCATTTATCCGACGCTTGTGCGTATGGCGCAAGACTGGATGATGAGATATCCGCTTGTGAATGGGCAAGGAAACTTTGGATCAATCGATGGAGATCCTCCAGCTCAGATGCGTTATACCGAAGCTCGGATGACTTCAGCAACTGTCCAATTGATGGAAGATCTTGACAAAGAGACGGTTGACTTTGTTCCAAACTATGATGAAACAAAGAAGGAGCCGACCGTCCTTCCTTCAAGATTTCCAAATCTCGTTTGTAACGGTTCTTCCGGTATTGCAGTCGGGATGGCGACAAACATTCCTCCTCATAACCTTGTAGAGGTTGTGCGCGCAACGATTCTTCTTTTGGATAATCCTAAAACTTCAATTGAAGAGATGATGTCTGTCCTTCCAGGTCCTGATTTTCCGACAGGTGGGGTCATCTGTGGTTATCGAGGAATCAAGGAAGCCTACCACACTGGAAAAGGCAAGCTTATCATTCGAGGCGTGATTGCCTCTGAAGAGATGCCTGACACTGTTGATCGTCTCCGCTTAGTTATTTCAGAAATTCCCTACAATGTTAATAAAGCTCGTCTTGTTGAACAAATCGCTGATCTTGTTCAGGAAAAGACGATCACTGGAATTTCGGACATACGCGACGAATCTGATAGAAATGGGCTGCGTGTTGTTGTTGAACTTAAGAAAGGTGAAATGCCTGAAGTCGTCATCAACCAGCTTTATAAATTTACTGACCTTGAAACTACTTTTGGTTGCCAACTTTTAGCTCTTGATAAGGGGCTGCCCAGGTTGATGAATATCAAGCATATGATTGCAGCCTGGATCGATCATCGAATCGAAGTAATTCGCCGGAGATGTCGATTTGAGTTGAATCAAGCTGAAAATCGTGCTCATATTTTGGCAGGTTACCTCAAAGCTCTTGATCATCTAGAAGTGGTTATCAAACTTATTCGAGAAAGTGGATCCAAAGATGATGCACGAATAGGCCTTGTTCAAGAATTCTCTCTTTCTGAACGTCAGGCGGGTGCTATCTTAGATCTTCGCCTTTACCAGATTACCGCGCTTGAAAGAGATAAAATCACAAACGAGCATAATGCTCTTCTTGAAAAAATTGCCGATTTGAAGGCGATATTGGCTTCGGAAGAACGTATTCGAGCGATTATCAGACAAGAGCTCGAAGAGAGCATGCGTCATCACAAATCTGAACGAAGAACAAAAATTATTCCTGCAGAAGCTGAAGTTGGAATCGAAGACCTTATTGCAAATGAAGAAGTCTTCATTACTATTTCAACAGATGATTATATCAAGCGGATGCCTCTTGATACCTTCCGAGAGCAAAAACGAGGTGGACAAGGCGTTTCCGGGGTTGAGCTTAAGAAAGACGCAGATTCTATCAAGTGCTTGTATGTAGCATCAACACATGACTACATTCTCATATTCACAAGTCTTGGTCGCTGCTATTGGCTGAAAGTTTGGCAGATACCGGAATCGGGCAGAAAATCTAAGGGCAAGCCAATTATCAATCTTCTAGAAGACTTAAAGCCCAACGAGAAGATTGCTGCTGTCTTAAAAGTATCTGATTTTGATCAGGATTCATGTATCCTTTTGGCTTCGCAACAGGGTGTTGTTAAGAAGAGCCATTTGAGCGAATATTCAAATCCACGCCGAAAAGGAATTATTGCTGTTACCATAGATGAGGGTGATCAGCTTATTTCAGCTCAGCATGTCTATCCAAACCAAGAAGTCATGCTCTTCACCCGTGAAGGGATGGCTGTACGCTTTGATGAATCTGAAGTTCGTCCAATGGGAAGAACGGCTCGAGGCGTTCGAGGGGTTTCATTGAAGAGTCCTACGGACGTTGTAGTAGGATGTGAGGCAGTATACGGACAAGAGACTCTATTGGTTGTCTGTGAAAATGGTTTTGGAAAGCGCTCGCAGGTTGATGAGTTTAGAAAGACTCATCGTGGCGGCAGTGGCGTTCGTTCGATTATTACAAGTGATCGAAATGGGGCTGTGGTTGCAGCTCTTGTCGTTGATGATAAACAAAGTATTATTATGGCGACATCTTCAGGGCAAACTATCCGGATACCTATTCGTGACGTTCGAGTCGTTGGTAGAAACACACAAGGTGTTCGTTTAGCCTCTTTGAAGGATAGTATCTTGGTTTCGGTTCAAAAAGTAACCTCTGAAAGTGAAGACTCGCTTTCTGAGTTATCACCGGATTCATCGTTAAAATCTCCTGAAGAAGGCAATGCTCTTCAATCGGATGTCTCTGATAATCAGGTAGAGCATTTAAACGAATCCTTGGATAATCAACTCTTGGATAACGAATCCTCGGATCTTGATGGGTCAGACTCTGATGAGTAGAGGTCGATTTATTACGATAGAAGGAGGTGAGGGGGTAGGAAAGTCTACACTCATCACCTCTTTAAAAACATGGCTTGAGTCTCAAGGTATCAAAGTATATCTTACACGAGAGCCAGGTGGAACACCTTTTGGAGAGCAGGTACGAGCTCTCCTTCTCCATTATCAAGCCGAAGTTATTGACCATAGAGCCGAGCTTCTTCTCTTTCTTGCTTCGAGAATACAGCATATTGAGACAGTAATACGACCAGCCCTTGAGCGTGGACAATGGGTTCTTTGTGATCGTTTTATGGATTCTACGCTTGTCTATCAAGGCCAAGTACGAGGACTTGGTATAGGATATATTGAACAAGTGTGGAAAAGTATTTACGATAAACAATCTCTAGTTCCTGACTTGACTCTTTTGCTTGATTGTCCAGTTTCTAAAGCCTTTGAGAGAATAGGGTCTCGTATTGAAGAGAATAACCGCTTTGAAGCAGAGGGTCTTAAGTTTCACGAAGATGTTAGATCTGCTTTTCTTGCACTTGCTAAAGCTCATCAAAAGAGAATTCATGTACTTAATGCAGATCAAACGCCCGATCAAATTTTTATAAGTGCACAATACGCTATACAGCCTATTTTATGAATGATCTCATTGGTATGAAAGACCCGATTGAACGGGTATTGCAGGCAATTAGAAAAAACTCTTGTCATCACCTTCTTATTCTATGCAATCGTTCACATAAAATCCTTGAACAGCAGTCTTTAAGACTTGCTGAGTGTTGGCTTAGTCTGGAAGGCTCTCATCTTTTATCTTCTCCAGATTTTCTCCAATTGCACTGTCAGGGCAAAGCTTCTTTACACTCGATACAATCTATCCGAAACTTAATTCAAGAACTCTCCTTTTGTCCTTTTGAAGGGGCAAGAAGAGTGGTGCTTATTCATAATGCTGAAAGAATGCTTCCATCTGCATCTAATGCTTTATTAAAAATATTCGAAGAGCCCGAGGGCGAAGTATTATTTGTACTCACAACGACTGAAGTCGAAAAGATGCTTCCAACGATACGGTCAAGAAGTCAATTGGTTCGAACTTCGACAAAATCGCTTCTTGAAGATGATCAGTTTATATTGAAGGCTGCGTGTCTAAGTGACTTTTGGAGTCAAGATCTACAAACCGCTCAAGAGTCTATTTCTACTCTTTCGAAGGCGATTGACCAGGAAGTTCAAGAAGAACGTGAAAGAAGAAAACAGCTCATTGCAAATGATATAGAAAATCTACCAAAACACTTGCGCGATGATATTGATTCGGAAATAGAAGGCACAGTTGTGCAACTCGGTCAAGAACGAGGGCGCAAGGTCCTTGAGTATCTCTGGCTAAAATATGAAGAGAGGATTCTTGACTCTGGTAGGTCGTGCACGATCCATGGCATTTTTGGGAAAACATTCGGTAAAGACGGTGCGTTCCAAGAAGCCATTAAAGCGCTTGAAGCAGGGATGTCCCTTTCAAGCGCTCTAACAGTTCTTCTTAAATTGCGGAGCTAGGTTGTGTTGACCTATGTAAAAAACTTCTAGATAGGACCCCTTTGTTATCACGAGCTTTATTAGCTGCTTTGTTTGTGTAAAACAATTCTACAAGCTTCAAAATAGGTATAAGAAAGGTTCCGGAATTCCTCCTTGTAAACTCAATCAGCTGTTTACTTCGCAATATTCCACAGCCAAAAGCGTTATTAACAAAACTACTTGGAAAGTATGAACCATCAAATTCAGCTAATTGCTTTGGTGAAAGAGAAACAATCTTAACATCATTTGGTTTTGCTAATCCTGTTTTTCGGCCATGAACTGGTGCTGTAGTTATGTCTAGGCTTGTTGCGGTGGGTAGAGGTGAAAATACAAAAATATTTTGCTGCAACCAAGAATGGTCTTTAACGGTTTTGTAGTAATTTGCTCCTAGATGGTCTTCACCGGCTTTAGGAATAATATCATCTTTTTCAAACTGGAACTCGTGTATGCATGAAATTTGAAGATGCTTGAAGAGCGCTCGATGAGTTCTTCCAAAAGCCATGTATTCAGCATTCTTATATCCTGCTATTGCGGGAGCATGGCTTGTATAGCATGTAAAATTAAATCCTGGGCATGGAATACGCTTTCTTCGTGCTCCAAAATAATACATGCCATGTTGTGCTAATGCACCTCCAAGGCTGTGTCCTGCAAAAAGTATGCCTTGGTTATTTTTATAAATGGGTAACTCTTTCGTCTCATCCGCTTCTTTATAGAGATATTCATCAATGCGATCGAAAACACTTTCATAATTCTTTGAATCAAATGCCCCAGAAGATGGAGTTTCGGAGAGCTCCTTGAGAAGAGCTTGTGATTTTTCTCCCTTCTCAGGGTGTTTTGAGGCGTTCAGTTGAAGTTGTTCGATATAATAATCAAGGGCGAGTTTGTAGTCTTTTTGATATTTTGTCTTAATAGTTTCTAAAAGTACGTGATCAAGATTACTGGACTCTGCTTGTTTTAGTGCACTTTTATGGCGCTGGGCAGAAATGAGATATCCAACCCACACGGGGATTGTTCTCTCGTCAAAATAAAGCTTTTCATATTCGTAGGCAGCTTCAGGATTTAAAGATCCAGGCGAATCTGGATTTAGATCTGCTTGGATTGAATCGTACCAGCTTAAAGCATTTTTATTGCTTGCTGTGCTTCTATACAACTTGATCATCGGATATGGTTGATTGTTATCATCCAGGTAGTTGTCGCATGCAGGAAGAAGTACGTAGTTTACGTTTCCTTCGTTATCATCAATAAAGGCATCAACTCGATACCAAATTTCGGTACCATCCTTTTTCTTTGGTCCTGGGACTAAAAGACCTGTATACCACAGTACTTTTGGAGTCTCGTTGTTTGCGCTACTGACATCGCATGATATGAGTTCTCCAATTTCAGGGGCGCTTGAACTGGAAGAAGAGGGTGAGTTATCGCTTGGGACTGCATCTGATGGCTTTGGGGCTAGTCGAATTCTGTAGGGGGATTTCTTTGCTAAAATATGTGCATATCGTTCTATGCATACTTTTAGACTTTCAGTGCTTTGGATCTCCTTATATGTGTGCAGCCATTCAAACATATCACGGCAAGGATCGGCTATATCTTTATCTCCCATCGTGTGAAAGCCCATAATTGCACGGTCTATAATCTCTCTTCCTGTAAAGGCCTTTTTTATTTCGTCATGAGTTGGTCTAATCATGGCGTTTATAGCGTTAAAGGCCTCCACGCTTAAAGAAGAAGCTGTATCAGGTTCATTCTCTAAAAGTTGAATTAAGTATTTTTCAGTCTCCTCGAGAGTAGGTACTGTTTCAATGTTAAGATGTGCTTGTACTCCTCGTATCAGTCCTCGAAGTTCCCTGATTGAAAATTGATCGTCCGAGGAACCAATCTTACTTTCATTCTTGAAGAGGTTAGTGATCGGTTCATAAGGCATTTTCTTTGAGCTAGATAGCTCCATTTTAAGATCTTTTAGTTTTTTATAGAGAAAGTCAATGTCCTGCATTTCAACATTCAAAACACCGATATTTGACTTAAAAACATGATCTGGAAGAAGGGGAGATCCGGCTTTAATCATACTATCGAAGGAGATCTGATAGGCATATTGGAAATAATCGACAACACGAATACCAAATTCACGGATAAGATACTCTTTAAACATGGAAACAGTTCTTCGATTACCCTGTTTAAATTCCTCTTCAGTATAGCCTATATTGTTTTCATGGAGTTCCTCGATAGAAATCGAATTATCAAGGGCTATAAGTCGGTACTTTCCTTTATTTTCAACTCCGTGAACCCAGACAGGCTCTAATTTTTGTAGACATTCTGTGCTGAGATTTGTAAATGCATCTTCGAAGGGTTTTGAATAAATTCTTTGAATTGCAGGTCCTTGAGTATCTATTTTTCTAGGGCTAATACAGATATCACGAAATTCATTGTCTGAAATTGCATTTTTGGGTGGAGATGAAAAAGCACTCAGATAGGATGAGGAAGCTTGGTTCTGGGTCACGACCAATTTCACCTCTTCATGAGATTCAACGGTCTTAAGCAATGGGATATAGTAAGCAATTGAAGACCACCAGCTTTTCTGATTGTCTACTTTAACGCTCCACCTGCCTCCAATTGCGGGAATATTTCTATCGATATTTAAATCTAGGCCTTCTTGGAGCATTTCATAGGTTAAATCTTCCTGATTTCTCCAGAGCCACGCACATACTTTTTCGGTAAGGCAATACCCAAATTTACCTTGGAATTCACTTGGTGTTATGATCTGAAATCGTTTGATGCCATGCTTTTGAGTAAGATTATTATGAACTTGGTTGTTTTCATGAGGAAGTTGAAATTGGTATGAGTTATCGTCGGTTCTGTAAATTAATCTTGATATGTCTACATCTAAGCTCATTTGGTGCCTCCTTAAAAAGCCAACTCCTGCTGCTTTAAATATCTAAATAATATAGGTTTCACTCATCTCTATAGCTAAAAAGCTAAATCGATGAAAGTAATATTAAATAAATTTATTGTCATCATTGCCAATCATCAGATAGGTATGGATCAATCGGTATTGACTTGTGGGAAATCATCAAATCAGCAAAAAGAGAGCTTCATTTAATCAAATTATTTATGACAGTACAAAGATGTGTTGTAACAGGCGCTGCAGGAAATATTGCCTACAGTTTAATTTTTCAAATTGCCTCTGGCGGACTTTTTGGCAGTGATGAAGTTGATTTACGATTATTGGATATTCCTGAATTTGAGGGGCAACTTAAGGGGCTCGAGTATGAAATTCAAGATTGCGGATTCTACAAGCTCAAGAGGATACAGGTAACAAGTGATCCATATCAAGCCTTTGAAGGGGCAAATTCAGCTCTTCTTGTGGGAGCAAAACCTCGCTCAGCAGGCATGGAAAGAAGGGACCTCCTTGAAGCCAATGCTCAAATTTTTACCCAACAAGGTAAGGTTATCAACACAGTCGCTGATAAAAAAATAAAGGTTTTGGTAGTTGGAAATCCTTGCAATACAAACTGCTTAATAGCTCAAAGTTGGGCTTTGGATCTTCCTGAAGCTACTTTTTGTTCTATGACTCGCCTTGATCAAATTCGAGCAGAATCCTACGTTGCTCGCAAAAAAAGCATAGAACTCAAAGATGCCGCTGGGGTGGTAATTTGGGGAAATCATTCGACATCACAAGTGGTTGATCCAACTCACCTAATGACTAAATACCTATGTAGCAGAGAGTTTATAGAAGAAGATCTTATGCCATTCGTACAAAAGCGCGGGGCAGAGGTGATAAAGGCACGCGGTAAATCGTCAGCTGCATCTGCGGCAAATGCAGCTCTTGTTGCTATGAAGGATCTTATTACCACATCTGGAGCAGGATATTTTTACTCCTCGGGAATATCATCAAAAAAGAATCCATTTGGAATTCGAGAAGATCTTGTGTTTTCCTTTCCTTGTATGACAAATGCATCAGGAGCTATTCAGGTTCATTCTGAAATCAAGCCTCCTTCCTGGCTCGAATCCTATTTAAGAAAAACTGAAAGCGAGCTCGTAGAAGAGAGAGATGCCGTTCGTCACCTGCTTGGTCCGAATTATTGATAACAGGATATAGTCATGAGCGATGAAATACTTTTTACAATCTCTAAAGATAATTTAGAGACCGGGCTTCGTGGGTATCCTGTTGGATATTGTCCTACCTCATATGTCCATCCAGAAAAAGGGCTTTATTATTCTGGTATTGCTGTACATGATTTGGCAGGATACAGCCTTGAGGAGGTTATTTATCTATTGATATATGGAAGGCGGCCCACTTCGGACGAAAAGCTTCAATTCTCAAACGACATAAAAAAACGGGCATATATTGAACCTAGTGTTTGTGACCAAATACGATCTCTGCCAAAAAAAGGGGAGCCGTTGAAGCTGTTTGCTGGAGCATTACTTCTCGATGGGATGTTGAACAAGACGGATTCATGGTGGGATGATTGCCTCAATATCGTTGCAAAAGCACCGCTTTTGGCAGGTTTAGTTATGGCGCATGTTTCAGGATGGGAGGAAACTAAAGATTCATCTCTATCTGAAGATGATTACGAAGATCGAATGCTTGCTGCTATGTCGCTGCCATTTCAGGTTAAAGCGGAACTTAAGGAGGCTCTTCGACTATTTCTCCTTCTGCATTTTGATCATGGTGGGGGGAATCTATCGACATTTGTGGGCAAAGCAGTAGCATCTGGACTTGAAGATATGTATGGATCTTTGGCAAGCGCTATGCTTGCTCTAGATGGTCCAAGGCATGGTCGAGCAAATCAAGATTGTTTACAGCAGCTACAGGAAATTCAAGAAGAGACGGGGTTTACCCCAACAAATGAAGAGCTTAAAGACTATCTCATCAAGCGATTGAATAGCGGAAAGCTTATTTATGGATTTGGTCATGCAGTACTACGCGTTCAAGATCCACGTGCTACGCTATTATACGAGTTTGTAGCGCATCACTTTCCCAAAAATCCCTCAGTCCGGCTCGCGATTCAGCTTAAAGATGTCGGCTCTGCACTCCTCAAAGAAATGGAAAAGGTCCATGATCCCTATCCAAACGTTGATGCTATTTCTGGAGTAATGCTTTCAGCGGCAGGATTTGATTTTCCTCAATTTCTTCCTCTTTTATTTGGAGCAGCTCGTTGTGTTGGTATTTCCAGGCAAATTCTTTATGAAAGAGTGGAAGCTAGAAATGGAAAAGGAACCCCGATAGTTCGTCCTCAATATCTGTACTTGAATGATCCAACGCTTTCAGGTTGAGATTAGAGGGTTATGTGCTATTTTTTAGCTACTTTTATCTCTAATCTGGTATCAGTAGAGGCATATTCGAGTGTATGTAGAGGTGTAGGTAGGCGGTTTAAGGAAAATATATGAAAGACATTCAATCAAATTTTATACGATCAGCTAAGGGATCTTTTCGGCTCGGCTCTTGGTTTGTCGCAATGATGGCTTGTTTTGTAATCCTTTTTTCTCGAATTGTTGGCGTCATGCTTGCAATTGACAATATGAATTGGATTGGTTTTGGGCTGCTTATCTTTATTGGTTCCTGTGCATTGCCTCTTTTAGCATTTGTAGGTGTTCCTCTTATTCGTTCGTATGTACGTTATTGCCAAAATAAAGCGATCTCAACAGGAGAGGCCTTCAAAGATACCTTTGATCAATCGATGGCATCCTTTGCAATTTTTATGGTATTTCCTTGTGCAATGTTGCTTTTATGGCTTCTAGCCGCATTCGATGCTTTATTGACGGAACTTCCTATTCTAGGTGATTTTTGGGCGGCATTGTTTGCATTTATCGGACTCGCTATTTCATTTGCTCGGGTGGGTTTATTAATCGGAGGTGTTTTTCTTCTATTTGTTCTTGTTCCGGAGTTTGCTCTTACCTCGAAAAGGCCTCTTCAGATTATTGATAGCTTCTTAAGGCGTATAAGAGATATTCAATTGACTAAAGTTGTCTACTTTTTTATAGCTCTTCTTCCATTGATCGTTTTGAGTGCCTTTTCAATAGTCGCGCTCATTTTTTCCGGGGCATTTACTTTGTATGAAACGAGTCCTGTATGGTTTTTAAGCTGGATTTCAAGATCTCTTTTTCTTTCGGCATTTTTTTCGATTCCCCTCCTCATTTTCTTCCATCTCTCGGCTGAGGCCTTTAGAGTGGCCAAAAGGCAGGAGTAACGGGGGAGTAATACCTATTTCTCTATGATAATCTCTGGGCAGTTCATAGTCGCATCATCAAGAAATTGCTTACGGATATTCTTGCAGCCGTAAATAAAGAGTTCTTTGAGCGTCCTTGAAAAGGAGATTCCTTCGAGTGTTGCATTTGAATTGCTCAAATCAAGTAATTTAATCGACTGAGCGGAGCTAAAGAAATTTCGAAGATTGGCCACACGACAGGGATTATCCAGTTTTTGGTTAAAGCGGCATTCCAAGTGAAGAAGGTTCTGTAGGCAAGGAAGGTCATCCTGTGTTATTTCAGAAAGATCGATATTACAACCTGATATGTCGAGTATAACCAAGTTTTTAGAAGCTTTGAGTGCTGAAGAAAGGGATTTAGTAGTGATCGGTGTATCGCTTATATGTAGCTGCTGGATGCCTTCGGGCAGTATACCCTCTTTTAGATGTAAATTAGTATTATTGAGATGAAGTTTTTTTATCTGAGTTCCAGGATAAAACAGAGCGAATAAATTTATTTCTTGAATGGTTCTGTTTTCAGAAATATTCAATTCTTCAAGCGCTTGCGGAAGTTTTACTTCTTCATAAGTGAGCTTTGCTTTTCCCGTTACAAGGGTTTTAAGATTTACTGTTGATTGTAAGATTTTCGCTAAAAGAGGGTTCGTCAGCCATTCAAAAGATGATAAATTTAGTTCCGTTAGGAACATGCCGTTAACTGGATAATATTTTTCAATAACACCCTGATACGAAACGATATCCTTTTGAAACCGATTTATAGACATTTGAAGGTATTGAGAGGAGGCCTGAGATAACAGCTTTGATAACTTGAGTTGTTTGGCACACCTTGCAAGTTCTATAGCTTCGCCTACGGAAGTTGGTTTAATGCCTTTACAAGAGAGTTGTTTATCAGCCGCTTCTCCTATCGAAGGTTCGCCAAAAAGTTCTGCAAGATAGGCAACAGATAGAAGAATCGGGATTGTATCAGCATCGATCGAGAGGCTTGCGAGCTTTTTGAAGCCTAAGACAGCACCAAAAAAGAGCTCAAATGATTTTATGAGCATTGAATAATTTTGATCATGACCTGGAAATAACTGTGAAAATGTAAAGGTAACGATTGGGATGTTTAACAAGGAACATCGAGGATGTTTCTTCCAATTTGTATCGTTTGCAAGCAAAAGAATGAGGTCTTGGAAGTATTGAGTCCTATTACTAATATCACGAAGTAAAAATGTGTTTGAGTGAAGTTTGGACTGTGAACTGTCGACTTCATAATTATCTGGAGCAAGTCTCACACAACAAGAAGTTAAAAAAATAGATGTGACTCGCTGGTTGGCTTCAGGAGAATTCACATATGGATCATTCTTGAGGCCAGTGAGCTGTTGGTCGAAGTGTTCTATTTGTCCTCCATTTTCAATTGCGTGCGAATATGACACGGGAGTGCACATAGAAGAAGCTCCAACTATATATGTATTGTTTTGTTAATTAAAAACAACTCTTTAATATCAAAGAGAATGGCTTTCTAAAACAATAACACTTCTAGATGGAATTTGCAATAATTGCCCACTAAATGTTGCGGCCTCATCGATGGAAGAAATATCCCATGGGGGAAGTTGTCCCGTCTGAATAATGAGTTTCCATTGCTGCCCATTTTCAGGGTGGGGAATTTCAACCTGCGCGGTATTTTCAGACATATTCCAAACAACATGTAGAATGGGAGATCCATCTCGACTAACATGTGTGAGGCTTATGATTTGTGAATTAGTCCCCCAATCGGGGTTGAAAAGTGTTTTCCCATGCCACTGAATATCGTAATGCTTGAGAAATTGAGCTTTCTTAAGTGATGGAGTACGATTTCTTAATTGAATAAGCTCTTTATAAAATCGATGAAGAGAGAGGTTTTTTTTGAGATCGAGCCATAAAAACCAATTTAAATCATTATCCTGGCACCAGGTGTTATTATTCCCTTGTTTTGAATGTCCATATTCATCGCCTGACAAAATCATTGGCACCCCTTGAGATAAGAGGAGCGAGGTTATGAAATTCTTTATTTGTTTATCTCGTAGTCTTTCAATTCGTGAATCTGATGTTTCTCCTTCATGGCCGCAATCCCACGTCAAGTTGTTATCAGACCCATCAAGATTGTGCTCCCCATTTTCAAAATTATGTTTGTGATTGTAGGAGACAGCATCCTTTAGGGTAAAACCATCATGACAGGTTATGAAGTTTAAACTATTAATTGGCGAACCATGGGGAGAGAAAAGATCTTCAGATCCACATAGCCTTGCAGCAAATCGACCTGCATATCCAAGATCTCCACGAATGAATCTTCTGGCCGCATCTCTATAGTCATCATTCCATTCCATAAGAGAGCTTTTTCCCCACTGATTGAGGCGATACAGTTGTCCTGTTTGGTGTAGCCCTGCAGCATCCCATGGTTCGGCTAGGAGGATTTTATTTTGAATTAAAGGATCCTTAAGCATTCGTTCGAAAAGAGGAGGTTGTTGGGATGGAGCTCCATTCATATTACGAGTCATTTCAGCTGCCAAATCAAACCTAAAACCATCTATATGATATTCGGTTATCCAATGTCGAAGTGAGTCTATGATGAGGTCTGACACAACAGGATGGCTTGCATTGATACTGTTTCCACATCCTGAGTAATTCAAGAACGCACCCGAGGAATCTTTTAGATAGTAAGTGCTAGGCCCATAGGCTTTAAATGAGGATTTCGGGCCATTTTCATTTCCTTCGCCCGTGTGATTATAGACAACGTCCAATATCACCGCGATTTGAGCTTCATGAAGCGCTTTTATAAGAGTTTTGAGTTCATTTGCAGTTGTAAATGGGTTATCTGTCGTTCCATACCGCATCATTGGAGAGAAGAAACTTAAAGGGGAGTACCCCCAATAATTACATAATTTTTGATGAGTTTTAGGGTTAATTCGAGACCATTCCATTTCGTTGAATTCAAAAATAGGGAGAAGTTCGATAGCATTTATGCCGAGATCTTTGAGGTAGGGGATTTTTTCGCAGAACCCAAGATATGTCCCTGGATGTTGTACATGGCTTGATGGATGTTGAGTAAAGCCTCGAAGGTGTACTTCGTAGATAATAAGATCTTCTAGAGCTCGAGGTGAAAAGTGGTTCGGTCCCCAATCAAAATTTTGCTCGATGGATGCTGATGAGATGAGGGTATTGTTTGAAAATGTAGCCCAAGCGTTGTTTCCGAATTCAGATCCTGTTGCAAGTAATGGCGCATAAGGATCCAAATATATCTGAGGATCATTCTTAAGCTTCCAGCCCCATCTTATGGTGGATTCTTTTGCTTCAAGAGCCATATGCCAAATCGAACCATTTTTATTAGCGCTTGAATCGATAGGATAGATTTCTTGTGCCGACTTTGATTCAAAAGGTGCAATAACCAGAGCCTCTACTTCAGTATCTGAATTCAGGGCAAAATTCCAGTACCCTTGCTGAAATGAGCAGCCCAATAGGTGAGGAGTTCCCGGTTTTTGTCTTCTTGGCATAATCCTACAATCTTGTTTCTTCTTTTGCTTTAAAGGGCTCAAAAACCGTATAACAGCCTGAAAAAAACACCCATTATACAGTAGGGGATTTCATCATGATCATCGTTCAGATTGCAGGCCATTTAGGTCAAGACCCAGAAGTCCGCTATACACCAAATGGATTGAAAGTCACAACATTTCGTGTTGCAACGAACCTAAAGCGCGGCACAAAAGAGAAAACAATCTGGTGGAGAGTTACTTTATGGGGCGATCGCTTCGATAAAAAAACTGCCTATCTTAAAAAGGGAAGCGCGGTCCAAGTTGTCGGAGAAATGGGAATACCTGAGATTTATAATGACAAAGAAGGTAATCCACAAACTTCGTTTGAGATCGTAGCCGATATGATTCTCTTCAATCCGTTTGGTGGTGGAAAAAGCGATAAACGCGAGCAAGAATCCACAGAATCCTATGAAGCTCCTGCGAAGAGTTCTCATGGATCGAGCTTTCAGACTGCGCAGTCGTCGTCTTCATTTTCAGAAGATGATCTTCCATTCTAAGAGGAAATCAAGCAGATGTTGCTGAGTGCATTTGATAAATTTCTGCCACAAGTACAGGGCTTTCATCATATTGATCGACGCCCTGTATCTGATATTTTGATTCTTTCTCTCTATGAAGGAGAGTCTCTAAGCGATGCTTCATCTAGCGTGCCTGAACTTAAAGATTACCTTGAGGGTGTTTTAAAAACAGGTGATTTTCGAGGAAAGCTTGGGGAAACAATATGCCTTTACCATGGCATAGCGGAACGGCGAATCCTTCTTCTTGGCCTTGGGAAAAAAGATGAACTGAATTTGGAACGAATCAAACAAGCCTATTTTCGGGCATTTTGTTTTGTGAGCAGCACGAATTCCATTCGCCAAGTTGTTGTTGCCCTTCCTCAAGATCTATCTTTTGAGTTTACCCATCTTTTGAGCGCCTTTCTTGAAGGGTTTTACTACTCTCTCTACGATTTTACACGTTATAAAGCAGATAGTGCTAAAGGCGTATTGAAGGAGGTGTCTATTGCATGCCCTTCGAGATATGTTTTAAGCGAAATAGAATCTCTTATTCAGGAAAAAGAGGCATTATTTCGGGCTCACTATTTTGTTCGTGATTTAGTAAACGCAAATGCAGATGATCTTCACCCTGAAGCGCTCGTTGATGCGGCCTTTGGAGTTTCGCGTAAGTATCCAGAGGTCGAGTATTCGGTCTTAGAGCAAAAGCAAATCGAAGAGCTTGGAATGGGATTATTTCTTGCAGTAAGCAAGGGCTCTGCATATCCGCCCTATCTCCTTCATTTACGATATAGAGGCCGCGGTGGGCATGATGATACGACTCTCTTCATCGGAAAAGCAATTACGTTCGATACGGGCGGCCTGCATCTAAAGCCGAATAATTCAATGGATACAATGCGCTGCGATATGGCAGGTGGAGCAGTCCTTCTTGGCCTTTTGAGCTATCTTGCGAGCCAAAAAGCAGCAATAAATATCGATGTGATTATTCCTGTTTGTGAAAATGCCCTTGGTTCTAAAGCCTTTAAACCGGGCGACATGATTAAGAGTATGAAAGGGCTTCATGTTGAGATTACATCAACGGATGCGGAAGGGCGTTTGTGTCTTGCTGATGCAATGACGTATGGTATTCGAAAAATTGAGCCTTCACGTGTAATTGATATAGCGACCCTTACTGGTTCAATGGAAATTGCCTTGGGATCAGATATTTCTGGATATCTTTCAAATTCGGAAACATTAGCTGAAATTGTTGATAGGGCGTCAAAAGCATCTGGAGAGCTATTCTGGAGAATGCCTCTCTATCGTCCCTATAGAGATCTCTTGAAATCGGATTTGGCCGATATCAAAAGTACTGGGGGACGAATAGGTGGAGCTATTCTTGCGGCATTATTTTTGGAAGAATTTGTAGAAAATCGTCCTTGGGTGCATATCGATATTGCAGGAACAGCCTACATGAAGGAATCCAAAAGATATCTTTCTAAGGGTGCAACCGGTGTTGGTTTAAGGATGCTGGTTGATCTTTGTAAAAATCTTTCTTTGTAAAAGTCTTTCATAGATAAGGAGGGAGTAATGTCTTCATTTGATGATGAGGGTGCATTTGATTTAAACCCCGAGCAGATGATACGAGATCGCTCCCACCAGGAACTGCATTTTCGAAGAAGAGTGCCAGTTGCAATACTTGGGGCAACAGGTAACGTTGGTCAAAGGCTTATAACACTCCTTGAAAAGCATCCTTGGTTTGATATCAAAGCTCTTTGCGCATCAGAAAAATCACAAGGGTTAAAATTCAAGGATATAGTTGATTGGAGACAGGCCAAGTCCTTATCAAAGGAGATTGGTGAAATGGTTGTCTCAGCCCCTGAGCCTAATCTCCCTGTTCGAGTGGTGTTTTCTGCTTTAGATTCATCTGTTGCAGGAGAGATTGAAGAGTCTTTTGCTCAAAAAGGGTATGTGGTTATCTCGAATGCAAGAAACCATCGGATGGATCAATTCGTTCCACTGGTTGTCCCTGAGGTTAATCCCGACCATCTTTCGATGATAAAACATCAACCTTATCCGTCGGGGGGATGTATAGTAGCAAATCCCAACTGCGTGGTAATTGGCCTTGTTACGGCTTTAAGGCCGCTTCAGTTAGAATTTGGCCTTGAAAATGTTCATGTAGTCTCTTTGCAATCGATATCGGGAGCAGGCTTTCAAGGGCTTCCGAGTTTATCGATACTTGATAACGTTATCCCTTTCATTGAAGGGGAGGAAGAAAAACTCTCTATTGAGCCGAAAAAAATTCTCGGAGAGGCTACTGAAAATGGTGTCTCTATGTTGAATCTGCCGATTTCTGCTACGTGCACAAGAGTCCCCGTAACGGAAGGGCATATGATAGCGACTTCGATTAAATTCAAAAGATCGGCCACTATTGAGGAAGTTAAAGCTGCATTTCGAGACTTCTCTCCGCCACTTGAGGAGTTGAGACTTCCGAGCTCTCCTAAGCATCCTATCTATTATTTTGATGAGAAAGAGTTTCCTCAGCCAAGACTTCATAAAGATCTCGATAATGGCATGGCTGTCTGTGTTGGTTCGTTAAGATCTTGTCCTCTATCTGATTACAAATTTGTAATACTCTCACACAATCTGGTCAGAGGAGCTGCGGGGGGTACAGTTTTGATCGGAGAGTTAATGTTGGCGCAGGGATATATTCACTGGTAAAGGAGAATTCTCAGAAGAGACCTCTGAAATTTCAAAAATTTGCTATACAATCTATAATTTGTTATACTGAATCCCGGAGGGTGAGAAAACTCCGGGAGGTTTTTAATGGCGACCTTTAATAAAGTAATTAACAATGAAATAGAGAAGAAAAGTATTGCCACCTCAGTGTCCAGCAATGCCTTAGAGGAAAAAAGAGTACAAACTGCAGAGGGGTATCGTCGAGCTCATGGTAGGGGAATACAAACCAAAATCCAATCTACGAAACCATCTGAAAAGCGCGTTAAGTAACACGAAGCATGTTCTTGTACCGGCGACCTTCGAGGACGCCGGTACTTTTTTCGAAAGGTATAGACTTCAAGCTCCCAGATATGACAGGTCTTTAAAACCTCATCTGGGGGCTTTTGTTATTGTTCAGGCCCGCATGGGTTCAACAAGGCTTCGGGGAAAAGCCCTGTATAGCCTTCAAAATAAACCACTTCTTGAATATCTCTTAGAAAAGCTCAAAACAATTCGGAATGTAGAGGGAGTTATTCTTGCTACGACCCATCTACCAGAAGATGATGTCTTAGAAGGAATTGCTGCCCGTTTGTCTATTCCAACGATCAGAGGTGATGTTGACAATGTGCTTTCCCGGTTTCATGAGGCGATTGTTCATTTTTCAATGAAAACAGTTATCAGACTTACAGCTGATTGCCCATTGCACGACCCTTGTTTAATAGAGCAGCCCCTCGAACTTTACTACGAAAAGGGGATTGACTTTCTATCGAATACAATAGAGCGTACCTATCCTAGGGGATTTGATATCGAAATTGCTTCAGCAGAGCTCCTTAGCAAACTACACAAGGAATCTAATACGACGGACCAGGAACGAGAGCATGTAACGCTTGGGATTGCAAAACTTGCCTGTAAGAGGGGGTGTTTTTTTCAAGATGAACGAGATGACTCGCTTTGGCGCTTGACAGTCGATGAGATGGCCGATTACCTTCTGGTTCAAAGAGTTGTTGAAGAGTTTACTGATCGTAATCTTCCCTATAGTTTAGGGACTCTCCAATCCATACTCGATAAGCATCCTGAGTGGAGATCCATCAATCAACATGTCGAGCAAAAGCAACCAAGAAAATAGCAATAAAAGAGAAGATCTTCATTTCGAGATCATGATTCCTTCTCAGGAATCAGCGCGATACATTTGGGATATTCGTTCACATCCAAAGGTCTCTATATCTCTTTTTACAAAAGATGCTTCATTCGATGAGTTTTTGACCAAATTCGATTTGTACTACCAGCTTCCTGATCTTCCTCCTTTAATTATCAGACAACAAGAAAAGAGAGTTGGTTATATAACCTTTCGCCCAATTCGGTCATACAATAATCCGAAAGCAAAAGCGGTGGAAATATCGATAGCAATTCATCCAGACTTTCAAGGTCGTGGACTTGCAAAAGATGCATTAATTCGTCTGAGAAAGCTCCGTTTAAACGCTGACGAGATCTGGGCGTTGATTTTTCCTGAGAATCATCAATCATGTCGTCTCTTTAAACAGGCAGGCTTTGAGTATTATGGCCAAATCGATCACCAGATATGGGGACTTGACACAAGTTCAAACAGAAATGTTGAGGCCTATTATCTATCTCTTCGAGACTACAAACCTGTCTTTATTATTGCAGAAGTTGGTTCCAACTGGAGGGTTGGATCTCTTGATCAAGATATTGAATTGGTCAAACGGTTTGCTGAAGGTGTGAAGGCAGCCGGGTGTGATGCAATTAAGTTTCAGACGTTCCAGGCTGAAAAAATCTACGCAAAGGGAGCAGGAAAAGCTGATTATTTGCGTAAGGGTGGTATCGAAAGTAGCATGGAAGAGCTTTTTAAACGACTGGCCATGCCACATGAGGTAATACCGCATCTTGCTCAGATTTGCAGCGATGAAGGACTTGAGTTTATGTCGACGCCCTTTTCTGAAGATGATTTTGATGCCGTCGATCCATATGTAAAACGTCACAAGATAGGTTCTTATGAGCTGTGTCATACCGGTCTTTTAAAAAAGGCCGCAGAGTCGAATAAACCTTTAATTATATCTACAGGAACTTCGACATTATCTGAAATTATATGGGCAATAGATGTGCTTAAAAGATATGGTCAGAAAGAAATAACATTGCTCCAATGCACATCGGCGTATCCTGCACCAATAGCTGACATGAATATTCGAGCCATGCAAACTCTTTCTTCTGCTTTCCAGCTTCCAATTGGACTTTCAGATCATAGTTTAGATCCATTTACAGCACCTTTACTTGCTGTTGCACAAGGGGCAAAAGTGATAGAAAAGCACGTTACTCTCGATCGATCTATGCCAGGACCTGATCAAAAATTTGCCATTACCTTGAATGAGCTTTCTGAATTAGTTCTGCGCATACGAGAATCTGAAGAGATGATCGGAGATGGAGTAAAAGAGCCTGAGCCTTCTGAATTTGAACTATTTAACTTTGCTAAACGACGTGTTCAGGCAACGAGAGCTATTCGCAAAGGAGAATCCATTAAACTTGGTGATGCGGTATCTCTCCTTCGACCTGGAAAGCAAACACAAGGAGCTCATCCAAGTAAACTGCAAGAGATTGAGGGGAATCATGCTATACGCGATATTGAACAAGGACATGGAGTGACTCTTAATGATGTCGAGCGATAAAGAAGTTTTCTGGTATCCACTTGCAGCTAACTGTTCAATACATATCAAGCCTTGGATATCTCGCCATTCGATTGAAATAGAGGAGCGAGTTCAGTTCATATGGGAGTCTGAGAGACAAAAAAATCCTAAGCTATTCAATGGCCTTATTTTCACGATGTCTTCGTGGAATGAACATGAGGTTACTGGTTCATTTTGTGAATATAAGTACTTTGTTGCTGCATCCTGTGACAAGTCTGTTCGAGCAGAACTTGATCTTAAGCCGCTCGGCGTCAGCGGGATTTTGCGTGCGGGAGATTTTGTTTTGATCGGGAAGAGAGACTCACACCTTTTTTCTAGACCCAATTTGTATGAGCTTTGTCCATCTGGAAGTATTGATCCGTCAGCAAAAAGAGAAGAAACTATTGATCTTCATAAACAACTCGAGATCGAACTTGAAGAGGAGACTCATATCCCTTATTCGGACCTCATAAGCACAAAGACTCTTGCTCTTGCCTATACACCAGCTGATGGCATTTGGGACTTTATTATCGAATGCAAGCTTAATGGTAAATATCCTCAAAAAGTCATTGAACCAACTCATGAGTATTCGGAATTCCTATGGCATAAGGTAGGGTTTAATTTCGATAAGTCTGGAGTGGTGCCACTTACCCGAAAAATACTATCTGAATTAGTTTAAGTTATATACACTTCTTTTCTTTTTACGAATTTGAATCATTATATAACTAAATAGTTGTTATGAATCCTCTTAGTAATATGCTTCCGCTTGAGCATGCCCCATCATCTAGTTCGCTTTTATCGAACTCAGGGAGGCATATCGTTCAATTTTTAGATGATCGAGTATTGGCTCTATTTCAACGCTGTAGCCGCATGGCTCATGATTTAGGTGAGAAGAATCCGTCAAGAGACGTTGCTATCAAACGGATTACTACCAAGCCAGATACTTATGATTCATTAAACGACAGTCTCAAACGGGATCCGGAGATTCTTTCGGTTCTTATGAGTAAGCAGCCTAACAGAATTTTTAATCTTGGTGCAAAGGATCTATCGAATAAAAAAGTGCTTAGAGGACTGTGCTGTCATGAACTGTCTGCGATAAAATGGTCATTAAACGGAAGTCTTTCTTGGTGCGAGACAAGATTTCAAGATCTTTCTCGCAGGGTGCTCGAGGGTATCGCTTGTCCTCTTGATGAAAATGAGTTGCATCAATTTTCTCATGCACTTAAGAGGCAATTTTATCTGCAAGTTTGTTTGCCAATTGTTAGATTGATAAAACAAATCATTGATTGTGAAACTTTTCGAGCTTACTTAGATCCAAATAAAATTATCTATAATACTCTTAAAAGTATCCCGCGAGAACTTTTGATCGATAAAACGTTTTTTAATGAGCTCGTTTCTTTGGAGCCAATAGTATGGAGCATCTTATTTGAGAATGGAGAATCAAGTTCTATGAATCCGATACCAAAGGATTTTAGGACTGGCGAAATGATGAAAGAATTTATTCATGATAAACGCGTTCTTTTATCGCTTGTTCGGGAATCTTCAAAGCTGAGCTACAGTGACATGACGAAAAATCAAATTGAAGAGAGCATAGTAACTCACATACATGATAAAGGATTTGTTCGTGAGTTAATTAAGGTCGATAAGAAAATGAACTATGTAGCTCTTCTTCCAGAATCGATTTTTGATAACGAAGTGGTGATGAGAGCTGCAATGATTGAAAATGCAAATTACGCAAAGTACATTACACTTCGCGTTCAAACGATTTTTAAAAATGATCCCGTTTTGAGTGATCTTATCTAAATGGATAGGGTCTCGATACGAAATTGTCGGATATATCTATTTAGGCTATTAAAGGCTGCCTATCGGAAACAGGAATGGGAGCTGCTTGAATACTCAGGTTTTCAGTCTCTCTTTGTTGTATCGACTTTCGAATAATCCAGAGAGCTCTTAATCCTAAGATCCCTGTGCCGGCTGCCCAGGAGATTGTTATGAGTGTCCAGGCAAAAGTTGTTGAAGCAGTCTCTGGGGTAAGAAAATACATTGCAGGTGGAACATAGAGCCCCCAGTAGATAAAGGGGCTTGCAAATATCAAGAATCTTGTGTCTTTTGCGGCGGTTAAAAAACCGATAAAAATAAAGGAGGCGGCATCAAAGAAAAAACAGGCGCCGACGAGGATAAGTGCCCAAAAGACATCGGCTCTGAAATTATATGCTGGATTTACTGGTGTAAAATCATACAGGAAGAGATCACAGATTAAGCCTGAAAATAGAGGGAAAAGCACAGTTAAAATCACTGTTACAACGAGCGTAAGACGTAGAGTAGATAGAATGACTTGAGGAAGTTTGTGCTCGAGCTTTGCTCCAAATACGTTTGCTGATACTGCTGAAGAGCTTTTTGATATAGCTTCAGTCAGGAAGAATACTAATGTGTAAATTGAGTGAAGAACAGAAAAAGTCGTCATAATATCTGTTCCAATACCCATAATTATTCTCATAAAGGCACAGTGTGCAAAAATCTCGACTGATCGAGCAATTCCGGAAGGAATGGAGACACGCAGGCAATCTTTTAATATAGTCCAATCCAATCCCATAAGCGATGTGCCGTAGAGTTCTCGCATTTTCGGGCGAAGAAAAAGCCAAAGGAGGGCTCCGAATTGACAGACCTGCGACACTCCTGTTGCTAGGGCTGCGCCTTTAGCTCCCATAGCTGGTATTGGACCAAATCCAAAGATGCATATTGGGTCTAAGAATACATTAATAAGGTTTGCTCCGATGACGCTTATAGCAATGATCTTTGGGCGGCCGATAGCGATGAAAAAGCCTGTCAAGCATATGCAGCCTTCACAGAAGGGTGCGAAATTCATCAAGGTAACAAAGTAGTCAGTTTCTTGCTGGGCGTTATAGCCGCTAAAAAACAAGGAGGATCCGATTTTTGAAAAGATGATCATCGGAATGGAGAGCGCAAGAATGATGAACAAGAGTTGCCAAACAGCCTTCCCACTTTTTTTGATCATCCCCGATCCATTCGCTCTACCGACAAATACCTCAGACGTTTCGGCTATTGCAAAGAGGGTAATAGTGAGTGCGTAGTACCAGATCAACGCATTTACCGAGGCGTTCATAGCATCAGTTGAAAAGCGAGCGAGAAACAGCCGATCGATGAAGCACATCAGACAGTTGGATATAAGGCTTACTGCAAGAGGAACGGCTAAAGCCACTATCTCTCGCAAGGATCCAAGCGGAAACCGGGTAAGTTGGTATGAGGGACGACTGTTCATGAAAGCTCCCCTATAGAAAGAGAGTGATCGCTACTCTCTTCTTGGGTTATTTGACCTGTATAGACATTTATGTCCAGAGCGCCTTCTCTTGCAGCTACAAAGAGAGCGCATGTAACGTCTCCGACAACATTTAATGAAGTAGTTCCCATGTCTCGAAGCCTGTCAACCCCGGCAAGAAGCGCCAGCCCTTCCATCGGGATTCCGATCGATGAAAAGACGATTGATAGCATGATAAAGCCAGCACCTGGAATGCTTGCGGTTCCTATCGTTGCTAAAAGAACCGTGACAACCATTGTGGCCAGCTGTTGAAGAGAGAGATCTATGCCGTAGCACTGAGCGATAAAAATTGCTCCCATCGTCTGAAAGAGGGCTGATCCATTCATATTTAATGAACAACCGAGGGGAAGAACAAAACTTGCGAGACTCTTTGATATCCCGAGCTTTTCTATAGAACAGGTAAGAGAAACAGGAAGGCATGCTGAGCTGCTGCAGGTTGAAACAGCGGTTGCAAAAAGTTCTCGCATTGATTGAATAAAAAACTTTGGATTGAGGCCGACACTTCGAATAAGTCCGCATAATATAACGACAAAGTGGGTAAGGCACGCAAGATAGTAGAGAAGTAAAAATCCAACAACAGGGAGGAGTACATGGGCTCCCATGTTTGCAGTTGCATATGCCATCAAAGCGAAGACACCAATCGGGGTTAACGACATAATAAGCAGAGTCATTCTCTGCATGATTGACGCAAGCGATTCTAAAACTTCCACAACAGATTTAGCAGCTTTGCCTGCTGCGTTGAGCGCTGCTCCAAAAAGAATCGAGAAAATAATAACTTGAACTACATTCTGCTCAGCAAAAGCTTTAATTGGATTTTTGGGAATGAGTGATAGGAGAACATCAGAGACGTTTAAATTTTGAGCCGGTGCAATTGCAGTTTCCGCGACAAGTCCTACATTCGATCCTACCGAAAACAGCATGCTGTATCCGATCCCTATAGAAATAGCAGCGAGTGTTGTTACAACGTAGAGAAAAAGGGTTGTAGCTCCGATTTTTCCAAGCTTTCTGGTATCAGGGATGTTGGTTATTCCTGTCGTCATTGAGGAAAAAACGAGTGGAACGATGAGCATGCTCAAAAGTCCTAGGAACGCGGAACCAATGGGTTTGATTGCATTGCCGAATTCGGGAGCGATGAGACCTGATAAAGCTCCGAGTCCAAGTGCTATAAATGTTTTAACCCAAAATTTCATGTTTCTGCTTATTCAAGAAGGTTGAATGGTGGATATAGTATAGCATGAATTCGATTAAGATTCAATTAATATATTGAATTTTAAATTAGCATTTATCTGATGAAAAAGATTCAATTCATGAGGTAGACGTGACGGAAAAAGCCTAAAATAACGCAAACAAAATAATTTATTTTTAGTTACTCAGCGATACGGTACGTGTAGACAACATTCATTTGATGTCATAACGTATTGCTCAAGTTTTTTTAAGGGGCATCTATGCATATTAAGGGGTATGAAGCGTGCCTATCCTTTGCAAAATCACTTAATTCAAAAGAGATTCCTCACTGCATAGCTCTTGTAGGAAACGATCCATTTTTTTCGGAAGAAATTGAAGAAAATTTAATTCACACTATATCAACCAAAATTGGAATAATCCCAGCATATTTTGATCAATTTTCTCCTCTCAAAATTTCGGAAAGCCTAGGACAATCAGATCTTTTTTCGATGAAAGGAGGATCGTGTGTCGTTGTTCAAAAAGGCTCACTCATAAAGTCAAAGAGTGATTTTCAAGCGCTTGAAACAATTATCAGACAACTCAAAAACGAATATTTTATTCTTACTGGCGAAACTCTTAGTGAGAATCTTCGAAAGCTCTTTGAATCTTCAGGAATGCTTCTTGAAGTCGAACAAATTAAGCCGTGGGAGAAAGAGCGATTGGTGGAGAAGTGGATAGAATCCAAGCTCAAAGATTCGTATATTCTATTTGAGGTTGGAGCGCCGAAAAAAATTTTGGAACAACTTGGCTATGACCGCAAATTGATCCTTTCGGAAATTGAAAAACTCTCCATTTATCAAAATGAGAATGAAATGATTCGTATTGGAGAAGTGCAAAGCATTGTCACTTCAATCTCAAATGCGACATTATCACAGCTGACCCAGGCGCTTCTGTCAAAAAACGTCAAACGTATTGTTGAAGTTCAGTCTCATGTTGAAACTCAAGGTATTCATGCTTTAGCTGGCCTAAAGTATTTATCCCAGGTTTTAGCAAAGAAGTTCAGAGAATCGGGAGATCATCACTATTTTGACGGACTCATAGCGATTGAGGAGCAAACTCTTGCAATTAGAACAGGAGCAAGAGATACTGATGTGAGTCACGAGCTTTTTCTGCTCAAACTTGCGGATCTTCTGCCTTTTAATGGATAGCTTGTAATCAAATAACCTGTAATCAAATAGCTTGTAATCAAAATATGAAGAACACTTTTTGGCTCCTCCCTAATGCATACTCTCATGAAACGCCATCTCATTCATGGGTTACTCCTAAATTGAAAGAAATCGTTGATCGATTGACGGGGATTGTTGCTGAAAATGAAAAAGAAGCAAGGGTCTTTCTTAAAGCTGTAAAAACTGATAGAGTTCTCCAAAGCTATCCCATCAGGCTTTTGAATGAGCATAGCGATCCGAAAGCAGTACAAGATTTGATTCAAGAAATTAAGAAAAGTGCACTAGAAGGTGGAGAGTGGGGGTTAATTTCTGATCAAGGGTTGCCGAGTCTTGCGGATCCTGGAGAAAACCTTGTTCAACTTCTCCGTTCACAGGGAATTAAAATTCAAGCACTAGGCGCTGGATCATCGATTATCCATGCTCTCTTAATTTCAGGGTTTCCAGCGGAATCGTTTAAGTTTATTGGGTACTTTCCCAAAGAAGAACACGATCTCATAGCTTGTTTCAAGAAGATCGATAAAGAGTGCCGGGAGGGATTGACCCAAATGGCGATTGAGCGGCCATATGGAAATATACGAATCATCGAGCAGGCTCAAAACCACCTACCAGATAATTTAAAAATGGCTGTTGTTTGCGACGTAGGATCAGATAAGGAAGAGATAACGTTGCTTCCGATTCAAAAATGGAAAGGTTTGCACGATCTTACTCAATTTAATAAACGGCCTGCAATATTCCTTTTTTCTTCTTAAAGATTGAGGTTTGCGAGTTTAATAAAGAACATGAGAAAAAACTTGAGAACGAAGCCGGGTTTAACCGGCTTTGGTAGAGGTCTTTTTTTTAGAATATAGTGGGCTTTGACGATAGAAAAGAGCGCCCAAGTAATTTTTAACGAGAAGAGAAATGCTTTCTTCACTGAGGCTAGCTTTACGTCCGTTGAATGTATTTGCATTAGGACTTTGAACCAATACTTTAATCCGAATTGAGAGTGGAAGAGGGTGTTTGACTTTGTTCAGAGGTTCTGGAGCGTATGACGACATAAGGGAAGCGACTTTACCAGAAACAGTGCCGATCCGATTGTATTACATCTTTTTTGATGTCTCTTAATAATCAATTTATTTAAAACTTGTGTGAGTTGAGTTAAATTAAATAATTTATTATAATTTTACCTAGTTAACCATAAAATTATATGTCATCATATTGTTGCGGTTCTGTTTCAAGAGTCTCTTCATCGTTTGAAAGTCCAATTCAGGTAAGTTCTAAGCAAGATAAAAGCACGCCTGAAACTG
>CAZOAJ010000007.1:95536-121895 GCA_964577935.1 uncultured bacterium | reverse complement strand
GCCCCTTTTTTACACAATGATGATTCTTCATCTCTTTTAACATTTTGTGTAAGTCATTGATAATGAATGGCTTACAAAAGAATCCAAAACATGAGCGTTGAGATGATCGTCGGAAGAAGCGCCTCTTTTGTGAGTCTTGCGAGTGAGATCGGCCAGTATAACGCCATCTTATTACTCGACCTCATCACGATGAGCGAAGCTATGTTAGCCGCACTTGATATGAAAGCAAGCCCGCCTCCCGCAGCAATACCTCCTGCAACCGCATACCTTGCATACTCATGAATGATATCACCCTTCGAGGCGAAGGTAGCGATTACAGTTTTATCAGCTATTCCGGCAAAGACCGCTGCTGTCGGGACTATCCAAACTGTCGACTCAGCTTCTATATGATCGATAAGCCATGGACCTTGTATATCCGCCAAGATCACAAGAGAGGAGACAAAGAGCAACGCCATGACAGCTTGGTTGATATCCAGTGCATCATCGGGGAAAAAGGCCTTGTTCATCCCTACAAAAAAGAGCGTTATTCCGCAAACGAGAATAGGAAAATCGATATGCATCGCTATAAAAGATAAAATAGCCAGATAAAGAACACCTACCCAAAAAGGAGTCTTAAGCTCAATAGGGGGAACTTCGACCTTTTTTATTTCGTTAAGTTCATTTTTAAACCTATATATAAAAAACAAATTATTCAAAACGATAGTCATTATGACTGGGAAAAAATAGGTATTCAGAAGCTGCCAAGAGCTTAAATTCCACGCCTTAGCCATCAAAAGCATCGAAGGGTTTGAGAATCGAAAAAGGACCGTTGCAGCAGATACGTTCACAAAGAGTATGGCAAACTGAGAATAGACAAAGCCTTTCGAAGGATTCCGCATGACAAATTGATGAATCAAAATAAGCGATGTTAATACGACAGCTCCGATATCTTTCAGAAAGACCGTGAGGAGTGGACAAAAGGTCATTATGACAAACCACTCCTTGGTCAAGGATCCTCCAAAGAGATGAACCATCCAGCCGCAAAGCCTTGCTCCTAAAACTAGGGCAGGCTTTGAAAGAACTATCAATAGGGCGGATGCAACAAAAATTGGCTCCGAATAATCAACACTATTAATAAATGAGCATGTCGAATACCACCCAATGTCTGTTGCCATAACAAAGAGAGTTGGAATCAACCAAAGAGCAAAGACAAGTTCAATCTCCCCCAAAAAGCGTATTCCTTCCACAGCAAATCGCTTAGGATTAAATTCATGAGGGTGAAAAACTGTGAGTCCACGGCTCCAAGAATCGGCTATTCTTTGGAAGTAAGGCGTGCAAAATGCATGAATCAATGCACAGAGAAAAAATACTCCAGCAACAGGGACAGTATAGGTGGTCATATGAGTAAATAAGCCCACGTCCATATCAATAACTCAAACCTGTAAAGATAGTTATGACACAGACTCACCAATACGCTGATAAAGTAAAAAAATGCTATGAGATTTATAGACGATATTGATCGGATCAAACACATATCATATGCAAACGACCGCTGAAGATTCGATTGCATATGACGATCTTTTAAAGACTTCCAATAATTCAGCTCGAGAACTCTTAGGACATAAGTACTCTACAGAAGCGCTATCTTGTCGATGAGCATTTCTTGCAACAGATAAACGACTATCCCTGATACGTAGCCAACAAAAGCCGCAAGACCAACCCGGCGCACATACCAGAAAAACTCCACTTTCTCTATACCCATAAAGGCAACGCCCGCAGCAGACCCTATAACTAACATGCTTCCGCCTGTTCCGGCACAATAGGCGATCAGCTGCCAAAAACTTGAATCCATGGGATATATTGTCGAATTATACATACCCATACATGCCGCAACCAAGGGAACGTTATCGATAATCGCTGAAACACCGCCAATAACAACCGCTATCAATTCCTTAGACGGAATCATATGATCTAATTTATGCGCCAACAAACGTAAAATACCTGCCACTTCCAAGGCATCCACAGCTAATAAAATACCAAGGAAGAAGAGAATCCCGGAAAGATCAACCCTTGGCAGGATCGAAACAACTTTTAAGTGCTCGCGATCTCTATAGGGGCGATGGATAAGATCTGTTAAGAGCCACATTCCCGACATTGAAAATAGAATAGCCATATATGGAGGAAGACCGGTAATCCCTTTAAAAATTGGAACAAAAATCAAAGAGAAGACTCCACAAGCCAAAACAGTTCGACCTCGGGGTTGTCGATCGCTGAGAATTCCGGCTCCATCAGTCTCAAGAGTTCCTCCTACCTGCGGCATAAGACAAAGAAGAGAACCTACCAAGCAAGCAAAACTTGGCACAACGAGATGAAGCATTGTCGATGTTGAAGATATTTGACCTCCAACCCAAAGCATTGTCGTCGTCACGTCGCCAATTGGAGTCCAGGCTCCCCCTGCATTTGCAGCTATGACAACGGTACTTCCAAAAAGAAGTCTATCTTCATAATCACGAACAATCTTCTTAAGCATCATAACCATAACAATTGTTGTCGTTAGGTTATCCAAGACAGATGATAAAAAAAACGCCATAAGGCCGACGACCCAAAGAGCAACCCTCTTTGAACGCACTTGCATTAATCGGGAGACGACGGTCAAGCCTCCATGCACATGAATGATTTCAACAATCGTCAGAGCTGCCAACAGGAAGAGAAGTACTTGGCAGATATTTGCCAAATGCTCATTAAGTTCAAAACTCGCTACCTTCGTAAAGATGGGGTCTGAAAATTGAATCGTCCACAAAAAGACCGCCATAATTAAGGCTGAAGTTGCCTTATTGACCCCGATCTTATGTTCAAAAATAATTGCGAGATATCCCATGCAGAAGATGAGCACTGACAATAAACTCATCGGCGTAAGTGTATCGACCATTTTCCTCTAGAAATCTGTGATGCTTGTACAGTTGAGAGCAGTAAAAAAACTGCTCAATTTTCTTCATGTTATTGCTACCTAAATCCTTGGACCCGAGCCCAGAGATCGATTGCACCAGAGATCGAACGGGACGGTCAGATTTTGCATAACATATTTATCTAAATCATACGAATCTTGATCGATTTAGATCGAGTTGAGAAAACAATTCACATCAATTTAAAAAAAAGTCACTGTTAGAAACAGATGTTCCCCAAGGAACAATCAATGATTACAGCTTAATATCCTGGCAAATGCAGATAACCTATGCAGAATCAAATCCAGTCCTCTATTCATCCTCAAGAGTTTATTTCGGCCCTAAAAAAGGGACTGCCAATTATATGCATTGGCCTCATTTTTGGCTTATGGGGGCAGGAAGTAATGGCCCCCACTCAGTTTAGTTATTACGGGCTCGTTGCGTTTATTACGACATTCACTTGCTTCTATTTTGGATTTAGAGGGTATCTCAAGTTAAAAATTGCGGATAGATATTCCACCACGATTACCTGGGACTCAGAACACCTCTGGATCTATGAAAAAAAAGAGGAGAGAGACTTTGCTTTTAAAAATATTGCACTTTGTAGTTACCAAGGCCGATCAATACGAATCGAGCTTACCAATGGAGAGGTTTATTTTTTTGATCACTTTAGCGAACGTGCAGCCCAAAAGCTTATCACTGCCTGGTCGGCATTTCATTGAGCGACTATAGCCCTGACTGAAGAATATCGTGCATCTTGATAAGTCCTGAGAGTTTTCCTGAGTCAACCACCGCCAAAACTGTAATGGGTCTTTTTTGATCCGCCTCCATCATCTCCAAAGCATCTCGAGCAAGCGCATCAGGACTAATACATCGTGGGGTTTTTGTCATAAGCTCTTCAAGAGTAAGTTCAAGAGCTTTCATTCCATGCTTTTGAATCGCTCGCCTCAAATCGCCATCAGTAAAAATACCTTCAATCATGTCTTCCTCATCTACAATGAGCAAGCAGCCACATTGCTTATTAGAAAGATCAACTAAACTTTCCATAAGAAGATTATTTTTTGATGCGCGAGGAACACAACTCCCTGTAAGCATGATGTCTCGGACCTTGATTAACTGACGGCGGCCAATTCTTCCCCCTGGGTGATTCAGAATAAAATCTTCCAGCGAAATTTTTTTCGACCTCATCAGCGCCATTGCCAGCAGATCACCAAAAATAAGCTGCTCGACCGTTGATGTTGTTGGAGAAATATCAAAGGGGCAAAGCTCTCTTGCCAAGGGAAGATAAATAACGTGGTCTGCCGCTTTTGCAAGACGAGATCGTTGATTTGAGACAACAGCCACAATTTCTGCGCCTTTATTTCGCAAAGCAGGACAAAGATGCAAAAGCTCCTCTGTCTCGCCGCTCTTGCTAAAAGCTATAATGATATCTTTCGGGAAAACAGTTCCCAAATCGCCATGCAAAGCATCTAAAGGAGAAAGGTATAAAGCTCTTGTCCCGGTTGAGCTAATCGTAGTTGCAATTTTTCTCGCAATGATACCGCTTTTTCCAACACCAGATAGAAATAGAGTTCCAGAAGAGGCCTTTATGTGATATGCAAGTTTAGCGATTGATGATATATCTACCTCATCAAAAAAACTATCTAGTGATGCTTTAAGCTCATGAGTTAATGAAGCCAAAAGGCTCTCTAGTTCGTCCTCTTGATGTTCGTTGAGAAAAACTTTTGATTTAACAGCAGATAGTTCAGATTCAGATAGCCTGACGCACGACTCTGTTGATTCAAAAAGCTTCTTAGATTTCATCTGTACCACGATATATTACGTTTGCACCCACATTTCTTCTTCAAAAAATTGAGCGGAATGAACATTAACCATTGATTCTACCGAAACTTCTATTTTTTGATATGAAGATTGCCTATCAATATATAGACCCTATCATCTAAATAGATAGATTGAGCCTCGAAATTCTATAAAATTCATACTCAGCTACATGCCCTACTTTCTGAATTAGGAGATATAGAGTGACTGCTTTATCAAAAATTAACTCACCATCTACATCTGTAAAAATAGAGCAAAAACACTTTGAGAATAAGGAAGATGTTAAAGATGAAGTAACAGGAAATGTTACCCAGCTATCACATATCTTCTCGAAGTTATACGCTCATGCATTATCCCTGGATGATGCGAACACCCTATCTCAAGCAATTCAGGACAAGAGAAAAGAATGGCCCACGAAAGAACGAAGTATAGTGAAACTGTCACAAGTAAACATTGCTTTGATCCCTCGAATGCAGGGAAAGCAGATGGTTTTTCTCGACGAAAATTATATGAATGAAAAACCAAATCCCCTCGAAAACCCAATCGCTTTTAATCTCAATACAGAAAAATTAGAGAACATCACCCCTCTTTCCCAACAGGAGGTATCAGATTTAAGAATTCATCTGCGGGAAAAAAGTATTAAACATGTTTTGCGGAATGAAAAATTCAATACTCTTCTCATTCCAAAATATCAACGCATTCAGATCGCAAAGATTATTGAAGAAAAGATCCAAAATTGCTCTGAATCAACTCTTGAACACAAAATTAATTCAAAGATCTCCCTAAAAAACAGGGCTAAAAATGTTCCCTTCGGCCTCTATTTTGTTCCAAAGAATCGACACGTATTTATTAATCTCAAAAGCAAAAATCACGCTCCTATCTTGGGAAAAGAAAATGCCGGTTATAAAAAAGTCACTCTCGCAGTACGTCTTCATTTTAACTTACTGAACCCAGCAAAACTTTTCGTACAGAAGGCGACGCTATCTACAAATGAAGAAATCCGAGAACTTGAGCTGCAGCAAGAAGCAAAACTCCAAGCTCAATTCGCGGGTGCAGAAGGTAGTCAATTTGAGATAGCCGAGTATCAACCGCATAGAAAATCTCATAATAAGCCCCAAATATCCATTTATGAAGAATATTTTTCTGATCAACTCCAATCTTTGATGAACAAAGTTCTAGATCCGAAAATACAGCTTAATATGGTGCTTCAAACAGTCAAATCACTCGAAGTGCTTCATTCTCTTAATATTGTTCATGGAGATATCAAACCTTCAAACATACTCTTCAAAAAACTCTCCAATGAAACCTATAAAGTAGCTCTTACGGACTTAGGCTTGTCCTTTAATGCTAATAAATCTCAACCTTCTCAGATATTTCAAGAGGGTTTTTACGGGAGTATATCCTATACAGCTCCAGAACTTTTTGGATCTCCGACAAAAGCCTGCATTGAACAAACAATCGATCTATACAAAGCAGATTGTTTTGCTCTTGGCGTCACATGGTATGAAGCTTATTTCGAAAATACCACTCCTTGGGCAAGGATGGCCCATACATATTTCGACAAAAAGACAGAAATAGGCACTAATCCTGAAGATAATGTAAAAGAAGAATACAAAGCCATAGTTACGAGCAATGTCACGCGATGGCTAAATGAGCTAAAAAAAACACCCGAAGAAAAACTCTCTCCATCAGAAATGTTCAAATGGGTCTATTGTCATCTCATGCATCCTGATCCAGAAAACAGATGGTCAGCTCAGAAAGCTCGAGTAGAATGTGAAAAATATCTCAGAAACGAATGATTTAAAAAAATATTTATAGGCAAGATAAGAAGCTCGAATTGTGAAATCAAGTACTTGCAGAGGCAGTGACTCAAGAGATTATATGCAGGAGATTATATGAAATCACAGTACCCACCAATTATTCCTATAGCATATGCACAAGGAGACGGCATTGGCCCAGAAATAATGGATGCAACGCTGAAGATAATCGATGCAACAAATTCACCTCTTGAGTGGCATGAAATTGAAATTGGCGAAAAAGTGTATCTTAAAGGGCACAGTGCAGGTATTGAACCAAAGTCTTGGGAAACTATTTCTTCATGCAAAGCCTTTTTAAAGGCACCTATTTCAACGCCCCAAGGAGGCGGATTTAGGAGTTTAAATGTCACCATCAGAACTGCACTTGGGCTTTATGCAAATGTACGACCATGTGTTGCCTACTCCCCCTTTATCAAGACAAAGCATCCACATATGGATGTCGTTATCATCAGAGAAAATGAAGAAGATTTATATACTGGCCTGGAATACAGCCTTGGGCCAAATTCTTTCTGCGGTCTTAAAATAATTACACGGGAAGCATGTGAACGAATTATCCGATATGCGTTTGATTATGCAATTCAAAATGAACGTAAAAAAGTGACGTGCTTCACGAAAGATAATATTCTCAAGTTTTCCGACGGACTTTTTCATAAGGTTTTTAACCAAATCGCTGAAAACTATCCCTCAATCGAAGCAGAGCACTGGATAGTTGACATTGGAGCCGCAAAGCTCGCAGACACACCTGAAGCATTCGATGTCATCGTTATGCCCAATTTATATGGAGACATTTTATCCGATGTTGCCGCCCAAATTGCAGGATCAGTAGGGCTTGCAGGATCTGCAAATATTGGCATGAATGGAGCCATGTTTGAGGCAATTCACGGATCTGCTCCACGAAGAGCAGGTCAAAATCTTGCAAATCCATCCGGGCTCCTTTTGGCATCAGTAATGATGCTTAATCACGTGGGCTTACATAAAAATGCCGAACTCATCCACAACAGCTGGCTTACGACTCTAGAACAGGGTATTCATACCTACGATATTTACGAAGAGGGTAAAAGCTTAAAGAAAGTTGGGACTCAAGAATTTGCACAAGCGGTGATTTCAAATCTTGGAAACGCGCCAAAAGTATTACACCCTGTTCACTATAAGGATGAGGCAACTCAGCAAAAGAGCTTTCATCCACAAATTGTGATTGATGAAGAAATTCAAGAGGTAATCGACGGCTGCGACATATATTTCATTTCAAACAAAAAGCCCTCTCAAATTGCTGAGGACCTTCAAAAAGCTCCAATTCCATTGAAGATGATCGGTAATCGAGGCGCCATTGTCTGGCCGGATCAGCAAAATGCTTTCTTAAGCGACACCTTCCGTGCTCGATTTATTTCAGATAGTCCTTGCACTTGGAATGAAATCACTGCAACAATTGCCTTTATGCGAGAGAAAGCCTGTTCAGTAACGTCCATATTTATTTTATGGAAGAGAGGCGGAGTACGCTGTTACAATTTATCGCCGCAAGAACAGTAGTGCTCAGTAGTATTCAGTAGTGGTCAATAGTATTCAGTAATCTTGAAATCGCGACTTGGCCATGATTGTTCTCGTTTATAAGGAATCCACACAATGTCTCTTACACTCTCAGATCAATTCTCTTTGCATGATTTAGCTTACGTACTCTCAAATCCCATGACCGACGCTGAACTACTCCCGACCCTGGACAAAATTAAAAAAAACAAAGACAAGGATGTGCGAAAAGCATTCGAGCGCTATACACAGCTTCAGCAGCAAAAATACCCAGAATGGAATCTTTCGCAAAAAGAGCTCCTCAAACTGAGTGTCCGTTTAACAGTATCTGAAGAGAAGAAAGAGTATTTGAGTCGTAAAACATCAGGCGTTGCCTTCTCATTTCTTTCATCTCCCGAAAAAGGATATTTCATTCTTTCATCAAGATCGGAAAGCAGCAGCCTGCATATTAAAAGCGAACATAAAAATCTTAAAACAGCGCTTGTTGTTCCCTACTCATCCTGCGACGCTCCAAACAAGATCCTTGTCTCATCATTTTTTTCTCAGAACTCGGATGAAGTGGAGAATGAAGTCTCAATAGCCCGTAAGTTCTCAGGACGTATAGGACACATTGCCTACTTCGATCTTCTTACCCTGAAAAATGATTCTAGAACTCTTGCTAAAATGTATATGGGAGAGTTTCCACACACTTTTGAAACGATTATGGACAAAAGTCTATTCCTCTCGACTTCCCAAATAACTTCATTGCTTTGCCATGTTGCATCTGGACTAGATCAGATGCATAAAGAGGGATATATTCATGGAGATCTCAAACCCGCAAACGTTCTTTTTTCTTTCGATCCTCTAGAAGCGGTTCTCTGTGACTATGGATATTCTTGCTCTGTTCAAGAGCCAAACCTACCTATCAAAGAAGGCTTCTATCCCTCAGCTTCACATACGGCTCCAGAACTGCTAGGAAAATCAAACTTTTCAGGCGATCTCACAAAGGCAGAGTCCTTTGCTTTCGGCCTTCTTTGCTATCAAATCCTTGAGCAGTTCACACCTCATTGGTGCTCGATATTAAGATCATTATCATTATCCCTGAATCATCAAGCTGTCGAAGATAACTGCATATCTCATGTCAGAACGCAAATAACCCAATTTTGTGGTCAGATTCAAAAGGAAATTCTGATTTCTCAAAGCACTCCCGAGTCGGCTCTCAAAGAGTTGATCCTACAGCTACTTGATTTAACTCCAGAAAATCGTCCTACAATGGCTGAAGCTCGAGATAAATTATTTCAAATAACCAAAAATTTCTCGTAATCAAGCTCTTTTTCCTGGCGGGCGACAACAACCGTACAAACAAGATCCCCCAAAATATTAACCACCGTAGAAACCATCTCCCGAAGTCGATCGATGCCAGCCAGGAGAGCAAGCCCTTCAAGAGGAATTCCAACAGAACTTAAGACAACGGACAGCATAATAAATCCGGTTCCAGGAATCCCACAGGATCCAACAGAAGATAGAGTTGCAACCGAGACAAGGGTTATAATTTGTGTAATATCGAGATGGATTCCGTAGGCCTGACATAAAAAGAGAGCACTCATCCCTTGAAAGATCGCAGCTCCATTCATATTGATCGTTGTGCCAAGCGGCAGCATAAAATTAGCTACTGAAGGAGATACGCCCATTTTCTCAACTGCACAGTCAAGGGCCACCGGAAGTGACGCCGAAGAACTACATGTAGAAAATGCCATTACGCATGCACTCCAAGACCCTTTTAATACTTTCTTAAAAGGAATATGAGCTATTAAGGTCAGGCCTCCATACACAAAAAGGATATGAAAAAGGCATGCTCCATAGTAGGTCAAAAGAAACTTTCCAAGCATTAAGAGGGCAGTAAATCCAAAAGTCGCAGAAGCCCAAGCCATGATGCCAAAAACACCAAGAGGTGATAGGCTGATGACAAAATGAGTCAGCTTAAACATCGCTTGCGCAATACCCCTTAAAAGATTTTCGACAGGTTTAGCTTTCTCTCCGACTAAGCCGATTGATATCCCAAAAAACACCGAAAAGAAAATAACCTGAAGGACATTACCATCCACAAAGGCCTTTACAGGGTTTTTGGGGATTAAACTTGTCAGAATATCAATTAGTTTCGGTGCCTTGTTGGTTTGTATAGATGATATTGACCCTATCTTGAGTCCTAGTCCAGGCTCGAAAAGCAAACAGAAGGAGATACCAACAAGAACAGCTATCATGGTCGTAAGCCCATAGAGAAAAAGAGTCTTTCCTCCAATTCTTCCAAGTTTTGCAGGATCATGTATCGAGGTGATTCCGACACAGACGGAAGAAAAAACCAAGGGTAATATGACCATATGAATCAGATGTAAAAAAAGATCGCCTAAGATCTTAAGTTCAATTCCAATAGCTGGAAATACAGCTCCAGTGAGAATGCCTAAAAAAGCAGCGAGGAGTATTTGCTGCCACAATTTCATCTAGTTCCTCCGGCAATGTATGGTCGTAGTAGATTAAAAAGGTTATCTGCACCATCAATAATGGAAAGCTTCATGTGAGCGACAAGAACGGGCAGAATAAGTTTTGGAATAGCTTGTCGAACAGCATCTTTTTCAGTAATAAGAAGTGCATCAACTCCTTCTAATTTTGAAACAAACGCTATTAGGAGATCTGGATCGATTGTTTGATGATCACCAAAATCAAGACGGGAAATAACTTTGATTCCAAGCTCCTCAACAGAGGATTGAAATGAATCCGGCGAACCGATTCCAGAGACAATAGCAACACGTTTGGGACAATCGACTGTACTTTTAGTAGAAATGTCAACAAATTCAGTGATAGCGGGAGAGCATGAAACTATCGGAGCTTCGGTATAGAGGCGAATCAATTCAATAGCACGCCTACGCACTTTTAGGTGGCGAGCATAATTTAAAACAATCAGCGATGCTTTTTGCAAAGATCTTGGACTTTCTCTTAAAAGACCTCTTGGAAGAAGATATCCATTGCTTAATGGATCTTGAGCATTAACAACTACGATATCAAGATCTCGTTGAAGTTGAAGGTGCTGAAATCCATCATCAATCAAAATCAGCATATTGTTTTTTTCAATTTGCTTAACTCCCTCAAGCTTTGATTTGGAAAGGACAAAAAGAGCATGTGGATGATGTTGAGCTAAGAGCCTCGTCTCATCATGTTCTGTCTGTATGAGAGCTCCTTTTTCAATCACACACCCATTTATTTTTGTTCCATATCCTCTTGAAACAACAGCGCAGGGGGGAAGCAAATCAAGAAGAAGATCGATACAAGGGGTTTTTCCAGTTCCTCCACAAACAACATTTCCAACACTTATCACGGGAACTGCTGTTCGATAAGAAGTAAATATTCCTTTTGAGTAGAGCCATCGCCGAGAAGAAGTAATAAAACTCCATCCATAACTCAAGGGAACTAAACAATAAAGAATTATCCTTTGAATGCATGTCGGATGATTTGCGAAAAGCATTTTTGCAAATTTATGAATCACCCGATTACTCCCCAAAAAGAATCGATTCAACCATTTCAACGATTATGTGTAGTAGAGCCATATGCACTTCTTGAATACGATCAGATGTGGAAAAACCATCAATGCATATTTCTAAGTCACTTAATCCACTTGAACGACCTCCGCCTCTTCCTAAAAAAGCTATCCGTTTAAGACCTAAACTTTTTGCGGTATTAAGAGCACGGACCAGGTTTTCGGAATTGCCGCTTGTCGTTAAAGCGATGAAAATATCGTCTGGCTTGCCAAAAGCTTCCACACCGCGAGAAAAAATATCATCAAATCCATAATCATTTCCGACACAAGTAATGTGTCCTGGTTCCCCCAAAGCTATAGCAGGCAAGGCTTTTCTTCGTTTTCGGAACTGTCCCGTAAATTCTTCAGCAACATGAAGAGCATCGCATAAGCTTCCGCCATTACCAGCTAAAAGAACCTTTCCACCAAGCTCGAACGTTTCGGCAATAAGAGATGCTGCTTTGAGAATAAACTCTTGTGTTTTGGGTTGTTCAAGGACCGCGATAGCACGAATAGCTTGTTGACAAGATAGCTGGCAAGAGACTTGGATTTTCTCCTTCACCAAAACCTGATCTTCTATTTTATTTTGCATATCCTTTTGCATATCACCTACTTGCCAAAAAACAATACGTTATAGAATACCTATTTTAGCTTCGAACGTCGAGATAAAGATTATGCCATTCACACTCCCTATAAATTCAAAAGCAATCGATTTTTTATTGGCTGGAACCGATGGCCTTGTCTACTCGCTTAAAAGCTTTAGTGAGTTTCCATATCTTCTTATTTTCTTCACCTGTAACCATTGCCCCTACGTACTAGGTTCTGATGAAATAACAAGGCAAAGTGCGAATACATTTGCATCAAAAGGGGTGAAATTTGTCGCAATAAATTCAAATGCACAAGAGCACTACTCTGAAGACTCGTTTGAGCACATGGTCAGGAGAATGAAAGAGCAGCAGTTTCCATGGACATATCTCTATGACCCAACTCAAAAAACCGCACAAGCCTATGGAGCTCTCAGAACTCCCCATTTTTACCTCTTTGATAGAGATAGAAAGCTTATCTATTCAGGACGAGGAGTTGACTCCCCTAAAGATTCATCAAAAATAACGATGAATGATCTTGATAGAGCACTTGAGGAAGCAACTTCGGGAAGAAAAATTTCAACTCCGCTGACAAATCCAATTGGATGCAATGTTAAATGGCGTGGACAGGATAAGCATTGGATGCCCCCTGAGGCCTGTGACTTGGTAACACGGTAAAATACTTCCAATAGAATATTTCCACTATTTGAACATAGATTCTGAAATCACACCTGATTGCGATTAGTCCTATTATTTAATAAAGGTAGAACGATGGCATCTCCCTATAGGTATTTAGCTGATTACCAAATCCATCAATTTTACCGAATTGCCGAAATGGATCCGTTTGATTATAGCAAAGAGTTGAACGAAAATCTTGAGTATGTTGACCGCGGGATATGGCAGCGTCGACTAATAAGTTTTCTTACTTGTGGCGCGCTAGCTCCATATTATGCATTTTCACCCGAAAAACATGTTCTGTCAGCATCTGACACATTGCAACGGTGCCTTATAAGTGCCGTTTACTGCGAAGCATTTACAACAAATTCAAAATTTCGCATTGCATGCGAGAAGACAGTTCAAAAATTTAACGAATACATTGATCGGTTAAATATGGTTCGAGCGGACCATAATCAAGAAAAGCTCTCTTTAAACCTTAAATTACATATACCAACGCCCAAACCAGAAGAGCTAGATTCTTTTAAGCCGATTTCTGATTCTGAATTGCACAATAAAGACGACCTTATAGAATTTGGTGGCGGATTTGAAGACGAGCTTGATAGCGCCTCACAAAATCAGGATTACAAAGAGTCTCCAGCAAGCGAACTAGAAGCCCACATCCAGACACTCCCGCAATCATTCATTGATTTACTTCCCTTTGAGGCAATATCAACGCTCGACGTGCCTAAAACTCGAGCTAGTCCAAAAAAAAGAAGTACGTTCATACCATTGCCACGTACTTATAAAAGACATCCGATCACAAACAATGACCCTATGAATATGAATCTCCGACCAGGTGTAGACATTCGCGTTCGCAGTGCTATTGCTATTTTAATGAGAAATCGCGCTATTTAAAAATTTTATTAACTAATTTATATTGATTTATATAATTAATCTAATATATAATGGAGATGATTTTTAAAACAAAAATATACTATATAAAACTATGTCATCTATATCATCACTCAGCCCAAATGTGGCTTTTAACATCGAAAATCAGCTGAATGATCTTCCACAATGTGCTGTTGCCTCCACTTTTAAATGCAAAAACCTACAGCCCGCTGATACCGTAATCATTAAAGCATTAAGTAAAGTGTTTAAAAACTGGAAAGAGGCAATTAGCGATCGTCTTGGGAATAGCAGAGTTCAATTTAAAGCAACTCAACCTCATAAGTTTGAAGACGACCAAAAAACAGTCAAAGAGTACAAAGAATTAATTGGATACTTTGAACAACATCTCGATATATTCAAGAAAGATCCAAGCAAGTTCAAGATTTTGATTTTAACCCGAGATACTCATGTTCAGGGACTTGCAAGTGTTTCCAATAAAGTTAACCATCTTTATGTTCATACCCTTATCTCAGCGCCTTGGAATATTCCCATGAACGGAACCGTTTGCGAGGAACACACCCCTTTGATATCTAAAGGCGTAGGCGTTGCCTTGATGAAAGGATTTTATCTTGCAGCTCAAAAGGAAAATTTACCTTCAATAAACTTGAAGCCTCTTTCAGGATCATATACATTCTACAAAGATGCAATTGGGATGAAAGAAGTCATTCATAGTAAGAATCCAGACGAAAATGACTCCTATTTTGAATTAAGTGTAACACCTGAAATTCCTCAACCTTTGGCAGATCGATCCAAAAAATTGCTTCATGGAATTGAATAAAAATTCATGTACAAGGACTTCTGATGTCAACTCCACCGTCTCCGACTACGCCTCCTTCCTACTCTCCAACTTGGAATGATTTCAATATTCTACAAATAGAAAAAACATCTCCTCCTCGATTTCAGATTCATGGGGCCGATTCTGACGAAGAAGAAGCAGAAAAAGAACTCGAGCAAGAAGTTCTTCAGGAATTCAAGTTATTAAAGAAAATAGACAATATATATTTAGAAGTTTTCTTTAAAAATCCTCTTCATCCTAAGCGAGCCCCTACAATATTTACTATGAATTGCGCAAATGCAAGCTGGGATATAGATCAGTATACATTGACCTGTCAATTTATCCCCCAAAGTTCGGATCCTGTCCTTTTTTCGTTAAACCATCAAGGACGTTACTCAAAAACACGAGTCATGACAGGTTCTCCTGAAAACAAAAAGCTTATCCGTGAATTCACTCAATATATTGTCGCACCTGAAAAAAATGCATTCAGCTCTTTAAACGCGCGCTTCAAAGGTAGTTTTAAGCTTTTATCAAAACATGAAGCAGACAAAACATTTCCAAAGCCAGGCTGTGTGCGAAATCTTTTTGAGACACCCGTAAAAGCTTATGAAGTGCATATAGATGAGGGAGCGACTCGATTAGGCGGAATCGTAGCTCTTCAAACCGCCCAAGTCCAACTTAAGCTTGATATCGACATGTAGCCTATTTTTATTTAAATTAAGCCTTACTACCTCATAATTAATGACAAAGTGAAATAAATTAAATTAATTTAATTTATTTCATACTTTTGCAATAATCGCTGAAAATTAAATAAATTACAGGAAAATTATGTCTTTACTAATATCTAATGAGCTTCCTCAGAAAGTTGAACTTAATTTATTGGCATCACTGCCACCTATCTCAGCTCCGTCATCACAACCAAAGCTTGATATCAATGTATATTCAAAATCAAACGAGAAAGTTTTAAAAACTTTTCTTTCTCTTTGTAAGCAGTGGGAGGCAATTGCACAAGAAAGACTAGCCCAAACAAGATCGTTAAGAGCTCAAAACTTGGCATCCCAAGCTGACGTTGAACAAGACAAGTCTGCAATCGATTCCTATAAAGTACCATTGAAAATGTTCAAAGAAGACCTCAATACACTCATTAAGGCCCAGGAAGCTCAAAAGAAAACAAAGGCTTTAGCACAACCATCTTCTGAAGCATCAAATGAAGTCTTTATAATATCCCTGAATGACCAAAACAACCAAACACAAGCACTTGCCTCAATTGTCATTAAAGCAAATGAAGTCTACCTAAACACGCTCTTCACAGCGCCATGGAATTATGCTATGAAAGGAGCAAATCAAGAAGAACATAAGGCGCTTATAACAAAAGGAGCTGGATCAACACTTCTTGCAGGCGTTTATACAATTGCCCAGAAACAAAATAAACCTGTATTATCCCTTAAACCTACAAAGTCTTCAAAGCCCTACTATGAAAAAATGGGCATGAACTTTATTGAGCGAGATAACCAAGAATTTTTATTCATCTATACTGTTGATGATAAAAAATTACCTAACGCACTTGTAAAGCCAGCTCTTTCAATTTCATCTTTAAACAAGGCCTAAAACAGAGACACAAACCACATCTATGAACTCGATTCCTTCTGATCACTGCAACATTCCATCAAGCATTTCATGGATGCTTGTCGACCCAAAAACATCTCCTGAAAGGTATCGAGTTCAAGGATTAGACTCTTCTTCTGAAGATGAAGAGGATGACGATGTTGATTTAAATAATTTATTTCAAAATGATTTAAATCCTGATTTATGTCTTCGAATTCGTTTTAAACATCCCTACCGGAAGAGCCAAAAAAAAATTCAAGAGATAGCCTTAGATCAAATAACGACAAATGAATCAAAAAATAAGATCAAATATTCGTTCAATTGCATAAAACCAAAAGAAGAACCGACACTTTTTTCATGTAATTTTCAAGGAAGATATTCAAAAATCGAAGTGTTAACACCACGCCTTTCAAACAAGCATTCAAAACTTACTCGAGTAACCTCTTATCAACATTTTCTCTACAAGGTCATAGACAAGAATCATATCGAGATCTCTTCACTTGATGGATCCTTAAAGATGACGGGAGAATTACTATCCTCTTCTGAAGAAAGCCTTTATCTCAAACCCACGAAGACAGCGCGAAAACTATTCCCTGAACCAACTACTCCGGAAAATAATCTCTCCTTTCCCGTGCCACAAGCTCCTAATCCAAGCGTCGAAGTGCAGGTTCATGAGCATTCCATCCAAACTGGAGCGATTCTAAAAATTTCAAAAGCAGCCGTTGAATTTCGTTTGGATAACGATGACTAAAGAAGAAAGGACCAAAATGGTGCTACTGCACCATTTCGAAAACGCGACTTTTTACGAGATCTAATCCGTCGCCCGATTCCGCATCGGTGACAATGGAGCACTCTTTGGATTCTGGATATTGGGTATAAAATTGTTCAATATTCTCTGATGCCGCTTCAAGATCACTCTTATTCAAGACAATGAGACTCGGGCGATTCAGAAGCTCAGGCTCGTAAGATGCAAGCTCTTCTCGTAAAACACGGTAGTCATCAACAGGAGTTCGTCCATCAATGCCTGCAGCGTCGAGCACATAGATCAATACTTTTGTTCTTTCGATATGACGTAAAAACTCGAGTCCAAGACCACGATTTTGGTGAGCACCCTCGATAATACCGGGGATATCCGCAAACAAAATCCTATGACCACCCTTATAGCAGACATATCCTAAGTTAGGATAGAGGGTCGTGAAAGGATAGGCTGCCGTTTTGAAGGCATTTCGTGAAAGATGCGAAAGAAGTGTTGATTTTCCAGCATTTGGATAGCCGATAAGACCCACATCAGCAATAAGCTTTAATTCAAGCTCAATTTCACAAGATTCACCCTCTTCGCCAGGGGTTGCGATGTTTGGAGCCTGATTTGTTGGACTTTTAAACCGGACATTTCCCTTACCACCACGCCCGCCCTTACACACAAGGTACTGCTGCCCATTCTCTACCCCATCAAAGAGGATAGCCTGAGTTTTGGCATCTCGAACAAGGGTTCCTGGAGGGATTTTTAAAATGAGATCTTCACCATTTCTACCCTTTTTACAGCCACCTGCGCCCGCAACACCACTTTGAGCCTTGATGATACGAGTATGCTTGAAACCGTCTAAGGTAGCATTGGAATCGACTTCAAAAAAGAGGGAGCCGCCTTTGCCGCCATCTCCGCCTGAAGGACCACCTTTGGGGATATATTTTTCACGTCGCCAAGCAACAGCGCCATTTCCGCCATCGCCTGCATGTACTTGAATGGTAACTCTATCGACAAACATAGAAAAAGAAGAAGCACACAGCAGTTGTTCTGTGTGCTATAAAATGACTCTTTAAGAAACAAAGAAATGATTCAAGTTTTCGCAAAGCTTACGCTTCGATAGCTTGAACATTTATAATAGTATTTTTTGCTCGACGGAAGGCAACAAAGCCATCCACGAGAGAAAAGAGCGTGTCATCGCTGCCGCGACCAACATTGTCACCAGCATGCCATTTTGTTCCGCGCTGACGCACTAAAATGCTTCCTGCGCTCACAAACTGTCCTTCACCAGCCTTAATTCCTAGTCGCTGAGAGTGTGAATCTCGGCCGTTTTTGGTAGACCCCTGACCTTTCTTATGTGCCATGGTGTAATTCTCCTCGCACCAATTCCACTTGCAGTCTTAACTTACGATCTCGAGAATCTCCAGATCGGTATAAATCTGACGATGTCCGAATTTACGATAGTTATTTTTTCGACGCTTGTATTTAACGCCTACAACTTTTGGCCCTTTCACTTCGCCAAGAACACGCGCTTTCACAACGCATCCTGCAACAGTTGGACGACCAACGCGAATAACTCCCTCTTCAGAAGATACTACAAGTACTTCCTTGAGTTCTATTTCCTGACCTTCCTCTGCTTCGATTCTCTCGATCTGAAGGGTGTCATTTTTCTCAACACGGTATTGTTTGCTACCAGTCTGAACAATTGCGTACATGTTACGATCCTTAATTCCCACCACTTGCTGCCATTTCTGGCACCATTTTGTGGGTTTTGTGCAAAGGAGTATATGGTGATATACTAATTTCTAAAAATAGCAATTTAAGCATAACACTCGATTTGCGAACGACAAAACGAGCAATGTGGCCAAGACTGGAGTCGAACCAGCGACACAAGGATTTTCAGTCCTCTGCTCTACCGCCTGAGCTACCTGGCCATAAAATTAAAATCGGTTGAAGTGTACGAAACCTACAAGATTCCTTGCAATCGTAAAAATTCAATCAATGCGGAATTTCTTAAATTATTCAGTTCCTGACGTTACAAAAGGCCTATCTCGATTGAGTAAAATCATATCTTTGACTATTGAATACGCCTCATCAAGCTCAAGATTCATCACCTGCAATTTCTCATCTGAGTCAATTTCCGAGTTCTTCATTTTATTCAGAAGAGCACAATACCTTGCATTCTTCCTGACTCTATTTTGGCTATTATCACGAAGCGTATCGAGAGTTTCTTCATTAATCCGAACAGGCAACTGCACATAAGGAAGATAATTTTGCGTATACCATGCACGTTGATCTCGAGAAATATCCTCAAGCAGGTCTTTATTCATAGGCGACACACTATCAGAAGATAAAGCTCCCTTTAAATACGCCTCCCCAATAGGCTCATACGCATACGGACTCATAACAACAATATCTGATTGAACCCCTTTCAGTTGAGTTGAACCCCCCATAGGAGAGTAATAACGACCGACAGTCACCTTAAATCCAGAATCCCCCTTAGTCGTCTGCTGAAATCCATTTTGTGATGCTGTTTGATATTGAATAGAGCCCTTACCAAAGGTATGTTCATCCCCTACAACAACTCCCACTCCATATTCTTTTAATGCTTCAGCAACTATTTCAGCGGCCGATGCCGTACTCTTTGAAACCAAGACAACCATCGGACCGGAATAAAAGATGTTTGGGTCAATATCGCGAAATGCTTTAACGCGTCCGTCAAAGTATTGAGCCTGAACAATCACTCCAGTCTTAATAAATAAACCAGCAACCTTGACCGCTTCTTGAAGATACCCCCCTCGATTCAATCGAAGATCAAGAATAAGCCCAAGAACAGACGATTTCTTTTTTGCTTCACTAAGAAGGCGGGCGACATCATCCGCACATGAAATTTCGCCTTCACCCCCATAAAAAGATGGTAGATCTATGTACAGTATCACTCCATTTTGAAAAGGAAGCGACTTGGATGAAGCTCGCCCCTCACTGATTTCAAACCTTTCTGAAATGAGTCGAGTACGGTAATTTTTTAAGCCTTCCTTACCTTCTTTTCGAGCAAACGTTATTTCAAGACTAGAACCCGACGGGCTATTAAAAATTTCTTGCACTTTTGGCAAGGCCAGCGTTGAAACACTTGAGCCATTCACCATGATCACAAGATCTCCAGCCCGAACAACCTTCGATCGATCTGCGGGAGACCCTTTATAAATTGATTCAACAACATACCCTTCAGGAGAATCTTTGAGGAGAATACCCGTCCCCTCAAACTCTTTATCAAGATTAAACCGCAGCCGCTGAGCTTCTTGGGGAGAAAATACGGTTGTATGCGCATCAAGAGTTGCAGCAAATGATTTGAGGAATAATCGAGCAAAAAGCTCCTCTCTATCATCCATATTCAAACATGAACTGAGCAAAAATTCATTCTCACTCTCTTCAATAGCCCTCTCGACATATAGCTGCCCTTTTTTCCAGAGATTGGCATCGAATTTTTGAGGAAGAGCCTCTCGAATCATATTACAAAACCAGTCAAGCTGCCGATCTTGAAGATTCTGAAGATCTGATGCAAACTCCTTAAAGGGCGCTATTTTTTGAGCAAGCCTCTGCACCCGCCCAATTGATTCTTTGTCATTAATAAATGAATTTCTCCAGGCCCGAGCTCGAGATACAGCATTTTCAGTAACATTTAGCACCCGGAGAAAGAAATCAAACCGACCTTGCCGATATTGATTGATAGCACTCTGAATGAAGGACGAACTTAAAAGATCGTCTATCTCTTTACTCAAAAAATATACTTTTTGAGGATCAACACGCTCAATAAATTGGACACAGGTTTTTTTCAAAGCTTCGGAAGTAATATTCCCACTACTTACTCTCCCTTCAAGCAACTCATGAACGGTTGGCCGAATATCATCGACACCAAATCGATCTACGGATGCTATTTGTTCAGAGGTTGGAACTGAAAGAGATGAGGCATTAAGAGATGAGCCATTCAAGAGAGGCAAACTCGTAAGGAACACGACTCCCATAAGACATTGAAACAGAAATTCGAACCTCATGGGATACCTCGCATTAAGTAGTTGCTCCTTTTCCACCCGAATTCGTAACCTGTTTTTTTAAGCTCTTCAGCTCATCATTAACTCAATCTTGGCAGATTTTGTTCTTGGTGTCCTAGGATGAGAGCGTGGTTGTAGGAAATATAAGCTCTATGCCTCAATTCGGCTACTCGATTCAAGATTTTCCTTGTAAACTAGAAGACTTTTCTGGTCCATTCGAACTTCTTCTCTCACTTGCTTCTAAAGAGGAAATCGACACGAGAAAAATTCCACTGCTTGAAGTAATTTCTCAATTTCTTCAACAGGGAAGTCATGACGTTGATAACAAATCTTCGTTTACTCACGAAGCGGCATGGCTCCATGTATTAAAAAGCATCGCTCTCACAAAAGAGAAGCTGCCAGATGAATTTGAAATAGAAGAAAAAGAACTCAAAACCCTCTTAGAATCTTTTGAACAACTCCAAAAATCACAGGCAGTTGCATCCCTTCTTGAGAGATTACAAAAAACGCAAAACGGAAAAGCTTTTCGCCCCAAATACCCGCTACCACAACGAAGTCGAGAAACCACAACGTCCGCATCTCTCAAAGACCTTCAGGACTATTTTAAAAAAATCATAGCCAAATCAACCCCTCAAGAAAAGCATATCCCTAAAGAAGAAATCACCTATGAAGAGGAAAAACAAAGTCTCATACAGCTTCTTTCTTCAGGAAGACTCTCCTTCGTTTCTCTCTTTGACAACTTATCTCGCGAACGCCAAATCAACCGATTCTTGGTTATTTTAGAGTTGATCAAACAGGGGAATTTACGAGCTCTCTTTGACAATCTGAATACAAGCGATCAAAACAACCTCCAAATAGAAGTTATCTATGCTTGAAGAAATTCAACCTCAACTTCCTCTTATTATTGAAGCCATCCTTTTTGCAACACATGACCCCCTTTCGACTGAAGATCTGCATAAAATTATTGGAGCTATATACGAAGTCCCAATAAGCTGGATTTTTGATGCCATCTGCGAGCTGAAAATATCCTACATATCAAGAGCCTTCGAAATACGAGAAGTTGCAGGTGGGTACATCCTTCAAACCAAAGATGCCTACATCCCCTTTATTGAAAATCTCAGCAACGCTCATGGCAGATCCGAACTTTCCCCTCAAATTCTTGAAGTCCTCGCCATTATCGCTTATCGGCAGCCGGTCACACGCTCAGAAATCGACCATATCCGAGGGGTTGAATCATCCCATCTCGTCCAACAGCTTATTGAACGAAATTTAATCGAATCAAAAGGAAGAAAAGAAACCATAGGCAGACCAACGCTCTTTGGAACAACAAACAATTTTCTTCAATTATTCGGATTAAAAAATCTCGAAGATTTATTTACTCAAAAACAGATTGAATCGGAAGTGTTACACCGTTAATAGATGAATCAATACCTATATCTCATAAAGCCATTGATTGTTGCAGAATCTAAATAGCTCGACCTATTCGGATAAAGCGCGCGAATAAAACGACTCGACTTTAGATACATAAAACTGCTATCGTTCTTCAGTTGTTTTCCCAATTTTGTTTCAGGAAAACGTATGGAGATATTTGAATGCCAACAATTAACCAACTTGTTCGCAAACCACGAAGGCTAAAGAAGTACAAGAGCAAGTCTCCTGCGCTTCAATCTTGCCCACAAAAACGTGGAGTCTGTGTCCAAGTCAAGACGAAGACTCCAAAGAAACCGAACTCTGCTCTTCGAAAAGTAGCCTGGGTTCGACTTTCAACTGGTCAAGAAGTTATTGCCTATATCGGCGGTGAAGGCCACAACCTACAAGAGCATAGCATTGTGCTTGTTCGAGGCGGTCGAGTAAAGGACCTTCCTGGTGTACGCTACCACATCGTTCGCGGTGTTTTGGACTGCGCCCCTGTTAAGGAGCGAAAGCAATCACGATCCAAGTACGGAGCGAAAAAACCAAAATAAGGCTTTAACTTGTCAACACAAGTTGTAAGGCCCTATTGAGGAGCCTGTTTTGAACAGGCATGCTCTGGAAGTAACGTTTTAGGAACGCATTACATATGCATTCCTCGCCCGAGATATATGCCTCTTTTACATCAATGAAAGAGACCTACATCTCGCGCATGATGAGAATTATTCTCATCAGGTGAATAAACACCGATTGTCGATCTGTATATTTTGTTACAAGGAACTCAAAGACGTGCTGTACAGCATATTTGAGTTAAACTGATTTTGAGGGACCTATGTCACGAAGACGACGAGCAGTTGCGCGAGAAACTGCTCCTGATCCTGTCTATGGAAGCACACTTTTAGCCAAATTCATCAACAAAGTGATGGTTGATGGCAAGAAGTCTACTTCACGGCGGATCATCTATAATGCTCTTGACCGATTTTCTAAGCGTGTTAAGGCAGAAAACCCCTATGAAGCCTTTCAAATTGCACTTGATAACGCAAAACCAACTCTCGAAGTTAAATCACGACGAGTCGGCGGCGCTACCTATCAGGTACCGGTAGAAATACCTGCAAGCCGTCAGATTTCTCTAGCGATGCGCTGGATTATCAACCACTCACGTGCAAAACCTGGCAAAGCCATGGAAGAGGCGTTGGCTCTTGAGTTAGCAGATTGCTATAACAACCAAGGGACCACAATCAAGAAGAAAGATGACACCCACAGAATGGCCGAAGCTAACAAAGCCTTTGCCCATTATAAGTGGTAAACTGGATCTTGTGAGGTAACTTAAAAGATAGCATGGCAAGACCACAAAACGATAAATTAGAGAACGTCCGCAATATCGGCATCATGGCACACATCGATGCTGGTAAGACGACGACTTCAGAGCGTATCCTGTACTACACCGGCCGTACACATAAGCTGGGTGAAGTACACGAAGGCGCAGCTACAATGGACTGGATGGTCCAAGAGCAAGAACGCGGCATTACGATCACTTCTGCTGCAACCACAGTATTCTGGAAAGATGCACGTATCAACATCATTGATACTCCAGGCCACGTTGACTTCACTATTGAAGTTGAACGCAGCCTTCGAGTTCTTGATGGTGCTGTTGCTGTATTTTGCGCAGTATCTGGTGTTGAACCACAGTCTGAAACTGTTTGGAGACAAGCTGATAAGTACGGTGTGCCACGAATCGCATTCGTCAACAAGATGGATCGAACTGGCGCAGACTTCTTTGCAGCCCTCGACACAATCAGAGACAAGCTCGGCGCAAACGCTTGGCCAGTCCACCACCCAATCGGGTCAGAAGGCGGCTTTAAAGGCATGGTTGACCTCATCACTATGAAAGCATATCTCTTTCATGATGAGTCCCTCGGTGCTGATTGGTCCGAAGAAGAAATTCCTGCAGACATTCTTGAGAAATGCAAAGAAATGCGCACGGAACTTCTCGAAGACCTCGCAACGCTCGATGATACGAATGACGTCTTCTTGAACAAAGTACTTGAAAATCAAGACAGCATCACTCCTGCAGAGATACATGCAGCGATTCGAAAAGCTGTTTGCTCGAATAAACTTGTTCCAGTTCTTTGCGGAAGCGCGTTCAAAAACAAGGGTGTTCAACAACTTCTTGATGCTGTTGTTAGCTGGATGCCATCGCCAATTGACAGAGGCAACGTTCGTGGGTACGAGATCGACACTCATAAAGAGCTCGTTCTTAAGCCTGAAGACAACCAACCTCTTGCAGCGCTTGCGTTCAAGATCATGTCCGACCCATATGTCGGCCGTATCACCTATCTGCGCGTTTACAGCGGAACTTTAACAAAGGGAAGCACTCTTTTAAACTCCACAAAAGACACAAAAGAGCGCGTTTCTCGACTTCTCGAAATGCACGCTAACCAGCGTAAAGAGCGAGATGAGTTCTATGCTGGAGATATTGCAGCTTGCGTCGGCTTGAAAAAGGCAACAACAGGCGATACTCTTTGTCATCCTGATCATCCTCTCGTTCTCGAGAAGATGGAGTTCCCAGAACCTGTTATCTCAATGGCGATTGAGCCAAAATCAAAAGCTGACCGTGAAAAGCTTGCTTTTGCTTTATCATCCCTATCTGATGAAGATCCAACATTCCGAGTTTCCACAAACGAAGAAACGGGTCAAACCATCATTTCTGGTATGGGCGAACTTCACCTTGAGATTATCTACGACCGAATGATACGCGAGTTCAGCGTTGAAGCGACCGTTGGTAAACCTCAAGTTGCATACAAAGAAACGATTGCAACATCTGGCGCAGCACAAACGAAGTTTGTTAAGCAGTCTGGTGGTCGTGGTCAGTATGCGCACGTTGAAATTGAAATGGAGCCTAACGAACGCGGTCAAGGCAATGAAGTTGTCAGCAAGATCGTCGGCGGTGTCATTCCAAAAGAATACATTCCAGCGGTTATCAAGGGTATGGAAGAAGGCCTCGCAAGCGGCGTTCTTGCAGGATACCCATTGGTTGACGTCAAAGCTGTAATCGTTTTCGGTTCCTATCATGAAGTCGACTCGAGCGAATTGGCATTTAAGATCTGCGGATCTATGGCAGTCAAAGAAGCTGCTAAGAAGTGCCAACCAACTATTCTTGAGCCGATTATGAAAGTTGATGTCATCTCCCCTGATGTTTCATTGGGCGACGTGATGGGCGACTTGAACCGACGACGCGGCCGAATCATGGGACAAGAGTCCTTGAAAGGCGGAACGCAGATCATCCACGCACAAGTGCCATTGAGCGAAATGTTCGGGTATTCAACCCAACTTCGATCGCTATCATCTGGTCGTGCGACCTATACAATGGAGCCGAGCCACTTTGAACCGGTTCCTGCGAAAATCAAAGAAGAAATCATGAAGAAGTAGATGGTTATGGCCAAGCAAGCAAAGCAAGATAAGCCTGAAAAGCACAAGCAAGAAAAGCAGGCAAAACCGCTTCGTCAGAAGATTCGAATTCGCTTAAAGTCGTACGATCAAAGATCCCTCGATCGATCGACTCTAGACATTGTCGAAACGGCGAAGCGCACTGGTGCCGCTGTCGTAGGTCCAATCCCGCTTCCAACAAAGCGCGAGATCTACACAGTTCTTCGTTCCCCTCACGTAGACCGAAAGTCACGCGAGCAATTCGAAATCAGAACGCATAAGAGACTCGTTGATATCTTGAACCCAACCTCCAAGACGATTGATGCGCTTAAAACGCTCACTCTTCCAGCTGGCGTAGATATCAAGATCCGTGCTGCTTAGTGCTTGAGGTAAAGCAAAGATAAACCTACGCGGCTTATTGCAACAAGAGTTCAAACCTTGGAGCAGATAAAGCAGCGCTGATATTCTTGCTCGACCTCTCAGTGCAAAAACCCCTACAAAGATCCCTTTAGGGCCTTGTAGGGGTTTTTTATTTT
>CAZOAJ010000007.1:0-95436 GCA_964577935.1 uncultured bacterium | reverse complement strand
AGTGCAAAAACCCCTACAAAGATCCCTTTAGGGCCTTGTAGGGGTTTTTTATTTTTCCAATCGAAAATAAATCCCCTCACTTGATTGAGACATCACCAACATTCTTGTTTAAAGGATTAAAATAAATATTATATAATTAAGCCAAGGGACCTAAGGAATGCAGATTTGAATAGTTAAACGCTTGAAACAAGATTAACCAACTTTACAAAAAAACATATATGCATAGCCTCACTCCATTAGATAATAACCGGGAAAACATACCAAGTCCTCCTTCCCACATCGGACAAGAACCTCCAAGTAGCGTTGTTCCTAATGGTATCGATAGCGTAAATGATGAAGACAACGATAACAGCATAAATTCTCAAGAGAACCTACGAAGCTTTCAAAGAGCCCTTCCACAAACGCTCGAGAAAATCATGCTCGCAGGCATTGCTATTCCGTCAATGTTTATTGCGGTCATGTTTTTTCCTATCGTACATTCAGGGATTTTGATAATTTTCGCAGCACATAGAAGACTTGCAGATGCGACTGAGGTCCAAAAATTTAAAAAAGCCCATGATCCAAAGACTCCAGAAGCAAGCCCAAGCATGATATTCAATAAGACAGCAATAATAATTGGGGAACTTATGACCCTGCCTTATTTAATAGCAAACAAAGCAATACGCGAATTCCGGAAGCTCGACTCTAGTTCACAATAATCCATAATATTCTTCGTTAAGCTCTAAAGAAGCGAATATTTTCAAGCCATCCTCAACACCTCCATCTTTTTTGAAATTTTCAATTAACACATTTTCTTGTGTAAAACTTTATTTATATATTTGTGCTATACCTACATCGAAAAGCATACAGAGGTGACATGTCAAAAATCGAAGCTGTTTTAGGAAAGGAGTTAACGGAAATTCTCCAAAATTCAGTAAAGACTTTAGCTCTTATGCAGGCAGAAAATTTGGCCCCGAATAAAGCACTCACAACTCCCGAGGCCAAAGCAAAGCAATTTGAGGCACAAGCTATAGCGGAATTTGAAATACTCACCAACGACCTAGTACATGCCGCTCAAATCCTTCTTGACAAAATCGAATTCCTTTCAAGAACGGATGGAGAGATCAATAATGAGGCAGTACGGCGCGAACTTATTGACCTTGGAAAGGGTGTAACGAAAGAAAGCTTTGATGCAGCGGTACAAAAAAGCGTTGAAAACAACCTTCAGTCGCCTCCTCAATTCAAGACAATGAGCACTCAGACACTCAAAGCCCTTCTCAAAGCCGGCTCATCACTTCTTTCTGAATCAAAATATGATGAGGCTCAAAAAGCCTTTAATCTTATCTGTCTTCTTAATCCTCAAGAATACACCTCTTGGATTGGCTATGGACATGCATCCTATCACCATAAGGATTATGACAAGGCAATTCTTGCCTACTATATCGCAACATCATTAAGAAGCAACACTCCATGGCCTCTCATCTGGGCTGCAAATGCTTGCGATGCCAAGAGGGAACCACAAGCATCTTTAGACCTTCTAGAACGTGCGTTTGAAATTTTGAAAGAGAACCCCGATTTCAGCAGTCAGGCTCTTGAAGCGGATATCAAACAACGCATTGCGGCCTGCAAAACAAAATTAAGCAAATAAGAAGAAAGGAGATCTAGTATGAGCCATTCACCTATAAATCCTATTTATCCGCAAATTTCTTCTCCTGCGCAGCATCCTGAGGCTATCGATTCAGCTCAAACTCCCTCGGATGTTCTTAAAGATCTACAAGAGATATCTCAAGACAAAAAGGAAATTGAAAGCATACTGCCTGAAAGTCAGCCTCAGCATGAGAATATCTATCCAACAGTTGTTAGTAGTACGGAATTTGAAAGCATACCACTTACGCCTCCTTCTCAATATAAGCAGCACGACACTCTCCCCAAACAAAATATCTCTCAGAATCAATCGACCAACACAGGCACCTTAACAGCCTTTAACAAGGCGTTGGCATTTGGAAAAGCAGCATTCTTTGCGAGCATCGGGGTGATATCTACAGGCTTAGCCATTATAAGCCCGCTTACGAGCCTCTTTGGAACAGCTCTATTCGTCTTCGCGAGCTTAAAACAAACAGGCTCTAATTTAGATGATCGGGATACACCTAGAAATCTTCCTGCTACAATTGCACAATATACGGGGGCCATTATAGCGCTACCTGTCACGATAGCCATACTCTCATTTAATAAGGCTGTAGATACATAAATTAAACGATGCCTATAGCCCTATTTAACCGAATATCTTGACTCTCAAGGATGTCAATTACATATCTTTCGAGCATATCCGCAATAGCCTGTTGAAAGACTTTTGGTAAAACTGAATGAATAATCGCTAGGAATTTTCCTGGTGCAGAGCATTTTCCAAAATGGCCAAGACCAAACATTCGGAACAAAGCCTTGCATATGTTCAATTTCAAGCTGTTCGGAAGAACACAGAGACTTGAGCTCATCCGGTTTGATAAAGAGATTGTAGACATGCATATTTTTGGGTGCATTCTGGACAAACCAATCAACCCCCTTAATAATAATGACATAGCTTAAGGGATTGCGGTTGAAAGTGTGGAAGAAGAAGAGCCCTCCGGAACGAAGAACTCGGGCTGCTTCATGGAGTAATTGAGATGGGTTTTCAACATGTTCAAGTATATCCATAGCACAAACAACATCAAAACTATTCTCTTCAAAAGGAAGGCTGTACGCATTAGCTTTGAGGTAGGTGACTTTGCCTGAACGATCATGTTTTTTTGCAACATCAAGACTTGCTTGCGAGAGATCGATGCCTGTAACCTGAAATCCCTCTTGAGCAAGCGTATTGGTTAAAAAACCAGCCCCACATCCCACATCAAGAATTTCAACTTTGCCTGCATATCTCTTACGAACTTCATATATAACCCATGGGTTACGCAAGGCATTCTCAGCCCTTAAGAGCGCTATAGGATGATCAGATGCCGTGTACCAATTCTCACCAAGAGACTCATAGAAGTCGTTATTAATCACATTTTGATGACAGGACGATTTTTCCATATGATGTTCCAGAAAATAACTTGGTAGAGAAAGAACAGGGTAATAAGCACTGCTTGGACCGTCAGAAAGAACCGTAATGGCTCTGAAGCTTCAAGAAATATCGCAAGCCAAGAAGGCAGTTCGACAGTTTGAGCAGCCGGCACTTGAATTATAGGCCACACAAGGCCCGCCATAATAAGCACAAGCGGGTGCAGGATAAATAAGAGAGCATGAAGCCAATTTTCAGATCCAGGACAGTGATGCTTATGAATAAACTCATCTTTTGTTACCAAAAGGCATGAAAGAACAGATAGAGCGATATATATGTTCACATTTGTATCTGTGCAGGGGGCAAAGAGAATGAAAGTGATACAAATCAAGTAGCCAAAAGTGTCAATCGGATGACCAATTTTCTCCCAGAGAGGAAGTCCTCGCTTATAATGAAAATAGGCTTCGTCAATACCAATTGCAATCGCTTGAAGAAAAAAAGGCAAGAGAGCTAACACCCACATATATCACCGCTTTTCTAAGATTATACCAGCCATAGTAAGCCCTGGACCAAAGGCTAGGCTGATTATTTTTGTTGAAGAAGGAATCGATGGATCAGAACAAAGAGACTCCCAAATATGGGGAAGTGTTGCCGATGACATATTGCCATATCTGTATAAGATGTCGCGACTTACCTGTACCTGGTCATCACGAAGCTGAAATATTCGCTGAAGCGAATCGATAATCTTCGGGCCTCCAGGGTGAATCGCCCATATTGCTTGTTCTTTGAGCTCAACAACGCTCAACCCAGCTTCTTGACTCAATTGGTCAATAAAGCTCATCAGATGACGGACAATAATTTTAGGTATGTCCTTTGAAAGGAAACAGCTAAAGCCCCAGTCACACATATGCCAAGTCAATGCATCTTGTGATTCAGGAATAATACGCTCAAGTGTTGTCAATATTTTCAATGAGGACCTATCTCTTGCCATATCTTCGGATACAACAGAGTATTTAATACAACCATCCGCAAAAAGGCTTTGAACAACGAGCTGGTCCTGTGTATGCATTAAAGGATTCATATGAAGAGAACAAAACTCTGTATGAACGATATCTGATCGGCCACTCTTCATACCAATGAGAGACGAAGCAATACGAACCGCCGGAACTGCTGCATAACATCCCATATGATATACATGCGTTACAGTTGCTTGATGCCCCCACCCTTTATTTGAAACAAGTTTTTGTGCCGAACTTGGTGCAGAATAGCCTGTGCAGCTGACATGAAGTAAATTATTGGGAGCAATGCTGTTTTCTCGACTACCAGTAGAATATATCTCGTTAAAAAGAGCATCGGAAATACTTGCATGTATTTCCTGACGCTTTTGCAGTCCAACTCCTTGAGGAATTTCATAGAGTCGATAAACAGACATTTCATCCCAGCGGGTATGAAGCAAATCTTGAATGACATGCCCTCGAGAGTTGATGGCATGCGATTTACATCCTACACGCTCAAGAAGCTCAGAAATTTGCCGCTTTAATACCTCTTTCTCACCTAAAGCTGCATTCGTTGATTGCGCCTCTACATGCGCAGCGATAAGCCATTTTGCGATATCCTCCTGGGTCGATTCATAACGAGGTCTTTTGACTTGGAAATCAGAAATAAAGAGAGGAAAAGGCACAGTAGTCATATCCATGGGCATAACATCTTTGTATATCTAAAAATAAGATCTGACAAACCGCAACCAAACAGGAAGAAAATTGACAATTTGAGATCCCGTCTGGGAGAAACAGTCTAGCAGATAAAGACATGAAAGTCCTCTATTTGCCATTTTTTTCTTTTCTCTTAATCTCATCTCAGCATACTGAATCCCAAGAAGTCCTTTTACGTATCTTTAAGTATTCACGAGAGCAATTCTATATGGCTAAAAAAAGCTCTTCTTCAAACTCAGTCTCACTCTTGATCAAGTTGCTAGCTATACTCTTGGTTGCCTCAGGGACCTACTTTCTCTACATGCATCAGAGGGCTTGGCTTCATGAATTTATTTCTCAAGCCGATGCTGAAGAATCGATAACTTGCTTTGAAGCAACTATTATTCCTGAGGACCTCCAGAAAAAGAGCGCAAAAACTCTCCTTAAAAATGAGAAATATAGCTGGGGAGAAAGCCACTTCATCTACCTTCCATGCCTGCTCGTGGATGCCAAATACAGTCAAGAACAACAACGTTCGACTCAAAGTGGCAAAATGCTTTGGGATTTGTCAGCGGGTGAGTTGATACTGGATACGAATACATTCGCAAAAACTGCTGGCTTCGAAGACTGCTTATCTTCAAAAGTCAATGCTGAAGATTTTCGAATTTTAAATTTATTAGCTAAACATCAGGGTTCCGTATCAAAAGATATTGTCCTACGAGAGCTTGGCTATGACGATGACTTAGCCTTTCAGCGCATTCAAGATCTTCGAAAGAAAAAACTTATCGCTACAAGCAATGATACTCTTCGCATTCATGTTGAAAACCCACTTTTTAGAGTTGAGCCAAAAAGCAATATTACTCTTCCTTTTGTAACCCGAGAAGTCCTTCGCGGACAACTGATCCCAACACGATTTAATCAACATGAACTCATTGACATGATCAAAGTAGCATTCGGCTCAGACCTTGGTATTCGATCAACTAAGATCGTTTTTCTTCCGATTATTCAATTAAAGATACTCAATCCAGATGGCTCAAAAAGAACCACTCATTGGAACGCAATTACCGGAAAAGAGATTATTCACCTATAAGGCGAGCGATTTACCTTTCTAGATATAGAATATATTGTTTCACACCTACTCTCTTAATTAACTCATGTGAAATGCTGGACATGAGTTAATTAAAAAAATAACTACACAATCTGATTTCGTGATTGTGCAATGTCCCTTACTTTTGGTATAATCTTTACATAAAATTTATGAATTCCATGTCATCATTTACAATTCTTTTGCCGTTTATTCTCTTTCTTGCTTCCTCGGTACTTATGGCTCTATGGGCCAAAAAACGCCCAGGACATAGCGACTTCTTTTTAGGAGGACGGTCTCTTGGCGTCTTCCCTCTCGTTATGACTTTTTTAGGGACTCAAATCGGAGGAGGATTCATTCTTGGCACGGCAGATAGCGCCTTTCGTCAAGGGATACTTGGAATTGGCTACCCTCTGGGATTAGCCCTTGGATTTTTAGGTCTTGGTACGGGATTTGGAGCAAAGCTCAGATCTCTTGAACTCAACACCATTTCTGAGCTTTTTTCTCGTGTCTATGAATCAAAAAAGCTCTATCGATTCTCCTCAATTCTTCTCCTCTGCTCCCTATTTGGAATTCTTATCGCACTCGCTATTGGAATGAAAGAATTTTTGGTGGCTTTAGGATTTACCTCTCCTGCCTGGTTTCTTCTCTCATGGTTTTTAGTGCTAGCGTATACAACTCAGGGTGGTTTTTTAACGGTTGTATGGACTGATGTTGTTCAAGCGGTTGCAATGATCTTTCTTTTGTCGGCAACTTTCTTGGTAAGCTGGTTTAAAGTTCCTGACATAAACTGGGTACTTCCGACATCAAATATCTCAACGGCACTTCCAGAACTTGTAATGCCCGCTCTGTTTATGTTTATTGGACAGGACATGGCACAGCGCTGCCTTGCAGCAAAGACACCGGAACAGGCAACAAAAGCAACAAAAATTTCCGCTTTAATTCTTACCCTTTTAGCCTTTATCCCCGTTTGGTTCGGAGTGGTAGGCCGTAAGCTTGGTGCTGATCCGGCTCAAGGAAGCATCTTTCTTCAAGCAGTTCACCTTACAACAAATCCTGTCATTTTCTCTTTTGCAGCCTCAAGCGTACTACTTGCGATCGTCTCGACTGTTTCCTCGATTCTGCTAGCTATCAGCTCATCGCTCTCCTTCGACCTTCTAAAAGGCCGATTTGGCCGTTCTACCACCTTTGCAACAGGAGCTTTTGCTCTGGTTGGGACACTCTTTGCGTCTGATATCATTGGATGTATGGTTGCAAGCTACGAACTCTCAGCTGCAATTCTTGCAGCCCCTATATTTGCAGCTATTTACGCAACGTCTATCGTCCAAGGACGAAAACATCTTGCATGGATTGGGGTTATTTGCGGAGGCACTGCCTTTATCCTTCAAAAGATCTTCGGACTCTCCCCTCTGCTACCACTTGCCATATCGGGAACAGTAACTGCTTTCTTGGTTGCAACCGCAGCACAAAAAAATGTTCAAGAGGCTGTATGACATACGAACTTCTCGACTCAGGATACGGTAGAAAATTCGAACGATTTAACGATATAACCCTCGCCCGTCCGTGCTCCCAAGCAGTTTGGAAGCCTCAAAAAAACGAACTTTTTTGGAGTAAAGCCCATGGTTCATTTGATAGGACAAGCAATAAGGGGTGGGAAATAAAGAATAACCTGCCCGAAAATTGGGTATTTGAAAGCCATGGAATCAAGTTCCTCTTAAAAACTACAGACTTTGGACATTTAGGAGTTTTTCCTGAGCAAAGGCCCTTCTGGGAATGGATTCGAAGTACAGTTGCTAAGAGCCAAAAACATATTGGCCGACCACTCAAAGTATTGAATCTCTTTGCTTATTCCGGCGGCAGCACTCTCGCTGCAGCTCAAGGAGGAGCTCACGTTTGCCATCTCGATGCATCTAAGGGAATGGTTCAATGGGCACGAGAAAATGCAAGTCTTAATGGACTTGAAAAAGCTCCAATCAGATGGATTGTCGAAGATGTTTCGAAATTTCTTACGAGAGAAATTTCAAGAGGATCTTTCTATGATGCAGTTATCCTCGATCCTCCAAGTTTTGGCCGTGGTTCCAAGGGTGAAATCTTCAAAATTGAAGAAGAAATAAATCCGCTTTTAGAACTGATCCAAAAGCTTCTTACTCCAGACGCTTCTTTCGTTCTCTTTTCGTGCCATACGCCTGGATTCACTCCTACATGCCTACAGCAGCTCCTCAAACAATCGATTGGCCGAAAAGGAACTATTGAGGAGGGAGAGATGCTCCTATCTAGCGACACCCTTCAAGGCCAACTAAAACCGAATCAATACTCTATCCCTTCAGGAACTTACGCTATATGGAGAGCACCGTGGACCGACTCCATCTAACAAGCACCGACAACCCGAAAATTAAGCTTCTTCAGCGTCTTCGTGACCGCCGTGATCGAGACCTAGAGAAGTTATTTCTCATTGAGGGGTATCGTGAACTTCTTCGCGCTCAAGAGATGAACACCCCTCTTCAACAACTCTTCATCTGCGAAGAGCTTTTTTTGGGGTCAAATGAGCCTGAATTAATTAAGATATTCGAAAAAAGAAAGACTCAAATCATCAGCTGTTCCAAAAAGGTTTTTGAGAAAATCTCTTATCGCGACCGTCCTGATGGCCTACTTGGAATAGCTCCTCACTTCACAAAATCACTGTCCGATATCGAAACCCACTTGCGTTCAAAAAAAACTCCTTGGATTGTGATCGCGGAAGGGATAGAAAAACCAGGTAACCTTGGCACAATTTTACGCTCATGCGATGCTGCAGGCGTCGATGCTATGATCGTTGTCGACCCTAAAACAGATATTTATAATCCAAACGTTGTACGAGCAAGCGTCGGAACTCTTTTTACAGTACCGGTGGTTCAAACCACATCTCAACTAGCTCTGGAACTCTGTAAAAAACTTCATCTTTCAATCGCTGCTGCAACACCTCATGGATCTGTTTCTTATACAAAGGCAAACCTACATCGACCTTTAGCGATTGTGATGGGAACGGAACAGATTGGGTTGACCGAATTCTGGATGAAGCAAGCAGATATCCAGGCAGTTATTCCCATGCAGGGCAAATCCGACTCGCTGAACGTGGCCATGGCAACAACCCTCTTTGTATTTGAAGCTTCCCGACAACGGAGTGAACATCTTTAAGCATGATCGACATTTTATACGAAGACAACCATCTTCTTATAGCTAAAAAGCCGTTTGGGATAGCAACACAAAGGGAACCAGATGGAACTTTAGGGCTTCAAGAAGAGATCCAAAATTTCATTAAACAGCGAGACTCAAAACCAGGAAATGTTTTCCTGCATGCAGTTCACAGACTCGACAAACCCGTATGTGGACTCGTTGTTTTCGCTAAATCTCAGAAAGCTCTTTCGAGGTGCTCAGAATCACTTCGAAATCGTCTTTGGATGAAAGAGTATTCTGCTCTCGTTGAGGGTAAAGTAACCAAGCGGGGAGAGGTCGCTCATTACCTTACGCAAACAAAAGATTGTGCGATTGCGACAACGTATAAACCAGACAAGTCTTCTGAAAAATCTCCCCAGCTAGCTCTTTTAGAGATCTTGGATAGCAATCCTTCAGGAGCACATACCCTCGTTCTGATCCGTCTTATCTCCGGCAGGCACCACCAGATTCGAGCCCAACTTTCTGCACTGAACACGCCAATTTTAGGAGATAGGCGTTATGGCGCGCGGGAAAATTTTAAACCCTATGCAATAGCACTCGTTCACTCTCGAGTCGAGTTTCCTCATCCCGTGCTTGATTCGGTTATATCGATTTCTTTTCCTCCTGAATTTGGAATTTAAAAGCTCTTTTTCAGCATAAATTAATCCAGCAGCTTGAATGATCTTGTTAAATTTATCCAAAACTATAAAAATAGATACATCTTCACATAAATAGAAATTATCAACTGATTATTCTATTGTAAAAGTTTATTTTTTATTCTGATTGTTTCATAAACGATTGCCGTTCGATACTACCAATACCATTCAACGTGGTTTCAGTTATTAACAATCGAAATAAAAAATATTCAGTTAGTTTCACAAAAAAATGAATTGAGAGTTGTCATGTCAGCTATAACGAACAAAATCGAAATACATTTTTGGAGTAAAGAAAAAGACGAATTTCTTATTAAAAATGTTCCTCTACAAAACAAAAAATATTCTGTTGTTGCTGCGCTGTTTAATAAAACTTTTACCCCATCAAGAAGCTCTAAGCAAATACGAGAAAGGTACGTTAATCACCTCAGTCCCGGACTAAACAAAACTCCATTTTCTGAAGATGAAAAAGCTTTTGTACTATCTCAAGTTGAAAAGATGGGCCAAAAGTGGGAAGAAATTGCAAGCAAAATGAAAGGAAGGACCGGGAATAACGTAAAAAATTTTTACAACGCACACAAAAGAAAATCTGCTCAAGCCCAGGCATCCTTCCCCTCTCCGATCGAAAAAAAAGATAAAGTCGATACTCCGATTTCATCTCCCCATTTGATGGCAAGTGCCCAAAATATCGTTGAAAATGTTCGAGCTGAAGAGGACGATCAGGAAGAAACGATCCCCCAAAGCCAAGATAAAACTTCAGCTAAAACAGAGATCGTTTATCAAAAAACATCAACGAGGACACGAGAAGTAAAAAAACCCAAAGAATATGAATGTATAGTATGGACCCCCGACAAAGACCAATTTCTCAGAGAGAACTATAAATTCCATAAAAACAGCCGAAGGATCTTCTTAAATTTAACAAACGCATTTAATGCCCATTTCAAAACAAACGTATCTTCTAAACGCCTTCGAGAAAGATATGTTAACCACATCGTCGAAGGGATATTAAAAACCCCATTTTCTCAAGAAGATGATGCAGTCATCCTAGATCAGGTGAAAATCATAGGAACTAAGTGGACAAAAATTGCTAAATTGCTCCCTGGAAGAACTGCCGATTCAATCAAGAACAGATTTAACGGGCACTTAAAGAAAATAAATTTAGAAAATATAACCCCAGAAGATCAAAACAAACCCCTAGATAGAGCAAGCTCCCCTGATACATTAGCAGACCCTTCTCATTTAGAGGACTTCGAAGGAGCACCATCAAGCACAAATCTGATCGAAGAGAGACAAGAAATAATTCCTCGACCAATCAGCGCTCCTGTTCTTGAAGCATTAGAAAGACCTTCTACAGGTGTAGAAAATGATTACAAGCAACTCATCTCAGGCTTTGACCTAGAAGAAATCGAAAATTTTTTTTCACCTCATCCTTATGAACCTTTATATAGCTCTGAAGTCGATAATCAAGCCCCTTCAAAAGCTGAAATCGAACTTCCGCATTCTGGAGAAGTTTCCAATCCTTCAATCGATGAAGAAAGGTAACCCGAAGAGAGCGAATACGTAAAGATTTCTACTTAGATAGAGATCATTGATTGAAAGAGCTCGCCTTCTGAAAAGAGAGCGAGCTCATGGGTAGGGTACCCGAGTCAAAAAAACCATGAACAGATTCCGCGAGAACAACAATTGGCAGAGTTCTTTATTCTCAGGACTTGTATTCAGGACTTGTATTTTGATTTTGTTCGATCACTTTGCATTCTCGCCTTTTGAAGACACCTGCCCAAGCCCCTGTAAATATGGCATATCTTGAGCAAAGCTCGATGAGGAATCTGATGGAATCACAGGGTTCTGTGAAGGCTCAAACGATCCAGACTGTATAGACTCAAGTGTTGACAACTGGACAAATAGCCTCTGAAGCTCTTCTTTAATCCTACCCGCCCCTTCAAGAGACATAATCGAGGGATCCGCAAGAATTTGTCCGATTTCTGCAAAGGGCTGCATTAAAAGCGCTATACTCTGACCTTTCTTTCTCTGAAAAGATCGTCTGATATGGGCCTCCAAAAGCCTTAATATATGTATAAAAGGCTCTTGGACAATTCGCTTCTGCACTTGGGCCTCAAGAAGCAGGCTCTTCATCACTTCGCTCATTGTTAAAGCTACATGAACATCTATTTGGTCGAGCTCTTTTTCCGATAAGTCTTGAACCGCACTTACTAGCTGAATAATCGGGACATGTGCAATTTCAGGGTGTTTTCCAATAAGAAAGCAACTCAGGCGCCCAAAAAATGAAATTGAACTCTCAGCAATTGGAACAAGCTTCGATCCAAGAGAATCTTTCATGATCCATATCGCTTTTTGAGATATGTAAATGACCAAGACTTGAAGACGATCGAGCAAAGGCAGATCTGTTCCTATTCGAGATTTAGTCGAGAATAGGGTGGCCAGGGGAGCCCAGGTAACAAGCTGCTCAGAACCGAAATAGAGAGCATTGAGAGCCTGAGATCCCTGCAGCACATTATGATCTCGAATAGCTGAAGCACCTACCTGACAGATTGCCTCACACCAACTCAAAGCACCTTCGGGGTCCCTCATTTTTAACTGTTTTTCAACCTGTTTCTGATATTGATCTAAAAGCCCCTCTATTGACATGAACCCATAGAGCCTATGGCCATATTGCACAAGGAGATCAAGAGCTAGAGCAAAAAGTATTACATGAACAAAGGATTGAGTCGTACCAATCGATGCTAGGATAAACTGAATAAAACTGACCGCAACGACGCCTATAAAAAATGAACGAACAAGCCAATCCTTCATAGAAATTTGAAATATACCTGAGGCCACGGAATAGTCGATTTTTGATATCCGCTTAAATAGCTGTAGAGATATCACAAAAAGAAGTGCGATTTGAAAGACAGAAAAGATGTAGATAACGTTTCCTGAAATGTGCATAGAAGACTTTTCAAAGAGCACAATCAATAAAGCTGAAAATAGACCTAAGACAGTAATAACCATCAAAAATACTCCGCTACTTGGCTTGTATCATAGAAAGCAGTTTGAAGCATTCAATCAATAAAAATTGAACCACTTTTTCTCGAATTGCAAGACGATCCCCTTGAAATTGACGAGTCCCCACAAAAGATTTATCAAATGCAATAATCGCATATGAAACGGTCCCAACAGGTTTATTCGGCATAGCTCCTTCAGGGCCAAAAATCCCGGAAACAGCAATAGCTATATCGCTTTTATAGGATTTTTTTGCGCCATTTGCCATTTCATGAACAACCTCTTCGGAAACAGCGCCATATTGATTAAGAATTTTTTCAGAAACCTCTAAGAGGTCATTTTTTGCACTATTTGAGTATGAAACCGTTGCCCCTAAAAACACTTTAGAAACACCAGGAAGTGCCGTAAGTCTAGCCGAAAGAGCACCTCCAGTGCATGATTCAGCACAGCTTAATGTCCATCTATTTTGGGCACACAAATCAATAAGCGCCTCTTCGATTGCCCCATGAGTGCCATTAAAAATATATTCTTTGAATTGTGATTTGATATCTTCAAACGCGTTGTCAATATCGCCTTGATAAAGAGTTTTAGCTCGCACATGAACCGATAAAGTTCCGTACGATGGGTAAATTCCAAATTGAAGCTTTGGGTATTTTTTCTCAATGGTGCGTAGATATGGGTCTACTTGATGTTCATAAATACCCACCATATGAAGAGAAGAAATAGATTCTTTTGCTTCTTCATGCTGCGCAAAATTTTTCAGCTGCGGGATAATTCGAGTTTCTAGAATTGGACGCATCTCAATCGGAGGCCCTGGCAGACAATAAAGAATGGATCCTGGATAGCGATCCGGGTCCTGAAGGGAAAATCCAAATGCAGTTCCGTTCCTATTTTCAAATAAATCAGCTCCCTCAGGCCATATGGACTGATCTTCTAGAGTGGGCAACCCTTCCCCATATTTTGCTTTAAGAAAGGTCTCACACGCTTGATAACGAATCAACTGCCGAGAAAAAAGTGCTGCCGCAACAAGCCTTGTATGATCATCACAGGTAGGCCCAAGACCTCCTGTTGTAATAACCGTATATCCAAGCTCCAAGTAGAAGCGAATAACATTCTTAATCTTTGCCGGATCATCGCCAATTGTCACCTGCTCGGAAATAAAAAGATTATGCCGAACAAGTTCCTTTGAAATAAAAAAAGCATTAAGGTTTTGGGTGAAGCCATAAAGCACTTCATCACCTATTGAAACTAAAACAATAGCCACAAAGACATCCTAAACAATGACTACTTTAAGGAATTATTCGTGCACAACTTGTATCTTCTTGTGCTTGAGTTCGAAGTGTTTGTCAATCCAAGAGAGAGAATCTGAATCGGAATTTACACAGCTGTAGCCAATTCTAAATGGAAGGGTCTGCCGAACTCCATCTACTTCAAACGTCACAGGTCTAGAGCAGTTTTTAAGATGATGTTGAAATTTCTGCCAAAGCAATACGTTTGCAAGCTCCTTATGCATCATTACTTTTTGTATCGCTCGAGTTTTTGGGTCCTGAAGCAACATAGGGAACGAAGCCTGAAGTCCCCACGAGACAGTTTCCGTACCAAAAGTAAGTCTTCGAAATTTTTTGTCGATGGGAGAATAGTGAAACCGATGAATTTGAAATATTATATTAGGCGCGATTTGAGTAGCAGAAAACTTATCTTGGGAAACTTCAACGAGACCAACTGTTTTTGGGTCTTCCGTAACAAAGAGAGAAAAGTAAGGCTTATAAACAGTATCTTGAATCGGACCTCTTGCAAGATCGGCTAAATAATGAGTCCATTGAGATTCAAATTTTGCTTGAGGGAGCAGGATCTCATTTTCTGAATATAGACCTGATGAACGAACAAGCCACGGATATTCAAGGTGTTTTAAAAGATTTTTTATCTCCTGATCTCCCAATAAAAAGACCTGATGTATCCACTTTGAGGCATAAAAAGGAGGCGTGTTTTTAGGAGATATATGAAGAAACTCAGGGCGCCCCGGCACATCCATCATGAAGTACTTTCCGCAATGGAATTAATTCGGAAAAAGAGAACAACAACCGCAATGCAAATACAGCAATCAGCAACATTGAAAATTGGAAACGAGTAGCCCCACAATATAACATCGATCATATCGATAACATGTCCCCAAATACAGCTATCTCGAACATTACATATAGCACCACTCAAGGCACAGGCAAGAGGAATTCGCCAGCCAGTCGGACAAGATCGAGAAAAAAGGTACAAACTCATGCCAATAATAATAATAAAACGTAAAGCGAGCAGCAATTTAGGAAAATCCGATCCTACACTCCATGCTGCGCCTTCATTCGTCGCAAGTGTAAAAAAGAGATCTATCCCTAAAAATGAACCTACAAAGATACTTTGCGACTTAAGTGCTGCGAGCGCCCAAAGCTTGGTACCAGTATCCAAGATGAATATGAAAAGGAAAGCCACAAAAGATTGCAGCTTCCAGCGCTGAAGAGTCATGCTGCGTTTCTAATAGAGGCCTTTTTCAAATTTTTCCTGAGCTTTCACAGTTGTGACAGCATAGGGCATTGCTTCTAAGCGAGGCTTCGGGATTTCTTCTCCGGACAAATCGCAAATACCGTACGTCCCTTCTTCAATTTTTTCCATAGCTCTATTGATCTTTTTCAACAGATCGTAGCCTTCAGTTGTAACTTCGAGGCTAATATGTCGATCAAAATCGTCTGTGCCCTGATCTGCTTGGTGCTGAGAATAACCAGTTGCTTCATCTGGTCTCTTTACATCTTCAGCAGTTGATTGAAGAGAACGAGTAAGCTTCTCTTGAATCTCTTGTAACCGTTTTTTAAACTTAGCTATGTCTGTTTTCGAAAGCGGCATAGTTTTTTCGCTCCATCAAAGTGACATAACATGTACGCATCCCGATTTTAAAAATACAGTATTTTTTCACAAGATGTTTGGAGATTTAAAGGCTGTTCAACCAAGGAAAATCTAGCACTCTTGAAAACAAAGTGCTAATTTAGCAATTATATAAAACGAGTGCTAAATTGCACCGATATATGGAGGTGTATATGTCTTCAAAAAATTGGCCTATTCTATCCCTTTTGGAACAAGACGAGCCTGTTTTTAACTGGCCGATGGTCCAGCAGCTCTCAAACTGGCCATCGATGTCTAACATGGCTTCAACAAATCTCTCTGTTTGGGAAGATGAAAATAGAGTGATGATCGAAGCTGATATGCCCGGCGTAAAAAAAGAAGATGTCGACGTCACATTCGAAAAAGGAATTTTGACAATTCGAGGCTCTTCAAAGGAAAGCGAAGAAGACAAAAAACGCAAATACTTTAGAAAACGCAATAGTTCGTTCATATACAGAATGAACGTACCCGGCAATATCGACGAACATCAAGAACCCAAAGCAAGCCTTTCCAATGGTATTATGCAAATTGAGTTTAAAAAACAAAAAAAGGACCAACCAAAAAAAATTCAGGTGACCTAGATCTTCCTGACTAAGATGAAGGGCAAACATTGGCGGAGCTATTTTCATAGCTCCGCCAGGCCTAGGCGCTAGACGGCACGTCCTGACAAACTTCGATACTCAGTATAGAATTTATTTTTGAGAAATTCAGCCTCGCTGCCGGTACCTTTTATCCAACTTAACTCCTTGTGCCTTAGCCCTCCGGATTCCTCAATGACTGCACCAAGATGTCCCAACAACTTGCTTTTTGCCTGATCAATCTCTTCTGCACTACCTATCCCCGAAGCGGTATCGAAAAATGCTATCACGCTAGAAACATACGCTCTAAGGTTATCCATTGTAACACTTTGGAATGCCTCCACTGCCCTTTTTGCATCCTCAAACATCAGCTGACGAGCCCTCTCGCTGGCTCCATCAACACTCAAATTCTCGGGGACAAAGAAACTCATATTAAACTTAACAGTTGAATCTATAAGGAGCACATATTCCATTTCGAGCAGGTGAGATAAAACAATTTCTTCAAATATCACTTCTCGTTTTTCGCCGTCCAGCGGATCGGGATAGATACGGCTTACAAAATTGCGCGTCTTCTCAAAAAGCTCCTTTTTCCAATTTTGCCCTTCTTCTTTGAGACAAAATTCAGAACTAAGTTCGCATAAGCCCAATTTCTGATTGAATGAAAGGTCGTCATCTTGAAACAAGAGCTGTATTTGAGCACGCCTTGCATCTGCTTGAGGTCTTCTTTCCGCTACTTGAGCCCTCGCTGCATCTTCAAGATTCAGATGTTCGTACTTATGTTCTCGTTGAATCGACTCCTCTTCCAATCCTTTAAGCAATGTATCAAACCCCGGCAACGCTCTTTTTAATTTCTCTTCAGCATCTCCCAAGAGCTCTTTCAATCTTCCGTTTTTTATAAATCCAGGATTGACATCAAGTCGGTCCAAAAGAGCATTCTTCATATTCTCGAGCAAGATTTTTTTATCTTTTTCGGAAGCCACTTCGACTCTTTGGAGAAGATGAGCTATCGACTGGTTATCAAAACTTATAAATGAAGGCTCAGTAAAGATCCTTGAAGCCTGTGCAAACTCATGCTTGCGCAGAGCTAATTCATGAATATATTGTAAATCTTCAGGGATAACCATCTCCCATTTATACTCTCCATACTGAATCCCTCTCTCATCCTTTAACTGCTGGAGCTCAGGTCTTTTTCCTTTAAACAGCATCTCCTCAAGAGCTCGATAATTTGCAAACCGAATAGCTTCGCGAATGTGATTAAATCCAAGAGCCTCTTTCTCAAGATCTTCCAACTCTTTTTGCTGCTCTCCATTCGGAGTCGAAATATTTCTAAGTACTTCATATTTTTTTAATTTATTTTGATCTCCACGAAAGCAAATTTTTGCAGCCTCCAAATCAGCACCTTTCTTTATAGATGCCTGTAGACCCCTTCCAATTTCATGCTTAGGATTTTCAAAAAAAGAATGAGCCTCAGGAAAACAAAGGCGGGACTTGATCGCATAGGGAAGTTTTAAACAATTCTTAATAAAGTCAATCACCGCAAATTTATTCCTCTTCAAATTCGAAAGGCTAAATGACTTAAGAATGCTTTGATTCGAAATAGACTGAATATCTGCCTCTACAGATCCTTCAAAAGAAGTTTTTACAGCTTCCAGTAACGTTGATTTGGATAAGCCCAATTCAGGGTTAAAGTCCTTATTTCGAAGTTCAGACTGCAATTTTTTATACACATCAAGCCTCACACTATTTTGCAAAACCTGAACATCTTTTGCGTGGTCCTTGATAAATTTCTTAGGGTCAACTCCTTGATTTTTTGCTTTCTGCTCAAAATATTTATATATCGCATTGTCTATAGAGCCCTTCACGACCTGTTCATCCAAAGCATGCTCCTTAAAATAATCATGAACTCGATGCACAGGCAGGGACTGGGCGTGATACTTCATACGATCTTCAAATGATTGTCGAGGGAGAATCTCCACAAGCTTATTACGAGGCTGAACCGCTAGAGATATATCATATAGATCCCCATCAGATATCGCATTACTTGCTTCTATTGCCTTAAAAAGATCGGTCGTGGGACTCAAAGCCTCTTTCTTCGACGAGAGATCGACTCGTCCAACCATCGCTTCGACTTCATGAAGGTCTTTGTCAAAAAAGTTTAGTCTTTTTGAATTAAGTTCTAAATCTACTACCTCAGGATTACCATCGTTCATGAAGGTGAGGTCAGTTGCAATTCGTTGGACAGGGAAAAAAAATGGAGGGGCACTCGAATTTGTAAGTAAATCTGCCCGATCTTTTCGCATTTCACGCAAATTTCCTGCTTCTTTTTTTCGAAAGTTCCGCCAAGTCGATGCAGCTCTCTTTAATCCCTCATCTTTAAGGGAGGCTACTTCCCGCTTGAATTCTTCTTCGTTTTCTATTCTCGATATTTGTCCTACCTCCTCAATTGGAGACAATCTATACACAGGTGATGAGCCAAGCCCTGAAAAGAGAATGGAAGCAGAAAAGTAATCGCCATGTTTCATACACTTGTCGGCGACATCTCCATAAAACGAGACAAGGAATGCGCGTTCATCTGGGCTACCGGCCTCTACAAGGCTTTGAGCAACAAGCTTATTCAATCCATTCACAATCGTGGTTGAAAGAGCAAGATCCTGCTTATCTTCAGCATTTTTAGCTGTCACTGCAGAAATAAGCCCATCAGGAGTCAGCTGTTGATAGACATGGCGTTGCAGCACAAGCAAATCACGAGAGAGCCCTTCGACACTTTTATGATAGGAAGCTTGGTCAGCTCTCCCACCTTTTTTCAGGTCATTCATAAAATTTGAAAAAGATTTTGCACCAACAGGAACTTCTTTGAATTCAGTTTTTACCTTCTCTGTAGCTTCTTTCTGAAGATCAGCTGCAAGTTGTTTGATTTCATCTATCTCGGAGGTATTTCCATCAATTTCAGATAGCCTATGAGCTATAGCGATCAACTCCTCTCGTGGATAGAGGCGTGTATCATGATTTTTTTTACTCCAATCGAGAGCAAACTGAGCAAATTCCTTTACAGCTTTGTAATCGGAAGCTTTTGCATAGGCATCAAGACAGCAACGTCCTTGATGAAAGAACTTTGCGGGTGACTGGAGAGCACACAAAGAACGGCAGAGCTTTTGAGACAGCTCTTTTTTTTCTTGTGGAGGCAAAACGACTTTTCCTGAAAGTTTCGATATAAGAGGAACACTCGCATATGCTTTTAAAATATCCACAGACCTTTTTTCTTCTGGAGATAAAGAATCTTTTTTCATCTCCAACTTCTTATCAAGGTAAAGAAGAACTGATTTAGGCTCGCCTTGAAGGCGTGCAGCACTTGACCCTATATCATCTGTAAAGCCTTGTGTTATCGCTAAAAGCTTAGCGTCCATGGCTTCAAAAACTGCGGGGTACGATTTGACAAAGTCTTGCTGCTTGCTTAATTGAAAAAGTTTTTTAGATTCATCGCTGCTAAGATTCGATATAAAACTGTCTAGCTCATGAGATGGGCAACTTATAACCTTTTCTTTGAGTAGAGCCAGGGGATCATCGGGTGATTTGATGGCATCCGATGAGACAGAATGGACAGGCAATTGGGTGCGTGTCGCAGAAATAGAAATATCGGGCGACAATGAAGGTAGAGGATGATCAATCCCTTTTATCTGCTCAGATGAAGCCGCAATCATTTGAGTATTGCTCAATCCTTCGAATAAACTATCTCTCCTTTGCTCAACGTAAAGGGAGTGTTCACCTTCATATTCTTGCTTTCCTCCACCTTCGTTAAAAGATTCTTTCTCCTGTATTTTGGAGAGAGGGGACTTTACAGCCCCTTCTCCCGAAAGACCTTCATCCTTGTTCTTTTCTTCATCCGTTTTATTTTTATCGCTTTCGACACCCTCTTCATGGTCTTCCGGAGACATGATACTAGAAAGCATATCCTCGACAACTGCTCGAGCTTCCATTTCAATAGAATCTACAAGTTTTCTACTTTCCTGCTGACGTGCACGCTGCTGATAAAAACTTGTTTTTTGCTCTTCCCTAGCTTCTTTCGACAAAGTTTTATAAGCTGCCTGGGCAGATTTCTTGCCTCCCCGATAATGAATAAGTGGAGCTGCAGCTCGAGCCACATTTTTTGATTGAGCCTGTTGCCTTGCTTTTTTATCTGCTTGAAGCGGAAAGGCTCCATTTGCACTCTCTCCCCCATGCATTTTTGATGCAGATTTAGTGGGAGATTCATTTATGGGAGAATAAGAGGAAAATCCTCCACTTGCAGTACTCGGATCCATTTTCCTACCCTATGTGTCTTCTTGAATTCTAATATTTTTTTTAAAATAACGAAAGGGATCACGATTCGATGTATACAACAGGCAACGGTGTTGTCTTAGTGTTGGTTTGACTAAATCTATGCATTAATTGAATCTAAGATGATGAAAAGCTTGGATAAAAGGACTTCTATGACCCGGATTATTATTGTTGGTGCAGGATTTGCAGGACTCGAAGCTGCAAAACAACTCAAAGGAGTTGACTGCGACCTACTTATTATTGATAGAGTCAACCACCACCTTTTCCAACCTCTTCTCTATCAGGTGGCAACAGCAGCTCTTTCCCCAGGGGATATCGCCGAACCCATAAGAGAGATCCTCCATGAGCAAAAAAATTGCAGAGTCTTGATGGCCACCGTTGATAAAGTAGACACGGAACGAAATGTCATTATTCTCAATGATGGGACGGAACACGCCTTTGATTATCTTATTTTAGCTCCAGGAAGTCGTCATTCATACTGGGGGAAGGATGAGTGGGAACCACTCGCTCCAGGATTAAAAACGATCCAAGACGCTATTAACATCCGGGAAACTATCCTCTCCTCTTTTGAAAGAGCAGAACGAGCTGAAAGCCCGAAATCAATACAATCCTATTTAAATTTTGTGATTGTGGGAGGAGGACCAACCGGTGTCGAAATGGCAGGAGCGATAGCGGAAATCGCCTTTAAAACTCTTATCCACGACTTTAGAAAGATAAACACCTCTGAAGCAAAGGTTTATTTAATTGAAGGAGCGAGTCAAATTCTTCCTGGATTTCCCGAATCATTAGCTCTTAAAGCAGAAACCGCTCTCAAAAAATTAGGAGTTGAAGTCTTAAAAAGCACCATCGTCACCAAGATAGATGGAGAAGGAGTCCTTGCAGGCCCTCTCTTCATTCCATCTCATTGTGTAATTTGGGCAGCAGGAAACCAAGCATCACCTCTTCTTAAAACTCTCGGAGTACCTCTTGATAAAAACGGAAGAGTTATTGTCGAAAAAGATCTCTCTATTCCTGATCATTCCAATATTTTTGTTCTTGGTGACGCAGCTTGTTTCATTAACGGAAATGGAAAAGCGCTGCCAGGCCTTGCTCCTGTTGCAAAACAGCAGGGAGCGTTTATTGCAAAACTGATTAAAGAGGAACTTGCAAAAAACGCTCGTTCAACTCAAAGTACCCGTCCTGTATTCACCTATTGCGACAAAGGGTCGATAGCTACAATCGGACGCGGAAAGGCCGTAGGCATTGTAGGAGGAAGATCACTTTCAGGGCTTATCGCTTGGCTTATATGGTCACTTATACATATATTCTATCTGATCGGATTTGAAAACAGACTCATTGTAATCACCAAATGGATTTTCCTCTTCTTCACAGGAAGAAGAAATGTCCAAATCATTTCAAGACCTCTTGAGTCTCAATCCAAGGGAATTTCAGACCGAATACAGGACATATCAAGATAAAAAATATTTTACCTATGACTGATCTTTTGATTATCAGCTGCAGCTTAAACCCCTCTTCAAAAGGAAAGGTCTTAGCTGAGCATACACACTCAATAGCTCAAGAGAACGGCTTTACCTGTGACTTGATCGACCTACAAAATTTCGAACTTCCTTTGTGCGATGGAACTGAAAGCTTCAATCATCGTTCTGTCGCTCTCATCAAGGAAAAAATGGATCAAGCTAAGGCGATATTATTTATCGTTCCCATCTATAACTACTCGGTGAGCGCTTCTGCTAAAAATGTAATAGAGCTTGTATACCAATCACTTTTTGACAAAGTAATTGGATTTATCTGCACAGCTGGAAGCCCCGTTAGCTACCTCTCTCTTTCAAGCTTTATGACAAGCCTTATTTATGATTTCCGTTGTCATATAGTTCCAAAGATTGTCATGGCCGATAAGAATGATTTTTCAGAAAATGGCGCTGTTTCAAATCAAGATGTCATCAACAGAATTCATCTTCTTGTCGAATCGACAGTACGTCTAGGCAGACTACTTTTCCCCGGTTAGTTGGGACTAAAAGTTGGAATCTCTGAGAATCTATGGAGCAAATGATTGATCCACATATGTACCACCCGTTGAAGAGTACTGCTTATAGCTGCATTGAATGGTAAAGGTCTAGAATTTGCACAAAAACTACAACACTATCCAAATATCCACGCCAAATATTCCACGCTGTCTGCAAGAGATGTTTAACAAGGCTAAGTTAAAGGATGAATTCGTCTTTCATTCAAAAATATTGATATACAGTTGAAGATTTTCTAGACTACTTTTTCGAATCGTTGAGGACTTTGGATCGACGATCTCATTCAAACATGCCGTTAAGAGGCTTGAAGAGCTCTATGCTGTCCAATTTTCGGTTATCAGTAAAAATAATTGAGATAATGCCTTCAAAAGATGTATTACTCCTGGAATTTTTGTTAAAAGAGCAAATTCGAGGGCATCAGTCATGAAAATACGAAGTTATCTTAGTATAGTGTCATTGCTTATTGGTTCAATAGTCTGTTCCAGCGTTCGAGCAGAAGACAAAAAGCCTTCTCAAAAAAAGATCTATTTGAATGAGCAAGCTATAACATTGAATAAAAAATCTATTACACTCAATACCGAGAAAGGTCCTGTTAACCTCAAGTTGTTAAGGTCTGATGAAAAGGGAATTTTTGTATTTGAACGAGAATTGCCATTAAGGTTGAATGGTAAAGTTGTTGCAAAAGTTTTTTATACTTGTGACAGATGCTATAAAATGTTTAAGTCTGAATCCGCCCGTAATTATCATAAATATAATACATGTCCTTTGAGGGATTAAAGATTAACGATGATCACAAAGAACAAAATAAGTAGTTCTTTAGCGCTTTTGATTTCCTTGATTTCACCGCTTCTTAGTTATTCGGTTGATCGGGAAATTGAAAGTGCCTATATCAGCCTCTTTTCCAAAGAATTTGGGTATACTCTTATAGGAGCAAAATCTGCTTCGATAGATGAACTCGATTATGAGTACCTTTTTACCGATCAAGAAGGTCTACGCACATTTCTGAATTCACTTGAAAAAGCAGGTAACGGTTCAAAGAATTTTGTTCTGAAAATATTTTGTGAAAGTAACTGTTTTTACAGAGTTGAACTGATCAATAAGAAATCCATAGAAAATCTTATCTCTGAAAATCATGCTCTTCAGCACTTCATAGAAACAAAATATACGAATCGGGCTGAGTTTTTTAAGCGATTAGAAGATCCAAAAATCACTCTTTTTCAACTTTTTCTATACGACCCTTATTACATAGGATTGGTTCTTGGGTATGGAGATGCCAATTCAGAGTATTTCTGCCGACGAGCGCAAGTTGGGATACATTTGAGAAGGATCCCCTTTGAAGCGCCGCTTCCTTTTTTTAGAGGGAGCTTTATAGGTTGGCATTGGCATAATGAATCTAAGAAAATTATAATTCCAGCGGTAAAAAAGGAGATTGAACCAGGCCCCGGATTTAACTCACTAGAAGCGGAGTGGGACTGGATACGACAAGTTGAGTGGGACCTACATCAAGAAAGGCAAGCAAAACCTCCCTACCTCATATCGCTGCCATTTTATGTATGTCGTCACGGCGGAGACTCCGAAATGATCAGAGAAAAATACAAACGCGCTCAAATTGTATTAGCTGAGCTGTTCCTAGATAAGTCTTTTCGAGAGACTGTTTCAGAAGAAATGAAAAAACAGTAAGCCCATTATGTTTATTTCGGAAAAGCATCTTGTAAATTATAAAAAGAGCTACCTTAGAAAAAGAAATCGAACAAAAGAGAGGCGTTGCCCTCGATAAATTCGTCAATCACTTGGCGCATAATAAGAGCCTCTAATGAGGGAAATATGCTTTCTTGTGAAACACAATCCAATTAAAGCCCATCCAGTTTTTGATGCTTAAAGGCTTCAAGAACCTGTGATTTTTTTGACGTATGGAAAAGCGATAAATGTTTGGTTTGTCTGCGATTTTTGGAAAAGTACAACTTCTTGAATAGTCGCAGCTCTTGAATCGAACACGGCTGCATTCACAACTGCTCTTTCTCTTTGAAAGTCCGACAGCCCCCACTTATATACTCCTCGTTTATTTCGACTTGAAAAAGAGAAAAAAAATAGAATACTTCAGAGAAAAGAGAAAACAGAGTATTGCTGAAAGATGTGAAAAAATTCATGGAATATGCATCGTTTATTACAGCAAGCAAAAGCTCTTCTTGAAAACATCATCAATGAAGATCTTACGGATGAAAAAGCAATTCGAACGGCAACCGAATTAGCTGAAGAAATTCTCCAAATATCACATTCCCTAGAAACTTCTTCACAGCATAGAAGAATGGCGCGAATTGCAAATTTAATTCGCCATCCCCAGGATAAACTGTTTATTCTCAATTTCACTGATCGATTCTTTCGCCCCTCAGACCCTAGGCGTTCAATCAAGCTTCTTGATGAAATGGCAAATCAAAATAAACCATCTTATCTATCGAAGGGAGAATTCACTTTTTTTAAAATCGCTTGTTACTTCGGAAAAATCATCCCTAATTTCATTCGTGGAGTCATTTCATTCATTATTCGACGTCAAACTGATGAGCTCATAACTAACGAGAAGCCGTCGCATATTGAATCACTTATCCGCACTTTAAAATTTGAAAATATAGAGGCAAACCTAAATCACTTGGGAGAAGCAATACTTGGTGAAGAAGAGGCTATCAAAAGACTAAGAAAATATATCCTCGACTTTGATCATCCAAGCGTATCAATGGTCTCTGTGAAAATCTCGAGCATTTTTTCTCAAATTAATCTTCTTGCTTTTGATGATACTCTATTAGTGCTCAAGGAAAGGCTCAAAGCCTTAGCCTCTGCCGCATCAAAAAACAATGGCTGGATTATGCTTGACATGGAGGAATGGAAGGATCTGGATTTAACCTATGCTCTTCTCAAAGAAACGTTAAATGATCAAGAGATGAGCCGGGCCAAAATTGGAATCGCTCTTCAAGCCTATATCCCCTACTCATCGACCATCTTAGAAGATCTCATTCAATGGTCTCTTTCTCGAGTTGAAGAAGGGAAGGAAAAAGTCCGAGTTCGCCTGGTAAAGGGGGCAAATCTCCCTATGGAAAAAGTTGAAGCAAGCCTTAAAGGATGGCCTCAGGCTCCTTATACAAAAAAAGAGGAGACTGACGCCCATTTTATGTACATGCTTCATCGACTTGTTAAGAAAGATGCACAAAAAGCTCTGCATATTGCGGTCGGCAGTCATAATGTTTTTGATCTCTGCTATGCAGCAGTGATCGCTGCATCTAACAATATTCTGAATAATATATCTCTTGAAACGCTTTCAGGAATGGCTCCATCAATATCTCAAACACTTGCACGTCTTGTTCCTCACTCTGTTCTTTATTGCCCTCTCGTGGCAAATGATGAATTTCACACCGCCTTGGCCTACCTAACCCGTCGCCTTGATGAAAATACTTCCAGAGAAAATTTTCTTGCATTTCTCGCTCTCGATGATGAGGAGAAAGACAAAACCCGAAGAAAAGGCGCATCTGAATCCCTTCTTCCGGAAGATCGATTATGGCAAAAACAACAAGAAAGCTTTGAAAAAGCTATTTTGAATAGAACATCTATTCATAGAGGCAACAGACGAGTACAGAATAGATTAGAAGAGACCCCATTAATTTCAAAAAAAACATTTTCAAACAGCCCTGATACCGATTGGAGCCTTCCTCAAAACAGAAAATGGGCTCAAAATATAATAAAAGAATGGCAGAGCAGACCATCAAGACGAATACCTCTGCAAATTGGCGGGGACTTTTGTTCAGGTATTACCTCGGCAATACGCCAAGATCCGTCAAGACCTGGATATATCATTCATGAGCATCAATTAGCAGGTCCAAGCAATATTGAAAAAGCAATCCAAACAGCATTACGATCTGCCGAAGAAATAACTCAATCCACAGCAGCAGGAAAGGCCCATCTTCTTATATCGATTGCTGCAAAGCTTGAAGAAAATAGATCTCGTCTTATTGGATCAATGATCCAAGAGGTTGCAAAGCCGATATGGGAAGCAGATAGCGAAGTGTCAGAAGCTATTGATTTCTGTAGATATTATGCATCCCAACTTACGCAAGATGAAATGCTGTTCTCGACCCCAGAGTCAAGTGAACACAATGCAGTATCTCTTATCTGCTCCCCTTGGAACTTTCCTGTATCGATACCCATAAATGGGATTATAGCTTCACTTGCAACAAATAAGGCTGTACTTTTTAAACCAGCCCCAGAAGCTATTGGAACTGGATGGGAAGTCGTTAATTGCCTGTGGGAGGCAGGAGTTCCTCATACCTATCTTCAATTTATCCCAACAAGAGATGATCCAGAAGGGCACATACTGCTTCAAGATACAAGAATTCAGTTTCTTTTTTTAACAGGATCAACTGAGACCGGCAGGCTTTTTTTAAAAAAATGTCCTCAGCGACGACTTTTTGCTGAAACTGGCGGAAAAAATGCAATTATTGTCACTCAATCAGCTGATCTAGATCTTGCTGTTAAGGAAATTATCGCGTCGAGCTTTGGATACTCTGGTCAAAAGTGTAGCGCTTGCAGCCTGCTTATTGTTGAAAAGGCCCTACTGGACAATTCAGACTTTCTTGATAAACTGAAAGATGCGGCTTCATCTTTGCCTGTTGGCTCTGCTTGGGATTTAAGGTCGAAAGTAACCCCATTAGCAAAAGACCCTTCAAATGACTTTATGAAAGCATTTTCATCACTTGAAAACGATGAGAAATGGCTTTTAAAGCCGTTTATGGACCCGATTAACCCTCAATTGTTCTCACCTGGCATAAAAATTGGTGTAACCTGCGGTTCTTTTAGTCACCAAAAAGAGCTCTTTGGGCCAATCTTAAGCGTTATTGAAGCCGAATCCTTTACTTGTGCTGTTCAATTTGCAAATCAAACTCAATACGGATTAACGGCAGGCCTTATGTCTTTAGATCCGGCTGAACAGGCCTATTTTCTCCAAGAAATTCAATCAGGAAACCGATATGTCAACAGAAGCATAACAGGAGCTATAGTAGGCAGACAGCCATTTGGAGGAATAAAAGCAAGCTCATTTGGAACGGGAATGAAGGCTGGGGGTCCATCATATCTTGTTCAGCTGATAACAGGACGAGAAGCCGAAAAACGTGCGATAAGCCTCAGCAACCACCAACAACTCCACTTAACATGCTCACTTCTTCCGATTGAGTCCAATCAAACACTTGTAGATATAAGCCGTGAATATGCATCGGCATATGAGAATTTTTTTGCAAAGCCAAAGCAAATGCAGAATATCTTAGGACAAGAGAATTTCATTCGTTACGAGCCCCATGATGCTTTTTTCATTCATATTGATCCTTTGGATCAGTTTCAAGATATCTGGTGTATTTGCTCGATCGCAGCTCTCTTAGGGTGTACTCTTCATATTACAGGAGAAAATTTAGATATTTCATCAACATGTAGCATGCGTGACCTGAAAGCATTTTGTTTGAATAAGAGCTGGTACTGGTATGATAGCCAAGGAGAGTTTTTAGAGGCTTTCAAGCAACACCCATTCCCTCGTTTTAGAGCTTTTAGAAAAGGGCCTACTGAACTTATAAAAAGCCTCTCTCAATATGCCCAATCAATTGAAATTATTCCTCCATCTCATAATGGACGTGTAGAGCTTATTCACTTCCTTAAAGAGATTTCAATATCGTTTGACTATCATCGATTTGGCAACTTGCAAGGACGAGAGGAGGCTGTAGGAGAAATAAGCCATGAAGAAGACCCTCAAATGTCGAAATAAAAGCTATCATTTCTGATAGCTTTTAGAAGAAATCACCTATAGTCGAGCCTCTTCCATTCTTCTCTGTTGATCACGAACTTCTTGATCACGAATGGCTTGATTTCTGTCATACTGCGCCCGATCTTCGTCTAAACGAGCTTGACGTTGAATATCTTCATTACGCTCACTTGCAATACGATCTTGACGCAACTGATCTTCACGAATTATCTCGTCTTGCGTAATCGCCATCAAAACAGAACTGCTACAAAGAAAAATTAAAATAATCACATTGATTTTTTTTGCACTCATATCAAACCTCCGTATGAATAAACCTATATCCAATCTTTTGCAAAAGATCACCAATCTATTTTGATTCTGATTAATAAAAGATATGTGTTAAGAGAAGAGATGAAGCACGAATATGGCAAGAAATAAATTTTTTGTTATACGAATTAGAGAGAAGAGAACGTATATAGAATGAATACCCTGCTTTTATATGCACGCTATCTAATATTTTCAGTAATTACATGCTGTTCAGTAGCTCTTTTTGCATATCCATCGTCTGGAAGTGAAGCCCCTAAGTTTACAAAGACAGATATTAATAGCATTCCTCAGTCCATTTCCGAGAATGAAGGAAAAGTCATCGTTTTAGAATGGACAAATCCAGAATGTTCCTACGTTCGGAAACACTACCTAGGTTCAAAAAATATTCCGAATATGCAGGCGGAATTTACAAAAAATCCAAATGTAGTTTGGTTTCTCATATGCTCTCAAGGCCCAGGACAAGAGGGGCATAAAACTCCTGAAGAATGGAAGGAAATTCTTCATAGGTGGGATGCAAAACCGTCCGCCATGCTGATTGATGACAGCGGTTCTATAGCTCGTATGTATGGAGTCACCAAAACCCCGGAATTTGTAATTATTGGCCCAGATGGAACGATTGCCTATAGAGGAGCTATAGATACAATCCCAAGCACCGACCCAGAAGATGTAGTGAATCCGATCAATAGACAATTGGTGCGAGAGGCCATCGACAATCTTCTTAAGGGTAAGTATATCTATACATCTGAAACAATTCCGTATGGATGTCCGATTAAAACAAAATAATATATCAAATAATATCGCGATTTAATTGAAAATTAAATGATATAATCCTACACCGAATACACCCAGATACTCAAAGTGAAAGTAGATGTCGCACCTGCCTTTAAGCGAACAACTTCGTCCGTCCTCATGGGATTCCATTGTTGGTCAATCTCACATTCTTTCGACCGATGGACAAATTCTTCGCTCTATCCAATCCAAGAAACCTAAAAATATCCTCCTTTATGGTCCACCAGGCTCGGGAAAAACAACAATCGCGAAACTCTATCTTAAGTCATTCTCGCAACCAATAAGCTCTCTTATCCCATCTCAAGCCTCTTCAAGTGACATTAAACAGGTTCTTGAGAGAAGTAGAAATGAGCCCCTCTTTCGCCCAACGATCCTTTGGATTGATGAAATACATAGACTTTTGAGACCCCAGCAAGATCTCCTCCTTCACGGAATAGAAACTGGCTTAATAGTGCTTGTAGGTGCAACAACAGAAAATCCATCATTTGAGCTATCTCCTGCTCTTCTTTCACGCCTATTTGTTCTCACATTAAAATCGCTCTCTCAAGAAGAGCTTCTTGCCTTAATCGACAGAATAGAGGCCAAAATAGGACCGATTCATCTTTCAGATGCTTCAAAGGCAATGCTTGCTGAATCCGTTCAAGGAGATGCTAGGAAACTCTTAAACAAAATCGAACAAATTCGAGAAATTCCTGATTTCGATGAATCAAACCTCAAAGATCTTTTAGATTATCGTTCATCCGTATTTGGCGAAGGAAGATACATTTACATCTCAGCTCTCCATAAATCGGTAAGAGGATCAGACGTAGACGCAGCCCTCTATTGGCTTGCAAGACTTCTTGAAGGAGGCGAAGACCCTCTATACATCTCAAGAAGACTTATACGAATGGCAGTTGAAGATATAGGACTTGCAGACCCTCAAGCCCTCCATGTTGCTCTTTCAGCACAAAAAGCTTATGAAGTCATGGGTAGTCCAGAAGGTGATTTGGCTCTAGCTCAAACCGTAATCTATCTCGCTTTAAGCCCTAAGAGTGCTTCAGGATACACAGCTTTTTCTCAAGCACGGGAGAGAGCTAAAAAGACAGCGCATTTTCTTCCTCCAAAAACTATCATCAACGCTGAAACCTCCTGGATGAAGAAAGAAGGTTTTGGTAAAGGGTACGTATGGGATCACGATCTTGAAGATGCCTTTTCTGGTCAAAACTACTTCCCAGAAGAGATGAAGCCTGAAGAGATGTATCATCCCGTAGAAAGAGGCTTTGAGCGAGAATTAAAAAAACGTCTTGAATATTTTACAAGGCTACGCTTGAAGAAAAACAAACTTCTTGATGATTAGAGCCATACAGGAATAAGTTGTACAGCCCATTAACTCACTCATGTTACGCAGCCAAGAGTTGAAAAGGGCTCGAGAATGTCATAGTTTGCACCTCTTCTTTTTGAGGAATTAGGCTGTCCTAAGCTTTTTCATAATTTGTTCAAAATTAAGTTTGCGTAATCTGCCAGAAGGGTCTTGCAATTCTAACTTAGACCAATCACTCGGAGATGCATTGTTAAGCCAAGTTTGTAAATTTTTCTGAAAAGTTTTAAACCATTTTGAATGCTGTTTTGCAAGTGCGCTGAATTCATCTAGAGCACTTTCAGAAAAATCGCCCAACTGAGAGGTTACGTACCAAATGCCGTAGAGATCCTTAAGGCTCTTTAAAGCGTTTTTGCGTTTCGTAAATGTAAGACCCTTATGGAATATCCAAGCTCCAGGTGTAACCACATTTCCTGTGACATTTGAGTAGGTATGAAATTTTATGGTTGTCTGCAAACTTAAGGTTAAATAGCTAAGCGGTTGAGCAACTACTCCAGCAATGACGACATTTTTAGTTTTGTCCTTCCTAACTGAATCGTCGGTCAAAAATTCGATTTCAACTTCCGAGCCCGCAATTTCCTTGACATAAGCTTCCGTTGCCGGATGACTTACATCTTTAAAAACATGACTGAAACCAGCTTCTCGAAGATAATTTTGAATGTTCTTTTGTGATAATTCTGGAATCTTCCGAGGAATAAGTGAATCGATATCTCTTGTTCCTATTGGTAGGTTCTTCAATTTTTGATCTGCCAAATAAAGTTTGTAGATAAAAAGCGCAAAACCACCTCCAATGACAATCAAATCCCGCCAGGGGCCAATCGAATCTAAAAATTCTGAAATGATTTTGTCTTCTTGATTGGATATCATTATGATTTATCGCGCTTATAGATTCGCTTAAGTTCAGGAAGACGTGCAGCCATAAATTCTGCCTGCTCTTGCCCACGCAAGGGGAAATGGTATAAATCCAAAAAAGTCAAAATCGGCAGAGAAGCACTAATATCTTGGCTTGTATTGCAAGCAGCTTTGAGCAAACTTTCATAGTAAGGCTCAATTAGCAAGACTTCATATCCTTTTTCTTGGGGCTCTAATAACAACTTTTTCTCAATTTGTGGTCTAACCAAGGGATCAAGTAGATATAATTCAAGAGTGTTTAAATTAGTGTTTTTGCATCCATACGCGTCAGCTGCTGAATGGAGAGCTAACGCGACTTTTTGAATGAGATTTGATTTTTTCAGCGCTTCTAAAAGCTCTACTTTATCTTGAAATCCAGAATGATAAGTTCTCATTTTACATTTTTTGACGATGCTATACTGGTTTAACCAGCTTTCAAGAAGGAGTTTTGGGTTCTTAAGAAAAAACTTTTTGGCAGTTCTAACTCCTTCTGTTTGCAAAATTCCCTTCAAAACTAGAATTTCAAAAACGCGTTGTACTAATCCAAGACTTACACTTATCTCATTGGCTACTTTTCTTAAGGACAATGATTGGTTATTCACGCCCTCTCTTAGCAGCCATTCGAGAATAAGAGAGGATTTATTAGAGTAGATATTGCCTTCAGCAGATTTTTCATTGGAACCTAGGAGAAACTGACCTTTCATAAAAAACCCCTACTGTTCATTATAATACACTGTTCAATAAATATTGAACAGATTGAACAATAGAATGTAACCATTCAAACGAGGAATTCTTAGAGCACTTGTGGAGAGCCATGTCAGACTATTCACACTGAAATGGACAAAGAAAAAATATTACACATGCCTTTCAATCCGACCGTACTCATTTTGCTAGAAAAATAATGACTCAATTTAAAAACTCAATCTATGGTTAATTTTCCCAGAATCTGAATAAGCCGGATTTGATCTATCTGGTGAACCTTGCCGAAAAAATTGCTATCAATTTGTTCAATCAAAGGAACCAGTAAACGCACCAAATTTTTGCCATTATCTGAGAGAGATACACTTTTAGCGCGCGTATCTCTTTCGTGCTCTATCCGATGAACAAGCCCCAAAGCTGCGAGTTTTTTCAGCGACTTAGAGACCGTCATTTTATCTAGTTTCGTCAAGTTCACGATAAGGATTTGCGTCGGATCATATTTATGAGCTTCAAACCATAACAAACTGGCCATAATCACGAATTGAGCGTGAGAGATCCCATGAGCATCGAGGGCCTTCCTAATACGCCGTTGCCATATCATGGTTGTTTGCCATAATAAAAAGCCTGGGCTGTCTTCTGGCCTGTCAAAACCAAATGGGAGATTAGACATGAATTTTCCTCGCAAGATTGACAAGAGAATCCATCTCATTCGGAACCGTATCGGCAACATTTTGAGCAACAAGCTTAATCCATAGCCATTTAAGCGGACCCGTTACTACAAGAGTATTTGTAAGCTTTAATCCCTCTGGAGTCTCTTCCATAGCATGTGTATCATACATTTTAGCCCCGAAAAAGGTTGTGCAGTCAGTAAACTTTGTTCCTTCTTCGATTTCGGTAAGCGAAATCTTTATAGGCTTCATCCCTTTCGGTTGTAAGAAAAAATGATTCCCTACAATGAAGTCCCCCTCTAATTTACAACTCTCGAGATCGCCATGCCATTGTGGCCAATTATTAATATCTTTCCACAGCGCCCAGACATCTTCTTTTTTTACGCCTTGATAAGTTTTGCTAAATGATTTGGTCCACATACATATCCTTTATAAATACATGTATATTATATGCGAGTTTACTAATAATCAACGGAATATGTTACAGCTTTCAAGATCGCCACTATGTCTGCATAATAAAGCCTTCAATTTATGCAAAGACAACGCCATAATAATCTTGGAGATTACCAGTTGAACTTCACCTCATACATCCTCATGGCCTATGGCAAACAGGGTAAAGAGTGGCTTCAAAACCTACCTAAAATTGTACGCAGGATCTCGGCAATGTATGGCTTGGATAATCTTGCCCCAGTTTTAAATCAAAACTATCACTTTCTGATGTCGGGTTTTCAAGGCGTTCGACCTATTGTCTTGAAGCTTGGACTAGATATTGATGGATTAAGCCAGGAAGCCGAGGCACTCAAAGCGTTTAGAAAATTCGGAGCAGTTGAGATTATTGCACTAGAAAAGGGAATGCTTCTCCTAGAGCAAGCTATTCCTGGAACCTCTTTAAGCCCCTATTTTCCAAAAAATGATACCGAGTCTATGGAAATCGCTTCGAGTGTAATGAAACAGCTACACCTAGCACCAATTCCTTTAAAGCATACCTTTCCTCATATCAAAGACTTGCTTAGTTGCTTAGACAAAGATTGGGAGATAGAACAGCACTATCTTCATCAAGCCAGACAAGTTCGCGATCGACTCCTTCAAATGCCCACAAAGGAGATATTACTTCATGGAGACCTACATCATGAAAATATCCTACAAAATGATGGCTCGTGGATAGTAATTGACCCAAAAGGCGTAGTAGGCGAACCCGCTTATGAGGCAGCAGCTTTTATATGTAATCCAATTCCGGAACTATTTTCTTTGAACACTGCAAAAATTATTATGAGCAATCGCATCATCTATTTTGCTGAAATCTTTGGAGTACCTTCTCAAAAGATTCTTGATTGGTGCCTACTGAAAGCTGTCCTTTCATGGATTTGGGCTTTAGAAGATGACTGTGACACAAGATATTTTAGACAGTTGACAGAGACTATTGGTGATTTATCACTGAATTGAGCGAGATAACGACTTTATTGACCAGAAGAGCAAGAAAAATGACGGAGGGGGTGGGATTCGAACCCACGATACGTTCTCACGTATACGCGCTTTCCAAGCGCGCTCCTTCAGCCGCTCGGACACCCCTCCACAACTAAAGATGTCGGCTAAAGATTTCAGATAGTCTAGCACCCAAATCCTTTTAAGAGGAGAGATAAAATGAATCTTTATAGGAAAATTTCATCAAACGCTCTACAATTTCGTGGATAAACTAGTTAGGAAATAACGACTCTATGCATTTTTTTCTTCTTATAAGTATTTATCTGATAAGTTTCTTATCTCCAGAAGCACTCGTTGGCAAGTCAGTGGCGATATCTGTTGCCCCCTATCTCGAAGTCGTGAAAGAACTTGCTGGCGAAAATATCCAAGTCCATTTAGTTGTTCCTGCAGGATCAAGTTCTCATACCTTTGAAGCAACTCCTAAACAGCTGACTGAACTAAGAGAGGCTTCGATCTGGTTTATTATCGGAGAACCTTTTGAACAAAAAGCTATCCATAGTTTTAAAGGCCAAAATCAAAAACCTCTCATCGTTGATCTTCGAAAAGGGCTTCATCTTATCAATGGAAGCTGCGGATGTTGCCATCACCATAATCACGATCATGATAGCGATTTCGATCCACATATATGGATGGATCCGCAGATGATGATAACTCAAGTTTCGACAATATGCTCAGCACTTATCCAAACATTTCCTGAGGAAGAAGCTACCATTCGCATGGGAGAGAAAAAAGTGCTGCAGTTATTGACTGCATTAGACAAAAAAATACATGAATTCCTCTATTCAAAACATGGAACGTTAATAGTCTCTCATCCGGCTTATGGATATTTGCTCAGACCCTATCCTTCTATTCATCAGTTTCCACTTGAACATGAGGGCCGAGAGCCATCTGCAAAGCAATTTGAAAATGTCTTCACGACAATTGAAAAAGCTCATGCCCACACCATTTTTACCCAAAAAGAATATCCAAGCCGAGCAGCTCTTCGCATTGCCGAAAAGCTCAAATTAAACACTGTCGAACTTGAGCCCTACAGTCAAAGCTATTTCACATCTCTTGATGCTATTGCCGAAGCATTTTCATGCGAATTAAGGCTGCAAGAAGCTGATGAGAAAAGCCTTAAGGAGAATTCAGATGGGGAATCATGATTCTTGCGCGATCATTGAGTGTGATAAAGTATCCTTTGGGTACCAGAAGGGAGAGGTAGTGCTCAAGGAAGTATCCTTTCAAGTTTTTGCACATGATTTTATCGGGATCATAGGCCCCAATGGAGGAGGGAAGAGCACCTTACTCAAACTTCTGTTAGGGCTTATTGAACCGAGTTCGGGAACAATTCGTATCTTTGGGAAATCCCCTACACTCCATCCAAATTCAATTGGCTATGTTCCCCAACATTTACAGTTTGATAAACAATTTCCTCTTACTGTGCTGGATGTCGTTCTACAGGGAAGACTCAAATACCACAGAATATTTTGCAAATACTCTCAAAAGGACTTCGATGCAGCCCATACGGCTCTGCAGGAAGTAGGACTCAAAGATCTAGCAAATCACGCTTTTGGAGCCCTTTCAGGCGGACAAACTCAGCGCGTTCTCATAGCCCGAGCTCTCGCATCAGAACCAAAGCTCCTCTTGCTCGATGAACCAACAGCAAATGTCGATTTTCAGGCAGAAGCCTCAATTCTTGAGTTGCTTGGACGACTATCGAAACATATAACCATCATCATGGTGACCCACAACCTACGAGCGATCATCGAACACGTACAAAAAATTCTCTGTGTCCAAGGAAAGTGCACTGTCATGCAAACAAAAGAGGTATGCGAACACTTTGCATTAGGACTCTACCATTATCCACTTATAGAAACCCCAGAGCAGCATTTGGTGCAACTTCCAAGGAGGGGTTCATGAGCGATTTTTTCCAACCATTTCTCAATCCTATTTTTTTGCCTATTCTCATATCTGCTCTCTTAGCGTCAATCGTAGGCGGGGTGATGGGAAGCTTTGTTGTCACACGAAGAATGAGCTCTCTTGCAGGAAGCATTTCCCATGCCGTCCTTGGAGGTCTTGGACTTGCTCTATGGACAGATCGGGTTTTAGGCTATTTTTGCCCTCCAATGTTTGGAGCTCTTATCGCCGCACTCATTGCCTCAACTATTATTACGTATCTTAAACACCATCATAAAGAGCGCGAAGACGCAGCAATTAGCGCTGTATGGTCCATCGGCATGGCAATAGGTATCGTGTTCATATCCAAAACGCCTGGATATAACATGGAGCTGATGAATTATCTTTTAGGAAATATTCTCTGGAGTTCTTCAAGTGACGTCTGGGCTCTTTTTGCATTAGCAATGCTTATCTGCCTCTTTACATCGGGCCTTTTCATGCCCCTTGTTGCTCTCTCGTTTGATGCAGATCAAGCTAAGATTCAAGGCATTCCCACAAAAAAACTGGACTATGCCCTCACCTCATTGATCGCTGTCACTGTTGTTATTCTCATGTCAGTAGTTGGAGCTATATTAGTCATAGCAATGCTCACCCTCCCTGCCATGACTTCTGGCCTTGTGGCAAAACGATTCAGCTCGATGATCTTTGGAGCAGTCCTAACATCTCTTTTTGCCTACATCGGAGGTTTTTTCATGTCATACCATCTTGATTGGCCACTTGGAGCAACAACAGCATTAAGTTCGGCTTTTGTTTATGGGACCTTCCTCATAACTCGAAAATAAACTTCTCACCAAGCTCCTGCGCGCACTGGAATCTTCTCATGCACAAACAAGCAATAAAGCGAAATCTATCCGAACAATTCAAAAATTTACAGATTAAGATCCCTGAATATTCTGGAGCGGCTCATGATAGCTTGAGGCCTTTAGAAATTCTGAGGAAAACATTAATAAACTCTCCACAAGAAGAACAAAAAACACTTTTTAAAAGTTGTTCTGCGGATGAGCTCGCCCACCTGGTTCATGAAGCCTGTGACAATCATTTGTTTGAAAACGCCATAGAGCATTCATTTATGGATGCCGTGTCTCTGGACTCGTTCTCTGCTGTAGAACGTCTAGAAATTTTAGGCCTTAACAACCCAAATGACTTCGTGGAGGAATTTCAAACTCTTTGCGATGATCTTCAGAAAATCAAGCATTGGCAGACGACCATTATTCCGCTCTACACAAAAATGCAAAATGGTCTTTGGCACCATATTACAGAAACCTCGTCAAAAGAACTTCTCAAGTTTTTGATGCAAAAATCCAAAGTCCTTGATGATTTGACCAGGATTGAAGCTTTAAATATAAAAATCACCGTCTTTTTGACAGACCTTAACAAATCTGAAAATACCCTTCGCTCAAAACTTGCCCGATCTCCTGCAGGAAATTCTACTCTTAGATCTTTAAAGCAGTTTCAAGATATGTACAGAGTATGTAAAAGCACGATAGAACAAATTGAATCATTAGACATATCAGCACATACTCAACACGAAAACTATGCACAGAACAATCAAGACGCACCCTCTTCAGCAAAATTCAGACTATATCAATGGCCATCGATTATTCCTGTAACTCTCTATTTGCATATTCGTAAGCTCTATCTTGAAAAAGCGCCTTATCTCCCTAAAACCATAGGGTCCGTCATCTATTACACAAATTGGAGCAATAGCCACGATGGGGCACAAATATCAATAGCGCGGCAAGAACCAAAAAAACAAAATATTTATTTTACAAAACCACCTTTCTACGAAAAGGCTTTGACCGAATATTTTGACGGAATTATGGGCAGCATCACCTCATCTTTTAAGATAGATGAAAGCCCTCATACGATTTTTCAGTCCCTTAAAAAAACTTTATCTTCACTGACAAGCCTGGATGCTATTGAGTCTTATCTTGCAGAAAAGATCTAATAGCTAAAACTTACGAGAGAACAACTACATTTAGAAAAAATGTAGATTGTTTTTTGGCAAAAAAAAGAGCCTACAAAAAAATGCAGGCTCTTTTTTCAGATTTTTTAAACGAATTGGAAAGAGAGGGATTTGAACCCTCGATACCCCTCATCAGGGTATACGTCCTTAGCAGGGACGCGCTTTCAGCCGCTCAGCCATCTTTCCATAAGAGAGGTTTCTTATGTTGAAGTCACCTCATTTGAGGTGCTGCACTCCAAAAAGAAGTATCCGCTCTTCTACAGTGCGAACATCCTACCCTCTTTTTCTATTTGGCTACAAGATGAAAGAGAATATGACAGGATTTTCTGCCGAAAAGATATGTGTTATTCCATAGTCTTAACAATTGCATCATGGACCTCTTGAAGATTTGGCCGAAGCATAGGATCTCGTGAAAAAAGCCCTGCAATAGAGCGATCAATAGGCTTTTTAGACACACGAAGACGCTTGAGATAATCTCTTTCAAGAATTTCAAGTTTTTCATTATAGCTTATTTTATTTTGGTTAAAGCTAAGCCTCAGAGCACAAAGCGGTGAGATTCCATAATTGAGAAAATAAAGCATGTCGCCAATATTCCAATAGTCTTGCTCTTTATTGTATTTGATTGCTGTCCCCGGCTTTTGAAAAAATCTATCCATAATTTCTGGGGCTGGATATGTCGAACAAAGCTTCATAGTAGCATCGATTTTTTGAACTGAGCCAAGATCTCCAATTCGAATATCAAATTGAGCTGGAGATATCCTTTTATACAAAATATTAGCCATTTTTAAATCGAAATGGCCATATCCCGAAGCGTGAATCCCACGAACCGCATCCACAAGCTGTTTACAGAGAGTCAATCGAGCTCGAGTATCAGGCAATACTTGCACTATGTCCGTGATTTCTCCATCAAGCTCTTCCATCAATAAACGAGCACGATTCCGGTAAATATACATCTCAAATAACTTGACCACATGCTGAACATTCTTTTTCTGAAACACTGAAGATATAAACGCTTCTTTAAGAAAACTTTCCCTATATATAGGTTCAGCATAGTTCTGTTTTGCTTCTACGACCTTCAGGGCATCAGAAAGAGGAATCAGCTTTGTAACGGTTTTAAACGTACCTTCTCCAAGACAATATCCCTTGATGTATAATGAAACACCTCTTGCTAAATGAATCACCTCAATTTTCCACACTCGCTTAACACTGTAAACCTTAAATTTTTCTTTCTGCCCTACCACTGCATTTTGAAATAAGCGGACTCCAAGTTCCTCGACTCTTTTCTGAACTTGCTCAAGACTTTTCAGAACATCCTCTCCGCAAACACTCTCATTTGAAATATGAAAAACAGGTGGGAGGAAATCTCGAAAAGATTTTTCCTTAATCAAGCTTGAGACATAATCAGGCATTCCAATCGATGTGTAGACTGCATCTAGGGCAAGTAACAGTCTAATTCTTTCCTCAAAACACATCTGCTGAGTTCTTGCTGAATCATGAACGGACGCAATCAGCTTAAGCTCATTATACAATCTATTTTGGATAAGGATATTGGCATAATTAAATAGTTGCCTACACGCATCAAGTCGATTTTTTGCCTTAGCATAGACTATTATCCGGTTAAGAGTGCCCAGCCATTTCTCTGAATTGATCATCTTCCGCAGCGCCGTCGGCATACTATTAAAACAGTGGCCATGCTTAATACCGCTTATTAATAAATAGAGACGTGTATACATCAGCTCAGGTTCCGCCATAGACGGAGCTTTATATCTCTCAAGGAAGTTATCGATAAAACCTTGACCCAATAGCCTGATGATCGAGAAGTCTTTAAAGAATTTAATAAAAAATTCATGCCCACCGATGGATTCAAAGGCAGCATCTAACCGCTGAAATTGAGCCATTAAAATGGATTCAAATTTGTGATTTTCACGCCCATTGGCACTCTGAGCTAGATTGTAAAGGGCCGTATAAATTTGCGACTCATGTGATTGAAAATAAGCTAAAAGCTCTCCTCCACATAATGTATTCTTAGCCATACAGACTATTTCTTCAAATCGAGATAACCATTCACCATCTTGTAAATAGGAGGAGACGAATCGATCTAGATCAGATTTGGATCCACTCCACAAAGCATCAGAAACCGAGTTGAGTCGCACTTCTCTATCTGTTAATGATTGCAGCCGGCAAAGGACTTCATGAATAGGCTGTCTCTTCATCCGCTCTCTTAAGGCAAGAGGGAGATGATTCCAAATACGCGGGGTTTCAAAGAACTTTTCGAGGATAGACAGTCCCCCAAGTTTTATAAAGTGGCCATGTAATACCTTCAGTATTCTATACAATTTTTGCTCTTCATTACTCTTATATGCATCAACTATCGACCGAGATATTTCATCAGCAAAGCCAGTTGATAGGGAAAGAGCTAACAAAAATTTTTCTTTGCATCCCACATGAAGTACTAATTCAATTAACTGATCCAAGAACGGTTGCCATACAAATTGCCTAAATTGACCATTTAGGTATGCCACCGCCTTTTCTATTCGATCTTGTTTCAGCAAGTCAAAAAACTCGTCCAAGTTAGTCATAGCAGCTCCTGGAGACTCCACGACCGGCTTTCCCCTTTCTTCATTTGTCTCTATAGGATAGGCATATGGATTAGAAAATGGCTGAACGGATGCGCCATGGAATGAAGAAATTGGATTAGTCATTAAAAATTTGAAGATTGAATTTTTTTATAAAAGACTTGCTGAACTGCTAGTAACAGGTATTGTAATACATATTATCTAAAATGGAAACAAATGAATCATCGACTTTGTGTTTAAAAACATGCCTTATAAAGGATCAGAGAGATAATCCGTGAAACATCGATAGCTCGTTTTTGATTATATTTTTTTATGGGTTGGCATGTATAGTTGAGTCACGATTAACATATTAAGTCATTGATGGCAGAAGCAATTTTTTCTCCTAAAGTTCCACCAAGCTCTAAAGAATCCGAGATGATGGTCCTCGGCTGCATGTTGACTTCTGTCAATGCTTTAAATATTGCTGCTGACGCGCTTGATGAACAGGATTTCTATTTTAGCGAACATAAAACAATTTTCTCGTCACTCAAGCAGGCTTTCGTTAAAGATAAGCCTGCTGATGTGCATCTTATTGCAGAAGATTTAAAGCGCCAAGATAAACTCAATTCTACTGGCGGAGTCGCTTATCTAATGACCCTTGCACAATTTGCAGGGACTTCTGCCTATATTGAAGAGTATTGCCAAATCGTCAAAGATAAAGCTCTACTTCGACGAATGATTTCTGCAGCCCAAGTCGTTGAAAAAAAGGCGCTCGATGAACCGCAAGATGTTCATGAGGCTTTAGATGATGCTCAAAAGCTTTTTTTTGAAATTGGCAAAGCGACCAACTCCAAAGCAGGCGTGTTGATCGGAGATATTCTTTCAGGAACCTCCTCTCAATCAAATATTCCCTTCCTGAAAGAGCTTGAATCACGCCAAGAACGCTATATGCAAAAAGGTGATGGAGAGATGTCCATCACAGGGATCCCTATGCAGTTCATTGACCTGGATAGAATGATCAATGGTTTAAATAATTCACATCTCATCATTCTCGCAGCAAGACCTGCCATGGGAAAAACAGCTCTTGCGATTAACATTGCAGAGAATGTCTGTTTTAAAAGTGGAATACCCGTAGGTGTTTTTTCATTAGAGATGACAGCAGAGCAACTTGCCCACAGAATTGTCTGTTCACAGTCAGAAGTTGAATCTGATAAAATCAGAACAGGATCACTCTCTCCCAATGAGTTTCATCAGGTTGTTGAGGCCGTAAACACGATTCAGGATCATGCAATGCTCATTGATGATCAGCCAGGTCTCAAGATATCGGATATCAGAGCGCGCGCACGCCGAATGAAAGAAGCTCATGGAGTAGGCCTTATTATTATTGACTACCTTCAGTTGATCACTGGAAGTGGATCGTCCAGAAACCAGGAAAGTAGACAAAATGAGATTTCTGAAATCTCTCGTATGTTAAAGACGCTAGCACGCGAATTGGATGTACCAGTTCTTTGCCTTTCACAGCTTTCACGTAAGGTAGAAGAGCGAACAGGCCATCGACCAATGATGAGCGATTTACGAGAAAGTGGCAGTATCGAGCAAGACGCCGATATTGTTATGTTCTTGCTGAGAAGAGAATACTATGATCCTCATGATAGACCAGGTCAAGCCGAGGTCATCGTTGCAAAAAACCGTCATGGAAGTGTAGGAAGCGTCTTTTTGACCTACCGAAAAGAAATCGCTCAATTCGCAAACTTTTCACAGTCGTCTTATCAGGTCCAAGGAGGTTTTCAAGGGCATGGACATGAGCAAGCAGATGAAGAAACAATAAAAGCGTTTGCTCCCTTCAAACCTCATTGAGCAACTATTTCATTCCCAAGAAATAGGTTCATCTAACCTATTGCACGATCAGCTATATCAACTGATTTTAAGCAAAAGATGATGAATATATTCGCGTAAAATAGCTTACCAGAGCATAACTCCTTTTTACACTGACTGGAGCATACGTGAATAAATTATTAAAAGCCCTCCTTATGGCACATGGGGCTATATTTTGCTTAAATGCAGAGACCGTAGACCAACTTATTCCACCTAGAATATCTCCTGAGACAATATCTCAGAAAATTGTTTGTACACGACCAATGCGAAACGGATCGTTCAACATATCACTTGAACGGGTCCACAATAAATCAATCATCAACTGTAATGGACATGGAGGCTCAGGAGCAACGACTGTTTTTGGATCGATTGAAAAGGCAATCCAGCTCTTCGAACAAGAAAATCGGCATACCAAAGCTCCAATTCGAGTTATTGGATCTGGATATATGGGCTTAACAGCTGCTATAGAGCTTGTACGACGAGGTCATTCGGTATCTGGAATTACCACAAAGGATCTTTATGACCTTCCTTCATGGAAAGCGGCTGGCTATTTTGCGCTTGTATCTATCAAAACTTCTGAAGCAGAACAAGAGAATCTCAATCAAATCGGCCTTAAGACCTTTTTGACATACAGCTCTATCATGAATGGAACACATCCATATCTCAACCATGATATCGTACGTTACATGCCCGTATACTGCAGTCAAGAAACTGAAGCAGGAGTTGAAGACCTCGAAAGACGAGGACTTATCCCTCCTCATGAAATCGTTACCCTTGATTTTGGCAATGGAGTCCTACATAAAAACTACAAAAAATTTATGACCTATTTCATTAATACCAGCCTACTCATGCAAGGACTACACGCTGAAGTAAATCGTTTAGGGATTCCCATCGAGATTGCAAAAATAAATGCCTTTTCTGAACTTCAAGAAGAGGTTATCTTCAATTGCACAGGCCTTGGAGCTCGCGAACTTAACAATGATGAACTTATAATACCCGTTCAAGGGCACCTTATAACGTTGAATCAAGATTCCGGGGTAGATCATATGGACTACATGATCTATACAAAAGTAGAGCAAGATGGCAAGGATGAGTATATATATCTCTTCCCAAAAACCTTGTCGATAACAATGGATAATCCTCAAGGAATTGCCTGCAACGGCGTTTTAGGCGGGACGTTTTTAGAAAATACAGATCGACTTACTCCTGAAGAACAAAAAACTCTCAATACAATCGAATTTGATAAACTTCTCGAGCGAAATAGTCTGTTTTTCTCCGGAAAGAGTTATAACGAAACATAACATCTCTTGTATTCATCCTGGGAATAACTCCCTTCCCAGGATGAATACATGTTAAGAAACTCTCCATTTTGCAAAACAAAATATGCCGTACACAACACCAAGCATTACTACAGTAAGTGCTCCGGTAGAAAGTGCAATATCATAAACTGTTAAAAGATGCCGAGAAAGAGCTACAGAGAAGGTTGTTGTACACACAGATATCAGTGTAGAAATAATCAACATATGGCTAAAGCGGGAGCAATAAAGCCTTGCAGTTAATGGAGGAATAGAAAGAAGCCCCAAAACCATCACAACACCAACAGACTTGAATGCAACAACAACGCAAAAGGCTTGTATAAGCAACAACATACTTCGATATTTTGATCCAGAAAACCCTGCTAAATTAGCAAATACAAGATCAAATGAAGAAACAACCCACCCACGGAAGAATATAATCAACGCAGTGAATGCAAGAAGTGCCGAATAGAAAGCAGGAAGAATATCAGAAGCAACAAGCGCATCTGCATTGCCGATCAACAACTCAACACCAATATGGGCATTTCTTGAAATGATCGATAAGAGCATTACCCCAAGAGCAAATAAGAAGGTAAAAGCCGCTCCAATTCCTGCATCCTCCTGCATAGATGACGATGCAGCGAATACGTGAACCATCCAAGCAGTAATTATTGCGCCAATGACTGCCGCAACGCCTAATTGTACCTGTGTCATAATCAGCCCATCAAACTCATGACTTGAAGATGACAAACCTACTATGGACACAACAAAAACAACGACAATACCAATGAGAAGCGTATGTGAAAGAGCATTAGCCATCATAGTACATCGTCTTAGGACGGATAATGTCCCAACAATAGACGACGTAACAGCCACAAGCCCTAAAACAGCAAACTGAATTTCATCGGACTCGAGTGGCTGGCCCAGAAAAATGCTCGGAATTCGTAGAAAAAGGTGTGCGATTACACTAAAAAAGGTCATGCCATCATAGCTTGGAATCATTATTGACCCCCTCATTCTGTTCTTGATTGAAGCTTAATGAGACTTCAATCTCTTCTGGCACCCTTGGAATTCTGCATGTTAACGAAGGAATCGGTTGTTTATGGGGATCTACCTTAGGATATTGCAGTAAAGACTCAAGCTCCTGCTCTATTTGAGGAGTTAATATATGCTCCATTTCCTCTGCGCTTGGGTGGACACGGTCTTTTGCCATATCGCACAATTCAACTAAATAAAGCTCCCACAAACGGTGAAGCCGAACAAGCTTACAAGCCGCAGCCTCCCCGCAATGAGTCAGTCGAATTCCATCTCTATGTAAAGAGATATATCCCTTTCCACGCAACTTCGATGCAAGCCTATGGATTGTCTTTGTAGGTAAAACGGTTGAATAAGCCACTTCAGAAATCAAAACCTCACTCCTTCCGCTTTGGGCAGAAAGTCTCCATATAGCCTTCAGCAAATTTTCAGCCTCACAACGAGATTTAAACCCTATTCTTTTCCAAATCTTTGCTATAACACCAATTCGCGGAGAAAAGAGATAGGAAAGAAAAAATAACATCGCCAGAAGAACGGTGATGCTCGGCCCTGAAGGAATACTCAAGCCCCTTCCATCTTCTTGAAAAATTCCGCTTACATAATGTGAAATCAAAAGCCCTGTCCCACAAGAGAATGCTCCAATAGATGAGGAAAAAAGAAGCAATGAGAAAAATGATGAGCTCCACATCCGAGCTATTACAGTTGGAAAAATAAGAAGTGCCGACATTAATACCACTCCCATCACTTTAGAGCCGATAATGAGCGTCAAAACGACTACTATCGGCACAAGGAATTGCATATATTTTTTCCGGAGTCCTGTCAGGGCTGCAAATCGAGGATCAAATAGCTCGCACTGCAGCGGCCTAAAGAGGAATATAAAGAGTATGCATACGATGATCGCAAGTGCAATGCAGAGAATTGCATATCCTTCTGAAACGGTAGCAGCTTGACCTAGTAGAAGCGCCTGAAGCTTCTTCGCGAGAGTTGGAGCCTTATTCTGTACTGCAGATATAAAAAGAAGTCCAAGAGCAAAAAATGACGCTAAAATGGCGCATAAAGCTGAATCTGACGGAACACGGAATCGATGGACTAGGGTTTGTATTGCCCAATATGCCAACGTAGCAATCACCATACCAGAAAGAACAACGAGAAGAAATGAAGCCTCTTCATCTATTCCAGATTTCGAATGAACAAGCCATAAGCCTAAGGCAAGACCTGGGTAACATGCATGTGAAAGCGTCTCACCAAGGAGCGATTGCTTTTTAAAAACAACTAAAGCACCAATAGATCCCCCAACAAGACCTAAAGCAAGAGATGCAATAAATGGGATGAAGAGAACCGATTGTAGACAAGAGTTAAATACATCAGAACCTATAAGATCCATCACGGTTATCTACCCCATTTCCTGCGATAAACGAAGAGCCTCGGAGAGAACCCCAAACTGCTCACCATATGCTTTACGCAAATTATGAGGTGTCATCACCTCTTCTTTGCTTCCATTAGCGATAAGACGTGTATTTAACAAAACGATCCAATCAAAATAACGTCGTACCGTATCTAAGTCATGGTGAATAATTACACAGCTTTTGCCTCCCTCAACCATCTCTTTCAAAATGCGTAAAATAGTCTCTTCGCTTGTGTGATCGACTCCAGCAAATGGTTCATCAAGCAGATACAGGGCAGCATCCTGGACAAGTGCACGAGCTAGAAAGGCTCTTTGTTGTTGTCCTCCGGATAATTCCCTAATTTCCGAAGAGCGCATATCCCAAAGACCAACTTTTTCCAAAGCTTCTTGTACTTTCAGTCGATCTTCTCTACGCATTCTTCCAAATAAGCCTTTTCGCGGATAAGCCCCCATCTCGGCAAGCTCATAGACGGTAATGGGGAATTCCCAATCGACAGCCTCCTTTTGAGGCACATAAGCAATTTTTTTATGAACTTCCTGAAAGCTTGCTCCGAGAATTCGAACTCCTCCAACTGCAGGAGGAACAATACCTAATATAGTTTTTAGCAAGGTGCTTTTACCCGCTCCATTTGGACCAATAATTCCAGCCAATACACCTTGTGGAATCGAACAGGTGATATCCCAGAGAACAGGAGAGATACCATAATGAACTGTCAACGAAAGTATTTCAATCGCTGGAGGCAGAAGGGCTTTTTCGTTACTATTTTTCATTGGGAATCTCTTTATTGCTATTATTCAAGAGCATATAGCGTGAAATTATTTCCGCATTATAAAGCATCATGCCTTCATAGGTTGCTCCTTGAGATCCAGACTCCCCCATCGCATCTGCATACAACACATCTTTCGCTATCTCAACATGATGGCCCTTTCTTTTAAGCACTTCAATAACCCTTCGAATAGAGTCTTGAGAAACGTTAGATTCGGCAAAAATCCAGTGTACCCCATATTGGATGATGTGATTGACAGTGTTTTCAATATCTTTCGTTGAGATTTGAGCCTCTGGAGCCAACCCTTCAGGAGCAAAACAGCGGAGGGTCCAGAGATTTTCAGCACGTTCCTCGTCCGTTGCGAGATACGCTCTTGCAAAATATTGAAAGGCATCATGGGTCGTTATCAAATATCTCTGCTCTGGAGAAATAGATTTGAAGATTTTTTTTATTATCTGATCTACATCCGCAAGTTTACTATCGAATCTTTCAGCCCTCTCCGTAAACTCATGCGCCCACTCCGGCCTTAAAGAAGAAAGCTTATCTCTAATTGCCGGAATAGCAAGCTTCCAAAGCGATATATCCATCCAAATGTGTGGATCAGGAATATCTGCCGAATAGAGTACAGCGTGCGGCTTGATAGATCGGATCGCATCACCTACCGAAATTTTTTCTTTGTTCTCCATCATTCTCATGAGAGATGGACTATGTTCGAGTCCAAGTCCTGAGTAGAAAATTACTTCCGCTGTATAAAATTTACTATCATCGCCTTTAACAAGTTGATATGAATGAGGATCGCTCTCGCCTCGAATCAACACTTTAGTTGTAGCTCGAGGCCCTGCAATAGCTTCGACAAGAGATGCAACATGAGATGTGGTACAAAGAATGTTAATCTGATTTTCCGAGTTTTGTTCCCTTCTTGAAGCAGAAGAAGACGGAGCGCATCCGGAGACAAGAATAAGAAGGCTCATAATACAAATTCGTGTAAATAACAATGAACACCTCCAAAACAAGCGCAATAGAACAAGGTATCGAATACGCTCTTGAAAAAAACAAGGGTACAGATAATTTAATAGAGTGAATGATTTAACGGATTAGTTTTTCAATTTTTCATTAAAAATTCGCTATCCACACGCTTCTGAAGTTATTATGTTTTTTTCAAAAAAATGAAATTATCATCATAAAGAAACTATTGTTTAGTATATATAATATCGAATCAAAACTACTTTCGATAATTGCATATTTTCTGCCAAACTCTCGTAACGTTTAGTCTTGATTAGGACTCAGCAAAGAATAGATTAAGATAAAACTGTTGACTATTCTAATTAGTTTTGTTATCGACTTAGTGAAAACGAATAAAATTGGTGAAAAACATGTCTTTGGCACAGCAACAAGATCGCAAAATTGACCTTTCCAGCCGCGACCTGGAAGATATGATTAATGGAGCTATGAGAAAACTAGGCGCGAAACAAGAAAACACACTGTGTCGCTATCTTCCTGCAAAAAATGGTGGATATATTCATCATTTCACATTCCGTAAATTAAAGAAGAATGAACCTAATCAACTTTCTGATCTTTTAAAACGATATATTTTGAACACAGAGAGCCCAATTACAGTAAATCCAAAGCGACGAGCAGCTCGGGGTTCAAGAAAGAGAAAAGATGCTTATTTAGTAGCGAAAAATGAATTTGATCAAATTCTTCAACTTGCGCGCTCAGCTGGCAATACCGATCTTATCCGTAAGCTTATGCGTCCACGCGATTTGAAAACAGCCCAAAAAGAACTTATTGCTTCTATCAAACGCGGATTTGTAGACCACGAGCTTTGGAACAGCTTTGTTGAAGCAGCAAATCAACAACATAAGAACGGCTAAGTCACCAACGCCTTTTTCTTATGCGATTTTCCGAGGGCAGCATAATGCATTTTTATGTTGCCCTTTTTTATGTCAAAACACTAAGACGTGTAACCAGCTCATTCTCAAAAAAAGAGAACTGCATCCCTTGTGGTTATTATTGAAATGAAGGAGTGGCGCCCTTGAGTCATTCATTCTTGAGCAAGAGCCATATAAAGGATTTAAAATAACAGTTTAAAATACATTTCTTGATTATGACAGTCAAAATTCGATCAGGTATTGGACAATCCATGCGTCGTTTCTTCTCGGAGGAAACAACTAAACCCTGTGTTCTAGGCGGGATCATTCTAGAAGATATGCCTGGTATGCAAACAGACTGGGACGGAGATGTTCTTATCGAATCCCTTATTCAAGCAATTTCAACCCTGGTTGCAAAGCCGCTTCTTCAAGAAATTTTAGGGCGACTGTTCGAAAAAAATGGGATCACAGACTCTGAAGCCTACCTTCAAGAAGCCATTAAAGCTCTTGGAAATCAAAAGATTTCTTATGTAGCAATGACTATTGAAGGAAATCAACCGAAAATAATTGAGGAAGCCAACCGAATACGATCAAACCTTGCTCGTATTCTGCATATTTCTGACAAGGACATTGGATTAAGCCTTTGCCCTGGGGATGGACTTTCAGATGTGAGCTGTGGAGACGGACTTTCAGCAATGGTCATTATAACCACTTCAGAAGAAATCAGCTAGAATGAGCTTTTAATACACATCTTTTCGATATCGGCCCTCCTTTCGGAGAGTCCTAAGAGCTTCAAGAGCACGTTCACGATCTCCAAATCGTTCTTGATAAATGGATATCAAAGTAGCTTCTACATCTTTTGCCATACCTTTCGCATCACCACAGACAAAAATGGAAGCACCTTCCTCTAACCAATCAAGAAGCTCAAGACGCTTCTCCCAAAGCTTATGTTGTACATACACCTTACTCTCACCATCCCTTGAAAAAGCCGTTTCGAACTTAAAAAAGGGAAGAGAAGAAAGCTCCATCCAAAAGTCTTCGTAGAGAAAATCATAATCACGCTGTCTCTCTCCAAAGAATAACCACACTTTACCCTCTATCTCACCTTTGATCTTACGCTCCTGCATATATGCTCTAAATGGAGCAACTCCCGTACCGGGCCCTATTAAAATAATAGGACGCATAGAGTCTTGAGGGAAAAGAAAATGAGTTGTTGGCTGAAGATAAAGACCAACTTCCGGAGAATAAAGACCAACTTCTTGGGTAAGAAAATGAGAACAGACACCTGCTCTGCGCTTACCTTCCAGCTCGTAGAGAACTTTCGCTATAGTGAGATCTATTCTAGATTTATCGACAAGGGGTGAAGAAGCTATTGAATAAAGACGCGGAAGAAGAGGTGTTAACGTTCCAATAAGTTGAGAAAATGGAATTATTGGAAGCTGAGCAAATGTAAGCCAATCAGAAAGATCATGCGCACGGATCCAGCTCTCATCTTTTGAAAGAAGACGAGAAAGCTCTTCCTTCTGAGAGTGCGAAGAATATTCCAGAATGAGATCGAAGGTTTTTTTTGAAAGAGGAACGAGTGAGTAGTGTTTCCTTAAAAGATCCTCAGCCGATGCCTCAATCCCGGAACGGGGATCCCGAAAATGCTCATCGGGATCAACCTGCAACTTCTTTAAGACAGAATGGACAAGCCCTGGACTATTCTTTGGAAGAACCCCTACACTATCACCGATCTTAAAGTCAAAATCCGATCCCGCTACATTCAGGACCAGATGCCATGTCTCCTTAGTAGATCCTGGCTTATTGAGGATATATCTATCCTCAACATGACCTATAAAAGGATTATGTCGTGAGTATGTCATCTGCCCTGATACAATTCTTTATGCAAGTTCTTTCATGAATTGAGCTGCTTCATTTCGGTCGACAGACTTTTTTAACCCATCGAGCTTCTTCGACGAAATTCCGCCTAAAAACTCAATAGAGATAAGAAATCTAGCTCTCACACGGTCTTTACCCAAAAGCTGCGCCGAATCAAACAGAGGAAGTCCATGACGCTTTCCCATCAAAGATGCAAAAAGAAGAGGCATTACATGCTTCTTATGATTGATTCCAAGTGTTTGCGCCACAAGCTTCGATGCTTGATTTACGCCATTTGAGCTCCAATCTTCAAGCCCTTCAAGTTTCCAAATCATCGTTTGCAAAACACATGCAGCCCCCTGAGGCGACAATCCATCGACTCTAAAAAGCTCTTGAGTGTACGGGAGATGATTTACAAAAAAGAAATCGGCAAGCTCCATAAATTCGCCGAAATTTTTGATTCGGGAATGTGCTAACGGAATAACTTTCTGCAGAAATTCATCGTTGAATATCCAACCCTTCAACCTTTCAAGAAGTTTATCCTGAGGAATAGTATTGATGATGTAGTGTTGATTCAACCAATCAAGCTTTTGGACGTCAAAAACAGCTCCTGAAACACCAATTCGTTTAGGATCAAAATCTTTGATCATCTCATCAACAGAATAAATTTCCTTCCCATCAGGCGTACTATACCCCATTAGGGTAAGGAAGTTTAAGAAGGCTTCCGGAAGATATCCTGAGTCCCGATAAAAGAAGATAGACGTTGGATTCTTTCGCTTGGAAAGCTTCTTTCCATCCTTTCCTAAGAGAAGAGGCATATGCATAAATACAGGATGCTTCCATCCGAATGACTCGTAAAGAAGAACGTGCTTAGGAGTTGAGCTTATCCATTCATCCCCACGAATAACATGAGTAATTCCCATAAGATAGTCGTCAACGACGTTTGCAAGATGATACGTTGGGAATCCATCGGATTTAAGCAGCACCTGATCATCAATATCACCCCAAGGCACACAAATACGACCTTTAATCGCATCTTCAAATACGCAATCACCTGAAAGAGGAACTTTCAAACGGATTACATATGGCTGCCCTGCATTTTCTCGAGCCTGAACTTCATCAGGAGTAAGGGTACGATATCTTCGATCATAACCCTGCTTTGAACCCATTTTAGACGCGACTTCACGCATCTCGGAAAGTTCTTCAGCTGTTGCAAAGCATTTATAGGCTTTACCTTGCTCTAAAAGCTGATATGCATACTTTTGATAAATTTCGGTTCGTTCAGATTGACGATATGGACCAAAGGCACCCCCCACATCAGGTCCTTCATCCCAAGTAATACCTGCCCATCTCAGTGCATTAAAGATACTCTCTTCATACTCTGGTCGACTTCGAGTTCTGTCGGTATCTTCGATACGAAGAATAAATTTACCACCAAAATGACGCGCAAAAATGACGTTGAAAAGGGCAATGTAGGCCGTTCCAACATGAGGATCTCCCGTGGGAGAGGGGGCGATACGAACTCTTACTGTCATAGTTTATGGCTTTATGGTTTACAGCTTTAAAACTTTATTCTTTTTGAACTCACATTCTTCATCATCAGACCATCTCTTTTTATGATGATCACAGCTGAGGTAAGTCACTGATTGGAAAATATTGTCCCAATCTTTTGAGTTAGATTGCAAGTTTGAATTGCAAATAGAGGATGATCAATGCTTTTACTCGCTCATGCTACAGATCTCAAGCCAACACTCGTAATTTCATCACTTAGTCGAACAATTTTTTTATCTCCTCTTGACATTGAGGCATACTCCAACGTTGATTTGGGTCTGGATGTATAAGTCCAGCTAAAACACGAAGATATTGGCCTATCAATGTATCTTGACGGGACTGAATAGATGCATGCAACTTGCCAAACAGATCTCTCTGCATTCTTTGAATTTCATCCATGGCCTTCTGTGAGGTGTGCATCATCAAGGGTTCCTGGTGATGCATAATGTAATGAGATATAGCAGATACTTCTTTTGACAATTCCCCTGAAATCTTTAGAAACGTTAAGCCCAAGGCATACATTTCAGCAGCTTCTAAGTTCTTATAACGGCTATCCTTCCAAACCTCAGGCGCAGTATAGAGCGGTGTCCCGTACCAATATAACTTTTTTCTCTCTGGATCATCAGGACTCTTTTGAATCGGCTCAAGGCAATCGTAATCAGTAATACAAGCACAAAATCGATCGACTTCTCTACGGACTAGAACATTCTCAGGCTTCATGTCACCGTGAACATAACCTTTTTCGTGAAGAGTTTGTAATCCTGTCGCCGTATCACAAAAGAGATAGATTTGATCATGAAGAGAAAGAGATCCCTCATAGCTTCTGAGATTTCCCTCATATCGCTCCATGATAATACTTGTACGTTTTTTTCTGTCTTTCCCGCCCTCATATTCTGAATGAAAATATGGGGCCATATGATGGAAGGAGCCTTTAATTAGCTTTAAATGAGCTATTTCCTTACGAGCAATTGAATCTTTTTTGATAATTGCCTCTACAGCATGAGAAGGCTTCTTATTCCTGTTCCTAGGAATATATATTGCGGCTTTTACATTTTTTGAACCTCCCTTGCCTATTAAAGGTTCTATTTTCCTTTTTTGTAAGAGAGCGAATCCCTGTCGTTCCACATTAATTGACAAAGAAAAAGGAAGCCCTAACTGCCTCCATGAAATTTTTTTAGCCGGAGAATTTGATTTTATTTCTAGAGAATCTACTGACTCATCACTCATATTGAAACACCGTGCTTGATTCGACTCAGGCCAAATATATTTTTTGACAATATTCGTGATTGAAAAGGCAATTCGCGCAGGTTGATGGGGTGGTAGTGTATCTCGGGATCCACTTTCTTGAAATAGATGGTATTTTTCTAGGATGGCTGCATATTTTAGTAAAGCGTCCGGCGACATTCCCCACTGACTCGGAGAGAATGTACGTAACTGTTTAAACCTGGAAGCAACTTTATAAAGCCTTTCGTATGAAATATTTTTTTTCAATTTCGATACAATGACAAGCCGACGAAACTGCTCAAGCTCAGAAACATAAACTAAATCTTGATATTGAAATCCGTTCCCCCCCTTTTTTTGAACCTCTGGAGAATACGTCCGGGAACATATTTCATCTATTTTATGGTGTAACCTTGGCAACAGCTTTTCTATATCGACCAAAGCGCTTTTTTTAAAAAGATCGACCTGCTGCTCATTCAAGGAGCCAAGACCTAGGCTATCAAAGTGTTTTTTTTCCCGAGCGCATGGATTTACATATCTGCCAAATCGAACTCGCTTGCCTGAATAGGCAGCAGGTGAGGGGGTAACCCCCTTATCTCCATCGAATACGAAGTCACCATTTTCCTGATCCCCCCCCTCTCTTTGTTCGTCATTTAAATCAGAAATAGGTGGAATTTCATCGTCATTTTCAAGATTTACGTCTTCAGATTCTATTCTCCAATTTTTTCTTAACGTATTTGGGTCATAATAAACTGAGCTTGCTACATCTGGACTTGGCTGGGTCATTGGGCCCCCTCCATCTCTCCTAATCTCTTAGTAATATACCCAAACCTTAATGTTTTGCAAATTGAGCGAAATTATCTAGAAAAGTCGTTGGAAGATATAACAGAATACAAAACAAACTCCATACACAATAAAAAAACGATCGCTGAAGGAAATGCTCGCCGCCTAAGCAGCAAGCTTTCCAGTAACGGTGTTTTCGTCCTGCGGAGATTCTTCTTTTTGTGTCAGATCAACAAAATAGACAAGGTCTTTGAGGAGACTCATGGCCTCTTGTCCTTGATAATCAGGCTCTTTAAGAAGAGACTCAGCGATACTTACATCTTCAGATGCTTGCTTGGCTTGCTCAAGAAAGTGGGTGTACTCTTTATTCGCTAAACGCCTTTGATCGCTGTTCTTTTTCAAGGCATATATATATTTCTTCCATCCATCTGTGGGCTGCTCAAGATCAAAAAGATAGAGCTTTCTTATCTCCCCTCGCTGGAAGAAAGGAACATCAGAAAGAGTATCGACAAAAGATGGAGGAATCGAGTTTGCTTGGAGCGGATATTCAGCATAGCGCTCACCGATTTCCGCATCGGCTAAAGGTCCAGGGATAAGTATATCAGAAACAACTCCTCTTAATTGAGGTGTTTGACCAGACGGCGTATAGTAACATCCTCGAGTCACTTTAAACTCGCCCTTAGGATTTACCCTATCATCTTGCGATGGATTGACCGTAAATATTTGAAACGAACCTTTTCCAAATGATGTCGCATCACCAACAACAATTGCTCGACCATAATCCTGCAACGTCTGAGCAACGATTTCTGCCGCTGAAGCACTCGCTCGATTTACTAATACGACCAAAGGTCCGCTCCATAATTGGGAAGTCTCTAAATTTCGGAGATGTTGAACATTTCCGCGTTCGTCCTTTATAGAAACAACAATCCCTTTTTTGATAAAGAGCCCAGCGACAGATACCGCCTCGCTTAACAGACCACCGGGATTCGACCTGAGATCTAAAAGCACTCCCATCACTTTATTCTCCCGAAGAACCTTCTTTAATGCTGAAGTTAAATCGCTTGTCGAAGAGCTTTCCTGGTCTTGATAAAAGGAGTGAAGCACAAGAGTGACCAATACTCCATTCCCATAAGCTTCGGTCTTGATATCATAGCGCGATTCTTTGATAACAACTTCAGCTCGCTCAATCGTAATATCAAGTTTATTTATTTCTTTTTCAGGCAGATCCGTTGCCGTTTCACGAAGCACAGTAAGAACAACATCCGTTCCTTCAGGACCTCTAATCTTCTCAACAACTTCTCCTACATCAAGCCCAACTACAGGCTCCTCATCTACAGCAATAATTTTATCCTTGAGATGCAAGGCTCCCGACTTCTCTGCTGGCCCTCCCTCAACAATTTTGATGATAGAAAAACCATCGATATCATCTCTCATTAACACCCCTATTCCAAACAGGCGCTGCTGAACACCAATTAAAAACTGCTTAGCTTCTGTCGGGGTAAAAAAGGCGGTTTGCGAATCCATAGCTGATGCAATTGCTTTCATAAAAGCTGTTGATATCAGCTGTTCTCGAAGTTTTTGATCTTTAGTCAAAAGCTCATCTTCGTGGGTTTTCCGCCTTTTGTCGATCAAAAGAAGTGTTTTTGCTTCTTGATCAGGATCAATCTTATGAGCAACTTCTAATTGAATTGCTCGAATCTTTTTTAATCTATCAAACAGCTCCGATTCATCTTTTGCCCATCTCAAATTCTTCAGATCTTTGGATTGTACACTGTGGGGAAGATCGTCGTTTTTAATTTCGTTTTCCAGTTTTCTTCTTCGAAGAATTGCTTTTTGCATACGATCAAAAAGCTCTTCAAAATAAGGGAATTTTGACACCCGATAGTCTTTAACTACCTGATTTAAAAAAACAGGATCAATTTGAACTGCATTTTTCTTATCGATATTCGATGCGCGAATCTCTCGCAAATCGTCTTCTGTAAAATATGATTTAGACGGATCGAGTTCTTCTACATACATATTAATAGTTCGGGCAGCTAAATCCTCATTAAAAACTTTATAATTCGCATGCCACTTCAAAATTTCTTCTGATCGAACAGGGATATCTTTATATTGTAATTCTGCTGGTTTTCCTTCGAGAATTGAAAATAAAGAAATAAAAATTACAAGGAACAAAGACGAAAGTTTTAAATTTGTTCCAAAAATTGTTGATATATATTCATTCTTTACTTGATAATCTATCTTCAAAGAAGAAAATTTATATTTAGGGAAACTAAAATGGAGTCTGCAAAAACTAACCAAACTTCTGCAGAACAGAAGAAAATTGTTTCGATTACCGAAGCAGCTAAAATGCATAAAGTCACTCGCCAAGCCATATATGTGGCTATTAAATTGAAAAAACTCCGAGCAATCAAAGACGAAAGCCGTTGGATGATCAACCTTGATGATCTCCAAGAGTATCGAAAAAATCGTTACTCGAGAACAAAATCTTTGTATCAGGGCGAGCTGCTCTTCGACAACACAAAAGGTTATTTTTCTATCAACCAAGTTGCGAAAATATTGAACGTCCCAGCTCAAAAGATTTATTATGCTACTCGATCTGGCTATCTAAAAGCCACACGCAGAGGCGCTGCTTGGATCATTCATGAAAATGATCTTAAATCATATAAAGACGCTTTCTTGCATACACGCAAAAAAAGAGCCGTCTAAGAGAACTTAAAGTTAGATCTCAAGCTCATATGCGAGTTGCCTTCCTAGGCGGCTCGCGTTTTTCCACACTTTATCATCTTTTCAGATGACAGATGACCTCCATATGTGTCGTCTGCGGAAAGAAATCAAAGCCGCGTATCCTTTCAATTTTCATTCCCCCAGCTAAAAGCGGTTCAATATCTCGGATCATTGTCGAAAGATGACATGATATGTAGACAACTTCTTTGGGAAGTCGCTCAGCGGCTATAACCCTAAATTCTTTAGCCATCCCCTCTCTCGGAGGATTCACGATCCAACAGGCCGCATCAGGTGAAAGACTCATGCTAACATCTTCAACTTTACCACAAATAAGGCGAGCGTTTTCCTCTAAACCATTCTTTCGTATCGATTTTTTAGCGCAATCAACCGCCTGCTTATTAAATTCAACAGACTCAATTCGATATCCCTTATTAAGGAGAATATTCGAAAAAACCCCCACTCCTGAATAAAGATCCCAAATAAGCGATGGAGGTTTTGCTTCAAGGTCATTCAAGAAAGAACTTAATAATAGCTTATATGCTTCGGGATGATTTTGTATAAAAGCTGAAAGACTATATGAGATTTCTAGCCCTTCAATTGATGTTGTAAATAACTGCGGCCCATACTCAATTTGAGTATCTCTTCCCTTGATAGCAATAGAGGAAAATAATGGCTTTAAAAACTCAACTGCATGAACAAAATCTTTTCCCAAATTACCAGTGACATGAAAGACCACCCCAAATTCGTATTCAGAGATTTTTCCAATACAAATTTCTATTGAAGAGCCCCTTCTTGGAGATATAGTCTCTATATAATTTCTTACTCTCTCAAGGAGTTCCGCTTTGTCTGTGAATATAGGACACGTTGTTGGATAGACAAGAAAACGCTCATTGCTCGAAAAATAGCCTATTTCCCATCGTAATTTTGGGATAGTCCTATCGCCTACCTTGGATAGCTTTTTAAAGGAATGTTGCTGCTGCGCACTCGGAGCTGGAACAACCCGGGCATGGAGAAATATTCGCTTGCGCCAATTCCAATGCTGATTTGGCTCAACCATCTCAATTGCTGGAAGCTCATACTTTCGCCCAAGCGATCGTTCAAGTTGGTCTACAAGCCATCCTTTTTTAAGTGCCTGCTGCGTATTCGAGGATACATGCTGGAGCTTACATCCTCCGCAGACACCAAAATGAGGGCAAACAGGAGCGATCCGTAAAGGGCTTGCCGTCAATCGAGCCTCCACTTGAGCCCAGTAATAGTTAGATTGTTTTTTCGTGATCGCAAGAAGGACTTTTTCACCGGCAATACAGCCGTGTGGGCTCTCTATCAAAATAACCCAGCCCTGATGACGGACTAAGCCATATCCACCATAGACAACCTCTTCAATCGTCGCTTCAAATCTATGACCAACTACTAACATTCAAGACACATTCCACTAAATAATCTGAAAATCACGGATGTTGAGCTGTATACTCGAACCGCTTGTCTGAGGAGTAAATGCAAGCTTCAAGTTCTTCGGAGAACCTTGCAATTGATGAGCTCTATGACCTTGACCAATCATAATACCTTCAAGCATGCGTCCGTTCTGTTCTAAGAAAAGTTTTAAGTGATGTCTGCCAACAATCTTAGGCTCTTGAATTTGAACTGCTTCAGTATAGAGGGTCGGGGCAGGATTCCCATGGCCATACGGCTCTAAAAGCTTCAAAGAATCCATCAAATCATGATCTATCTCATTAAACGAGAGTTGCCCGTCGAGCTCAAGTTTATGGGCAATGTTGTGGTCAGAAAGCTGATTATTTGCTATCTCAATAAATTGCCTTGTAAACTCTTCTACATGTTGTTCGCGGATAGTAAGACCTGCAGCAACATCGTGTCCTCCAAAATTAAGGAGGAGAGAAGAAACCTGCTTAAGTACTCCAAGAACAGGAAATTCAGGAATTGATCGGATCGAACCTTTACCAACTTGCCCTTCCAACGCAATGACCACTGTTGGGCGGTTGTAAAGCTTTGCCAAACGCATAGAGAGAATCGCAATAATTCCCGGATGCCATTTTCTAGATGAGATAACAATAGCTTTATTCTTCAATATCGATGGCTGCTCTTCGAGAATGCGAGCAATATCCTTTGACATCATTCTTTCGATTTTTTGGCGCTCGATATTATAGAGATTAAGCTCAATAGCCATCTTTTCTGCTGTCAAGCTATTGCGAGTCAGAAGAAGCTTCACTCCATGCTCTGGTTCCGCAATTCTTCCTAAACTATTCAGCCTAGGAGCAATTTTTGAAGCAATAGTCGTTGTCGTTGTGAGGGCAGGATCTGCTTCACAGATAGATAAAATCTTTGATAGGCCTATTCGTTTATTCTTTCTTAACTGCTGAAGACCATAGCTTACTAAAATTCTGTTTTCCCCCGTCAAGACGCCCATATCAGAAACTGTTCCAATTGCGACAAGGTCAAGATAGCGCTTAAGGTCAACTTTTTTTGGAGAAAGATCGCCTTCATCCTCTAAATATTCTGTCAGAGCATGAGCAAGTTTAAATGCAACTCCCACTCCCGTCAAATCGCGATTAGGGTATTCACTTGTTACAAGCTTTGGATTTAAAGTCGCGATACAAAGAGGTATTTTATCCGTTGGCTCATGATGATCGGTTACGATCACATCAATCTTGTGCCGAATAACCTCTTCAATCTGTTCTGCTGCTGTAATCCCACAATCGACAGTAATTAAGAGCGTACAGTGATTTCGAAGCGCATATTCTAGCGCATCTAATATCATGCTTTGTCTGAGAAGTGCAGATCGATTCGAAACATATGGAATAACCTTAGCACCTATAAAACCTAAAAACTCGGCTAGCAGAGCTGTCCCCGTCATTCCGTCAACATCATTATCCCCATAAATAAGGATAGTCTCTTGATCTCGTATGGCTTTACGAATACGTTCGACGGCTTGAGGCATCTCTTTAAAGAGAAAAGGGTCGTATAGGTCAGGTAATTTTCCGTAGAGATGTCGATGTAACTGTTCTGATGATACAATTCCCCGATTGGCCAATATCTTGGCCAAAATCGGGGGGAGGTGAAATTCAGATTCGATTTTATCAACTATAGCTGGATCTACTTTTGGGTAGACCCAGACTAAAGTAGGTGACTCTAATGCAGACTCTAATCGTCCTTTAGGACTGATACGTTCTTCGGCCTCAAAGCCACCTCTTGTCTCAAAATTCATTACTAATCCTCACCTTTCTCATGCAAAGCAACGAGAAGAGGTGATGCAATGAACATCGTTGACAAAGTACCAACAAATACCCCTGTCAACATCACGAATGAAAAAGCAAAGATCGAGCTTCCTCCAAAAAGAACTAAGCAGATCAAAACAGCAAGCGTTGTCCCCGAAGTCATAGCTGTTCGCGACAAGGTTTTATTCAACGCAAAGTTTACGATATCTGCAAAACGCTTCTTTCTAAAGAGTTGTGCATCCTCACGGACTCGATCAAATACAATTATCGTATCATTGAGGGAGTACCCGATGATTGTCATCAAAGCACCAACCACTTCTAGGTTCAATTGAAGCGGAGCTCCGATGATATTGGCAATTGCCATAATCGAAAGCGTCATAAGCAAGTTATGTGCTAGCGCCGCAACGGACGAAACAGCATAGCTCCATTCGAACCGTACAGCGATATAGACTAAAACACCGATTAGGGACAATGTTAACGCAATAATTGCGTTATTTCTCATTGCAGATGAAAATTGACCACTCATAGTTGTCCAGTACTGAAGCAGTTCTGGCTTTGAGCTCGGACGAATTTTTACATCATGTCCCTCTAGAGCTGAAACAAGCCAATCAATTCTTGGATTAGATTGATATTCATAGGCAAATGTTCCGTTCAATGCCTCTGGCATTTGATAAAAAGGCTGCCCTGGCTGCTCTAGGGAAAGGCTTAATTGAAATCTCAGCAAATCAGGCCGTCCTAACTCGCGAACTTGAAACTCACGAGCGTCTAACCCTGATGCAAGCAAAGCGTTTTGTGCTGCAACTCGAGGCGACACAGAGTCTTTGGAAGGCTCTACTTCTACTGTTAAACAATAGCCACCGGTAAAGTCCATCCCCAAAAGAGATCTCCATGAAATAGCCGTTGAAGCTATCCCGAGAGCCGCAATCACTACAGTGATGACAAGTGCAAGCTTCTTGAACTTAAGAAAATCAAAAGAGGTATCTGGAATCCATTTTGACATTTTCAGTTCGGTGTTCGCTGGATTTTGAACCCAGCCTGCAAAATAGTACTTCGTGACAAAAAGCGACGTAAACATCGATGAAATAATACCGATGATCAACGCCAAAGCAAAGCCCTTAATAGGTCCTGAATCAAATTGAATCAAGATTAAGGCAGCAAGTATAGTTGTAACGTTTGAATCTACAATTGCTGAAAATGCTTTTTTATACCCTATTGAAATAGCTGAAGCTATCCTCTTTGTAAGAAGATATTCTTCACGGATTCTTTCAAAAACGAGAACGTTTGCATCGACAGCCATACCAACAGTCAAAACAAGGCCCGCTAGTACTGGCAAAGTGATCGCAGCTCCAATATTCTGCATTACAGCCCAAACTATAATGATATTGAAAATCACCGCAATTGATGCAACAACTCCCGCAAAATGATAGTAGGTGACCATCAAAGCGACAACCGCAATAACGCCAAGAAGTGAAGCGCTAATTCCGGCAATCCTTTCGGATTTGCCAAGCTCAGGACTTACGTTTTGTTCAAGCAAGATCTTTGGAGTAAAGCTCAACGAACCAGCCCTAAGATCTGTTGCCAAACGATGCACTTCGCTCTGCGAAAAGCTACCGCTAATCATTCCACCATCACGTAGCGGAGTGGATAGAGAAGGATCTGAAATGACTTCACCATTTAAGATAACAGCCATTCTCCAGCCTTGACCTTGGGTATAGGCTTCACGAGCTGTGCCGATAATCTTATCTTCAGCGAATTGAGAGGTCCACTGGTAAAATTCATCACGAGGACTTTCAGCGCGGCCCGTAGTGGAAGAACTTTTGACATTAAAAACTAAGATATTTCCTTTGATTGTATCGTAGGATGCATGAACATTGTCTAATGACGATCCTTCCAAAGCAAAATTCTTAAAGACAAAGAGCAGAGGATGCGTTAATCCATGCCATTCAGCTGGATCATCTCCCCGATATCGAGCTACCTGCGATATTCTATCATCAAAATCAACAGTTGATATTTCATTTTGAGGATTTTTTAAAATCAGCCCTTGATCGATAAGTCTTGAAGCAGCGTTGCCAACAAGAGACGCTCCCTTTTGAGAACGGGCTCGCTCGAGTTTCTGATACGCGATTTCGTTGATACTTTCGATATCTTTCCTAGACGAAACAACAGCCTCGCTCCATACCTCTTGAAGAAAATCATTCACATCTTTTGCAAGAGCTTGATTGCGCGGCCCAAACTGTTCATTTTCCATGTGGAAAAACATGGCAGAAGCTTGAAGTAATTCTTGAGCTGATACACCTTGTACACCTGGAAAGTCGATTGAAATATTATCATTTTCAATTCGAACAATTCGTTCTGACACACCCATTTTATTCAAGCGGGTATATAGTTCAGAAGCTGCTTGCTGTAATTCGGCTGTTTTTGTGACTTGCCGACCATTTTGATCAACAAGACCAAGTTTTACAGTTTTACCACCAGAGAGATCAAGACCCCATCTCAAAACTTTGCTATCATCTCCACGGACATAGAGACGTGCTGCACGTTTTATATTAGAAATAAATGCACTTGAGGTGGGCTTCGGCACGTAAAATTTAGCACCAGGAGTTACATCCACTTGAGCTGACTGCCAAGCCTCTTTCCAGCGAACAAGATCCTCTTGAATTGCATTATCAATTCGATTTTGAGAAAGCAATCTTTGCTCGTAATCGGTACATTCAAGAATCGCATAAGGAACGCCTGAATAGGTAACAAACTGCTCACGGGTAGCTTGAAGTAAAGGGCTAGCATATCCATCTAGCTCAAAGATAACATCTCCGTTGAAATTATCTGTAACGGTCAGGGTATCTCCAAGATATGCTACAAACCCTCGAGCTTGCAACATCTCTGCTAAATTTTGAATGTCTTTAATAGCTCTTTCTTCTTTCCCGTCCAAGAGCTGTTTAAATCCTTTGCCAACAACATATAAAGACGTTGTTTTCATTCCATTCTGGCTTGCAAACTGCGCATCAGGAACAAAGACAACGAGCGAAAGCCTTCTCTCTTCGATCGAGGCGTTCTGATACCCTTTCGAATCAAAGATTTTTAAAGTGTCTTTTGACAAGTCGGGAGATTGCGTATTCCAATCATTTGAAATCTGATGAGCCACCTGCTGAGCCATTGTCGTCCCAATAGCCTGAAGATCAAGTGTAATAAAACTTGTGGAACCAGAGAGTTTGCTAAGAGAAACCCTGAAAGAAACTCCGTCATTCTTAATGTCTTCACCGCTGAGGCGACAAATGCGTGCAACTTCAAGAGAAAGCCTTCTTGAGGTTTCTTCTTTCTTTCTTGCCTCAACCTCATTTTTCGACTGAGATTGCATGATAGATAAAACTTCTGGATGAAGTCTAAGCGATATGACATCGTTGCCCCAATCAAGAACAACTTCCGAAATGAATGGATCTCTATCACCTACTACCAAGTTCCAAAGAGCAGTACTTGACGGATTCTGACTTCGCTGCTTTGAAGCCCAAGCAAGTGCCGATGCAAAGGTCCATGGCTTAATATTCGAATTAATAACAGATTCTTCTTTCTGAACTATCGCCTCTGCACGATGCAACATGGTTTTTGCAACTAAAAGCTGCGCGAGCTCTGATTTTTGAAGATCTGTCGCATCATCGCCTTTAGAGGAAATAGCTTTGATTTCGCTATCTAAACTTCTCAGACGGTCAGAAAAGAGAGCGATCAGTTTCTGAGCAAGATTTCCTGCTTCTTTTTGAATTTCTTGTGACTGACTGAGCGATTTAAAAGTGCGTTGTCGAATTTGACTTCCGGCTTCAAAGATATCATCTGTACGAATAATCTCTTCCGCTAGAAACTGAATAGCATCAGCATTTTTAGACTGAATAGCTTGAGATACAGCTGAAGATAGGTAGGAATCGCCACAAGTCGCATCAACAATCTCGGCAAATCGCGGCATTACAAGAGCTGCATACTCAGGCGTTATGAGGCCATTTTCTTGCTTCTGATGAAATTGAAAAACACTCTTGAGATCATCCGTGTTCAAATGCACGCCTAGATGTCGCAAGACATGGACAGTTGTAGAGCCCTCAACATGACTATCGTCTCGACTTTCAAACAGAGACAATTGACTTGGACCAAATGGAACCATTGCTCCAGCTCTTGGCAACACACCTCTAAAGAAGCGAGCGTCTTCAGGCTTTTTAAAGACCGTGATAACGACCTGAGGATCCTTAGGGTCTATTGTTATAGATTGGGGCTCTAGGTTAATGTTTTTGCAAAGTGCCTTAACCCATGCAACAGCATCTTCCTCAAGCTGATTGACACGCGTTGCAATCTGCTCTGCTGTTTCAATCGCTTGCTTTTGTGTAAGAGGTTGTGAAAGCGGCTTGCTATAGAAAATAACTGTAGGAAGTATATTGTAGAGAGTAAGGAGCAAGACGCCAATAATGACGAATAACTGCCAGCGCTTTTGCTTTTCCATTCGATCTCAACTTTTTAGGGTTGTATGAGTTGATGAGCTGAAAAATATTGAGAACCTTAAAAAGGCCTTAAAAAGCTTTGACGGAAGAGACTTCGCAACAAAATCTCCCACCCAAAGACCTTAAAAAACATTCTTATCTCATTTTCAACACATTTAGTCGCGACTATAGTTTCTATAATGAACGAGGACCTCCTCATTTCATTAGCCTATGCGACCGGAACAGCCTAGCAAAGTAGGACTCATTCTGACAAGAAGTGAGTGGCTTGATTGGATTTGATTTTTTTGAATGCTCATCCTACATACAAGATTGTCAATCGACACTGTCAAAAGATCTTGTCTATAATCGTTGTAAGATGCCTTCTTGAGATTAAACAAACAAAAAAAACCTAGCTTAGAGATTTTTTCTCCAAGCTAGGTTTTGTACCACAACAAGCCAAGACCTTGGCTTGTTGTCAAAAAATATTTAGCTTCAAAAATTTATTAAACTTTTTTGGCCATTTATTTTTGTTAAGCTGAAGCCTTAACTTCTGCTTTTTCTTGAGTAAGCTGCGTAAACTGTCGGTTCAAAGAACGTACAGCAACAATCCAAACACCAATAATTACAAACAAGATGATTGCAACATATGGGGTAATTGCCGAGATCGATCCGAACATAACAAGCAAAGCTTGCTGAACGAATGATCCACCAGATTTACCAAGACGTGCACCGATAACATCGATAGCTGCCTTACCCTTAACTTTTGATTCTGGATCAAGAGGAATGTATGCCATTTCCTTGGTCGGATCAAAGAGAGAGTACTTAGCAGATTTACTCATAATGTTCTGAGCTGCACCGAATATAACAGCCAAGAAGAGAGGAGTTGTCCCCATAGCCGCAATCATATCTGAAAGCGATCCACGGAAGAGAACGAATGCAAAGAAAGCAGTTCCTGTTACCAAAAGAACAACAGGAGTGATCATCGCAGCAAAACCCCAGCCTTTTCGAAGAGCATTTCCGCCAACAAAAAGCATCATCAAAATTGTTACAGCGCCAGTTACAGTTGAGAAGTATCCCATGAACTTGCTGTAATCATTTGGATTTGGATATTGCAATTTCAGCTGGTTTTTCCATGTAACTTCAACGAGGTTAATGGAGATACCATACGCAATAACGAGAAGAGCAATGCACATGATGTACTTTGATCGACCCAAGAACAGAAAGCTTTCTTTAATTGACATCTTAGGCTTTGACTTCTTGCCCTTGATCTCAGTTGGATCATAGAATCGCGGATCAGTTAATACTGCTCGATTCATCCAGTAGTAGAGAGCAACAGCGCCGAAGCCTGCTATCACGACCATGGTCATCAAATAGTTCAAAGAAACTTGCCATGCATCTACATCTGGCGGAAGCTGATCACGAATGTCAGAAACATACACGATCGCTGGACCCGAGAAAAGAAGCGCCAAGTTTGCGCCCAAACCAAAGAGAGCATAAAAACGTTTAGCTTCTGAGATCTTTGTGATATCGTTCGCAAAACCCCAGAAAAGAAGGGAAAGCGCTGCAGAGCCCCAGAGTTCTGCAAGAATGTAAAATATCGAATAGAACCAGTTTCTGATCGATTCGACAAGCCCGGACATCCCTGCAGGAAGGTGAGCTGCAAGCCAATCAGCGAGAGTGTTCAACTGAAGAGAATCCTTAATAGGATAGATAACTCCAGCAAACAAACCGAAGAAGACCAAAAATGGAATAAGAGATGCATAGAATAAATTTTCTTTACTCAACACGTTGCTCAACTTTGCGTAGAGCAGAGTAAAAATAATAGCACCAGGAACAACACCCCATACTTTCAAGAATGGAATGGCTTCTGCACCAGCAGAAGTAACAATTAACGCGTCCTTCGTATCTCTCAATATCGTATAATTGAAAGAAATAAAGAAGAACATGAAAAACATGGGAAGAATTTTTTTAAGTTCATAGGCATGGACAGGCCAAAAAAAGGCACGCCATTTACCAAACTCCCGTTTCACATCTTGTGACATAATACCTCTAACATTCACTCACGTTGCACGGATTTCCGCGAAATAGAAAATGAAGCTTACCAGAATACAGCGAGTTACGAAAAAATTTCAAGTAAAAGAATCAGACCGAAAATGACGATAAGAGAATACTTAAAATCCCGCATGAGAGCATCAAATACTACTAGAGAAATAGTAAAAACTACTCAAATGGAAAGAATACTCATTAAAATTCAGCTGGCCATTAACTAGCTCCCCTCATAGTATCCACTCTCTTGAATTAAATTTCATATATCAAGTTACTTTTATGCACTATTCTCTTTTTGCTCTTAGCTCGCTTGCACATCGGATCAAGAATCAAATAGCATCCCTTGCGCTCTCATTACTCGTTCTAGCCCCTTTCAACTGTCAAACACATTTTTCAACATCTCAAGAACTATCTGCGTACAATCCGAGATCCGTTCCCAGCTTGCCCGTCAGGATGCTTCAAAAAAGCCATCAAACATCAAAGAATTCAAAAGTATTATTTATAGTCCCATGGCTTATCGCAGGAGGAATGGAAAGAGCTTTTATCAGCATGGTAAACAACTTGCCTATACCTCTTACACAAGTAGACGTATGCATCCTCAAAAGAGGCGGCGCTTTTGAGAAGCTTCTTCCAAAATCACTTAAAATCATCCCCCTACATACCGCAGAAAAAAATCAATACGACACTGTCATCTCGTACGCCCAATGGATTGATCCGTCTCTCTGGATTCCAACCATCTCCGCAAAAAATAGAATTCAATGGATTCATTCTGATGTAAAATTTGATGCCACATTTAAATACTTTAAAAAAATCATTTCAGCACGACACAAAATAGATCACTACATCTGCGTTTCAAAGCAAGCGAGATCAAACCTTGCAAAACTCTTCCCAAAAGTTGCAAACAAAGCTCGATTAGTGATGAACATAATCGATAATGAAGCCATCCGAAACGCTTCTTTGGAGCCAATATCAGAAACACTAGATAGAGGTGCTTTTCCTACTGTTATAACTATTGCTAGACTCACGAAAGAAAAACGAATCGACTTAGCAATTCGAGCCCATAAATATCTAAAAGATCGAAATATCGATTTTAAATGGTATGTGATCGGAGACGGAAAAGAGAAGCAAGCCCTGCAGTCATTAATAAACAAACTTGGACTTAAACACTCTTTTATTCTTCTAGGAGAACGCTCCAACCCCTATCCCTACATAAAGCAGGCAGATATTTTCGGATTTACTTCTGAATCTGAAGGTTTTGGACTCGTACTTACTGAGGCTAAAATACTTGGGAAACCAATTCTTGTAACAGACTTCAAAGCAGCACACGAACAAGTCGAACACGGACGAAACGGTCTTATAGTCAAAGGCAACGTGAAAGATGTAGCTCTTGGACTAAAGCAGCTTCTTAAAAACTCGCAACTCAGAAATTATTTTGAATCGAATGTTGCTCATTTCGAATTTGATAACAGTCCAAGTTTATCTGAAATTGAACACTTGATAGTTCCTGAATAGACAATCGACATCAAGCAGTCATGTTGAATTGAATGACAACATGACTGCTTGACAGCTCAGGCTATACAGAAATGTTCATATCTTGAATATTCATATCTTGCACCTGGATAATCTCGACTGGAGTGCTCTCAACCGCTAATTTTTTTGAGGTTTTCTGAATAAGCTTTCGTATATTTCTATAAAACTCCCGTGTGATTTTCCGATATTGAGCTCTATTTCTCTTTCCAATTCGTTGCCGTTCTCTGGGGGAGAGAGACATAACTTTTTGAACTGTTTTCTGAAGATCCTGAGAATCAACAAAAAATCGATACGCCAAATTAGAAGACTGAGCTAATTTGCACGGAACGAGGCACCTTCGATCAGTAATAAACTCATTCATGGGAGGCGCATCGGTGGTAATTACAACCGCTTTTGTAGACATTGCCTCCATAATATAATGACCAAATCCTTCTGCTTGACTTGGACACAGATGAATTCCGCATCTGTTTTGAAGGGTTCTCAACCTACTTAACGGAATTTTTTTTGAGATCCATTGTACATTCCGATCAAAAAACGGACTTTTCACATTATGCCTGACGGCGATGAGGAATGGACTTTTTCGAAAAGAAGCCCACGCACCTATCACTGCTTGTGTCCCCTTAAAAGGACTTCCTCCAGCAAGATGCAAACAGCGTGTAGAGGCTTTTTTGATATCTGGATTATAACAATCAGTGCTTGTAAAGCCTATGAAATAGGTATTTTTATTCAAACTTGAAAAGATTTTTTCAACAAATCTTGTACGACATAAAACAAGATCGATCTGATCAAGAAGAGCACGATCTTGAACGTAAAATTCGGGATTTGGAATAAACCAATTTACTTTTGCCTTAGGAAACCAGCTAGGGCTCAAATGCTCAAAGAAGATGTTGATATCTACAGAACCCGCTTGCTCATCGAGCTTTGTAAATAAATCACGGCTATACACCTCGCAGCCCAGATCTGTAAGCGCCTCATTGATAATGCATCTATCAAGTTCAAGTCCTTTGCCATTTTGAACGCTAAAGACGTTAATTTTTAATGCAGCCACTAGCGGATTCGACATCATAAGCAGCAAAGTAAGTAGGCAAAAAAATCGACAAGACAGATTTAAATTAGCGGCCATTCCCAAACTCACTCTCAAAAAATTGCAAATTATTGTGGACAACACTTAATCGATCTCACAAGGAAGACTGATCTAGGACAGATACATATTCTGGCACAATCAGAATAGATCGATAAACTTACACGCAAGGCAAATATTAAATAAATTAAATAAAAATTAATGCGATCTCACTCACCGTAGTCCTTCATAAAAATAGATTTAATGCAATCTGAACCCCGTCACATACCTTCAGTTGATACAACATGGATAATAATCCCGTTATTATAAACTATTTTCAAAACGAGTAATTTAATCAGACGACCATTACCCTCCTCACACAAAATCATCCTTAACCAACTTACAATCAGTGACTTACAAAATAGAAAAAATGAATTTGCGTTTTTGCATTCGACTAGTATAAAACCCATTAATGCAGAGGAAGGGGCTTTATTGTGCTTGATTCAAAACCGGATATAAAAAAAGAAGAGTTAAAAATCAGTGGCGGTATTCCATTAAATGGAGAAGTACGAGTCGCTGGAGCCAAAAACGCTATCACAAAACTCCTCGTTGCTTCACTTTTATCCCCCAAGCCATGCACTTTTACCAATGTGCCAGACATTGGCGATGTTCGAATTACAGTTGAGCTCTGCCAAGAGCTTGGAATGGAAGTTGACTGGAACAAAGAAAAAGGCATCCTACGCTGTCAGACTAAAGAAATACGCACTTCGTATATCCCTCAGAGATTTTGCGGATCAAACAGGATACCGATTCTTATGATTGGAGCTCTCCTTGCGAGATCAGGAGAGGATGTAATTGTTCCAACAGTTGGCGGTTGCAAGATCGGAAGACGATCGATCGATTTTCATATCGAAGCCCTTTTACAACTCGGGGCTCATATTGAACTACGCGAGATGAAAAAAGAATGCGCATATCTTGCAAAGGCACATAATGGACTCAATGGCAGCCTGATTAGCCTTCCCTATCCATCTGTCGGAGCAACTGAAAATACGATCTTAGCCGCCGTTGGCGCTAAAGGAACAACGATTATTCAAAATGCAGCTGTGGAACCTGAAATCGTTGACCTTATTCTTTTCCTTCAAAAAATAGGTGTCAACATCACCCTCGATGTAGATAGAACTATCAAAATTGTAGGGACCCGCCATTTTTATGAAGCAGAACATAACATTTTAGCCGATCGCAACGAAGCAGCATCATGGGGCATGGCAGCCATCCTCACTAAGGGCAAGGTAATGGTCAAAGGTGCCCAGCATATCCACATGATCACCTTCCTTAATAAACTTCGTGAACTCGGTGGTGGATTTAGCATCAAGCAAGATGGAATTGAATTTTTCTATGACGGACCTCTCCAAGGAGGACTTCACCTAGAGACAGATGTACATCCAGGCTTCATGACTGACTGGCAACCGCCATTCGTGGTAATGCTAACGCAAGCTACAGGAACTTCAATACTGCATGAGACTGTCTATGAAAACAGGCTCGGATTCACCGAAACTTTGAATGAAATGGGCGCTAACGTCTCTCTTTTCAAACAGTGCTTGGGCGGAAAGCAGTGCCGATTTAATTCCTGCGCTAATTATCATAGTGCAGTTGTGCGTGGCCCAACCCCACTGATCGGCAAGTCGATTGCGATCCCTGATCTTAGAGCCGGATTTGCATACGTCCTTGCTGCTTTGATTGCTGAGGGCGAAACAAGACTTTCTGGTGTTTCTTTTCTTGACCGAGGATATGAAAATGTCGTCGAGAAAATGCAAGGTCTTGGCGCAGAGGTCTCGAGGATAGGGATCGAACAACCATCGTCCCCTATTGAAAAGGCGAAAGAAGCAATTAAAGAAACGATCAAGGTCTCTACAGCAAAGAAAGCTGCGGTTCTGGTTTGATAAAATTAAGGACAATGCGATAATTGTCCTTAATTTACAAATACTCAGGTTCTATAAAACTGTTGTTTATTTTGAATTTGCATAAAGAACGATTCACTTAAACTTCAGTTGCCTAGAATCCAGCTCTTTTGTCGAGCTTGAGCTCATCAAATACCGTATATATTGCTGCAATCATGTCTATTTCTGACCCAAATTCTACAAAATCAAATAACCCCCACTGCACTGATACAGACTCTCATTGGCGTTCAATACTGCGAAATAATATTCGTTCTTATGGCTCTTTAACTACCTTTCTTGAATGGAATGAAGAAGAACTCAAGAACTTTCTTCCAAATCCGAAATTCACAATCAATATTCCTCTTCGCCTGGCTCATAAGATTCAAAAAAACAATCCTCACGATCCGATTCTGCGGCAATTCATCCCTCTCAAAGAAGAAAAAGAAACGAAGGAAGGGTTTTGTGATGAACCAGTTCAAGACTTTCTCTTTTCGCAAGGAGGAACTTTATTACAAAAATACACAGGGCGAGCACTCTTAGTTTCGACAGGCGTATGTGCTATGCACTGCAGATATTGTTTTAGGCAAAATTTTGACTATCAGTCGAAAAGCGCTCATTTCGAGAAAGAACTCGATATCCTCAGAAAAAACAGCTCTATTTCCGAAGTTATTTTGAGCGGAGGAGACCCCCTCTCATTATCTACACACAAGTTACGGGATCTGCTTGAGGAGCTCATTGAGATCAAACACTTAGAAATCATTCGAGTTCATACAAGATTTCCTATCGGCATCCCTGAACGAATCACAAAAGACCTCTTAAATGCCCTGGAAAATGTCCTCAACCAAAAAAAACAAATTATTTTTGTGATCCACGTGAATCACGTTCGCGAGCTTGATGATGAGGTCTTCACTTCTTTACAATTTCTGCAAAGAATAGGAATTCCTATTTTAAACCAATCAGTACTCCTCAAAGGGATCAACGATACTGTTGAAGCTCTTTATCAATTGAATTATGCCCTCATCACCCATGGAATACTTCCCTACTATCTCCATCAATTAGACCGAGTTCAAGGAACTGCTCATTTTGAAGTAGATCCATCTTACGGACTACACCTGATAGAGGAGTTAAGAAAAACACTTCCTGGATATGCCGTTCCTCAGTATGTTCAAGAAATTCCTGGAAAAAGATCAAAAACTCCTATCCAGAGCATTTCATGAGTCATATTTGGAGGCATCTTGTCAATACATTGTGTTCCAGAAGCCTGTTTACAAGGACCAAATTCATACTACTATACAGCCCTAAATACGGCCAATACTGAGCTCTCCCATAAAACAAGCGAGAAGATATCGGTTAAAGACCTCCCTGAAGAGCTTTTAACCCATATTTTCTCTTATATAAACTGTGGGACCCTCTCAGAAATCCACCCTGTCATGTTGGTATGCAAGGTTTTTTACAAGCACATACTCGATGATCCCAACCTTTGCTTGAATCTTTCAGGTATTAGAGAACAGAAGAAATTCCAGATCATATCGACTATTCGAGAAGGTCGACTAAGAGCTCGTGAACATAGAGCCTATGAAAGCACCTCCTGTCTTACGAAACACATATATAATCTATTTTATGAAATTAATTTCGGGTGCTTTGAATCACTGCCTACACCCCTGTATGTCTCCTCGTCTACTCTTGTCGATGGATTATCAGCTGGGCTTTATAGCACCTGTATTGAATCTGCACACATCCTGCAAGACTTAAGGTTTCTCAAATCAAACATGTGTTCAAGCAATAGAGAACTCATTAGGAATAGGACGTGCTACATAGAAAAAAATATTTTACTTAAGTACACGTCTACACGAAATCGATTTCATGAGATTACTGGGATACCAAGACCTCTAACTTATTTCGTAGGGCCATTATTAAATGAAATATTTCTTCTGAATGCAATTCAAAGCAATAAACAAATTGGGGTCTATAACATTCTGGATCAGAAAGTGGCAGGGCTCCGCCTTTTACCCAGCCAAGCTGGGGTTGAAAATAATAAGAGCTACAGCTTTCTTTTCATTCCTCATGGCTCCAATTTCTCAGGCTTTCAATGGGATAGCGTCAAAAGGCTCGATTTAAGAAATGAAGATGAAGAGCTCCGTGCGTTTATTGAGAGGATTGCTTCCGGCGAAATGGACAAGACAATCTTTACTCAAAACGTGCCAACAGTACTTGTTGTTTTCACCTTCGACACTGATTTATTTGAACTAAGCTCAATTTTTAACGAGGCGTTTACTTTCCCCAAAAACCCAAAATTTTACTCATCTCCTGAACATAAATTGATCCATAAGCTTGTAACTAGCATCGCAGAACAGTTAAAACACTCCCATCAAATAGGAGAGTCTATTTCAAATCACGAAGCACTTATTGATGAACTATGTTGCACTATCACGATTAAAACTGAGGTCCTTACGGAAATCAATCTTCCCGAAGACACCCTATTGATTGAAGAATATCCAAATAAGGCGAAAAATACCCCACAATATTCCCTCAATATTGAAACGAGTAAAGGAATCAGAAGACCTCCTATCGATATGCTCAATTTCGAGGTCATCCGAGAAATAGTTTTATCTAGGCCTGAATATAAAACTCTTTCGATTGAATGTAATGTGGAAGGCGATATTAAGTTTCTCCCCTAACAACCACTACATTTTTTCTGGGACCTCAATCCCAAGGAGTTCAAGTCCCTGTTTAAGGACACGGCCGGTTAGATCAACGAGTGCAAGCCGTTCTCCCTCATGAACATCCCCCTCAACACGACAGTCTCTAAAAAAGAGATTGAATTGTTCTGAAAGTGCATAAAGATACTCAGTTAATCTGTTTGGAAGGAGTTCTTGAACTACCGACTCCATAACTTCAGAAAACTGATCAATAAGAAGTGCTAAAGCACACTCACTTGCCGTGTTAAGCCCTTTTATCTCAATGAGAGAAAAGTCATAGTTCTTTTTTTCTGCTATTTTTCTTTTGATACTTTGTGTTCTGACATAGGAATACATGATAAACGCAGCTGTATTCCCTTCAAAACGAAGCATACGTTCATAACTGAATGTGTAGTCGCTTATACGGTGACAGGAAAGATCTGCGTACTTAACAGCACCAAGACCTAAAATTGAAGCTGTTCTGAGTCGATCTTGAGATGACCATTCCGGATTGCGTGCTTCTAAAATCTCTTGAGCCTTTTTAATGGCCTCCTGGAGAAGATCAACGAGCTTTTCAGTCTCACCCGATCGAGTTCTAAACTTCTTCCCATCAGCACCCAAAACAAGCCCGAAAGGAACATGATCAACTCTCACCTTGGATTGATCTAGAACGCCTGCCTTCTCTGAAGCTTTAAAAACGAGATCAAAATGGAGCGATTGCCCCATATCAACGACATAAATGATCCAATTAGCCTTTTCATCACGAATCCTATGAAGAAGCGCCGCCATATCTGTGGTATCGTACGTAAATCCTCCATCTGATTTTTGCATCATTAACGGAAGATCAGACCCTTCAACAAATAGACATTTTGCCCCTTCAGAGACAATAATTAGATTTTTCTCCTCAAGCTCACGAAGGCATTCGGCAAGCATATCATTATAAAACGACTCCCCACGCCCCTCGAGTCTAACACCCAAAAGGTCGTAAATTTCCTGATAGGCTTTTTTCGAAATTTCGCAGATAATCTCCCAAATCTCTTTACTTTCTTGATTTCCACTCTGAAGATCGACCACGGCTAACTGAGCAGTTTTTTTAAACTGAGCATCTTCGTCAAATCTTTTTTTGGAATCCTTGTAGAGGCGCATCAAATCTTTAAGCTCATACGAACGAACCCGTTCATTTGAATAATCAGGTTGATCTTTGATATGAGCAATAAGCATGCCAAAGGATGTTCCCCAATCTCCAATATGGTTTAATCGGAGAACATCATGCCCTAAGAACTCGAAAACACGGGCTAGAGAATCGCCTATAATAGTTGATCTCAAATGACCCACATGCATTTCTTTAGCCGTATTTGGAGATGAAAAATCGACGATAATTCGAAGAGGGTCGCGAGTTTTCATCCCAAATGAAGGACTTTTTGACATTTGATTTGCGAGAGAAAAAATTGCATCTTGCGAGATTCGAATATTGATGAACCCAGGACCTGCAATTGTAACCTTTTCAATAAGGTTCGAAGATTTAAGATTTTCTAAAACGCCTTTTGCGACATCATGAGGGCTTTTTTTAGCCTCTTTAGCATATTTCATAGATGAGTTACATTGATAATCGCCGAATTGGACATCCTTACTTTTTACCACTTCAGCAATTACGGGCCTCCCTAAAAATTGACTGAATGCTTCTGAAAAAAGTATTTGCAAAGACTCAAGAATCGTCCCCTTAATATGCCCCAAGGGTCGCTTATTTACCTGTTGTTCTGATTGAATTGGAGATTGTGAATTTGACATGAAGCCACCAAAGAAAATAGGAGAAACGCTGCACAAATTGTGTTTACGTTTTTAAACATTGAAGGATAACAGATATGATATGTACAGTCTATAGCACGTATAGGTTTAATTATTTCTATGACAGCAAAAACACGTATTCCGGCAACTATTGTCGATTCGATTCGCTCGTTTGTAGAGCAAAGCAAACGACCAGAACTTATTGCGACATATCTTCACTACGTTGAGCAAAAGCTCCATCTTGATCCTGTTCTTTTTGTTCGGGATAAGATCGTATTTAAGTCGGCAGATGATGCTGTTCGTATCCTAGAGTCCGAAGGCAAGCTTTGGAGAGAGACCGAGATTAAAATCGGCTACTATCCAGCAGCAGTCGATGAATTAACAACAAAAATTTACATCTGCCCTTTTACGGGAAAGGTTTTTGGTGATAATACTCATCCAAATCCTCAAGATGCAATTTACGAATGGGTCGCATCCTGCCCTGAGAATACAGAGCGCGTTGGAGGGTTAAAAGCCAAACGCTTTTTCATTTCTGAAGATCCAGAAGTGATTAAAGCATATGCAAGCAAGTTCAAGCCAAAAGCTCCTGTCACAAAAGTTGTTTTCTCATCGGTTATTAATGGCAAACTCTTCCATTCGAAAGAGTCTGTGATTGACGACTTTAAACAAAACTATCTCAAGCGAGTTTCTCTCGTTGAAGTGCAAAACCAAACGAGATTTCAAATAGAGCAAAGCTTTATGCACTTGATTGAAGAGCAGCTCAAAGAAGACAAAATAGCTTCTTTTGTTGAAGCTCTTACAGAGGTAAAAGGCTTTGACAGCTACATTGAGCACTGGCTTGGTGATGTTGACCAAGACAACGGCCTTGAATCGTGATAAAACCTTCTTCTAAAGACCCCGTTGATGGGAAGAGGCTCCCTGAAGAGGCCTCTTCTCATCATCGAGAAGCCGCCACAACGACAAAAATATTTTCTAGCAGCTCCGTTGAAGAAACAATGCATATTGGAGAGCTGCTTGCAAAAGCTATACCCAATCCGGCTATTGTCGCCTTTTTTGGAGACTTAGGCGCTGGCAAGACAACCTTGATACGAGCTTACGCAAAGACTCGGACTGGCCTACTTGAAGAAGAAATCTCAAGCCCGACCTTCCAGATTCTGCACGTGTACGAGGGAAAGCTTCATACTCTCTTTCACTTCGACCTCTGGAGGATTCATAATGAAGATGAATTCCAAGCCTCTGGTTTCGATGAGTACTTGGACTCAAAATATGACCTTTCGATAGAATGGAGCGAAAAAATTGAATCACTCCTTCCGAAAAATGCAGTTCGCATCTTCATCACACAGCAATCGCCCACAGAACGCCTGATCGAAGTCGCATATCGTCCTTCAAATATTTCCGAGACTCTACTTCGTCTCGATACAATCGGAAAGTCGCACCTCTAGGAGCAAGAGACCCAAACATGGATTGGAACAAAGCCGTTTTTTTACTTTCTGCCTATGATGATACGGCCAAAATTCCGCATTTTCCAGAAATTGCAGTTTTGGGCCGCTCCAATGTCGGTAAGTCGACTTTATTAAACTCTATTTTCAACTCAAAAGGTCTTGTAAAAACTTCATCCAGGCCTGGCAAAACTGAAGCCATAAACTATTTTGCTGTCGATAATAAATTGCTTTTTGCAGACCTGCCTGGCTTTGGATATGCCAAAGTGGCTCTTGAAAAAAAGCAAAAATGGGCAAAGCTCGTAGATAATTACGTGCGGTTTCATAAAAACATAAAACTCTTCCTCTTGCTCATAGATGTTCGTCGTGAAATTCAAGAAGAGGAGCTTCTCCTCGTAGAAATTGCGCAATTAAGGAACATTCCTCTTCTAGTTGTTCTGACAAAATGCGATAAACTCACTCATAATGAATTTCGCACTCGTCTTGCCCAGTTTAAAAAACTTGAAACAGTTCATGATTTACATATCATGCCACATGCAGCAGGAGAAGTAGGACTCACTGACCCTATAAGAAAAAAAATACTCGAAACAGTTACGACGAGGAATAAATGACCCTTCTGAAAGAGACAACGTTCGTCTGCATAGATTGCGAAACGACGGGACTCGACATAAAAAATGATCGGGTGATTGAAGTTGCAATAGCGCTCTTTCGAGGAGATGAAATTCTTGCTAAGTATGAAAGCCTTGTAAATCCATTGTGCGATATTCCTGAAAGCTCTTATTCGATTCACAAGATCTCTAAGGAGATGGTAAGCGAAAGTCCTACCATTAATTTAATTCTGCCTGAAGTATTCAAGCTTGCAGCCCGCTATCCAATTATTGGACATGGAATCGACTTTGACATTGAAATTCTCTATCATGAGGCGCAGCGCTACAATCTTCCAACACATCTAAGAGCGAATACTCGTGTTGATACCCTCCGGTTGGGAAGACTTTATGGAGAATCACCTTCCAACTCACTTGAAATGCTTCGGTCTCACTTTAACATCGAAGAGGAAGGGGCTCATAGAGCCATGAATGATGTTATGGTTAACATCCAAGTATTTCAACACCTCACAAAGTCTTTCAAAACTTACCCTCAGATAATCGAAGCCCTTTCTAAGCCCATTCTCATGAAAACAATGCCCTTGGGCAAGTATAAAGGAAGATTATTCAAAGATTTACCTCCAGAATATCTTCAATGGGCAGCTCGACAGAATTTCGACCAAGATCTTCTCTTCAGCCTACGTCATGAGGCCCAAAGAAGAAAGAAAGGCGGGCTCTTCAGTCAAGCAGCAAACCCCTTTCAAGACTTATAACCAAATTTAAGCTGTTCCAAATCTAAGCAGTTATTGATTTGCTCGAGAGGGTGGCGAAAGAGCGTCAAATAAGCGTACAGCCTCATCGACTGTATGCTTAAAACAATCCAGCTGGATTCCCTCAGACTCTTTTGCTTTCTTTTCACACCAAGAAGATATAGCTAAAAACAACTCATCAGAACAAATAGTATCCGCCCATGTCTGAACGGCGTTATTTTCCAGCAAAGAATGTTTTTCTTGAATAAGTCCTAAATGCGCTTTTAAACCAACTTCTGTCCCATGAGGGATTCTCACATCTTCGACTTTAGGAAAAGTAGAAAACGTTATTGGAACCTCATGAGGAAGTTCAACGGGTTGAAATGCACCCGATGAAATCGGATTAATAGTTCCCATAGTATAGCTACTTTCCTCTACCCTTTAGGACGCTATCAAGCTTCTGGTGTAAGGATGAAATTAAAGATGATAATGGCTGGCGCTCATCTTCTTTCATTAATTTTTCAGCCTCATGTAAAAGCTCTTCAGCCTCTTTTCGATTAAACATTTCTATATAACAATCTGCCTTATGCAGTAAAAATTTTACGTCAGCATCACATTTATACCCTTCTTCATACGCTATAATTGCCGTATTAAAGTGCCGAGTTTTTTGATTTAATAAGCCATAGGAGAGCCAAAATTGCGCACACTCAGGGCAGATGGTGATAAGTAAAAATAAAATATTTGAAGCCCTATCATAAAGCCCTTGTTCAAACAGATGTTTACTCAAGGTAAAAAGAGTAAGGTAAAATTCTTCACTCCAGGTATTTGAGGAAATGGTTGATGAAAATTTTTTTCTTCTTTCCTTCATGCTCTCAAAAGCTCTTTCCAACTCTGCCTGCAACAAACTCCAGGCCCCTGTGGAAAGCATAGTTGGGCCATATTCAAATATATTTGCTATCGCATCGCAAAGACGACGACGCTCAGGCTCGAAAGATAAAATTGCTTTAAATTCTTTAACGAATCGCTCAACACGAATTGCCTCGGGAAGAACAGCGGGAGATGGGTGCTCACTTTCGATTTGCTTAAAGGAAAGCAAAGAAGCCGAAGGTTCAACAACAATCTTAACAAGATCTGAAAACGCTTTAAGCTGGCTTGATGCGCGATCCAATCCTTCACGAAATTGTCGTTTCAAAAGAGTTGACACTGGCATAGTCCTTATATTCTCTTACTTAATCTCACCACAGGAATTCATAGAAATAAATTTGATCATCCCTAAGGCTGCAATCTTTGTATATGCCATTTTCCCGAAATTATTTGATATTCGAAACGGTCATGCAACCTATTAAGACGCCCCTGCCAAAATTCAAACACCAATGGCCGTAGACAGTATCCAGTCCAATCAGGAGGAGCTGGCACCTCTTTATCTTGAAATTCTTTTTCAAAATGCTTATAGCGATCTTCCAAAATTGTACGATTTTGGATTTCTTCGGACTCTCGAGACGCCCATGAAGCAATTTGACTTCCTCTAGGGCGCTTTATGAAATAATCAACAGCTATTGATCGATCAACCTCTTCAACAGCTCCTCGGCATAAGACCTGGCGATCTAGCTCCTTCCAATAAAAACAGATTGAAGCTACAGGAGATGCCGCCAACTGTTTACTTTTTCTGCTGTTTCTACTGGTAAACCAATAAAAACCACTGGAATCGAATGCTTTTAAAAGCACCATACGAGATACAGGAAAACCATCAAGTCCAATCGTAGAAAGGCACATAGCTGTTGGTTCAATTACATCTTCTACAACAGCCTCATTCAACCAATTTTTAAATTGTTCAAAAGGGTCATCACTAAGGGAAGCCCGACGGAATTCTCTCCCTTCATATTCACGGCGAATATCAGCAACTTCAACCATATGCACCACATAAAATCCACATAATGAAATCTACCATTCACATAGAACAAAGGCAATCTCGTTACTCGGAAATAAATTAATTTTTATTAATGAAGAGACCGTGCATATTCAAGCCATAACCGTACAGCCGAAAAGAGGTTTGCCATGTCATCTGTGAAAACCATTCGAGATCTTGACGTAGCAAATAAACGAGCCCTCGTAAGAGTTGATTTCAACGTTCCGCAAGATACAAATGGCAACATTACTGACGACACTAGAATTATCGCCTCTATTCCAACGATTAGTTATCTCCTTGATAAGGGAGCGACTGTCATTCTAATGAGCCACCTCGGCCGTCCAAAAGGCAAAGATGCAAAATACAGCCTTAAGCCATGCGCAGACAGACTGAGTAAACTTCTTGGGAAAAAAGTTCTTTTTCTATCCGATTGCGTTGGAAATGAGGTTGAACAGGCTATAAAAAATGCAGCGCCCGGATCTGTTATCCTTTTGGAAAACCTTCGATTCTATCCAGCTGAAGAGGACCCAAAAAAAGATCCCTCATTTGCTGAAAATCTGTCTCGCCTTGGAGATTTCTACATTAATGACGCTTTTGGAAGCGCGCATCGAGCTCACTCATCAACCTGCACAATTGCTCAGTATTTTCCCATCAACAAGGGGATGGGATTACTGATGGAAAAAGAGGTAAGTTTCCTTCAAAAAACGTTCAATAATCCAAAACGTCCTTTTATGGCGATTATTGGAGGAGCAAAGGTCTCTACTAAAATAGGTATACTCAAATCACTTCTTGAAAAGGCAGATATACTTTTTATTGGTGGGGCCATGGCCTATACATTTCTCAAAGCTCAAGGAAAAAAAATCGGAAAATCTCTTTGTGAAGATGAATTCATCACAAACGCAGTTGAAATTTTAGATCTTGCGAAAAAAATGCATAAGCCTATTTTTCTACCCATTGATCTTGTCATTTCAAACTCTTTGAAAGAGGATCGAACTGTAAAGGTAATTGATATCGAAGCGGGAATTCCGGATGATTTCGAAGGCGTTGATATTGGTCCAAGAACCTGCGGAGCTTGGGAAGCAGAGTTCAACATGTCCAAAACGCTTTTTTGGAATGGTCCGGTAGGCATATTTGAAATACCTGAATTCGCTCGCGGGACACGATTTATTGCTGAAGCGATCTCTTCATTACCCGAAGTAACAACTATCGTCGGAGGAGGCGACTCTGTTGCTGCCTTGGAACAATTAAAGCTCACAAATGGCATTACCCATATTTCGACAGGGGGAGGAGCAAGTTTAGAGTTGATCGAACTTGGAACTCTTCCAGGAATTACGGCTCTTGCCTGCTAGGAACAGGCCTCAAACCAAGCAATATCTTCAAAAAGCTATATAAGATCTCGCTCAAATATTCCTCGACCATGAGGCATTTTATAATTTTAATATTGAAGAGTCGAATTGTAATTAAATAATTTAAAAACACTTATTTAAAATATTATTTTTATCTAATGAAGAAGTAATTGCTCTAAACAATCTAAGATGATACACTTGTTATCAAGATTGTAATCCAACACATGTCAAACAAGACAGTTTACGAAACATCTGAGGGTGAAGATCTCCTCTTAAGATCGGAGGACTCGCAATGAGCACAAAGCCCTTTAATAAGTGGCAAGCTCTATTGTGGCCTGTACATCGCCACGAGCTTAAAAAGCTCATCCCCATGCTTATTATCTTCTTTCTTCTTTCCTTCGACTACAACGCCCTGCGCTGCATGAAAGACAGCCTCGTCGTAACAGCAAAGCATTCAGGAGCAGAAGTCATCCCTTTTATTAAAGTTTGGGCGATGTTTCCCCTGTCTGTTCTTTTTACACTCATATTCATTAAGCTTTCCAACCGATTTGGACGTGAAGCAGTCGTCTATATAATGCTTTCTCTCTTTCTGGGTTTCTTCTGTCTTTTTACATTCGTCATCTATCCAAACAGAGATGCAATCCACCCTCATGATTTTTGCGACCGCCTTGCAACAATTCTTCCTCTAGGCTGCAAGGGATTGATTGCGATGATTCGCTATTGGTCTTTCACTCTTTTCTACGCAATGTCTGAACTGTGGTCGAATATCGTCCTCTTTCTTCTCTTTTGGGGTTTTGCAAACCAAGTGACAAAACTGGAAGAAGCCAAACGATTTTATGGCCTCTTTGGTGTTGGAACTAACTTATCTGGGATCGCCTCAGGTCAGATTTCGATTTATATAGCTAACCACTATCAAGGGGACAATGCTTGGGATAGCTCCCTTAATACGTTGATATTAGTGGTGCTTGCTGCGGGAATTTTGGCTCTTTTCTTCTTTTACCGATTAAATAGAACTATAGATTCGCATCCTGATCTCCAAGGTGATTACGATCCGACAGCAAAACGACCAAAACAATCAATGAGAGAAAGCTTCAAACGCGTCTTTTCTTCTCGCTACCTTCTTTATATTGCCATCATCGTAGTGACATACAATGTTGTGATCAATCTCGTCGAAGTTCTCTGGAAACACGAAGTACGAGAGCTCTATCCCGATCCTAAAAATTACAACATCTACATGAACCAAGTAACAACTTGGATTGGCATCGCTGCATCTTTATCTGCGATTTTTATATCAGGCAATGCCATTCGAATAATGGGATGGACATTTACTGCAGCAATAACTCCAATTATTCTGTTTATAACTTCAATTGGATTCTTTGGCTTTTACTTCATGAAAGGCTCAGTTACTCTTTCGGAGCTTATTCCATCGCTATCACCACTAGGCATGGTTGTTCTGTTTGGCACACTTCAAAACTGCTGCTCAAGAGCCGCTAAATATACCGTGTTTGATGCTACCAAGGAAATGGCCTTCATTCCTTTACCGCAGCAGGAAAAATTGGTAGGCAAATCAGCAATTGATGGAGTATTTAACCGTCTTGGCAAATCAGGCGGATCCGTTATTCATCAATCACTTCTTCTTACTCTTGGAAGCTTATCAGCTTCAGCTCCGTATGTTGCGGCCATCCTCTTTGGAATGATTATTGTTTGGATGTTCTCAGTCAAAAATCTGGGCCAGCTTTTTGGCGAAAAATCGCTCAAATCTCAACTTGCTTCCTCTGCGCCGAAAGAAAGAGCTCAAACACCACTGTCAACGGCATCCGCCTAGGAAACATATGTATAAACTTCTTGAAAAGTTCTCGAATTTCTGTTATTATATTTGCAGTCTGCGGGGTTTGAATGTCTGAAGCAAGCCAAAATGGCACGACACAATTTGGTAAGATACGGTCGAATATCTGGCCGATACATAGGCATGAGATTAAAAAGCTTTTGCCCATGCTCATCATGCTTACCATGATTTGTTTTAATTACAGCATTTTAAGAAATTTAAAAGATGCTCTTGTTATTACAGCCAAAAACTCTGGCGCCGAGGTTATCCCCTTCATCAAAGTTTGGGTTATCTTGCCCTCAGCAATTGCAGCGACAATACTGTTTACAAACCTATCCAATCGACTCTCAAGACCTGCCCTCTTTCAACTTATATTGGTCAGCTTTCTTGTTTTTTTCTTCATTTTTGGTTTTATCATCTTCCCGATGAGAGAACAGCTGCATCCGCATGCTCTAGCTGATTCACTTGAAGCCATTCTGCCCAAAGGCTGCATGGGATTAATCGCCATGTTTCGCCATTGGACACTCACCTGCTTCTATGTCATCTCTGAGCTCTGGAGCACAATGATGCTGAATGTTCTTTTCTGGGGGTTTGCAAATGAAATTACTCGGATTCAAGAAGCTCCAAGATTCTACAGCGTGATGAGCATAGGATCGAATATCGCAGCCATCGTCGCGGGACAAACCGCTATAGCTCTTTCATCAGACGTATATGACCCTACATTATCTTTTGGAAATGATGCATGGGAACAATCTCTGATGAAGATCATGGCTCTTATAGTAACTTCAGGAGTTATCGTTCTCTTGACATTTAGATGGATGAACAAAAATGTCTTGTCAAATCCTGAGTACATTCCTCAAGAAGCTCAAGAGAAGATCAAGAAAAAAGGAAAAAAACTCAGCTTCAAACAAAGCTTAGTTTATTTAGCTCACTCCAAGTACTTAATCTGGATTGCAACCCTTGTTGTTTCTTACAACCTGGTTATCAACCTAGTTGAAATTCTTTGGAAAGATCGTCTACGACAACTCTATCCCTCTTCACACGAATACAACATCTATATAAATAACCTCACGAGCACGATGGGTATTATATCGACATCAACCTCATTGGTGATGGCAGGGATCATCAAGCGATTTGGATGGACCTTTACAGCCATGCTTACCCCTGTTGTTTTACTCGTCACTACAGTAGCCTTTTTCTCCTGCCTATTTTTTGACAACTCACTCGGTCCTATTCTCTCGGTATTCTTTGGGGTAACACCGCTTGCATTAGCCGTCTTTCTCGGCTCGATGCAAAACTGCTTTAGCAAAGCTGCAAAATACTCTGTCTTTGACACAACCAAGGAGATGGCCTTTATTCCGCTTACTCCTGATCATAAACTCAAAGGGAAAGCAGCCATCGATGGAATTGGGTCTCGTCTTGGAAAATCGGGTGGATCCGTTATTCATCAAGGACTTCTTCTCTTCTTTGGAACGCTCTCAGCAAGCGCGCCCTACGTAGCCATCATTTTAGTCGGTGTCATGGTTATCTGGATCGCTGCTGTTCGCTCACTAGGCGGAGAGTTCTCAAAGTGTTTGGAAGGAAAAACCGATCATCCTGCAGGTGAACCCGAAGTAGCAGCTTCTTAATTTCAGATTACGAAGAAGATGTTACGAGGAAAATCTCCACTCTTTGGATATGACGTATCGTACGATGTCCGAGGTGATAAGGCTTAGCACATTGCCGTGTGCTCTTTGCAAGCCTTCCACCTCGTGCAAAATTCGTGAAAATGCTTCAAAAAGATAGTCAGATCCTGCGTAACGTGAATTCTTAATTCATATCCTCATCTCTAGAAGACTCATCAAGCTTTTTATAGAGCAACAAGTGTAGCTGTCCTAGGCTCAGGGGGCCCAAAGCTCCCATAAACCAATAAAATGGATTCGGAACTTTAACTCCCGCCAACAAAACGATAAAAAGAGCAAATTGAAGTGCCGTTGCCCACTTGCCGACAGTAAATGACTGAACCGTCCAGCTTCTTGCCCATTTAAAGAAAAACAACTCCAGAGTAAAGACAGAGACCGCAATATCTCGTGAAAAAATACATATAATTTGCCAAGGGGTGACAAGGGAAAGATCGTACAAAGACCAAACGACAGCGAAAGCAAAAAGCTTATCTCCTAAAGGGTCAAGCCAGGTTCCAAAGCGAGTTTGTAGTTTATATCTACGAGCAAGCAGCCCGTCAAAAAAATCGGTTGCCCCACCTACGACGATATACGGGATCGACAAGAAGGAGGAGTCATAAAACAAAAGTATGGCCATGCAACATCGAATAAAAGAAAGTGCGTTGGGCAACACATACAGCAATCGATGTGAGAAAGGCATACTTTTATGAAAATCCTTGGATAAGAAAATATAGACAAAGTTAGACCATACGATATGATTTAGAGATTGCGCAAGAACAACTTCTGCCCAGTTAAGTCTACACTTCAAGCAAGTCTACACTTTAAGTCTACACTTATTGTTACGAGAAAGCTCACCGATCTATTTTGAATACGACTGACGGCAAGATGTGCGAGCTGGAATGCCTGTATAATAGCCATAGCATCTTTACACGCTTTCCACTTCGTGAAAATTCTTTGGTATATCTTAAAAAAGATGATTAGATTCTGCCTAACGTGAACGATTTAGGCATTCGTACGGACTTGATATTTTTTTCTAACGGCATACCCGATCACAAGAAGAGCCGCAATGACAACTATCAGCAGAGAGACAAGCCCTGCTGTGTGGAGTGAATTAAGCAGTTTATCATAATTTTGGCCCACAAAATAGGCAGCAAAGAAAATGAGGGCCGTAAAAAGAAGACAGGCAACCCCATCACTCAGCATAAACTTCATGAAAGGCATTTTCCCAAACCCTGCCGTCATAAAAATACCATTTCGAAATCCAAATGGGATAAATCGCCCGAGAAAAAGCGTCCAAGTCCCATATCTATGCATAAAAGACTGAAGCCACTCAAGTCGCCTAGGATTAAGAATTTTTTGAAACCAGGCCATCCTGCACAGTTTATCTCCAAAAAAACGCCCTAGTCCATAGGCAATATTATCCGAAGCATATGTTCCCAAAAATACGGCGAGAAAAAGATGTAGTGTGTGCTCAGGGATCACGGTCGCTGCAAGAACACCGCTTGCAACAAGCATGACATCTTCGCTTATAGGAACACTGAGTCCAGTAACCACGAGGAGAAAAAAAACCAAAATATAGGCATGCTCTGCATGAGCTGTAAGCCAGCCCAAAAGCGATTCCATGTAAATTAAACCTGAACTTGAAAAATGATTATACCATAATACATGAGTTTTATGCTGGCGATCCCACGGCAATAAAAGGAGAGGTCAATAACGTAGCCCCAACAGCCTCAACTTCTTTAGTCATCGCCATCAAAATTTCATCTCTAAATGTATAGAATTCATTTTCGTCATAAATAACACTTAACGCAAAAAGGCCTATTTCAATTCCTGATGGACTCACTTTTCTGATCCAAACATTAATTTTTTGCTCTTGATCAATGTTTGGATTAAGTGACAAATGATTTTCCATATTCGAAATAATCGTAGGCACTTTATGTAAATCTTCTAAAGGAACAGTGACAGTCTCATCAAGAAGCCTATGGGTGTAATGGCTTTTGTTTGTGACGACCGCCTTGGTAAAGACGGCATTTGGAACAACAGTTGTCCGAGTCGAATACCCCGAAATTCTTGTTTGATACCAGCCTATTGAACGAACATACCCCTCGATACTCTGATCATGAACAGTAATATAGTCGCCAATTTTGAATGGGCGTGTTACATGGATCATTACTGAACCAAAGAAGTTTGCTATAATCTCTTGAGATGCAATTGCAATAGCCAAACCAGAAACTCCGCCAAACGCCAAAATAGTCGTAAAACTCATCCCTAAAATTTCTAACGCCGCAAACGTTAAAAAAAGACAGACTATAAAAGAAGCAAGCTTCGAAATTACAAGGATAGTATCTGGCTCTAAAGAATGATGGTGGTTGTGGTGCCCTGTTTGAAGCTCTTGCCCGTGATGGTTTTTTTTAGTTTGAGACAGAGCGTAGTGGACAACAATTCTCTTGAGACGAAAAAAAGCCCAACCGACTAAGGCAAGAGAAGCTACTCTAAAAATCAGATTAAGTTCACGCTCAAACATCCCCGATAACGTATTGTCACAGACGATATCCATTGCTTGGACAATCACATAAAACCAAGTCAAGCAAAAGAGAGGCTTTGACAAGGATGAATAAAGAACCTCAAGCCATGAAAATCCAATACGCTGTCTTCTAGCAAGAAGGTGCTTAATAAGCCTATCTAGAACTTGTAGAGACATCCATCCCCCGCAGATCCACAAAATAACAAGTCCTAGCCACTTAGCTTCGCCATCGACAACGTTCAATGGATTCCATAGGAAAAAATGTGTCATAACGAGACTCTTATATTATGTATGCAGTGATAAAATTTTGTTACATTATACCAAAACCGCCAGATTTTTGATCATCTTCAATTTTGAAAGGAGAGAACCCAAAAGCATGATCACCGAAAATAGTCAAACTTAATCAGACATTAGGAAGAAGATCATCGATCCCTTCGGATTTTGCATAACATGGTTGAGCTAGGACTGGAATAAAAAAAAAAGATCTCGTAGGGTTATCTTATTTATGAGCCGATAGTAGTCACGTGCTTAAATTGTTCATTTAAGCCTTTTGAAGCACTATCTATTCAAGCGGTATATTGCGAGGATCAATTGAGATGTCTTCAGATTCAATGACTAAAGATATTATGCGAGCAACCCTTATAACTATTTTTCGAGTTATAGGATTTGCCTTTGGGATTGTGTTGATTATTCTTGGAATTGGCTTTTTTTTCAGTTCACCAGGAACGCCTCCTCACACAAAAAGCATCGAAATGCTTCCAACGCATGACTGGAAGCTCAAAAATTTTTCATCACAGGCGCCCACGATCCTGCAGCTTGATTTTCGAGGAGTCGTAGGATTAACGAAACACATGCAACGCCAGGAAGTTCGAAAAATTTTAGTTGAATCTCTTGATGGCGAACTCAAATCAAGTCAAATCAAAGCCCTTCTATTGTATATCGACACTCCAGGAGGAACCGCAGATGATTCAGCCGGCATATATCAACTCATCAAGGAATATAAGGCTAAACTCAATATCCCTGTAATCGCCTATGTAGACGGCATGTGCGCCTCAGGAGGTATGTATATCGCTTGTAGTGCTGACAAGATCTATTCTTCTCGGGATAGCATCGTTGGAAGCGTAGGTGTCATCATGCCAACAATTTTCAACTTTTCTAGCATCCTAGAAAGGCTCGGTATTGACTCCACAACGATCTATGCTGGAACCGGCAAGGATGACCTCAACCCATTCAGACCATGGAGAGAAGATGAAGAAGCTGGATACCAAGAGATCATTGATGATGCTTACAACCAGTTTGTAGCAACCGTATCAGGAGCTCGTCCAGCATTAACAAAACCTATTTTGGTTGAAATTGGGGCTCAAGTTTTCCCAGCAGATCAGTCTCTTACCAAGGGATATATCGATGAAATTAATAACTCATACTTTGCTGTCCTTGAGCAATTAGCTACCTCTCTAGGGATCAAAGATTCGTACCAAATCGTTCAGCTGACCAGTGGTTCACTCCTTGAAGATCTCTTCAGTCCTGAAGCCAAAATGATCAAAGGTAAAGTAGAGCACCAGCTTCGAATTCCGGGAGATATTGATCCAGCTCTTGTTGGTAAAGTTCTCTATATGTACCACCCAACAAGCCCTTTTGCGGCAAGCAAGAAATAAGTCTTAGAAAAGCAATCATTACTGTATTATAAGCTCGCTGATTTCCTTCAGCGAGCTTTCGAACCCTATGTGTGTGAGTTATTTGTGCTCTGTATTATTGATTCATCTGGATTGATCTATCGTAATTATTTCGCTATCCGAGGCCTATCCACAAAATCTGGAGAGTCTACAGGCGCCTTATTTGGATTTATACGATCTATCTTGAAGCTACGGCAGATGTTTATGTCCGAGCATATCGTATCTGTTTTTGATGGCCCAGATAATAAGCGAGCTCGTCTAGCTCTATACCCAGAATACAAAGCTCATAGAAAACCAACACCTCCCGATCTCATTAAGCAGATTGAAGAAGCAAAACGATTCTGCTCCCTTATTGGACTACCGATGCTTTCGATTGCTGGAGTCGAAGCCGATGATACAATTGCAACTCTGACTAAAAAGGCACTGGAAGCGGGCAAAGAGGTCACTATCTGTTCAGCAGACAAAGATCTTATGCAGCTTATTGACACAAACGTCAAAATCATCGATCCGATGCATGACTTTGATGTCATCGATGAGAAAAAAGCCGAAGAAAAATGGGGGCTGCCTCCTAAGAAACTCGCTGACTATCTTGCTCTCATTGGGGATGCCTCAGATAACATTCCGGGAGTTTCCGGACTTGGACCCAAGGGAGCCTTGCAGCTTCTTCAAACATATGGATCTCTTGAAGGAGTGTTGAATAATGCTGAGAATATTACAGGCAAACGCGGAGAAACAATTCGAAATGAAATTGAAATAGCTCGCCTGTCTCGAAAACTCGTCTCTCTCATCGAGGATGTCGACGTTCCATTTGATGAAAATACCTATTTATGGAAATCAACACCTCTCGATCCTTTAAATGATTTCTACAGGGAGAAGGAATTTTTCTCCCTCATGAGCGGAGAAGACATCAAAACTCCACCTTCCTCGACTCTTCACTTGATCGTAAAGCCAGATGAATGTACTCAAGGCCTTAAACAGCTTACAGAAAAAGACCCCATCTGCGTTGACTGTGAAACTACAAGTCTTGATCAAATGAGTGCTGACCTCGTTGGATGCGGCCTTGGAATTGATCCAAAAGATGTTTATTACATTCCAGCGAATGCTGAAATGCACAAAGAAGCGATTCTTCACTTCTTGAAAGAAGCACTTGATAATCGTCCTCTTATAGGGCATAACCTCAAGTATGACCTTCATATATTGAAGAGATATGGAGTAACGCACCTTACCCCCTATTTTGATACACTTCTTGCCTCTTATCTTCTGAATGCTCATGAAAGGCGGCATGGCCTCGACATTCTCGCAAAAAGATATTTCAACAAAGATATGATTCCAATAGAAAGCCTCATTGGATCAGGTAAAAACACCCAAACAATAGACAAAGCTCCCATTGAAGATGTTGCTCGATACTGCGGCGATGATGTCGAATATACTCTCAGACTCTATAAAGAGCTCCATATAGAGCTACAAAAACGAGGACTAGAAAGACTTTTCTTCGATATCGAGATGCCTATAGTCCCAATTCTTCAAAAAATGGAAACAAATGGCGTCTACATTAATACCCAGGACATCCATGTCCTTTTAAATGAGGTCCAAAAAGAGCTCTCACAACTTGAAGATGAGATACATCTGCTTGCAGGACACCCATTTACCATCACATCTCCCAAACAACTTTCAGCAGTGCTTTTTGAAGAGCTTAAACTTCCTAAAGGCAGAAAGACACAAACATCTTATTCAACAAGTTCTGATATTCTCGAAGGCCTTGTTGATAAGCATCCTATTGCAACAAAACTGCTTTCTTTCAGATCTCTGGAAAAACTTCGATCTACCTATCTTGAGGTGTTACCCGGCATGGTCAATCCTACTACAGGACGTGTCCATGCACACTTCAATCAAACTGGAACCGCTACCGGAAGGCTATCTTGTACAGATCCAAACCTACAAAATATCCCTATTCGGACAGAGCTAGGAAAAAAAATTCGAAAAAGCATACAGGCACAGAAACCTGGATGGAAACTTCTTTCAGCTGATTATTCACAAATAGAGCTCAGAATATTAGCTCACATGTGCTGTGACCCAAATTTACTTAAAGCCTTCCAAGAAGGGCTAGATGTTCATAAAGCCACCGCTGCTGAACTCTTTGGAGTTTCCTTAGAGATGGTAACGGAAGAGATGAGACGTAAAGCCAAAGCGGTTAATTTTGGCGTAATATATGGACAGCAGGCATATGGACTAGCACAACAGCTTCAAATTCCTGTTGCAGAAGCTCAGCACTTCATAAACCACTACTTTCAACAGTACAAACACATCCATGGATTCGTTGAGGAGCTTAAAGAAAAAGCCAGGAAAACAGGCAGAGCGCAGACATTAACAAATCGCGAAAGAATCCTTCCCGATATTTCAAATTCAAATTTTACAATACGATCAGCTCAGGAGCGACTTGCCATCAATACCCCCTTTCAGGGGACAGCGGCAGATATTATCAAAATGGCAATGATTGCGGTAGATCGCTGGATGGCGAAGCAGAAAACTCAAGGGGTAATGATTCTTCAAATTCATGACGAACTTCTTTTTGAAATCCCCGACGATGAAGTTCACCTATTTGAAACAGAGATTCCTAAGCTCATGTCAGGTGTTATGGAATTGAAAGTCCCTCTTGTTGTCGATGTTGCGGTTGGAAAAAATTGGGGGGAATGTTAAAGTGAACCAGATGTCGAGCCATGTCTTAAAAGTAGGACTTACTGGTTCGATTGCATCAGGAAAATCTACCGCCCTGAAATTCTTCTCAAACCATGGGGCCTACACCTTCAACGCTGATGAATGTTTACATAGAGCATATGTACATGATCATGCGCTGAAAAGCTTTATAGTTGGGATTTTTGGGGAAGACATCTTATCGGATGGGAAAATTAATCGTTCAAAATTGGCCAAGCGAGTGTTCTCTTCGAAAAAAAATTCGACTACATGCAATAACCGATTAAATCTAGAATCTGCAACGCATCAATATGTCTTTACGAAGATGGTTGAAGCTTATGAAACTGCAAAAGAACAACATGCGCCTCTTTTTGTTGCCGAAATTCCTCTTCTCTTTGAAAGTGAGCAACCATTTTCAAAGTGGTTTGATAAAACGATCCTTATTAAGAGACCGCTTGATCAAGCGAAGGCATCTTTTTGCACTTCTCATGAAGAGGAAGATTTTTATTCGCGATTACATTATTTCGTCCCGGATGAACAGAAAAAACAATTATGCACCTACTGCATCGATAACTCTTCATCATTAGAAGAGTTTGAGCTTCAGTTGGAAGCGCTCAACAAAACCCTAACCTCAAAAGAGGTGTAGCCTTAAAGAGGTGTCGTTACAGCCTATATGGAACATGAAGATCGTATGCCAACCCAAGAGTCAACCCAAGTGTCAAATAGAGAACATCGTTTAGAATCCGAAGCAGAATCTCAAACGGAACCGGGGACGGAAAGCTCTCGTCGTCGAATGACAAACGACGATCAAAATGAAGATCAATATAGCAGACAAGGCGCGTGCGACGGGGCCAGTGAATCAGAGGCGCCTTTGTGCATCACGAAAATCGCCGATCTTCAACGCATGAATATCGACCAGCTCAACCAATACGCAAAAAACATAGGGCTTCGACATCTCGGATCGCTGACTAAATCACAAATGGTTTTTGAGATTGTAAAAGTCGTATCAGAGCGTCCAAATGAAGTACTCTATGGCGAAGGTGTTTTAGAAATTCTGCCCGATGGCTACGGCTTTCTGAGATCTCAAAACTACAACTACCTTCCTTCAGCCGAAGATATCTATGTCTCCCCAGCACAAATCCGTAGGTTCGACCTCAAAAAAGGCGATACTGTTGCAGGATCGATGAGATCCCCGCGTGATAAAGAAAAATATTTTGCACTTATCAAAGTCGATAAGATTAATAATAAAGCACCTGAAAAAGCCAAAGAGCGAATCCATTTCGAAAACCTCACTCCCATCTATCCAACTCAACGGATTGTAATGGAAGTTGCAAAAGAGAACTTTACAGGGCGAGTTATCGATCTTGTTGCTCCGATTGGAAAAGGCCAACGCTCACTTATTGTTGCTCCTCCAAGGACCGGAAAGACTATTATTCTTCAGAACATTGCAAACTCAATAGCAAGAAATAACCCAGAAGTTATTCTGATGGTCTTGTTGATTGACGAGCGACCTGAAGAGGTCACAGACATGGAACGCCTGGTAAGAGGTGAAGTTATTTCTTCAACCTTTGATGAGCCGCCAGAACGCCATGTCCAAGTATCGGAAATGACGATCGAAAAAGCACGACGTCTCGTCGAGTATGGCCACGATGTCGTAATCTTACTTGATTCGCTTACACGACTCGCTAGAGCCTATAACGCCGTTCAGCCACATTCAGGCAAAATCTTGAGTGGCGGTATTGATGCCAATGCTCTCCACAAACCAAAACGATTCTTCGGTTCTGCTCGCTGTATGGAACAGGGCGGATCTTTAACAATCATTGCTACATCCTTGATTGAAACAGGATCAAGAATGGATGAGGTTATCTTTGAAGAGTTCAAAGGTACAGGCAATATGGAGCTTGTTCTTGATCGCAGGCTTGCCGATCGAAGAATCTATCCAGCCGTTGACGTCCTCAAGAGCGGAACAAGGAAAGAGGAACTCCTCTATCACCCAGGAGAGCTTGAAAAAATCTATATGATGAGACAGGCAATCGCTGATTTATCAACGATAGACTCGATGAACTTGCTTCTTGGCAGACTTCGAAAGACCAACAGCAACATCGAATTTTTACTTGGGATGAAAGACTAGAATCTAAAGAGGGGAATCTCCCCTCTTTATCTGAATCAGAAGTCATTCTTCATACACCTAAGTGAAGAAGCACGAAGACTATATATCTTCAGCTTCTCACTTCAGGACATATATTGGTTGGGCAAGTATTGGTTAGGCAAACTATCAAATGAGGCCTTCAGATCCTACCTAACGAAAGTTACTCAGATACTTTCTCTTCTTCTTTTTCAGCAGCAGAACCCTTTCCTTGGATCTCATTGATAGCAGCCTTGAGAACTTCCATTTTAGCCCCTTCAACGAGTTTCACGATCACGGTATCTGAATTCACTTTGTAAACTTCACCTAAAATTCCAGCTACCATCACACGATCGCCCTTCTTCATGGAGGATCGCATTTCATCCATTTGTTTTTTCTTTTTTTGCTCTGGGCGCCAAAGGATAAAGTAAAAAAAGACAAGCGCTATTGCGAGCATAATAAAGGTCTGCTCAAAGCCTTGTTCTACTGAAGCAGGTGCTGTTTGTTGAGCTTGAAGAAATAGATTCATATTGATTTTCTCACATTTATATAGTCACACCAATCATCCACTAAATGCGAAATTTTGAGTAGGTGCGGAATGTATCTATTCATTATTGAACACGAAACCCTTAAATTAGCTATAAAGCTATGCACAAAATTGCGAGTGATTAAGTGTAGAGGCATAGACCTCTCACTCAAAGCGGTGAAGTTTCCATCATCTCTTGAGGAGCTTGATATATCATATAACAGTGTGATATCTGACAAAGATTTTTATGCAGCTATACAATTCTGTACAAAATTATATGAATTGAACTGCTCTGAAACTCGCCTTACACTTTCTGGTGGCTGTGTTGCGTAAATGCCTGGGATTCAAGAAAAGCCTTTCTTTATTCATTAAA
>CAZOAJ010000006.1:0-127631 GCA_964577935.1 uncultured bacterium | reverse complement strand
CTATGAGTATCTTTCATCAAATGAAATCTTGAGCACTACTTGTTTAGGACTACCGAAAAAAGATCAGTAAGAAGGTGACTTTGTTGCCGACTGAGCACCCAGTCAACTGATACTAGTATTGCCTTATAATAGAGTAGATATACCTATCAGACACAATATTTTTAAAAACAATACAGCTTCTCAAAAGACCTTCACAGATCATTCCTGACTTAACAAGAACTTTAGCCGAGGCAATGTTATCAGGGGCAACTAGCGCTTCAATTCTTTGAATCTCCAAATCATCAAATCCGATTTTTATCGCCTGTTTTACTGCTTCTGTGGTTATGCCTTTGCCCCAATACTCTCTTGCAAGAACATACCCGAGTTCGGCTTTGCAAGACTCAGCGCCTTTTCCTTGGGTTAAAGTAATTGAACCAAGGGGGACTCCATCTATACAAATAGCTTTAAACCAAAGGTGGTGTTCTGCAGTTTCTTTTAGAAATTTTTCCGCTTCATTTTTTAAGTATATGCCTCCCATGTCATGGTTTTAGCCACCTCAGGATCACTTGCCCATAAATAAAAATATTCTAAATCCTTGCTTGTGAGATTCTTGAGAGATACTCTTCCTTCAAATACTACTGTTCCCATATCGAGTCCCTTGAACCTGCGAGATCTTTTTATCTTAGAATCGGACATAATACCTACGACAATCAACTTCAAAATAATGAAAGTAAATGAAGAGCTCCTCAACACAAACCCCTCGGAAGCTTGCATTTTATTGTTACCTCAATGCACTTAAAGGTGAAAAATATATTGAACAAACAATCGATGACCTTTATCCAGATAGGTTATTGAAACTCAAAAGTTCGATTCCCTTTGTTCGAGAACTTGCAGCGGGAACCCTTAGAAAATATAGACTTCTCGATAGGCAAGGAAAAAAACTCTCTCAAAATGGAAAGCTCCCAGCAAAACGAGACGAGAAAGCGCTCCTTCGTATAGCACTCTATGAACGATATTTCATGAAAGAGTGTCCATCTTATGCGCTCATTTCCGAATACCTTGCTGTAGCAAAAGAATGCGTTTCCTCCTACTTTGCTCGATATCTGCATGCTATACTAAAGAAAAGCTTTGAAATTCCATTGGAAGATAGCTCCAAATTATCGCTTTCTGATCGTTACGGATATCCAGACTATTTTGTAGACATGCTTATACAGCAACTCCCTCCAGAAAAAGTCTGCGAAATACTTGAAGCGCAGAACAGCTCCCCCAAATTATTTGCAAGGATTGCAGGAACACTTGAATTTGAATTAATTCAATCAACCCAAATAGATGCATTGGCCACATCGTCATCCGTCTATATTCAAAACCCCACTCAACCTAAACTTCTGACAAAGCTTCTAGAGAAAGCTGATGCAAATATCCGCAATAGACAAAAGCTCCTCATTCTCGACCTTTGCAGCGCTCCTGGGGGAAAGCTCATACGAGCTTTAGAACTCTATCCTCATGCAGCCGCCTATGCTAACGACATATCAATGGAACGGATTAAGAGACTTAAACAAAACCTTTCTAAATTTGGATATAGAGCTGAAATATCCTCTTTTCAAGCGGAGAATTTTCCCCTTGGGCAACAGTTTGATGTAGTTATCGTTGATGCTCCCTGCTCGAATAGCGGTGTTCTATCAAAGAGGCCAGAAGCAAGGCTTAGACTTGACAAAGAACACATTACCGCACTTATGCACATTCAACATGCGATCTTAAACCATGCACTTCAACTAGTCCGAACGGGGGGCTACTTGATCTATATGACCTGTAGTATTCTGGATGTGGAAAATCAGGATCAAATAAGAAAAATTGAAGGAAGTAATTTTAATATCATCGACGAACAGCTTATTCTCCCATCTCAAGATGGAATAGAAGGAGGCTACGGAGCATTAGTGCTAAAAAAGTAATAACCATGTATTAATACACACTACATATGTTATCAACATGAGTTTTTTTGAGAACGAGCATAAAGAATTATGTCCTATACAGAAGATATTTCCCTTTCGGAGATGAGGCAGCTTGGGAAACGGAAAGCTCCTTCTCAAAAAGCCGGTAAAATACGTGATTTTGATCCTCTCGATATGTCAAAAGTGAGCTGCCTTATCCTCGCAGGCGGACAGGGATCAAGACTTTTCCCCTTAACTCAAACTCGATGTAAGCCGGCTATCCAGTTTGGAGGACAGTACCGCCTCATTGATGTGCCGATCAGCAATGCCCTTGGATGCGGCATTGATAAAATCTTCGTGGTCACTCAGTTCTTAGCTCGATCTCTTCACCACCACATTTTCCATACCTATAGACCAAATCCGATTACAGGTGGATTTGTTGAAGTCCTTTCTGCCGAACAAAGAAATGGAAAAAACTCCTGGTATTCAGGAACAGCTGACTCCGTAAGACAAAACTTAGACTATCTTCTTGAAGTTCCTTCCGAATACATTCTTGTTCTTTCAGGTGACCAGCTCTACAGGATGGATTTTCGCTCGATGCTCAAGGTAGCGCAAACAAAAGATCTCGATGTCCTCGTGGCAACCCTTGCTGTCGATGAAAAACAAGCCCGACGAATGGGGATCATGAAAGTCAATGAGGACCACACAATCGTGGACTTCCATGAAAAGCCAACATCCAAAACCGATTTGGAAAGACTTGAAACATCTCCTCCAGTTCTCAAAAAAATGGGATTTACCTCAAGCAGTGATCGCCCATTCTTGGGATCTATGGGCATCTATCTCTTCAAACGACAAGCACTTATTGAATTATTAGAACAAGACCCAAGAGATGATTTCGGTAAACACCTGATTCCTACAAAGGTAAGCTCAGGAAAAATCGGAGCCTTTGCTCACAATGGGTATTGGGAAGATATTGGTACAATAGAATCATTCTATCAAGCAAATCTTGCCCTCACAAAAAATGAATCCCATTTTAAAATACATGATGAGGCTATGCCCATATTCTCAAGCCCATCAAATCTGCCAGGAGCTAAAATTGGCAATACGCTGATAAAAGAAGCCATTTTATGTGAAGGAGCAATTGTCGAGGCTGATGAAGTAACCAATAGCATTATTGGACAAAGAGCGGTCATTAGGAGAGGGAGTATTATAAAAGACTCTTACATCATGGGCAACGATAACTACACACCTCACTCTTGCATGGATGAGCAAGCCCCATATGAAATTGGTGAAGAATGTCTTATAAAAAAAACGATCCTCGATAGACACGTTCGCCTTGGGAATAGAGTCCAGCTTATCAATAAACAAAATCTCTCTGAATTTGACAGTGATCTACTCTATGTACGCGATGGTATCATCGTGGTACCTCGAGGAACATCCCTTCCTGATGGATTTATTTTTTAAATGAAAATATTTGTAGTCGGAGACCTCCATCTTTCTTTTGGGATTACTGGAAAGAAGATGGATAAGTTTGGGGAAGATTGGCACGATCATCCCTCTCTTCTTGAAAAATCCTGGGATAGCAGTATCCAGCCTGACGATATAGTTTTGATTCCAGGAGACATATCATGGGCAATGCGCCTCGAACAAGCAAAACCCGATTTTGATTGGATTGAAGCACGCCCAGGAAGAAAGGTGCTGATACGAGGAAATCACGACTACTGGTGGGATTCGATTTCAAAAATTCGAAAAACCCTCCCCTCTTCAATACGAATAATTCAAAATGATAGCGTTCTTTTTGAAGATGTCGCCATTTGTGGAGCAAGACTTTGGGATAGTCAAGAGTATGGATTTGGATCGATTATCGACTTTAAAGAAATCGAAGGGCAAAAGTCTCAGCTTAATGATATGCCAGGAAAACTCAGTGAAGAAATTCTGCGTGAAAATGAGGCTATTTTTGAACGAGAGCTACTACGTCTTGAAATGAGCCTTAAAAGCATTCCTCAGAATGCTACATATAGAATTGCAATGACGCACTACCCTCCAATAGGACTTGATCTAGCCCCAAGCCGTGCAAGCAGGCTTCTTGAGCAATATGGAATCAACTGCTGCGTGTTTGGCCACCTTCATAGCATTCGAAAAGAAATGAAAGAACTTTTTGGAGAGGCTCGAGGTATACGATACCTCCTGACATCTTGTGATTATCTCAAATCAAAGCCCACTCAAATAAGATAAATTTTCCCAGCTAGAGTTATTGCCTAACTACTCATCTTAATAGCTTCCAGAATATCTTTTGAAAGACTCTGAATACTTTTCATCAAATGATCTGGAAGTGAAGCAGTCACTTTCTGCTTGTTTGCAGTCATTTTTTCTTCTATTTCAAAAGTTATTTTCTGCACTCGAGCGTCGAGTTGATCTAGGTCATAAAAGGAGACAAAATCAGATAAAATCTCAAGGTAGGTAATTACATCTTCCCAGGACTTAATCGCGCGATACCCGGCATCTAAGATTGGAGCACATAGTGAATCGTCTTCAATCCATCTAAGAGCCTGCGTGGCCTCAGCATAGAACCCTATTTGCATAGCTCCTTTATCCGTTAGATGCAAAGCTTGTTTTAGAAGCGATGATGCTTTTTTCGGAGATTGCTTTGCAATGAATCGAGCCTGAATGAGAAGCGCCCATGGAGACAACTCTAGCAGAGGTGATAGTTTAAAAAAGAGCTCTTCGGCATCTTTTTCAGCGCCTTCATCGAGCAGATCAAGAATAAAATCGGTATAAAATCGCCTAAGATCATGAGCGCAATGAGCTTCAATAGCTTTAAAAGCTTCTTGAGAAGGCATTCCTTCGTCAACATTCCTCTGAATAACCTCAAATAATGCTTCAGTCGATTCTAAAACAGGCTCAGAATCTCCTTCGCCAAGGTCATACGCTAAGATATTTTGATCTAGTTCATCACATAGAATTGTGATTGAAGGCCGCTCTGGAATAAGCCGTCTCCAAAGCTCAAAGAGAATAAGATAGAATTGATCTACCGCTTCTGGATTTTCCTCATCAGGCTCAAGAACGAATAAATTAAGCAAGTCTTCAGGAGAATCACACTCCTCAGAGTAGGCAAGAAAAGTCTCTTTATCAAGCGTACGTCCGAGTTTAGAAAGTTCTAGAAACAATTGTTCAAGGCTATAGTTTCGATAATTAGCCACTTTCCATGAGTTAGAGTCACGAGAATGAATATCATCTCCTTCTTGCAAGGCGCGAAATCGAACAGAGTTGTATAACGCTTTCGTGCCTAATTCCATAATGACCCTGCTTAATTAATTTGTTACAACTATTGTGCCATCTTACAAAATTTCACAGCAATTACATCATGAGTAAAAGATCAATTCTTGAATAGGTAACGTCCAATGGTTCTAAATCCCCCCCCCTAAAGAAAGAGTTCTCACTGAACTTTGACAAAGAGATATCGAACAGACTTTCTCTTCGTCGAAATTTTGAAAAATTCACTTCTTTTTGAGCATCAGATTTACTTTCTCGGCATCGATTGTACATACGGAGATTTCATGAGATCCTCCATGAAGGTGTTCTACCTCTATTTGAGCACTACCTTGATCGATCACCATCTGGTTAATTTCATGTGTACGAGAAAAAAGAGAGGCTTCGATCTCCCTAATTTTTATCAAAGCAGAAGAGATATCACCATCCAATTGAGCTCCTTGGACAAGATCTTCCTCGGGATTCCAAGGATTCGCCAATAAAGGAATTGCTCCATTATTACAGTTTTTCTTAATAAATCCCTCTATGAATAATGGGAGTCCAATTCCTGAAAAAAATGAGTGAATTCTTGCAAGCATACGTAATTGCGCATCCAAGAAAGGACCGCTTAGAGAATTTTGACTGAATTGGTTTCTATCAACAACAAACCCAGAAAGATGTGATTTTTTAAGCGCAATTTCAAGATTTCCTTCTATTTCCTTCAAAAGAGGGTTAATGGCATCTTTTAGGCATGAAACTGAATTTGTCGTTTTTGCAAGAAAAAGTATCTCATGAAAATAAGAGATCCAATCATCCTCGTGCATATACGAGGCTAGCACGTCTTCAAGTGATTTTACGTCATTATTTTTTAGAGAATTGAGAAGCTTCTTTTCTCGTCTAATGTAGCTTAATTCCGAGGTATTATCATCGACTGAATAAAGCGAATGAAGGCAAACCTCTGGAATAGCATCAAAAAAAATCCGAGATATCTTTTCTTCAAGTTGAAGTTGTATATCTTCATATCGATATAAAGAGTTTTTTTTAATGCAAAACACCCCTTGCATTGTTTCAACTTTATACTCAAAAAAAGAACTCATGAAAGTTGAAATAAAGCCTATTGACCGGTTCCAAATAGATCCAGAATCATCTTTTCTAACAAAAACAAATCTCTTAAGAGATTTGTTAAGACATTCTTCATCTGGTTTCACACAATCAAGCGGGATCTCTAATTGAGCTATTTGCCACTCATTACCTTCTAGAGCATTGTAAGAATCGAAAAAATGGAGTGTTGGCTTTGCAAGACCACTAAGAAAAAACATTATACTTACTCGATATATTGTTTAAAAAAATCAATCCACAGAAATTATCCAACAATTTTTGTTTGAAACCATTCCTACATCACCTTCAGCTGTTTTTATCTGGATAGAGCTTCCAAGGACATGAAGGACTTCAACAACTTCGCCCGGTAAAAGCGCTCTTGATAAATTCTTATCTAATGACATTGTTTTCAATTTTTCAGGTCCTACAACAACGCCTTCAAGAGGAGCCATAAATCTCAGCAAGAGCCAAAAACCTACTAAAATTGAGAAAGAGGCTAAATATTTTGATACGGAAGTCAAGCTTTGGTTTTTTAAATAAAGGCTTAAGGAAGCCACAAAAAAGGCGGAGAGGCATGAGACAAGAAAGATAATTTCTCCGATTGGAAGAGAAATCTCAGGCAATAACCAAGCTGACGTGAAATCTTCTACGTCTGCCGGAAGATTTGCTTCTAATCGCGCTCTGATCAAAGCCCTATCCACCTGGGGAATAAAAGGGTCGATCTTTTTAGCCTGCAAAAAATGAAAAATCGCAGGGCCTGGGGAATGAAGGGCCAAAAAACAGCACCCAACATTAAAGTGCCATATCGCAGATGGAGTTTGTGGCTTTGAATTCAAATAGCCCATCAGAGCTTCATTTAATAGCTTATTTTGAACAATCGGGGAAGTCGATGAAATCGCTTCTTGATACATCGATAAAGGAGTGTAGGTATTAAGCTGGGAGAAACTCTCCGTTTCAGGCGATTTCTTTTTGAAATCGGCATATATTAAAGAAGTGACTGAAATCAGGAGTAAGAAGATTAATCTCATAGATCAGTCTCATCTTCACGTTGGTCCATTGTATACCTTGATATTTTTGTAAATAAACGAGAAGCCTCTTCAAACATTTCTGGAGTAATTTCTTTTCGATTCTTCTCGTAGAGAACTTGATCTATCTTTTCAAGCACTTGCTTTACCTCACCAACAATGCCTGAAGAAGAGAGCTGACTCGTCTCGTCGATCTGATTTGTGATCAATCCCGATTCTCTCATCCGCAAGATAAGAGCTTTCTTTACCATTGGTAGACTTTTAGTAGGAGATAATCGTTGTTTTAGCGCATGAAGCATGAGCAAATATCCTGATCTCTCTTCCTGTTTCAAGTTTTTTTCTCTACGATTCAAAAAAAACTTCTGAAGAGCAAATACAAGGCCACATGCGATAGGAGTAAAGAGTAAAATATATATAGGAATCGAGACTCGCTCGAGAGACCCCTGTAATGGCTCAACAAATTCACGAGTTCGTACAGATACTCCCAAATCTTGTTTAGAACGAGATTCAGCTTGCTCATCGAGCTTTACATTGAGCTGTATTGAAGGCATACGCATTGCGAGGTACTGGCCGCTTTCTGGATCAAATGAATAAAGCGTTATTTCAGGAAAAATCGAAATATCTGGATCGATAAGTGTGCATTCATACAAAAATCGTTTAGTCGTATCAACGATCTCAGAAGCTTGCTTTTCAGAAAGGGAAAATGCACCTTTAAGCTGATTGCTTTGCAATAATTTAGAGAGGGTTAAAGAACTTAAATCACCTCGTCCTGAAGCTGTAATTTCAAGAGTAAATGGTTCGCCTACTCGAATCTCGTTATTACCAAGAACTCTTCCTCGCAATACAAAAGCTCCAAAGGCACCCGTAAAATCAGCAGGCGCGTTTGCAGGAAGAGGCTGAACGGTAAAAGAAAATTCAGGGCTTGTAGCCTGCAATAGAGGAGGAACTAAAGTAACACCAGTTGTAGGATCATCACGCCTTACAAACCCCTCAACCAATGATCTTGGAACCTCCACTATTCCATCAGAAAGAGCTCTACCTTTTAAGGTTATCTTTTGGATTGTTGCGTCTCCTTGCAACGAGGTTTCTGCAACTGGACTTCCTTCGTATTGGAACTGAGGCAATGAAAAGAGCGGCAGCTCTTCAGTCGTGGTTTGAATTGGATCATAGAAGAGAATTTGATAGGCAAACTCAACTATTTGACCTATATATACTCGTGAAGGTCGAACGCTTGTTTGGAGCTGAAACCGATCTGACTTTACTGGAGATGACACCTGAAAGGTGGCAACATTTGATTGAATAGGTATTCCCCCGACTGTGACCTGGAGGGGTCCAAATGTTTGAACACCTACAGGTAGCATCCCGAGATTTGTAGCGTAGGTACTGACAACTAAAATATCTTGATCTTCTACTGAAAACAGCTCTGTAGGTGCCTTCGACTCTTCTCGAAGAAGCTTGACCTGCAATGGCGTTCCATTACACACAAAACTCGTGACATCAACAGGCTGGTTTTTAGTTCGGACGATATCTATTTGAACTGATACAGGTCTTCCCGATACAGCATCCAAGGGATTTACTTTAATTGTAACAGTAGCCGGAACATTAACTGACAGCTCTTGTGCTGCAAGCTGATTTGGTGAAAACAGGATTAAACCCAAAGGGGTCATGAAAAGAATACTGACACACCCAAGATAGCGAATACTTTTATAAAATTTATCAAGGGTCTTCACTTGGCACCCCTATTTTGCATATTAAGAAATTGATTCAAAAGCTCTCTATCTCGTAGTTCAAGCATTTTATACAAATGAATAGGATCATAAAAGCTATCCCCTGAGGTATTAGCAGTTTGTTTTTTCACAGAGGGAGGAGGAATATTTACCTGAGGCTTCTGATTTAATATTTCATATATTACTTCAGTCTTATCTAAAATAATTGCCATTGGATCTTGCCAAGTGCGCTTCTCGCCTTCCCAATTTCCTGCAATAGTTGAGAGAATACCGGAAGCATTAAGCATCGACTGAAGTGCTGAAACGATCTGAGCTTTTTCATTATCGGAGAACGAAATAGGATCAAGACATATGGCCAGCCCTTTAATCCATTCAGAAAGCGTATTCGAGATATTAGGATCAAATGGAGTTTGTATCGCTATCTGAAAAAATGGGAGAACCTGATCTATATATGCACTCCCATTTGAGCGAAGCTCAGACGGAGCAGGAACGCTAGATAAAAGGCGTAGACACATGGGTAGAGGAGAATGTCTGAGTTGAGAAATCGAGCGTTCTTTTGAAATCTTAGCAAGCTTCAGAAACAGATCTTTCATCGACGGATAGGCTATCTGGCTATTTTCTATCCATCGATCTATAAGAGCATTTTTCATCTCTTCAGGAGTCACCTCTTTTACGTTTAACTTAATTCCTATAATTGAATAAGCACGCAATAAAACATCTTGAGATTGTTCGCCTAAAAGAGCCTGCAGTAGACTATAAAAACGCAATTTCTGTGGAAAAAGCAAAGTAAAAACAGAATAATCAGCTAAAGCGGATGCAAAGGAGCAGTCTTGGCTAAAAAGCCCCTGAAATGGAATTGAATAGGCCTCAAACAATCCCTCAATAAATATTTTAGCAATCCGCTGAAAGGGAAGCGTTTGCAGCAAAATCTTGCTGGAAATAGATTTTGACTGAACTTTTTCATTCCATAGAGCTGATTGCACATAGACTCCTAGCAGGTTCTGCATTCCCTGCACAAAGTCTTCTTGTTCTAAAAACAACGAGGAAAGATACATCTCATAAAGAGACTGAATACTGTCGGCGTCTGAGTCAAAGGCTATTTTTGATAAGAGATATGTCTGAACTTTTGGAGGATACAATCCCAGCTGATAGGGGAGATAAGCAGAAAATAATGTATTCCAAGCCTCTACCTCCCTCTGCAGGCTTTGTAACAACAGATCTTTTTGTGTGTTTTGGCATAAAAAAGAAAGAGCACAGTTGTGTATGCGCCCCTCAAGCACACTACTGGCCTTTGAAAATGTAAAGTTTTTCAACCTTGTACTGCTCTGAAGCTGACATGCAACAATCATCAGCCAGTTCTGAAATTGAGGCGAAATATTAGGTATTTTCTGAGATTCATTAATGATAGAAATTAGGTTTTCGATATCCGGGGTTTTGAGGGCTTCTTGAGTCTGAAGATAAAGTACATACTCGCGTAAAAAAGAGATCTCCGCTTCAAAATCCATTTGATTATTTTTGGATACTCTTTCTTCAACCTGATCCAAGGTATTTAATGCGTTATCAACATCCTTAATACATGCTTCATTAAGAGCTATATTCCAGAGAAGATAGGCTTGACTGTTTACATCCTGAGTCGCATTGAAAGCACCTCTTAATATATTAAGTGCCTCTTGATAATCTCCTTGAGCATAATAATGATCAGCCGAATGTATGATCGATGTTACATCAGGGCCAATGGATATAGTCTCTTGGCCTATTACAAAAGAGGGGCTGAAAGCGGCGGAACTAAACAGGATAGCGATCAAGAGCATTTTTTTTGGGCATACTCCTTGGAAAATGAGAAGCAGCGCCAGAGAAATCAGAATGAGAGGCATTATTTGATGTCCTAAAAACTCTTTTCGCTCAAAATTTTTATTTAGAGGAGCCTGTTTTTCATTCGTATGATATGGCTTAAGCGACGCCAAGGTTGATTTTTCCAATTGTTGTGCAGAAGTAAAATCGGAAGGCCGCACATCGATTATTTGGATGCCTTGAAATGGATGCTGATATTTCTCGCTCTGGTCGGTGTAGACTGTAATGTTGAGGAGAGGCTCATATTTTTGTGTTGAAATAGTTTGAAATATGCGTTTGAGCGCCACTTCAGGATCGAGCCGAGAAGAAGGACTTTCTAAAATTTCAAGAAGAAGTTGAAAGTAGAGCAGATCATATGTAGGTGGAACAATCAATTCGATTGAACTCTCTTGAATTTGATATAAAGAAATAGGAAACCCACTATAGATTTGCGCCTCCTCACGTGCTAAAAATCGAGCGCGAGAAAGCATATCTGCGCTTTTTACATCGATAACAGCCGCCCATTGTTCAGATGGCAAATGATGAACTAGACTCTCCTGTTGGCCCTTATCGCCTCCTTTTACCTGTTTTATAGCATTTTTTTTATCTATAACTTCAGGGGTTGGATTAAAAGCAAAATAGAGTGAAAGAAGCAGAAAAGCAAAAGAGAAATTTAGCCATCTCTGTATTGGAGAAACCCCTGGATTAACCTGTAAAAGAGCATCAAGATTTTGAGATCTTTTCCTGACAATCAAAGAAGCTATAAAGATTAAAGCTATAAGAAAAAGCATGAGGAAAGTTATGAGCATATTTAGCCTCATGAGCACCCTCTAAAAACAATAAGATCAAATAAAAGCTTCAAGAACAAAAGGATCGTTGCTCCAAGAACGCAAAGCCACCGTAATGATATCCGAGTCAGCGGAGGCGGGGATATTGGAGGAAGCTTACTTGATTCAAGCTCTTTGATAGATTGAACAACTTGTTCAATAGGAAAATTAGGACCAACTTTAAAAAGCCGACCTTTCGTCTCTTCAACCCAGGAAGCAATAGTATTTAAAGCCTCTTGAAAATCGGCATCCCCTTGCGTTTCAACCGAGATAAAGTAAACTCGAATTTGTGCCTCTTTTGACATCTGTAGAGATTGTCGAAGCGGCATTGAGCGAAATTGATCCTGCTTATCGAGGGGATGAGGATCTTCAATACCGTCAGTGATGATTATAATAGCCTGACTATCAAGAGGAATAGAAATAGTCCCTAGTTGCTGTGCAAGTTTCCTTGTTGCAAGAACTTCCTGTATACTCTTAAAGAGCGCATACCCAAGTTCAGTCCCATCCATAAAGGAAGCTTGTACAGGAGTAAGCTCTGAAGCCTTTTTCAACAAATATGATTGATCATAGGTCAAGGGACAATCAACAAAACTCGCTCTAGCAAAATGAGAAAGACCAAATAAATGCTGCCTCCCTTCATCGCCACTTGAAACTGCCTTAACAATAGACTCAAGAGTCTTTTTTGCAACTTCAATTTTTGAATTTTTCTGGGATTGAACAGAAGAACCTCTATCACCAACAAATGGCTCTTCCATAGATCCTGAAACATCAATATCAAAAAGCAAGACTCGCCCCTCAGTGGGCATAGATCTTGAAGGCCCAGAAACGAACCAAAAAAGAGGAATTTGTGGATTTGCGAGCGCAACAATAAGCATGAATAGAATGACTTGACTCAGAAGAAGGCTTATTTTTTTAACTATATTTCCAGCTTTTGGATCTGCAATAAGCTCGACAGAGGAAAGAAACCAAGACTTGACGGGCTTAATATGAGATTTCCATCTCCAGATAACAACACACAACGCAATAATACAGCCCACATAGTCAAAATTCATATAGAGTGAAGAGCTTTTTTCAATTTATTCATGCATAGTCCCGATCCTATTATTTTGCATACATTATTCTTGGACTCCTAAGACTTCAAAAAGCCGCTGAAGGTCATCAAGAGAATAAAATGATATCGAAACTTCTCCATGCATTTCTTGGTTTTTTCCAGAACATGAAAGCAGTACTTTCGTTCCCAAGCGTCGTTCCAGCATTTTTTCTGCATCTCTCACATGAATGTCCTTCTTATTATCTTTTTCAAAATCCTTCTTTCGATTCCACTCATTGATAATTTGAAGACATCCTTTAATGGTGGTGCCATTTTTTAGAATTGATTGAAAGAGATGATCCTGTAGCTTTTTGCAATCGCATGACAGTATAAGCTTCGCATGGGCCATTGAGACAACCCCCTTGGAAACTTCGACTTGCATCTCTTCCGGCAGCTGAAGGAGTCGAATAAAATTTGATACTGTAGATCGTTTTTTCCCAACCCTCTGGGCAATCTCTTCTTGATCAAGGTTCAATTCATCAGCCATTTTTTTCAAAGCAAGCGCTATTTCAAGCGGATTGAGATCGACTCGCTGCACATTTTCGATGAGTGCAGATTCAAGCCGTTCTTGATCCGTCATTTCGACTAAAAGCGCGGGAATTACTGGAAGTTGAAGCAATCGGCAGGCCTGCACTCTGCGCTCTCCGGCGATAATTTCAAACTGACGCTCCTGACCTCCATAAAGATCCGCAATAATGGGCGGCTGCAAAAGTCCATTCATTTTTATTGATTGAGCTAGCTCCTGAAGCTCATTTTGATCAAAAACCCTCCTGGGCTGGAATCGATTGGGAATCAAACAATTTGGGTCGATTTCTATAAGCTCTCTTTTTTTCATTGTTCCTATAGGCTTTTGCGTTAAAACATTTCGAACCCGTATAACATCTCTATCTATTTTGAGCCGATTAGGTAGGAAGCGATGACAACACAAAATGATCAAAAAATTCAAAAACATGAGCATCTGCATGGTCCTGAGCAAAAGGGGCCTTCATGGATCGATCATGCTATGCTGATTTTTCAGACATATGGAAAAGAGATTGCCTTTGGGATCTCAGGCCTATTTTTGCTCATAGTTCTTGTCCTTTTCTTTTATTCACGATCATCGAACACAAAAGTGGATCGGTCTATAGAGGCAGATCTTATTGCTCAAAGGCTCATTGAAGATAAAAACCTCAGCTCAGAAGTACGATCATCATATGTTACGAAATTGATCGAATGCTGTGACAGCGCAGGCGCCATTGAAAAGGAATACCAAGGCTTATTAGCACAGGAATTATTGATTTCATCTCAAAGCAATGAGGCAACTGAGTATCTCCAAAAGACCTCGGCTTATTTGAAAAAACAGCATTTGCTTATTTCTGAAGAAGTATTAAAACTGACAGCACTTATTGAAAGTGGAAAAATCAAAGAGGCCGAACAGCTTGCATCTACCCTCCTTGCAACACCGGAACTCACTCCTACCTCTCCCTCATTCCTCCCTTTCACTTATGGATATACCCTGCTTTGTCAGATGTATATCTATACCAAAAATGATATGAAGAAAGAACTGGACGATTCAAAGTTACGAATGAAACAACTTTTGGGTCTTGATCCAAAAAATCAAATTATAAGTCCATCGTTTAATCAAGCAAAAATAACACAATTACTTCTTCCACTATTTCAAGAAGGATCTATTTCAATTTTTGATATCGAATAATTTGAGTCAAAAATGATTAATAGTGATTTGGTATTGATCTTTATTGAATTTTCGATTGAATAGGTTTTTTCTTAACAAAATCTGAACAGAACCCTTGCTAATTTTATTTCAAACTGTTACATAAATCGATTGGCCGGAGATTTAACCCTTGAGTTTAACTCTTAAGTTAAACTCCGGCTATTTGTGTAACTAATGCTTTCAGAATAGGCATGTAGCGATACAGACCTGTTTTGCCTGCAATAATTTCACACGCTGTCCATTGATACTGCCCTGAAGATGCGTCGAAGGAGGTGAACAAAGGATCATAGCGCAAGAAAATTTATAACTTAAATTTTCTCATGGGACAGGCAACAAGAATATTAAAGTAGCAAATAAAAACAGTGCGCTGGTTTGTTTATACTTTATTAGGCTTGAAGGACATCGAAAGCAAAGAACTTAAGAATATAACCCTCTACAAGTTGAAGGTCCGAATGCTTGTATTGGGAAGAAAAAAATTTGGATCGTCCCACAAGGGATCATCGAAAATACAGAAGTAGCCAGTTTTGGTTATTGAGGATTCTGTTTCTGGGAGCAGAGAGAGTTTCCCTGTATTTAAAAATCAACAAGTCCTTACAGATTCAATCTGTGAGAACATGGTTTAAAGATGGACCTCGAAGTTCGAGGCGAACATGTACGTACCAGATACGATGGCCCTGCTCGAAACAGATGAGCAGAGCCGCAGAGGCGATCTTCGCTTGCTCCCAGAAGGCGAAGTAGCTCTCAATAAGATCATTCCGATCTTTGAAGAGAGAAAGTATACCTCTTTAGATAACATTTGCTGGGTAGAAGGTTCGATTTCAATCACCTTCTAAATATTTAGGGGGAACAAGCTCTTGTTCCCCCTTTTTTTCTCTTTGCATATCTTATGAATTTCAAGTCGTGATAGATTGTTGCTAGGATCCTGATATACACATCATGTTTGAAGATTTATTTTGATATCATAATGTATGTTAAGGAACTGAGAACAACTGACTCAGTAGATCTGTAAATAAATTTGTTATTGAGATTTTTTACTGGAAAGAGAAGCATCAGAAAAGCAATAAGGATGCTTCAATATAAAATATTCTCAATTTACGTAGTAGGTAGGTAAGAACTATTAATGGCTAAAGCATTAATCGTGGTGGAGTCACCAGCAAAAATTAAGACTCTTAAACAATTCCTGGGTTCCTCATATATTTTTGAGTCTTCTTATGGACACGTACGTGATCTCCCCGAATCAGGCCTTGGAATCAACATCGAACAGGATTTTGAACCAACCTATGAAGCCATGGCTGGGAAAAAAGAGGTTATCGATCGACTTAAGAAAGCTGCAAAAGAAGTTGACGTCGTCTATCTATCTCCCGACCCGGATCGTGAAGGAGAAGCAATCGCGTGGCACATAAGCCAAATCTTACCCAAAGATTGTGAATTTAAACGGGTCACTTTTAATTCCATCACCAAAGAAGCAGTACAAGAAGCATTAAAACATCCTCGCGCGATTGATATGGCTTTAGTCGATGCTCAGCAAGCTCGGAGACTTCTTGACCGTCTTGTTGGATACACCATATCACCTCTCCTTAATCGACGCCTTCGACGAGGAAGAAGCGAGCCTGTTTCAGCAGGGCGCGTTCAATCAGTAGCTTTAAAACTTGTTGTCGATCGTGAACGCGAAATAGAAGCATTTAAGCCTGTCGAATACTGGAACCTTGCCGCCCACCTCAAGCGGAATCCCGAAGAATCCCTATTTAAAGCAAGTCTATTAGAAGTCGATGGTAAAAAGGTTGAAAAGGAAATTCCTGAAGGAAAAAAAGCGGATCAGGTCTTCTTGATTCCAAACCAAACCGTTGCTGAAGAAATAAAGCAAGCTTTAGAGATATCCATATATACAATAGAAAAAATCGAACGAAAGGAAAAACGACGCCATCCTGAAGCTCCATTTATAACTTCTACTCTCCAACAGGAAGCAAGCCGCCATTTTCGATTTTCTCCTTCGAAAACAATGGAAATAGCTCAAAATCTCTATGAGGGTATTGATTTGGGGGATAAAGGGACGCAAGGTCTTATCACCTATATGCGTACAGATTCTGTACGTGCCGTTCCTGAGGCTATTGAGGCAGCAAGAGGCTATATCAAACAAAGCTACACATCTGCCTTCCTACCCTCTTCCCCAAGACTCTATCAGACAAAAAAATCAGCCCAAGATGCCCACGAAGCTATACGGCCCGTCGATGTACATTTAACACCTGATATAGTCCAGCCTTACGTAAGTCGTGAACAACATCTTCTCTACAGCCTTATTTGGAAACGTTTTGTTGCATCACAAATGGCCTCAGCTATATATGATACAGTTTCTGTTGACATATCAGCTTCGGAGCGCTTTTTACTAAGAACAACAGGATCCCAGATAACCTTCATGGGATTCCTTACTCTGTATGAGGAAAAGCACGATGAGGAAGAGGAAGAGGCTAAAGAGCCGCTTCTTCCAAACCTTGAAGAAGGAAAAAAACTTATCCTGAATCATATCACTGCTGATCAAGCTTTTACAAGGCCTCCAGCTCGATTTACCGAAGCAACTCTCGTCAAGGAGCTAGAAAAATCAGGAATTGGACGCCCATCGACTTACGCCACTATTATGAATAAGATTCAAAGTCGGGACTATACAACAAAAGAGGCAGGCCGGCTTAAACCTACAGAGCTTGGACGTATTATCACAGAGATGATGGAGTCAAATTTTGATAAGATTGTCAATGTTGGTTTTACCGCCGATATGGAGAACTCACTTGAAGAAGTCGCCGATTCTAAAACTCCATGGAAAATGCTTCTTAATGATTTCTGGAAAGACTTTTCACCGGTATTAACAAAAGCTGAAAATGAAGCTTTTGTTCCACGTGTTCAAACCGATATGACATGCCCGCTCTGTGGAGGAATTGTTCAGAAGATCTGGTTTAAGAATAAATATTTCCTAGGTTGCTCTAATTATCCTACATGTTCATGGACTTCCTCTGTTGAGGAAGCAGCCTTTGACAAGTCCGAATATGATGAAAGTTTTGATTGGGATCAGGTGTGCCCACAGTGCGCAAGCCCTATGAAAGTGCGTTTTGGGAAGTTTGGAGCATTTTTGGGATGCACTAAATACCCCGAGTGTCGAGGCATCATCAATATACCCAAAAAAGGGGAAGCCATAAGCATATCTCAAGAAAGCAGAAAATGCCCTGCTGTTGGATGTGAAGGAAATCTTACTCAAAAAAGATCCCGCTTTGGAAAGCTATTTTGGTCATGCAGTGAATATCCAAAATGCGATGTAATCGGAAACACCGTAGAAGATATTGAAGCCACATTTACTGGACGGCCTAAAACACCATCAGAAAAAAAGAGTAAAAAACGCCTCTCCTCGAAAAAGGCTGAAAAAACCGAATCGAGCACAAAAAAAAGAACCAGCAAGAAAGGCGTCGCTAAAGCAGCTACAACGAAAACGAGCACTGCTAAAACCGGTAAAGGCACATCGAAATCTAAAAAAGACTCATTAGATTCTGATACGCCATCAAGTGTTCCAAAGAAACAAACGAAAAAAAAGACAACAACCACTAAAAAAAGCACTCAAGCAGCCACTACAACAAAGAAAAAGAAAAGCGCTACAAAAACACAAAGCAAAAAACAACCTAGCAAAGAAGCTGATAAGGAACCCGGAAAACAAACTGAATGAGATGAATAAAAATCTCTGAAAAGACCTATCAAGAAGCTCCCTGTTTTAAGGGAGCTTTTTTTAGATTATAGCGCGTCAAAATTCGACAACCATACATGTGATATTATCATCTGAACCAACCTGTTGCGCCGCTCCCACGAGAAATGCAGGCACAGACAAATTTTGTTCAGACAGCTTCTCCTGCTTGTGCATCTCGATTAAATCGGCCACTGCCTGAGATCCAAACGCTCCGGAAAGACCATCTGACTGAATAACACAGGTTACAGACTCACCCTTAGCTACGATTTCTCTATGAAGAGTAGGAAATGGACTAATTCCGAGTGATGAATTTTTTCTTTCTATATCAAATCCACCTAAAGCACGAGCAAGACCATGTTTGCCAACTCGTTTAACATATGCATCCACATCAGGATCCCACCTACAAGAAATGTTTCCGCCCCATTTTTTGACTGTTTCACAAAATTTTGGATCATCAAGGCTTGCATCCCTACTCAGTTGAATAGTTTTGTTATCTGACTTTCTGATCATAAGCGCCCTCGAGTCGCCAACAGAGGCGGTCCATACCTCCTTCGAACCATCTATACGTGGAATTACAAGGGTTGCACAGAGAGTTGTCCCAGATCTATATTCCTTCGTTTCATCATCGTATTTAGAGACCGATTCAAGCTCTTTGGCAGCATCCTGAAGCCATGAATATTGCAATTGGGCAATCACATCAATAATACCATTCCGTATTGAAGCCTCATGAGGCTCTTCTTGAGAATTAAATAATTTATTTATTAACTTCTCTGGGAATTTCTTGTTCATATATGTTGCGCAAAGACTTCCTCCATGGCCATCTAAGACATAAAAACAGCTCGCTTTTCCCGAAAAATTTTTATTCCTGATATCGATATCAAAATGGCCATGGATATCTTCCATGGTCGCTCTACCGCCTTGAATTCCACAAGAAGCACCATGAATACCTATATCCTTACTGAAAACACTGCATGGAAATTGAGCAAACTTGGAGATCTCCCACTTCATTTGAGGTATAAATTCATCTCCATCTCCTTTATCCAAAACGATTGCTTGTTGTTTTGCAAGTTTTTGAAGCACCACTTCTTGGGGTTTTAATCTTAAATCAAGAGCTTGCTGAGAGAGGGAAATTCGAAAATCAGGAGAGTATTTAATATCTTCGAATACATTATTAATTTTTTTTTCAATCGGTGAATTCTCAGAGGGCGATTCTATAGAATCGCTTGAAGTTTCACTATCTTGAGCAGCCACATTATATAATTGCTGCCCTACAGATAATCCTAAGTGGTTTTGTTCTCCACAATAATATGCCATATAAGACCTAAAAAAATATGTATTTGGAACTGGAGTATTGAAATCGGTGTCTGTAAAGTTAAGAACAATCAATTCAATTGATAATGAATTAGATTATATTGATAACAGGCATTTTGCAATGAAGGGTAGCGCCTGATCAGAATCGAACTGACACTCGTAGCTTGGAAGGCTACTGTTCTACCATTGAACTACAGGCGCACAAAAAGATTTATGAGGCATAAGCTTAGCTGGATTGATTTTTTCCCTCAAGAAGAGAAAGAATATAACTACATTTTTATTTTGTGACGATGCGATTAAGACCAGAGCTTGTACTTCTTGATATACCTAAGAAAGCAAATCGAATACTCCAACTTATCCTTATTATTATGGTTGGACTCGCCCTTCGAATCGGCTATTTGAGCAGTACTCAACATGAAACTGCAAGGCAAGAAGCGTTTAGAGGAAGAAAAAAAGCCTCCTTTGAAACAGCTCCACGCGGAACTATTCGAGATTGCTTTAACAACCTTCTTGCAACAAACTCAACGGAATTTGAAGTTCGAATTACATGGGCACAGCTTCAAGTAATAGGAAATCGAGGTCTACGAAAGAAATACGTTAAGGCGCTATCCACACAACTTGGTAAAATTCTCAAAAGCAACCCTAGAGATATTGAAGATACTCTCTATTCATTTGCAGCATTGAATCCTCAAATACCATATGTGGTCCAACGAGGTATCAACGAAAAGCAATATTACGCTATCCGCTCAATTGAACACCTTTATCCCGGATTAGAAGCCGTTCCAGTATATAGGAGGGTATATCCGAAAGGAAAATCTGCTTGTCACGTCCTTGGATACACTTCCTCGATTCAAAAACAAGACTATGATCGTCTCTTGCTCAAACGCCATAGATTAGAACGGTCCATCAAAATGCAAGAGGAAGGAATTGATCCAGAAGATGAACAAGAGACTCTTGACTATACAGAAACAAAGAAACAATTGGAAAAACTAACAAGGCAAGCATATACCCTTCTCGATAGGGTTGGTAGAGCTGGTATTGAAGCAAGTTATGAGGAAAATTTGCGAGGCAAGCGCGGAATGAATCGCTACTTTGCCAATGCACAAGGAAGACCTATACGCTCACTATCAGGGCAATTAACTCCTCTTCCTGGAGATAGAGTGGTTTTAACGATATCGAGTGAACTTCAAGAACATTGCGAAAAACTTCTCACTGAAAGCGACTCCGATAGGCGACAACTTTTTCATCAGGAAGTGATCTCACAAAAACCCTACCTCATGAATCCTTATCAACGTGGAGGTGCTATCATTGCATTGGACCCAAAAACAGGACAAGTCCGAGCTCTCGCAAGCTTTCCAAGATTTGATCCTAACGATTTCTCGCCCTCACCTCTGAAATTGCAAGGAAGCTCAACCACGTATGACCAATCGGCATCTCGTCTTCAGCAATGGCTTTTACAGCCCGGTTTTATTGAAAAGCTATGGAATCAAGAAGTTCCCTATCTTCACGAACGATTTGACGCAAAGCAAGGGTTAATAATAACTGAAGAAATTTCTTTGACGTGGGATTTTTTCTTAAATCTTGTACTTCCTAAAGATTCGATTCTCAAAAAAATCCTCTCAGAAAATCGAGAGATTTTAGAACTTATAAGGGTCCAACAAGCCTTATTTAAGCTCTCAGAACTTTCAAGTCTTGAACCGGACGAAGTGCTTTTTCACCTTTACAGCGAATCAAAAAACAATGAATTAACGCCCTTAATATCTTCTGGAACTGGAAAAAAATATAAAGCCGATATCGATGCCCTTATTGGAGATCTTACAAATCATGATGAGAGGATTTTGTGCATTGATCTGATGCGTTTAATTATCCGTATTGAAGAAATCACGGCCGAAGAGATCCCTCATCTTCGAAACATGAGTATCGGGCAATTTCGCTCTTCTGTTTGTATTTGCAATAAACTGTGCCGAGATTTTCGGAAAAAGGCATTCGATATTTTTTGGGATGTCTCTTTTAGAAAATGGAGAGAAATTAACGAAGCACAGCTCCTCAAAGAAGTCCGTGTTCAAGAGCGGCTACATAAAAAACGGCCACAACCCTTTCTCACCATCTTAAGAAACGAAGCCCAAAAACAATTTAATACTTCTTGGGATTTGCACTGGAAGGAGTGGTTTACTCAATATGTATCCTATCAAAAACCAGCCCAAATTAACGCGAATAACTCTGATCCAAATAAACTTCAGCCCACAAAAATTGGTCCTGAAGCAATTTATCCATCTCTTATTCCTCTCTATATACGCTCAGCAAGAACAGACTTTCCACTCCTGGGGCAATACGCTTCCATGGCAAAATTTAATGATATCATAACGGGACTCTCACTCCTTTCTTCTCTCAATAGAGTGCTCTTACCGGCCTCTTCTTCGTTTGCCTTTCAGCATGCAACACCTCAAGGGTCGATCTTTAAACTTGCTGTAGCTTATGCAGCTCTTCTCCAGAGGGACCGCGAATGCAACGGCTCATATACAAGCAGCGACACTCGATTTTTTGAACTCACTGACCTCACATATAAAGCTCATAATAAACAATTTGTTGGCTACTTATCTGATGGAAAGCCACTTCCGCAAATCTACAAAGGAGGGAGAATTCCCAAAAGTTCTCATCCTGACTTTGGAAAGCTCGATTTGATTAAAGCTATAGCCGTTTCAAGTAACCCCTATTTTTCACTCCTTGCTTCAGAATATCTGGAAACACCGAGTTCCCTCGAACAAGCTTCTATGCTTTTTGGCTATGGAACAAAAACAGGCATTGATCTCCCTTATGAAATTAAAGGAAACATACCTAGCGATCTGGAGACGAATAAAACTGGGCTATATACCACAGCAATAGGACAACATACTCTTCTTTGCTCACCACTACAAACGGCTGTCATGATATCTGCCCTTTCTAATGGCGGAAAAGTCATTACCCCTAAGGTAGTCCAGAAGCTTATCGCTATGGATGCTCGAGATGGAAATAAGCAGCTTCCTCGTGCTGATTCACTGGAATTATTGGGAATACCACCCTCTTTCTTCATAGAAACACGCCCAAAATTAAAGCAAATACAGGTCGAAGATCGAGACGAACTTATACAAAGAGAAATTGAATTACCCTCAGAAGTACAAAAATGTCTTTACAAAGGCATGAGAGAGGCAGTTCATAGAATTACTGATAATTCAAGATCTACTTTTCGCCGAAGGCTCCACTCACACCCTGAATGGGAAAAAGCACTTGAACGAATCGTTCCTCATTTCATTGGCAAAACAAGTACCGCCGAAGTTCGTGAAAAATTTGGATTGCAACAAGAATCTCATCCTTTTCTGTATAACCACATATGGTTTGGAGGAATCTATTTTGATACCAATGAGTCGACTCTAAAAGCTCATATGATTGAAACACCAGAACTTGTTGTAGTCGTTTATTTGCGCTACGGCAGCTACGGGAAGGAGGCTCTTCCAATAGCAGCCTCAGTCGTAGATAAGTGGCTTCAAATTCGCGAAAAACACTGTTATGGGTCAGTTTTATCGGGAAAATAATAATAAGTTTATGCTAACCAAAATTTGATACCAACCAATCTGAAAAAAATCAGACTTCTATGCCTTATATACTTCTCGCGTTTATCTCTTGTTGTATGTTTGCGTCGGTCCATATTTTTGCACAAAAAACAGCCCAGTTGAATCCCTCTTCCCAAGCAAGGCTTCTTTCTTTTGGAGGAGGAGTTGCTATAGCCTATGTGTTTATTGACCTTCTCCCAAAACTTGCTAAAAGCGATCTTCTTGTAAGAGCACTTCTTCAAGGCTTTTTCCCCTATTTTGAGCGCCATGTCTACATATTAGCCTTGGCAGGCTTTCTCCTTTTTTATTTAGTCGAAAGAAGCTCCTCCTTTGATTCAAAAAAAGCCTCCTTCTGGCTCTCTTTCGGATCATGTGCTCTCTTTAATTTCTTAATAGGCTATGCCGTAGCCGACAAAAACAATCCTGAAGTCAGACCCCTTGTTCTCTTCACTTGCGCAATCGCACTCCACTACTTTACGATCGACTACAGCTTCAATAAATCTCATCCTCTCGAATATCAAGAGTTTGGAAAATGGCTGCTCATCGCAGCACTTTTCTTAGGCTGGGGGGCAGCATTTTTGATCACTCTTTCTAAAACAGCAATCGCACTCGTAAGTGCTTTTATTGGAGGAGGCGTAATCATGAATGTCACACGTCATGAGCTTCCTAAAGAAAATCCAAATAGCCTGCCTGCTTTTTTGATTGGAACCTTTGCCTACACCTTCATCCTTTTGTTTATTGGATGAATTTAGGATAATGTAACTCTTGTGCAAGTCGCGCTAGTAGATATACTCATGGACGTCTCAATTTCGACAGATGAGAGCATATCTTTTGCGGCACTGCATAAGAATCTTTTTTCTACCTTTAACATTTATTTGCCGTGTCAAAAGAAGCAGAAGAAACCACACAAGATTTTTCCCGTGGAGAGTACAAGTACGGTTTCATTACAAATATCGAAACTGAGTCCTTTCCTAAAGGGATTAATGAAGAAATAATCAGACAGCTCTCAGCTAAAAAAGAAGAACCATCATGGATGCTTGAGTTTCGTCTCAAAGCCTATAAAAAATGGACTGAGATGAAGGAGCCTCGTTGGTCAAATCTTCATTGGAATCCAATTGATTATCAAAACATTACATACTATTCTGCTCCAAAGGTAAAACAGAAACTCAATAACCTTTCAGAAGCAGATCCTGAGCTGCTCAAAACATTAGAGAAATTAGGCATACCTCTTGAAGAGCAACAACGGCTTACTAATGTTGCAGTTGATGTGGTATTCGACTCTGTATCTATTGGGACCACTTTTCAAAACAAATTGAAGGAAGCAGGAGTTATCCTGTGTTCAATTTCTGAGGCGATCCAGAAATACCCCGATTTGGTACGTAAATACCTAGCATCTGTTGTTCCCATTCATGACAACTACTTCTCAGCATTAAACTCAGCTGTTTTTTCTGATGGGTCCTTTGCCTATATTCCAAAGGGTGTTCGTTGCCCTATGGAACTTTCTACCTATTTTCGGATAAATGACAAGGAAAGCGGTCAATTCGAACGCACATTGATCATTGCTGAAGAAGGTTCTTATGTTAGTTATCTAGAAGGGTGTACTGCTCCTGCATTTGACAACAATCAGTTACATGCAGCCGTAGTCGAACTTGTGGCACATGACAACGCTGAAATCAAGTATTCGACTATTCAGAATTGGTATGCAGGCAACCCTCAAACAGGAGAAGGTGGCATTTACAATTTTGTAACAAAACGAGGTCTTTGTGCCGGCCACCATTCTAAAATCTCTTGGACACAAGTAGAGGCAGGCGCTGCAATCACATGGAAATATCCTGGCTGCATACTGAAGGGAGATAACTCTACAGGCGAATTCTATTCAGTTGCGCTTACGAATGGGTATATGCAAGCCGATACTGGGACAAAAATGATCCATATAGGCAAAAACACGACCTCAACGATTGTTTCAAAGGGAATTTCCGCTGAACACTCGAATAACACATATCGAGGCCTCGTTAAAATTGTCAATAAAGCCGAGGGAGCTCGAAATTATACGCAGTGTGATTCAATGCTGGTCGGAGACAAATGCTCTGCAAATACATTCCCCTACATTGAAAATCATAATGCTTCAAGCCAGCTTGAGCATGAGGCCTCAACTTCCAAATTAAACGAAGAACAGCTGTTTTACTTCAGATCAAGAGGAATTCCTTTTGAAGAGGCTGTAAGCTTAATTGTAAATGGATTTTGTAAGAAAGTTCTCGACGAACTCCCCTTCGAATTCGCTCAGGAAGCAAAAAACCTATTAACCCTAAAACTCGAACATTCTGTCGGCTAATCCGATTGAGGACTAAAGAAGTTAGATTGAGGAAACATGTTGCAAACATCTACATCTGAAATACCCGTTCTTGAGATTGATGGTCTTGTGGCAACGGTAGAAGGTAAAACAATTCTAAACGGAATATCTCTTAAAATTCTCCCAGGACAAATCCACGCCATAATGGGTCCAAATGGCGCAGGAAAATCCACACTCGCAAAAATCTTAGCTGGGCATCCTGGATATGAAATTTCTAGTGGCTCAATCAGTTTATCTGGAGAAGAGCTCAATAATTTGGAGCCAGAAGTACGCGCTCATAAAGGGCTATTTATGGGATTTCAATATCCTGTTGAGGTCCCAGGCGTCTCAAATAAGCAATTTCTTCAATTATCATTGAATGCCAAGCGAAAAGCTCAGGGGATGCCTCTCCTCGATGATGCATCGTTCAATAAACTTCTCAGCGATAAGATGAAAGTCATGGATATACGCGAGGAATTTGCTGAAAGAAGCGTGAATGAAGGATTTTCTGGCGGCGAGAAAAAACGTAATGAAATATTACAGATGGCTGTATTAGATCCAAAAATTGCCATTCTAGACGAAACTGATTCCGGTCTTGATATTGATGCCATGAGAATCGTAGCAGCGGGTGTAAATACATTAAGAAATAAAGAAAATGCGCTACTTCTTATCACCCATTATCAACGACTTTTAGACTATATTAAGCCAGACTTTGTCCATGTGATGATAGATGGCCGAATAGTTCTTTCGGGCGGCCCAGAACTTGCTCTCGAGCTCGAAGAGAAGGGTTATGACTGGATCACGCCTGAATCAAGCGATCCTCACACTGCGTCTAAATAGGGAAGCTGCTGGATGATGAACGAACAGACCTTTGAAGAGGAAACAAAAAATCTTCAAGAAAAATTTCTTGCTCAATTTGAGCAGCACGTTGATTCAACGTACGAACCAGAAATGCTTCGAAAGAAAAAATTACGTGCTTGGGATCATCTACAGGAACTTGGACTTCCTGATACATCAAATGAAGCATTTAGATATCTTAAGTTAAATCCTCTCTACACAACTGAATATACATGCGCAGATGCATATGAGATAAAAAAAAGAGATCTATTACAATATAGAATTCCTGAATCTGAAAGCTCATTTCTTGTATTTGCAAATGGAGCTTTTAGACCAGAGCTTTCCGATTACTCATCCTTAAAAGAAGCTATATTAATGCCTATAAGCCAAGCTTTACGGCAATATTCTTCTCTGCTCCAAAGCGCCTGGGCAAAAAGTCTTAAGGAAGAAATGGATCCTTTTGCTACCTTAAACAACGCCTGCCACCAAGAAGGCCTCTTTCTCTATATCCCGCCGAATAAAAAGATTCAGGGACAGATCCAACTCCTTCACATACTCGATAGTGAAGGCCCTACATGGACTATGCCAAGAATCTATATAGCAATGGGCAAGTGTTCAGAAGCATCATTTGTTGAAACATCAACTCAAATAACTCCAAATCGAAATCTGTTCGATAATCGAGTAGTTGAATTCCTTTTGGAAGATGGATCTATTTGCAACTATTCCCAATTTATTCATAACTTCCACGGAAAGCTATTTTCCGCCGTTAGAGCGACTGTAAAAAGAGATGCAAAGTTCTCTCAAACATCAATTGCTGACACAGAATTCTCGAGAACATCTCTTAGAGTACAGCTCGTTGGCGAAGGGTCTAATGCCTCTCTGCATGGGGTCAATATGCTCTCATCTAACAACCAAGCCCATACGCATGTCGTTATTGACCATCAAGAACCAAATTGTCAATCAATGCAGCTCTTTAAAAATGTACTCCAAGATCAATCTTGCTCGAGTTTTGAAGGGAAAATTTGGGTACGACAAAAAGCTCAAAAAACTCAAGCCTATCAATTGAACAACAATTTGGTATTGAGCAATAACGCGACAGCACTTTCAAAACCTAATCTTGAAATATTTGCTGATGATGTAAAAGCTTCTCACGGAGCAACTTCTGGACAGCTCGACAATGAACAGTTGTTTTACTTAAGATCCCGAGGTCTCTCTATCGAGGCTGCTAAAGCTTGTCTTATTCAAGGATTTTGCCAAGAGATTGTGAATCTCGTGCCAAGCTCTGCGATGAGAGAAGCAGCACATAAGCTGATTATACAACTCTATGGGTCATAACTATGATCAAGCAAGAGCCTGATTTCACTGATAATAAATTTACACACGATCTCTTTGTTCTCAAAGATCGGTTTTATCAGGCTCGAGCTCAGTTCCCCATGCTCTCAAAAACAATTAATGACAAATCATTTATCTATCTAGATAGTGCTGCAACAACACATAAGCCTGAAATCGTTATTGATACTATGAGTGATTTCTATCGAAATCACTATGGGACTGTACATCGGGCTGTATACACAACCGCACAAATAGCAAGTGATGCCTATGAAAAGGCTCGAAGCCAAGTCGCATCCTTTTTCAATATCCAAGATGTTCGTGAGCTTATTTTTACTCGAGGGACGACAGACAGTCTTAACATATTAGCTTCGTCTCTTGCTAAGACCCATCTGAAAGCCGGAAAATCTGTGGTTATCACGGCGATGGAACATCATTCGAATATTGTTCCTTGGCAAATGGCCTGTGATGAATCTGGAGCACGTCTTATCGTAGCTCCGATTTTTGATAATGGCGACCTTGATCTTACTGCACTAAAAAACATCTTTGAAACAAACGATGTCGCCATCACGAGTCTTGCACACATCTCAAACGTTTTAGGGACCCAAAATCCGATAGAAGCCATATCTGACTTAGCTCATAGCTTTGGATCGCTCGTCTCGATCGATGGAGCTCAAAGCGCACCACATGTCCCTGTTGATCTGCAAGCACTCAATTGCGATTTCTATACATGTTCAGCTCATAAGATGGTAGGTCCAACTGGTATTGGGATCCTTTGGGGAAGGCTCCATCTTCTCGAATCTCTTTCTCCGACTCGAGGAGGAGGAGATATGATCGATAAAGTAACCTTCGATAAAACCACATACAATGTTCCTCCTCTTAAATTTGAGCCTGGAACACCTATGATTGTTGAGGCTATAGGATTTGGGAAGGCCGTTGAATATCTTTCTTCTCTCGATATGAATGCAATTTACCAATGGGAGCACCATCTAACTCAATTACTTCTTGAAGGGCTTACCTCAATATCTGGAGTTCAAATTCTTGGTAGGTCAACGTCGAGAGGGTCGCTTGTAACCTTTAATGTAGAGGGAATTCACCCCTTAGATATCGCCACGATGCTTGATTTGAAAGGTATTGCTATACGTTCAGGCCATCTTTGTGGCCAACCAATTCTTGCTCGCTTTGGATACACGACAGCTGCACGAGCTTCACTCGCCTTCTATAACACCGAAGAAGAGGTGTTTTCCTTTCTCAATGCTCTTTCTTACTCTCTCAGGCAATTACGATAAAGACAATCAAATCACTTCAGTTCTATAAGTCCGGAAGAACTTGCGGAGTAATTCCAATAGTTGCTTTTTGACCAAGTGAGTGAACCAAGTCATAAAAGCCAATAAGCCAATGAGTTAACTGCTTAGAAAGCTCATCAACAAATGGCATAAGTCCTATACACACCATCATAAGGGCAAGCCAAGACTTCAAACCCATCCCTAAGAAAGTAATCTGCACCTGTGGAGCTAATCGGTTAATAATACCTAGAAAGGTATCTGTCATAAGGATAGCTATGAGGGCGGGAGCGGATAACTGCAGAGAAAGCGATACAAACATGTAGAGTGCTTTGATTATTTTTTCATGTACTAAACTTTGCTCATACAAAAATGCAGGCCATGCGAGTTTATCCGGGGGGATAATATCATAGGAATCGTATAGAGCCTGTAGAATATAAAATGGTCCATCGATTGAGTAGAATAGAGCTATCAATATTAAATTATAAAGGGTGCCTATTGGGGATGATTGATTCTGAATAGTAGGATCATTTGTCATTAAGCTTGCAGCGCCCCGTTGGTGATCTATATAGACGCCTGCTGAAGAAACGATAAGAAAAGGTAGCCCTGAGAAAAAGCCTAAAACGGCTCCAATCAATATCTCTTTTAAAAAAAGAAGAACTATCGATTCATTGAAGGGCAGAGGTTCTGTCAGCGTAAAAACAAACTTGGGCAGTATAAGCGCCAAAAAACTCAATGCCATGCCTACCTTGGCAGGATTTGGCATTACCTTACCGCCAAAAAAGGGAGAAAGTGTAATTATAGGAGCTATGCGAGCCACTCCCAAAAAACATAAGGAAAGGATTGAGAGCTGATGGTGTGTTCTATTTGAGCCCTCGATAAAGAGCTGTACGTAATCTAAACCCATCGTTATTCAAATTTCTCCGTGAGCACCCACTGTACGTAAAAGAGGAGAAAAGTACTACATGGGAGAAGATCTTCTTCTACAACCTGAGTCTTTAACACGAAGAACTCGTACGAATTGACGAATCGAGGACACAGTCCTTTCGGCAATCACATCGCGCTCTTCGTGTAGATTTTTTACGAGGAGACCTCTACCTGAGTATCAATCGTTTGAATTCTCTCTGGAGATTGGATCTGGGATCTATCTTCAATAATAATGTGTTCATCAACCTCAAGATTCACAGAGGGAGTTTCTTCGTTTTCAGCAATACTATTTTCAGCCTCTTCCCCTTTCAAAGAGCTCATAAGAGCATCTTTTTGCTCTCTGTAGTAATTTGCAAGTGTTGGATATGTCCAGTTCAGCCATTTTTCAAGCGGATCAAGGCGAACTGCAAATTCATATTCCATTCTCTTATAGATATCTAAATTCTCTTTCTTGCTTAAGTGTCCTGTGTCAATATATACAGCCTTATCCCGCGTAAACCCAATATTGTTGTTCCGTATAAGAGCATCATCATTATCGACATAGCCCTTTTTAGCCATTGTAAAGAGAAGGTCTATTACCTGATCAATTCGAGCCTCAGCAGCCTCGATCTTGCCTTCATTCATGAGTTGCGTAATCGTAGGAATAAGATAGCACGCTTTTTTCTGAAGAATAAAACAGGCATCATCACCTCGTATTCTATGACTCTGCCCAAGTCGATCAATGAGCTTAACGCCCTTAATCTTGCCCACCGTTCGATTGAGGTGGACATACACAATCCCTGTCTCCTCTTGGAGTTCCTCATAAGCAAATTTTGAGCTCGTAAAAAGCTCTTCGCGGTGGTCTTGGCGCTCTTTACGCTTATTATCGCCTTCTTTAGAAAACAATCGCTTTAAGAAAGACTTAGGCTCATCGCAGTTATTGAATTTTCCAACTTGAAAGAGCTTTAGTACATAAAGCCCATCTTGACTTTCAAAAGCTAACGCCTGAGCACCCTTTCCGAGCCAATTGAATTGTTGCTGACTGATGACATAGAAGAAGGTATCGAGCTCCGGAGAGATCTTAACATCCCACTTTGGGTTATAAGGGAGTGTGGACTGCACGTTGCTGACGGAAAACAATTTTGTAGGTCGAGCAAATTTTTCAAATTTTTCTTCAATATGAACTATTTTACCAGCTACATATAAAAGTACAATGATACAAAAAATCGTGAGAATATTCTGAGAATTTAAAAAACGTTTCATACCTTTAAAAGAAATAACTTGAAGAGAGTGTACTCAAGAGTCCTATTTAAACTCGAAATAAAAATTGAGCATCAAAGTCCCGAAACTTTCGTTAAACCGAAACCGATCAACCAGCAAGACTCCAAACTGCGAAGTTCGTAAAAATATTTGCTGCAAAACTAAATATTTGCTGCCCCAGCCACGTCCCCATAAGCATGAGGGTGAGAGTTACCGATACAAGCTTAACAACAAAAGAAAGAGTCTGTTCCTGAATTTGTGTTGCGGCTTGAAAAATTGCAACAATTGTACCCAAAAACATCGAGATCAAAACCGGAGGAGCAGACAGAATCAGAATCAACAATAATCCCTGATATGAGAGCTGCACAATTTGTGTTTGAAACATACACTCACCTAAAAGTTGAAACAAGCCCTTCGATTAATAATGTCCAGCCATCAAGCATAACGAGCAAGAAGAGCTTCAGAGGCATAGAAATTGTGACAGGCGATAACATCATCATCCCCATAGCAAGCAAGATATTGGAAACGACGAGATCGATCACAAAAAATGGGATATAAATCAAAACACCAATTTCAAAAGCAGCCTTTAACTGAGTTGTTATAAATGCAGGCATAAGAATCATAAAATCATCAGTTTTTACTTCATCTCGATAGTTTTCGGGTAAAAGCTTATATACGATTTTATAGAACAACTTTTGATGCTTCGGCAAAGAATTTGCCTTCAAAAAATCTCGAAATGGCTCTTTAGCCCTATCTACAACCGCAACAACATATGCTGCCGAATCAGCCGAAAAGAGCTCTTTTGGAATCTGATTTCCAGTCATAACTCCCTGGGCTGCATCATACATTTTCACGCCGGTTGGAAACATAACATAAAGGCTTAACAAAAATGCAACCCCGTTGATCACTTGGTTTGGTGGAGATTGCTGCACCCCCAAAGCGTTACGAAGGAGTGACAGAACAACCACGATCTTTACAAAAGAGGAAAGAATCATGATCATAAACGGCAAAAGCGACATAAAGGCTATTGCAGAGGCTTGAATCATCAAGGAGGGACGCTCAAGGCCTTCAAAGTTTAAAACCGACGGAACTTTTTCTTCTTTTTTCTCAGGGATTGTCACTCGTGTAACAATATTTGGCCTTGGCACTTGCCTTTGCGGTGATCCTGACGAAGTTTCAGTTGTTGAAGATGTTTTTTTTTCTGATGGAATCGCTTCTGCTGAAACTAGGATTTGCTCAGGAATAAGAAATAAAAACAGACAGAATAAAACTCTAAGATATCGTCCTAAAGATAATCTTTGCACAACTTGTAGGTTCATTCTTTCCCGCCTGTTTTAGAAAGAGGGTCGGTAATAACGGTTGATTCAGTAGCACTCGATCCTCCCGCCGCTGTGGGAACTTGAGAGGACTTTGATAAAGCTGGAGACGATTGCATGGCCCCCTGAATTGCAGATTGCATCGATTTTAAAGCTGCTTCAAGTGTTTTCCATCGGTCTACCAAGCGAGCATTGATAATACCCACCTCTGTCTCGATAATACAATCTCCTTGAACGAGATCATCTCGCTCTCGAATAGAAAGGGATTCAATCTCTTCAAAAAGTTGGCGAAGTCTCGCCTTATTTGACTCAACGACTTGATAGTCACTGCGTGAAACGTAAATTGCAACTTTCTTATGCTGAGAAACGACTTTTGCAGTCGACATAACCATATCAACTACTGCATCAGGTCTTTGAGAAATTTCTCCTCCGACAATTTTCTTAGCAGCTTTAATAGCTATCGGCATAATACTTTTTTGCATCTCTTCACGGACTCTTGTAATTTCTTTTTCAAGAAATCCAATCATCTGACTCCAAGCCTCAAAACCCTCTTTAAACCCATCTTTATAGGATTCTTCTTTGATTTTCTCACATTCATGAGCAATCTGTTTCTTGTAGTCTTCTGCATCCATTTTCACAACTTCCAAAAGCTCTTTGCCAGAAAGAAGCTCTGAAAATTCTTGAGAGGGGATATTTCTGCTTGACGGAGCAGGAACAATTGAATCTCCTCGGATAAGAGTAAAATACCGTTGTTTAGCCACTTTTAATTTGCTCCACTTGACTCAAGATATGCGATAATTGATTTAATCACCTCTATCCATGCTAAAGTATCTATTTTTTCAGCTTCAAAACCTGCAGAAGCCTCTTTTTTAATATTATCAATACCAAGATCTTGTCCTACTTGAGCACTGCAAAGGCCATCTGCAAATACACAATCAAATTGATGGAGAAAATACCATTGAAATTCTTCTGATTGCTGTTTCAGTATAGCTTCGAAGACCCTTCGCCCTTTATTTATTACTATTTCACTTAATTCATTTGGTCGATTTTTAATTAAAGCTATATCAAAAGGGTCAACAGATACCTTCTTAGGTAGAAATAAAAGCCTCCGTAAATATCTCCTTGATTCGGGATTCAAGGATGAAAGAACGAGGTCGAGCTGTTTTTTAGATATCACTTTCCTCAAAGTTTCGGCAAGAAAATGACATCCTATGCAACAGAAAACAAGCTCCATAAGAGACGAGCTTTTATTGTTCAGAAAAGAGAGAGGGCTCTCCGCAATTTTTTTACTATCAGGCCGAATTCTTCGATCAGAAAGAGACAAGAGATGATCTAGAAGAAATACACGAAAATCCTCAGGGATTTTTCCGGGCACAAGAATTTTAGAAAGGATTGACCGAAAGAGCTCTTTTTTCTTACCCGGCAACTTTTGAATATCTCGCTCAAACCATGAGATATGGATTCCATCTACAAGACTCCTAGGATCTTGTAGCATCCAAGGATCACGAACAGAAGGGATCTCTCTAGCGCATGCGAGTGCCTGTACATCCTCTTTTTTCAAAAAAGACAAAAAGAGATCGTTATGTTCAAGCCCAAGCCTTGATGCTATTTCAAGAATATGGGTCATATTATTTGCCGAGTTCTCTCACTCATTCAATCTTCTCCCTACATCGAGGCACTAGATCTCGTCATAGACCTCTTCATGAATTTCACATTCTCATCTTTTAAGGAGATTCAATATTTTCTTGAACTTTAGATCCCTTATTCTCTTCTTTGGACTCTCTGCCCTCATTTTTATCGCCCTCATCTTCGACGGCGTTTTTATGCTCATCAGATTCAATAGGCTTCAATGAGAAGAGAATAGAAATACCTCCATGCCGCATTGCAATTGGAATAACTTTCCAAGCGAGCCATGCAGCAGCAAACAAGAAAAGACAGCACAAGATAGTGAGTGTGAAAAACATGACTTGAAATCGCGTAATGGAATCTTGAGCCAAAACTATCGTCCAAACGCGAGCAAGATCAACATTGCCTTGAGAAGATTTAGCTTTTTGCGCGCTTGTTTCAGAAAAACGACCCTTATCTGCAATGACAGTTACATTTTCAAACTTAAGACCTTGGACGCTGCTGGCCACAAGCCTACGAATTTTAGTAATCAACAGGCTATTTGGATCATCTAAAACGCCATTATGCTTAACAAAAACAGCAGCCGTTACATCCCCCTTCATTTGTCCCGGGTTCAATGGGTCTTCTTCCGGAAACGAGAGTTGAACATCAGTGTCTAGGATACCATCAATCTTACGAATCGTTCCTGCTATCTGCTCAGCCAGACCTGCTTGGTAGCGAACTTTATCTTGCATTTCAGATGGGACAAGACCTCCCTGTGTAAATAATTCAAGGAGATGCTGAGACCTTCTTCTTGGCAATCCGTTGGCATTCAGGAGAGCCATTGCTTCAACAGCTCGGTCGCTGTCAACGGCAATATCATAAAGAGCAGGACCTCCGCCGCCACCGCCGGGATTTTCATTTTTAGCCGGGATTTTGATTGCATCGATTCCTTTTCCGCCTAAAAATACGAGAACTTCATTAGCTTCGCGCTCATCTAAGCCATTTACAATTGTTTTTTGAGAAGAACATCCAGCACAGATAGAGAGTGCTATAAAAAAGAGAAAGAGAGAGCGAAATGATATAGCTTGTATGATCTTCATAGTCCGTTCAAATTAGCCTTGGTATGTTTATGATCCTACTGACTCAAAGGCCTACTCGCCAAGAGTTTTTTTGTTCATATCTCATGAACCAACATATATAATTTTTTTTAAATGTCATCTCCATCTGAAAACGGTTTAATCAAAGCCGTCTTTTAAGCCAAATTTTTCTCTATAGTATCTAATATGTGTTTCGGCAATTTCATTTCTTGAAATTTTTTTACCCATGTACGCCTCTCCTCTTTTGGGAGATCTTCCAATACAAGAAGCAACCAACGAGCAACAGGAGTTTCAATGATATCGCGTTGGCATAACATATTTAAGGCTGCATTTAGGGCGACTTGATTTGGCAAAAAAGCCACCAAGAGTGAGGCCATTTTTTCATGAAGCGGTGTTATAGGACGCGATGTGAGATACTGAGTAGTCTTGTCAAGGGCCTTTGAACCAAAAGAGACAAGAGCAGCTATAAGAACTTCTTCCTCATCATCACTCGCAGAGGGAAATACTCTGAATAGAATATCCATTCCTTTCGATATTTGTAACTGCCCTATAAGCCTAATAGCTTCAAGAGGGGCTTTTCCATACCCTGGAGAAAGCTCATCTCGAAATTCATCAGAAGCGGCGAGAGTAAAAAGAATCTCTGGAAACTCTTTGAACTGCTGCATCTGTTCCAAAGTCCAAGGCTTGTTCCCTTCTTCAAATAAAATTTGTGTTAGGAGATCTACTTTGACGCCTGAAGAAAAATCGGTTTTCCTCGCTTCTTCCGCCTGATTAATTGCGTGCTCAATCGATTTATAGAGCTTTTTTGCACGAGCTATATGCTCTGCATCGGATCCAGAAAGGAGAAAAGGGGCAAGATTTTTACCAAGTTTAACCTCAACATCAGCAAGAAATTTAATTCTTTCGGGTGAAATATCGTCCATTACACCACGATGATCCTCGTTCGCATAGTATTCCTGCATAACAGGAAAACTGCCTCCAAAGTGAACTTCTCTATGTAGTATAATTTTTTTATCTTCTTCATCAATGAGGCTAAAAGCCTCTCCTTCAACTGAAAAAACATCCAAAGACGACGAGCAATCAGACTCATCCTCAATCTCGGTTTCTATTTCATAAGATTGTCCTAAGAGCTCTGAAAAATATTGCTGCTGAAGATCTGAAAAGAGAACTTTCTCACTTGCTTCTGGATCATATTTAAAATTCTGGTGAGCTTCTTCCTTTGAATCGTTTTCCATTTTCAATCACTCTCGATTTGAACTTTAAGTCCTTTTCTATCAATAAAAAGTCCGGCATTGTAACTCGAACGAACAAAGGGACCGCAATACATATGCCTAATTCCCAAAGCCTCACCTATTAACTTATACTCTTCAAACATCTGTGGTGGAATATAATCTTGTACTAGCAGTTTTTTACGGCTGGGCTGCAGATATTGTCCGATCGTGATTATATCACATCCGGCATCCCTTAAATCCCTGAGAGTGAGGGTAATTTCATCCTTTGTTTCCCCAAGCCCCACCATTAATCCTGATTTAACATACTGTTTTGAATTTTTCATTTTAGCATAGGCAAGCAGATCTAATGACCTTTTGTATGTGGCTGTATGGCGCACTCTTGGACTAAGCCTCTCAACGGTCTCTACATTATGGTTAAATATATCTGGGATCGATTCTAAAACAAGATCCCAAGCATGGGATTTTCCATTAAAGTCTGACGTCAAAACCTCGACAGTAACATGAGGAAGATCACTGCGTATTTTGTTTATACATTCAACAAGATGATGAGCCCCACCATCATCAAGATCATCGCGAGCTACCATCGTAAGAACCACATGTCGAAGACCCAGCGAAGAGACAGATTCCGAAATACGAGCAGGCTCTTCAGGATCGGGCTTGCTTGGTTTTTTTGCGTAAGCGATCTCGCAGAATCCGCAAGCACGAGTACACTCTCTACCAAGAATCAAAAATGTAGCGGTTTTCTTCGAATAGCACTCAACAAGATTTGGGCACCTGGCCTCTTCACACACTGTATGCAATCGGCGCGATTTAATTTCATCATTGGTCATGAAACGTTGATTGCCTTTTGGCAAAGGCCTGTGCAACCATGGAGGAAATTTACCCGCAGGATTCATCTTCGCATTTGGCTCGTCTTCGCATAACGCTTCTTTACTGGGCGCACTACCTTTTGAACAACAAGAGCCAATGTCCGAGACGATTTTAAAAAGCGATGAATTAGTCATGCCCTTCTCACGCTCTCTTTACTGCGCTTTTTGGAAAATGCAACGGCATCCCTTGAGAAATAAAAGCAGCTTCAAGCCACACTTCAGACAATGTTGGGTGTGCATGTATCGTCTCAATAATCGATTCGACAGTATGTTCATTAGCAATAGCTGTCGTTATCGCTGAAATAAGATTTCCAGCTTCATACCCAATTACCTGTGCACCAAGAATACGCTGAGTCCCTTCTTCCGTTACCAATTGGGCAAACCCTTCCGTTTGAAGGGACGCTTGAGCCTTTCCTAGAGCTTGAAGCGGATAGGTAGATCTGATGGCTTTAAGACCTCGACGTCGAGATTCATCAAGAGTCAATCCAACAGAGGCAATCTCCGGATGTGTAAAAATAACACCTGGAACTGCATCATAATTCATACGGACTGCATGGCCTAAAATATTTTCAGCGGCCACAAGACCTTGGTGAGTTGCAACATGAGCATACATTGTTTTTGCAGTCACATCTCCGATAGCCCAGACATGAGAGACAGAAGTTTGCATTCTATCATCGACTACTATCGCCCCTTTTTCAACCTGTACTCCAGCCCTATCAAGCCCAAGTCTATCTGAATTAAGAGATCTTCCGATAGCAACTAAAGCCATATCACTCTCAATTTTTTGTCCGTTGTCAAGAGTCACCACGACCCCAGAACCGGCTACAATCACAGATTTTACAAGAGACTTGGTTGATAAGGTAATACCACGCTTCTGGAAAGAGGTTCCAAGAGCCGAAGAAAGCGTTGGACATTCCAGAGGAATTATCCGATCAAGCATCTCTACAATAGTGATCTTAACACCAAGCTCTGCGTATAATGATGCAAATTCGCACCCAATAACACCCCCGCCAATTATTGTCAGAGATTTGGGAAGTTTATCCATCTGCAGAATCGAGGTCGATGAATGAATATGTTTACCATCAAATGGAAAGGCTGGAATATTTTTTGGCTCAGATCCTGAAGCGATAATGATATCCCTTGCAGAAATCAATCGAGAGTCTGACCCTTCTATTTTAAGCTCATACGGCCCAATAAACGACGCACGCCCTCGAATAATCGTAACACCATTGCCAGCAATCAACCCCTCTAAACTCGATCTAAGCCGCGAGACTACATCATCTTTTCGCTTGGTCATCTGGGCAAAGTCAAAGGTTACATCGCCAGTGTTTATTCCCCATTGATGTGCATGTTTGATTGTGTTGAGGACTTCAGCATTAGACAGTAAGGCTTTCGTCGGAATACAGCCTCGATTCAAACAGGTCCCGCCTATTTGACCTGCTTCTACAAGTGCTACTGATTTTCCATGTTGGGCAAGCCTAATAGCTGCAGGATATCCCCCAGGACCTGACCCAATAACAATCGCATCGAAAATCTGAGTATCCATTTTCTACCTACTTGTTGGATTGACACTAATTTGTTTTTTGGGACCGTACAAGAACAAGTTCCACACTTCTTATCTTGGCATAGAGAAGAGATTTTCGACAGAAATCAGATCCATCTTGCGGATCTCATTTCAGATTTTTTCGTCCTCAGATTTCATTTTGCAATTGTTGCGAGGAAATATATTCATTTCGTAGCCCTCTACTTCTCGTCCAAGGGATGAATTTAACACCAAAATTTCCACGTTCTCGCCAACCTAAAAAGAAATCTCCTTTGGAAGAATCTGAATATCGAATTCGCAAAGAAATAAATGGCTTCCATCCATGCAACCCTATAAAGAGACAGCTATTCTCTTCAGGGAAAATAGTGCGTCCGGTTGGAGAATATGAACAACACTCCACCCCATTCCATGAAACCTTAAGAAGAGTTACTTCACTATTTTCCGTCCAACCACTTCCAATGACATAAAAAGTAAAATTATGAAGCGGATTCCTGAGCCCCCACAAAAGTGCTTTTTTACATGAGGCAGGCTCATCTGAACGCCAATAGAGAGCATGATGACCCTCTCCAAAGAGACCATCATCATCATTGCCAAAGAGAGCCCATGTTGTCCAGTATCCAATCCCCCACCAAGGTATTATGCTTCTATGTCTTGGGATATATCGATACAACCAATGCCGAGAAGCTTCTTTTTGTATCCTGATCATACTCTCTTGTTGTTTTGTCGATAATCGCTTGAGAAGTTCAATATCTCCAGAAATAGGATAATCTGTTTCTAGCGGGAAAAAGCAGGTTATCAAGCATATGACAAGGTAAATGAATAACAGACGGGAAAAAAACCTCATTTTCAAATTCAGCTCTCTTAATATGAAGATATTAGCAAATTGCTATATTCTTGGATTGAGTAATACTGCCATATGTCGATTTGGGATGAAATTCGGTCTTTCCACCAAAAGCAAAATTCAGTATGAACCTTAAATAGAGAGAGGTGCCGAAACTTGAGAAATTTAATCAACTCAAAAAGTCACCTGAACATTCCTGTTGTTTCACCCTAAAAACAACAGGTACTTTGAATGATATCCAAATCTACCTAGCTCTAATGATCATAGAGCAGAACGTGCTGGATAACGATGAATAAAGGCTTTGCAAAGAACTATTCGGACTTAAACGATTGGGCTTGAACTATTGCGCGTGAACTATTGAAAGAATGAATTTTTAGAAGGGAGGGGAATTATGGCCGCGTCACATAGACAACATACAGAAGAACGTGACAACATCCTGCGCCTACACTCCCAAAAAAATATATCTAGTAAGTCGCCTATCCCTCAAGGGGGAACAGTTCGATGTTGGAATTGTGAAGAGGAAGTCCATCGATTAGCTGAGAGTTGCCCTTATTGCCAAAAGTCACTTCAAGTTTTTCATATTTCCCCTGAAGATAAAGTTGAAGCTACTTTATATGCTGTAAATGAACCTCTTGAAATCCAAGATAAAGTTCAACAAGAGGCATCCACCTCACTTTCTGTCTTGTTAATTGCACTTTCGACACTAAGTTGTGCAGGGGTTTTGATCCTGCTTACAGCTCTCATCTGGATTTTTGGCGACGGGAAAACATTTACTCTAGAATGGCCTCAAGAGATTTGGAGGACATTTGGAGCAATAGGTTTACTGCTCCTCGTCATAGGAAGCTACGCTATCTCGAAGACTGAATAGATGATTTCATGTCCTTAAAGATTTTTAAAACTCACGTTGCGTAAAAGATCGCGGATCTCTTTTGCAACATGAGTTTAAGAACATGAATGAGTTATCGATATCTCATAAAAAATAACTACTTCTTAGCCTCCAAGGGCTGCCTGATTTTTTTGCCTCTTTCCGAAAGAACAAAGCCTTTTTCTAGCAAAGTCATTCTAAGCATCTGCTTTTTCAAACTCATCCTCAGGTATTGCATGAAAGAGCTCAACAGGATCTTCATCGTTTTCATCTAGCTCATCTGCAAAAGAACGATCATGCTCCAAATTAATTTTCGGCACCATTTCCTGCATCGATGGCGGCCGAGCAGGTAAAATTTGGAAGCGGAAAAGCGCTTGGACAATCTGCTCACGAACTTTGAGCATAAATGAATCAAAGAGCCTGAAAGATTCATGTTTAAATTCAACGAGAGGATCCTTCTGACCAACAGTCCTTAAATGGACATCTGAACGCAAATGATCCATCGAAAGAAGATGCTCTTGCCAGAGAGAATCGATATTTCTGATCATTATATTGCGAATCATCTCTCCAAGTATTTGAGAAGACTCAGGGACAGGAACTCCAGAAAGGCGAAGATCATCTAGTTTCTTTGTTTCCTCCTCGATCTTCTTTCTGAAGCTCTCTTGAATTTTTCTCTTTGCACTATTTGCAAAATCAGATGTCTCAAGACGTTCATTAAGAATCTCTTCATCTTCAAAGCTTATAGGAGCACACTCGGCTATAAATTGACGAAAGCCCTCAGGATTCCAAGGTCCGCTACCGCTCTTTTTAACAAAATAGCGCTGCGCTCCTTGTGTTGAAAGCTCTTCAATGATATCGCTTGCAATCTTCAAAGGCTCTTCAGAATGAAGTAAATCATTTCTAAAGGAATAGACCGCCTGCCGCTGTTTATTCATGACATCGTCATATTCAAGCGTATGCTTACGCATTGTAAAATTACGCTGCTCAATACGTTTTTGAGCCGTTTCAATCGATTTATTAAGGATTGAAGCCGAAATAGGCTCTCCTTCTGGGGGGCGAAATTTTTGTAGCAAGGCTGTCAGAGAAGGAGAAGCAAATAGCCTCATCAATGGGTCTTCAAGTGATATAAAAAACTTAGAAGCCCCAGGATCGCCTTGACGACCTGATCGTCCACGAAGCTGCCGGTCAATTCTTCTTGACTGGTGCCTTGTAGAACCGACGACATAAAGACCTCCGACATCTGCAACGCCTGGCTCAAGTTTGATGTCCGTCCCTCGACCTGCCATATTTGTTGCGATAGTAATCGCACTACGCTTGCCCGCATTGGCAATAATTTCAGCTTCGTTTGTATGGTTTTTTGCGTTTAATACAACATGATCAAGCTTATTCAAACGAAATAGACGAGAAAGCTTTTCTGAAACTTCTACCGATTCAGTCCCAAGCAATACAGGACGTCCCTCACTATGAGCTTTTTTTACCTCATTGAGGATTGCCCCATATTTTTCACGCTCCGTCATGTACATCTCATCATTGAGATCTTTCCTGGTACATTTCTTATGCGTTGGTATTTGAAGAACTTCAAGTTTATAAATATCTTTCAACTCTTGAGCTTCGGTTATTGCAGTTCCTGACATTCCTGCAAGTTTTTTATAAAGCCTGAAATAGTTTTGAAGTGTAATCGTCGCGTATGTTTGGGTTTCTCTTTGAATTGGCACCATCTCTTTTGCTTCAATAGCCTGATGCAGCCCATCTGAAAATCGTCTGCCAGGCTGAGGACGCCCGGTATTTTCATCAATAATGATGATCTTATTATCTTGAACGATATAGTCAACATCACGCTCCATCAAAAGATGAGCCCTGAGAAGCTGGCGTAAATTATGAGCACGCTCTTTTCTTTGAGCGTCTTCTTCTTGGATCGCAAGCTTCTTCTGTAATTTTTCCTGATCTGAAAGATCTGACTGATGATCAATTTGTAAAAGTTCATGCCCTAAATCAAGCATGATAAAATCATCTTCGTTTCCACCGCATTCAGCCCAGGTGTATATACCCTTGTCGGTAAGCTCATACTCATTTGCTTTTTCATCGATCGTGATATACAAAGATGCAAGCTGCTTCGCTTTTTCATCTTTATTTTGTTCATTGTAATAGTACAAATCCCACTTATCGACTTGCGCTCGGATCTCAGGTTCTTCGAGGAACTTTTTCAAAATTCTGTTTCTCGGCGTTCCCTTACTTGCAAGCCATAAAAGGCGACATGCTTCCTTTTCACGTTCTGAAAGATCCGTCTTTTCATTCGTCCTTTCCCAAAAACGTTCCAAGATTTTTTTAGCTTCTAAAGCAAGTCTTTGGCATTCATCTTTTTGCTTTTTAACAAGCGCATTTACCGGGTCGCGCAAAACATCATAAAGCTGCCGTGAAACCGCTGAAGGTCCTGAAATAATTAACGGGGTTCTAGCTTCATCAATCAAGATAGAGTCAACTTCATCTATAAGAGCAAAATAATGCCCCCTTTGAACTTGATCCTCTTTTCGACTCGCCATCGAGTTATCTCTTAGGTAATCAAAGCCAAATTCTGAAGCAGTCCCATAGACTATATCACATGCGTAGATAGCCTTTCTCTGGCTTGAATCCATGTCTTGCCGGAGAACGCCAGTGGTGAGACCTAGAAGTCTAAATATTGATCCAAGCCAGTCACAATCACGCCCTGCGAGGTAGTCGTTAACGGTGATGATGTGAACGGGTTTTCCGCTCAAGGCATTCAAATAAAGAGGAAGTGTTCCGGTAAGTGTTTTTCCTTCGCCAGTTTGCATTTCAGCAATCGATCCGTTATGCAAAGCTATGGCACCTAAAATCTGAACATCATAGGGAATCATATCCCATTTTTGATTGTATCCTGAAACGTGAACCTCAGTTCCAATAAGCCTTCTGCAGGCATTTTTGACAGCCGCAAAAGCCTCAGGCAAAAGAGAATCTAAAGATTCTCCGGCTTGAATCCTCTTGCGAAATTCATCTGTTTTACCTTTCAGTTCATCTAAGGAAAGCTTTTCATAGCTTTTCTCAAATTCATTAACCTGATCTACAGTTTTTGCATAGCGCCCGAGAATTCGTTCTTGCGCCGTTCCAAAAAGACGCTTGAGAAAGGAAAACATGTATACTCCTAACGAAATACGAAAGTAAAAGAAGACTACATTCGAATGATTTTCTCGGCAAACCCAAGATTGCGATCACTAAAATTCTTTTACGTCGCCAGCCACTATAAAACATTTTACAACTATTTGCATTGTCTCTTTTAGAGCCATTCCCATATTTTTTAATTCAATTTCAACATCCTTGTGGCAATCGAAAGAAAGATGAAAAAAACAGCTCCCTTGCAAAATGAGTTCCGTTGGTCAGTTTCACGACAAAGTTGCTATGAGGAATGTCCGAAAAGATACTGGTACTCCTATTATGGATCTTGGGACGGGTGGCCAAAAAATGCTTTTGACCCAAACCGAGTTATCGATCCCTTAGCAGCCCTTTTGTATCGACTTAAGCAAATACAAACTCTACCCCTCTACGTTGGATCTATCGTCCATAAATCTTTAGAGACATCCCTTACAAATAGTCATAAAAATCTTCCTTCCGTAGAAACACTGCAAGCCGAAGCCATTCAAAGGTTCAGAAAGGGCATTAAAGAAGCTCAAACTCATAAATGGAAAGATCATCCGAAGAAATTTACAAACCTAGCTGAGTGGTATTACGAATCGATACGAAATAAAGCTCCTCCTGGGGATGATGAGCTTAAAATATATGAAGAGAAAATTCATCAAATGGTTGCCTCCTGGAGAAACTCTCCTGCAATCACTCAGCTTATTTTAGCTCCAGATTCTCGATGGTCAGGTATCGAAAAAAACATTGAGTTCTTAACAGGCGGAACAATTCCAACAATTGTCGTTATCGACTTCATGCTGTATTGGCCGACCCGAGATGGAGATATTCTTATCATCTTTGATTGGAAGACAGGCGGAGAAAGAAAAGAAAACATTGAGCAGCTCTATGCATATGCACTTGCCGCAACAAGACACCTCAACCAGCCGCTCGATAAAATAATCATTTCCCCATTTTATCTTGCCCAAGGCGCTACTGGGTATAAAAAATTTGGATATAAACAGGCAGAGCCTCTCGACCCAAAAATCGCTGAAAGGCTTGAGTCACAAATCGTTCAGGAAGGACAAAAACTTCTTAATATCCATAAAACAGACCAAGAAGATCCTCTCAAATTCGCCTATACAGAAGAAAGGGGTAAATGCCAAAACTGCCCATTCATCGAAGTATGCCAAAAGGCTGAGTATGCTCCGCTCTCGAAAGATGAGCTCCGTATGCGGGTAACTTGAAATAAAAGGATTTGAAAGAGCAAACACTTCCTAATTAAAAAAAGCAGTATAACCTCAGAAAAAGATTAGGGACTGTTATGTCTTCGAGAGTTGATACGCCAAATGAGCCCCAAAAGCCGTTAGACAATCAATATCCGTTTAAAAGCAAGAAAAAATGGCATGGCCGGGATATTCAAAAGCAAGTTCAAACCAAGCAAGTTCAAGCCAATCAGGTTCAGTCCAATCAAATTCAAGCCGATCAAAAAAAGTTCTCTGCTGAACTTGAAACGCCAACATCAAGTACTTTAGAAGATAAAAAGATCTCGCAATCAAAAAAAGGAGCCGACCGCAAACGCGCTAGAAAAGATGAACCGAGCTTTATAGTCGAGGGAGAAGATCATTCTAGTAAAAAGACACGGACAAAAGCACTTAGGCTTGACGCTGATCAGAAAGAAGGAGCTTCTTCTATAGAGCATCAACAACATAAAGAGATGCAAAATCCTGAAATGCAGCTAAAACTTGACCAAAAGATTTTTTTTGATCACCAAGTTGTAGCTTTAGAATCTGAATATCAAGAACAACAACAAACGCTCCATTCTCTGAGTAAACGAGTTTATTTCGAAGCAGCGAAAGATGAACACCTCATTTCGATTATAAGCCATGATGAGTATACCAAATTGGACTTCGATTTAGGGTGGAGCCGTGCAGGGCTACAACTTCTTATCACCGAAAAAAAAATTTCTGATTATTGCGACCAACAACCGAAAGAGCTCCAAAAGAAGCTTCACGAAATTTTCCAGCCCATATTGGATACTCTACAGCGATCAAAAAAATGTTTCTTATCTTACGATCTTTTATATAAAAATCATCCCCCCGAAGCACACGCTCATCTGCTAAAACAAATTGTGCTTTCTATCGAACAGGCCATACATAATGTTCCTATTGGGCAGTCTATTCTTATACCTGCAGGATATTCCATACATGAGGCTGGAGGAGGCGGAAGAGGTCATATAGTTCATTTGGTCTTCACAAGAACATCGGAGACAAGCTTTAAGCTTGAGGTATACAATACCGGTGATGGTGTGGTTTTACATCTTTGTAGCGAAACAGTCCCAAAAAAATATTACCCAAAGGTATACCAAGAAATTGACAGCAGCAAGCTATCAAAGGATTTTTTCTCCAAGATAGCCCACCTGATGTATTTGGAAGAAGGCGAAGTGAACACAGATACCCTTCCACACATTCTATATCTGACCCTTGAGAAAGAACTCGGGGTTGTTGAAAATCCCGAAGTGACTAGAAAGGAAAAGCCATATCAAGACCAAGGCCTGATCGCCAGATGCACATATAGCCCATTGAGCAGGTATGTACATAACGCACTCAAAGACCATGAAGATGTGTATGCTGAATATAAACTATATACAACAGCAACGCTGATTACCCAATACACCAAACAGCTTAACGAGGAAATTTCTTCTGAATCGATAGATAAAATTGAAACTCTCAGCAAAAATCTTTTTGAAAAACTTCAAGTGCTTGGAGAAGAACTACTTGAAGATAGAAAACAAAAAATTGAATGGATAAGCTGTCCGAAAAGAGCCGACCCACAGTTTATGCTCGATCAAGTCCAAAAGAATGGCCTCTTTTTACGATTTGGGTCCGAAGAGATCAGAAAAAATATGACCGTCGCAAAGGCCGCCGTTCACAATAATCCAAAAGCAATCTATTACGTCCATCCCGACCTTCAAAAAGACCCCTATTTTAAAGATCACATATCGAATAGACCTCTTTCGAAACTAGAATTTCTATCTCAATTTGTAGTAGACTAACAACTTCCAAATCTAACTCTACATGACATGAAATTTGAAAAGGTAACAGTCCTGAACGACGCACAGTTTCGTCGTTTAACAGGAGTGAAGCTTCCCACATTCGATAAAATGGTATCGATTTTACAAGGGGCCGATAAAGCAAAAAAAGCTAAAGGTGGACGTAAAAACAAACTGACCATTGAAGATATCCTCTTAATGGTTTTGGAATACCTGAGAGAGTATAGGACATATTTTCATATAAGTCAGAGCTATGGAGTAAGCGAAAGCGCTGCCTTTAAAGCGGTAAAGTGGGTTGAAAACACACTGATTAAGCATTCAGCATTTGCATTACCAGGGCGCAAAGAGCTTCTAAAAAGCGATATCGAGTATGAGATCATTCTAATTGATGCTACCGAAACACCTATCGAACGCCCTAAAAAAAACAAAGGCGTTACTACTCAGGAAAAAAGAAAAAACATACCTTAAAGACGCAGATTGCCGTCGATAAAAAGACTAAAAGAATCATTTGCACTGCGTGTTGTAATGGGAAAAGACATGACTTCAGACTATTTAAGGAGTCAAAAACAAAGATTCATTCACAAATAAAAGTTTTGACAGACTCAGGATATCAAGGGCTCCAAAAAATACACTCTAAAACCCAAATGCCTAAGAAAAGAAGTAAAAAGACTCCCCTGACAAAAGACGACAAAAGGAATAACCGAATATTATCAAAAGAGAGAGTGTTTAATGAAAATGTAATTGGCGTTCTAAAGCGATTCAAGATCATAACTGATCGTTATCGAAATAGGCGTAAAAGATTTGCTCTTCGATTCAACCTGATCGCCGGGATTTATAATTTAGAGCTGAGCTACTGAGTTTCGAAAGAGGTCTAATGTTGATTTCTGATTTCGTGGAAATAAAAAAATATTTAATATAAACAAAAATCTGAGGAATGTCATACCAACGTGAATTGATGAGCCAGATAAGCCGCAAAAGCCGTTAGGCAATCACCGTTCATTGAAAGAAAAGGCCTTTGGCGCCGTCACAATAATCCAAACCAAACCGCTACGTCCACCCGCATCTTCAAAAAGATCTGCAATTTATGGAAGTCATAAGCGATAAACAAACTTGACTTGATCAATATAAAATAAAATTTAAAATAAAAAAAAGTGAGAAAACACCATGTCTACACCAATTGATAGACCAAAAGAACCTCAGACCCCGTTAGATAATCAAACCTCCATAAGGAATGGAGAAAAAAAGATATGGCGTGGCCGCTCTGTCAAGCAAGATGTAAATTCCTCAGAAAAAAAAATCATCTCTACTGGAGAAAATCCTCCCCCAAGTTCTCTATCGAAGAAAAAGCTCGTTCAGGTTGAGAGCGTTAAAAAAAACCCGATTTCTCCTGGGACAGATGACGGATCTTCTGATCAGATAGAAAAGCCACAAACAAAAAAACAAAAACTCCCACCAAAAAAACAGAATTTTCTTGAAAGCGAAATTACTGCCTTAGAAGATAAATATAAGCAGGATCTAAAATCGCTCCCTGCCTTTATTAAGCGAATCTACTTTGAGGCTACAAAACGAGAAAATCTTCTTGCAGAGACGACTCGAGAAGAACGTATAGGTTTAGAAAAAAGGAATCCAGGAGGCTACGAAGGAGAGCAATTCCTGATTATCGAAAAAAAAGTTTCTGACTATGTAGCTCAGCAGCCGAAAAATGTTCAAAATATATTTCAACCGATCTTAGAAACTCTACAACGATCAAAAAAAGGCTTCTTAGGACAGGATGTACAGCGTAAATCGGCTGATCCTCAAATAAAGGCTCGAATCAAAGAAGAGCTTGCTCAGTCGAACGAAGAGTCTGTAAAAAATACACCTATTGGTGCCTCAATTCTTATTCCTGCAGGGTATCATGTTAAGGAAGCAGGGCAAGGTCATGCTGTTTTATTAGTCGCAACAAGAACCTCAGCCTCAAAATTCAAGCTACAAATATACAATACTGGTTTTGGGCTAGATCGTCACCAGAGCACCTCGACGCATCCGAAAAAGTTCTACCCTAAAGTATTTGAAAACGTGGATTCCGAAAAGCTCACAAAAGATTTTTTCACAAAATTATCCCGTATAAATAATCTTGAGAATGGTGAAGAAAGCCCAGATAAGCTTCCTTTCTTGTTAGAGGAACTCATTAACAACGAATTGGGGGTCCTTGAATCACCCGAAGCCTCAAGAAACGAAAAACCATATTATGATCAGGGCCCAATCGGCAGATGCGCTTACAGCCCCTTTAGCAGATATGTGCATAACACTGTAAAAAATCATGAGGGGGAATATGCCAAGTACAAATTATACACAACCGCATCACTCATCACTGAATATTCTACTCAGCTCGATGAAGAAATCTCCTCCGGCTCGATACATAAGATCCAAGAAGTCAGTCAAGAACAATTTGAAAAATTTATGACAATTGGTGAAGAAACACTGAAAGATCGGAATGAGAAAATCGATTGGATAAGTAGCGGAAAAAGAGCCGATCCACAGTTTATACTAGAATTAGTTCAAAAGAATGGAAGATCTTTAAGGTTTGGATCTGAGCAAATTCGAGCAAATACGGTCATAGCCAAAGCTGCCATCCGAAATGATCCAAAAGCAATTTATTACGTTCATCCAAATCTGAAAAATGACCCAGAATTTATGAAGTATGCTGTGAGTGTAGACCCAAAGCTCTTATCTCATGCCCCTGCAATTCTAAAAAATAATATAGACTTCATGATTGACCTTATATCGATGTATCCAGAACATGCTACGGAAATACTCGAATATGTCTCTGATGAGTTGAAAAACAATCCTGATTTTTGGCCACGATATTATGCAAGTTGCATGTAATCATCACCATGTGGTCCTGCCAACTTAAGGTGATAGTGCTATATAAAAAGACTGGCTTTTTTAAGTCCTCGGTTATTTTAGTCCTGCGAGCCTTGTATCTTCTTCTTATGCTACCACCTACTTGAAAAGCAAGTCTTTGCCTCTGTTGGAGAGTAAATTCCAATCCACAAGCATTGATCATTTTTCTTGCTTCCTACAAAACTTCAAATTCATCCAGTTAAAGAACTAAAACATCGAACTCAACATTAGCAATCTAATACGTTCATCCAGAACTAAAAAATAACGACGAATACATGAAACGTTTATGGGGAATAGAAATTTCATAATTTAAATTATACCATTATCGAAGATCCTATTTGCTCATAATTAAGGTAAGCCAATAGACTTGTTTCCACTCCTTATTTTGTTAAGGAAAATCTGGCGAATACCGGATTAAATATTAACCAAGACCGAAATCTTCCTAAATATATTATAAAATGTATCCGGAAGATGCCGCGTCAAACTCTTTGAAAGAAAGGGACAAGGCTTGGCACAACAAGTTACAATTAAAGATCTCGTAGAAGCAGGCGCACATTTTGGTCACCAAAAGCAGCGCTGGAATCCAAAGATGAAGATTTACATCTTCGGCGAGCGCAATGGCATCTACATTATCGACCTAGCAAAAACACTTCAGCAACTTAAAATGGGCTGCAAGCTTGCTCAAGACGTAGTTGAAGCTAAAAAATCGATTCTCTTCGTCGGAACAAAGAAAGCTGCTAAAGCTCTTGTTCGTGAACAAGCAGAGCGCGCAGGCGAATTCTATGTTTGCGAAAGATGGCTCGGTGGTATGCTGACAAACCTTCAAACTATTCGACAATCAGTCAAGAAGCTTGATCGAATCGAGAAGAAGATCTCCCAAGGCGGCGAAGGCGTTACCAAGAAAGAGCTTTCTTTACTTACTAAAGATCAAGTCAAACTTGAAAAGAACCTTTCAGGTGTTCGTGGCATGAGAAAGCCACCAGGCCTCGTTATCGTTACTGATCCAGGTCTTGAAGACATTGCAGTTGCAGAAGCTCGAAAGCTTGGAATTCCAGTTATGGCTCTCGTTGATACCAACACAGATCCAGATCCAATCGATTTAGTTATCCCATGTAACGATGATTCGGCAAGAAGCATTAAGTTGATTCTTGAAGCTATCACTGATGCGATTGTTGAAAAGAAAAACGAGCTCCATTTTACTGAAGACAAAGAATCAGGAACTGAAGAAGCTTCTGAAGAGCTCAAGGCTGGCCGAGAAGAGATGGCAGCAGCCATCGAACTCTTTAAAGGTAAAGAATAGGCCCGTTTTTTAAGCTTTTAGGAGTAAAATCTATGTCACAAAGCGAAATTGCAATCACCCCAGCGTTGATCAAAGAGCTTCGAGAACGAACAGGTGTCGGCATGGCAAAGTGCAAAGAAGCACTTGAAGAAGCCAAAGGCCACATGGATCAAGCGATCGAAATTTTGAGAAAAGCGGGCATGGCTTCAGCTGTGAAAAAGCAAGGCCGAGAGACAAAAGAAGGCGCTATTGTTGCAAAAGAGACAAACACTCATGTTGCTCTTGCAGAAATCAATGCCGAAACCGATTTCGTTGCTCAAAACGAACGGTTTAAGCAGTTCTGTCAACAGATCGTGGAAGAAGTAGCTCTTTCCAACACCTCTTCGATCGAAGAGTTTATGCAGAAAGCCTATTCGAAAGATCCAAATATCACTATGGATCAACTTCGATCTCTCGTTATCCAGACAATTGGCGAGAACATTCAAGTTCGAAGAATCCAAGCTCTCAAAAAAGAGCCAGGAACTTCAATTGGAATCTACTCCCATATGGGCGGCAAAATCTTGACAGCTGTAGTCCTCAAGGGATCAGGTGAAGAAGAGCTTGCAAAGTCTATTGCTATGCATGTAGCAGCAGCAGCTCCTGAGTATGTGTCTCCAGAGCATGTTCCTCAAGAAATACTCGTTAAGGAACGAGAAATCGCGAAAGAACAAGTTCAAGGAAAGCCTGCTTACATCATCGACAAAATTGTTGACGGCAAAATCAATGCTTTCTTTGATCAAGCATGCCTTACTCGACAAAAGTACATCCGTGATGATTCAGTTAACATTCAAGACTTTGTCAAGCATGAAGGAAAAGCTCGCGGCAAAGATCTAGAAGTTATCTCTTTCTTGCGTTGGGCTGTCGCTCAGTAATGTGAGCTTCAATCTGTAATTGAATCTGTACTTCGTCCATTTATATCCAGAGCTTAGAGAATCTGAGCTCTGGATTTTTTCTCCTCTTTCATCCAATCTTCGGTTATTCGTGAATTTGTATTCCTAACTTGCTTAATAAAAGTGACGCTGCATATATGCCTATAAAGTCGCTTCCAAAACGCATCCTTCTTAAAGTTTCAGGAGAAATGCTCAAAGGCACAGAGTTAGACAAGGACATGGAAAATGCGACTCATGCAAGTTCACCAAAAAGCTCACCAAATCAACATTCCGATATCTCCTCCTCCACATTACTCAAGCTTGCACATTCAATAGCAGAACTCCTTGAGAATGGAATAGAAGTAGGGATTGTCTTGGGCGGTGGAAATATTTTTCGAGGGCTGCAAGGAGAAGCACTTGGCGTTGGCCGCATATCCGCAGACTTTATGGGAATGCTTGCAACTGTTATTAATGGCATAGCCTTGCAAGAAGCTCTAAAGCAAATCGGAGTTCATGCAATACTGATGAGCGCTATTCCTTGTGGATCAATTGCTCCGGATATTTCGATAGAGAAAGCAAAAGTGCATCTCAAGAATAAAATGCCTGTGATTTTTTCTGGCGGGACAGGAAATCCATTCTTCACAACAGATACAGCGGCTGCTTTAAGAGCCTCGGAAATTGAAGCGGATCTTCTAGTCAAAGCAACGAAAGTCTCTGGCATCTTTTCAGAAGACCCATTCAAGAAAGCCAATGTTCAGCGTTATACGCGTCTCTCATGCGCTGAAGTTCTCGAAATGAAGTTAAATGTAATGGATGCAACAGCTATTGCTCTCTGCATGAATAACGATATTCCTATATTTGTTTTTAAACTGTGGGAAAAAGATTCTATTTTAGAAGCTCTACAAGATATTTCGTCTGGTACTATAGTATACACATCATAAAGCAAGGAGATTTGCCCATGGGAGCTGATGTTCTCCAAAATGCAAAGCAAAGCATGCAACAAGCACTGGATCACTTTAAACTGGAATTAAAGGGTCTCCGAGTCGGCAGAGCAAGCACAACAATACTTGAAGGAGTTAATGTTGATGTCTACGGCTCTCAAATGAAACTTAAGGATCTTGCAACTTTTACCACCCCCGAACCGCGTCAAATTCTTATCATGCCATTTGACCAAAGCAATGCTCAATCAATTGAGCGTGGGATTGCTAAAGCAAATCTCGGCGTAAGGGCGGTTCTTGAAGGGAAAGCTGTTCGAGTTCATTTCCCTGAACTTGATGGCGCTCGGCGTAAGGACCTCGCAGAACAGGTAAAAAGAGAGCTTGAAACATGCAAGGTTGCTATTCGCAAAGCTCGCCAAACTCATAATGATGCTCTTAAAAAAGCCAAAGGAGAAATTCCTGAGGATGACGTGAAGCGACTAGAAAAACAAATTCAAGAAGCGACTGACAAATCGTGTAAAGATGCTGAAGATCTAGCTCATGCGAAAGAAAAAGAGATCATGACGATCTAAAATTTCTGTGGAGGCGACGCGCTGTACTAGCAATAGACTGTCGCCTCCATAAATTTAGAAAAACACAAAATCTTGAATCAACAAATTATGTTTTTCCGGGTATTTTTTCTACATGATCACATACACAACCCCTCTGTAAAGTACCTTTAAAAAGAGATTTCTGAGACTATACATTCTCATCTAACTAAAAATGCATAATTGACTTGTGCAAAATGCGAATTGGTCAGTATAGTGTAGTCACTTTTCGGTAAACGCAAATCAAGTCCGAGTAAAAATCTCAGGCCTAAAGCGACCGAAATTGGCCGATAGAGGCGTAACTTCTTCAACCAAAGAAGTTGCAATTCATGGCCCCATCGTCTAGCCTGGTCTAGGACACCGGATTTTCATTCCGATAACAGGGGTTCGAATCCCCTTGGGGTCATATTTCTCTTTCGTGAGTCTTTAGCTCAGCGGTTAGAGCACCTCACTTTTAATGAGGGGGTCGATGGTTCAAATCCATCAAGACTCACATTTTGTTCCTTCTTTTTTTTCTAATTCATCTTACGAAAAACACGGACCAATTTATTTTGAGTCTCACTGACGCAAAATTCATTGATCTCCGAAAGTGAGAAACCATCTCTATATCGATAACTTCTCGGTTTAAGACTGAGTGCTAATACTGTATAGTTTGGATATAAGACCACTACTATATGTACCTATGAAAACATTTCGGCAAAAAATTTTCGTTAGCTACTTTATCCTTCTCCTTCTCTTTCTCTCCTTGCTGTTTCCTTTTGTTCGAAACTCTGTACAGCAAATTGTCTTTCGTTCGATGAGCGATCGAGCAAACGAAGTAATAGACAAACTCCAGGAAGCCAATGATGTTGAAGACTTACTCAGGATTCTCAAAGAGCAAAAACATCAGCTTTTCTACCGAATGAGCATCCTAGACAGTGAAAGACGGCTCCTCTACGACTCTCACACAAAAAGACTTATTGGCCCACTCTTCTTTCCTCTCCAATTTGTTACACACCCTGAAGTGGAAGAGGCATTTGAAACAGGAACAGGATATGCTGAGGGATATTCTTATCTATTGGGGCAAAGACTTATCTATGTCGCCAAGGTATTCACGGCTCATGGGAAAAAATATGTTCTCCGCCTTGCATTTCCTTATCACTACATCCGAGATCTACAGCATGACTTTGAGATAGGCTTTATTTTTGTCTGCTCGATTGTGCTCACTCTCTTTTCCATTATGACAGCACTTGTTCTCAACCATCTTTCAAGCCCTATTAGGGAAATTATTCGAGCAATTAGGCCATACAGTGAAGGAGAAGATCTCTCATCACTTCCAAATATTATTCTAAAAACGGCACCTCAAGATGAATTCACAATTTTAGCTAAAACGCTTAATTCACTTTCTGAAAGAATCCGGAAGGAGATAAATACCGTTACGGGAGAGCGAAATGAACGAGAGGCCATTTTAGAGTCTTTGGCTGAGGGGGTTATTGCTATTGATGAGCAAGGAACCATTTCATATGCAAACTCTCACGCTCTTGAGCTTCTCGGCGTGAATCGATCGATTGTGGGAAAGCCTTTGCCCAAAACTCTACCCCAAAGATGCTTGAGAGCCATTGAGCTATGCTCTTTGGAAGGAAAAGTCGTCTGCGATGAAATAGAGATGCAAAATCCACAGCTAGGGCATCTTTTTTTGAGCTTAATTACATCGCCAAGATCATCCGGAACATTAAAAGAACGGTTCAACAAAAGACATGGAGTAATCCTAGTTCTTCAAGATAGGTCGGTACACTACAGACTTCTTCAGATGAGAAAGGATTTCATTGCAAATGCCTCTCATGAACTGAAAACCCCCATTACAATAATTCGAGGCTTTGCAGAAACGCTTCAAGAAAACCCGGATCTACCTCGATCCACTGTCGATGAAATAACTACTAAAATCGTGAAAAATAGTCAGAGAATGACCAGAATCATTCTCAACCTCTTAACACTCGCTGACATTGAAAACCTTCCGCTCTCTCGGCTTGCCCGGATTTCCTTAAAAGAACTTGCTCAAACCTGTATTAACACCCTCATTTCAGTTTACCCGCAAATCGACTGCATTATTACTTGTGAAAATGCGCAAGATGAATATGAACTGACATGCGATCCCCATCTTATAGAGACTGCAATAAACAATCTTCTTGATAACGCTGCCAAATATGCAGGGTCGTTAACGCCAATCACGATCCTTCTGAAACGAACCCAAGATGCCATAGAAATAAGCGTTATAGATCAAGGAATTGGAATCCCTGAAGCAGACTTAGAAAACATATTCCAAAGATTTTACACTGTTAACGAAGCTCATTCGAAAAAATTAGGCGGTTCAGGCCTTGGCCTTTCAATCGTAGAAACAGTTGTGCATAAACATTTGGGAACGATTGCTGTTGAATCAAAACTTGGAAGCGGATCGATATTCACCATTCGCCTCCCCACCGATCTTGACATCAAGCTCGCAAAAATCCATGAACAACTATAGAAGTAGCTATATAGAATCAGATACTAGAGCTAGAATTTGCGAAAATACAACCTACAACCATCCGAGCATATTCTTGCACACTACTTTAATCAAAATTTAGGAGTTATATATGAAACTCGTCCTCGGAAATAATGTTCCTCAATTTGAAAAAGAAGATGAATCAGGAAATATTATTTCCACAGAGGATCTTCTAGGCTCAGCGTGTGTAATTTATTTTTATCCAAAAGATGACACTCCTGGATGCACTAAAGAGGCTTGCGACTTTCGCGACAATATCATCTCTTTGGATGCCAAAGGCATAGTTGTGCTTGGCATTTCACCAGATGATGCCGTCTCTCATAGAAAGTTTGCCGACAAATATTCACTCAATTTCTCTCTCATCCCCGACACAGATAAAACACTCTGTAAAGCATTCGGAGTACTCAAGAAAAAACTCGATGGAACAGAAAGTTTGGAAAGAACGACCTTCATTATAGATGATAAAGGAATTGTGCGTTGGATTGAACAACCTGTTAACGTCGAAGGACATGTTCATCGGATATTAAAAGCACTTGATGACCTCAATATAGGCTAATAGGAGGAAAATAAAACTTCGTGATCAGCGCAACGATATTAACAAAAAATTCATCAAAATACCTGTGGCGTACTCTTGCTTCTCTTGAGCGAATTCCCGAAATTGTAATTGTCGATACAGGGTCAACAGATAACACATGTCAAATAGCCCAATCGTTTCCAAATGTTTCCCTTTATAGAACAGATTTTATTGGGTTTGGCCCGACTCACAACTACGCCACATCCGTAGCAAAACATGATTGGATACTTTCTATTGACAGCGATGAATTTGCAACTCCTGAATTGATGAATGAAATTTATGCCCTCAAATTGGATCCTCAAACAGTTTATTCAGTTTCTCGACGTAATTTTTACCGTGGAAAAGAGATAAAAGCCTGTGGCTGGTATCCAGACAGAGTTGTCCGGCTATATAATAGAACTAAAACAAGATTTTCTGATGATTTTGTTCATGAAAAAGTGTTATGCGAGGGCCTCAGTGTTCATAAATTACACAAGCCCTTAGATCATATCCCCTATTCATCAGTTGAACAGTTTTTAACGAAAATGCAGACCTATACGACGCTTTTTGCCGATCAAAATCGAGGCAAGAAGAGTTCTTGTTCAAAAGCACTTCTTCATGGCCTCTTTGCTTTTTTTCGAAGCTATATTCTTAAAAAGGGCATATTTTACGGCAGAGAAGGGTTTGAAATTTCCCTATACAATGCAAATTGCGCACTATATAAGTACATTAAGCTCATCGATAGGAAATAGATGATACGCAATTTTATAGTTGCATGCGGCCTCATATACTCCTTAAATCATTCCCTCCATGCAATGATTAATCAAGTTCTTCTCAAGGTAGACGGTCTAGCATGCCCTTATTGCATCACAGGTGTAGATGAACTTGTAAGAAGTGTTTCAGGAGTGAAAAATGTGGAGGTTTGGCTACAAGAGGGAGTTGTATTGGTAACGTGGGATATTAGAACTCCCTTTACCCCGGATGGTTTTGTTTCTAAATTTAAAGATGCTCAGTTCCAGCTAAAAAGCATCAATATTGATGTTTCAGGATCAATCGAGAAAAAAGACACTCGTGTGTACCTCCACTCAACACCAGATATGACAACATTTCTTATTGCTCCACTTTTCGAAGAAGAACTTCTCAAACAAACAAATCCCGTTCATATTAAGGGCTCTGTCGAAAAAACAGATGGCGAGTTAGTTTTAAATAATGTCAGCATTCTCCCTTAACGAATATAACCCTACCTGGGTGCTATGGGTATTCATAACATCCCTTCTCGTATCGTCATCCCTTTCTGCTCAGTATTTTTACGAGCCAGATCGAAATTTTGTATTAGTTCATGAGCAAAAACCCTTGCGTATTGAAACGTTTATGCTCAATCAAAAAAACACGAAATATGGTCTTCTCTATACTCAAGGAATAGGAATCAGACCATCTTCTGCAATTAACGCTACGATCGGTAAAATAGGATCAAAGAATAGCCTCTGGCTCACCTGGCAAGAACGCATATGGACAAGAACTACCCAAGGCAAACTAGAATTTGGTCAATTTGAAATGGGTATACAAAATTCAAGCCTCCTTATGTCGCTATTACTCAAACAGCAAAGAATTACAAACGAATATGGGGCTCAAGCAATACTCTCGTTGCGTCATAATCAACAAATATCGACTTTAAAAGTATTTTTTCTTGAGAAAATATACCCTTACATTCTTCCTCAGCATTCATATTATTCGGTTCTATTTGGAGGAGTTGAGCTCTGCTTCCAAAAATGGAAGACAAGGCATTCAGATTCTACAACAGCCATCTTATCACCGGGCTTAAGATGGAGCCAAAAAGGACTTTCTTGGTCTATTTCTTATTTAATACCTATAGCTCAAAGAACACATCATGCCTCAAGAATATTCAGTGGGTGGTCTATTTCAATTGCTGCCGGTTTTTAAGAATATCTAAAATCCTTTTATGACCCGATGAAAAGCTCATTTCGCCTACATCGGAAAGGTTCTTCCAAAACCCGCCCTGTGTGGACGTTATTTCATTTATTTCACTGGATTCGATAAGGAAAGGGAAAAGAAAAGCTCTATATCGTGTAAATGAGTGCTGCAGCATTGGAAGGGAAGCAATAATATTTGCTGAAGGAAATTGCTCGTATATAGACGCCTTCATTTCCTCTTCAGATGTTTTAAATGGAATCTCAATGTAGGGGAACTCATGAAGCCCTGACATAATCACGCCCTGAGGTCGTTTGATAATGTACACTTCCTGCTTATCACGAAGAATGAAGACAATACGATAAAGGTCTATGCGTTTAAGAGGTTCTTTCTTTATAGGAAACTTATCAACAAGGTCATTTTTATAGGATGCACAATTACCTTGCAGCGGACATAGAGCACATTTAGGAATTTTCGTGCAGATAAGGGCTCCAAGTTCAATAAGAGACTCCATGACTATCTCAGAGCTATTGTCCGGCAAAAAATCGAAAGTCAAATTCTCGAGTTCTTCACGAGCTTTCGTCTCTTCAAGCCTTTTTGGATACATATGAAAACGAGAAATCACTCGAAAAACGTTAGCATCTAGAGCTACAGCCTTTTTCTTGAAAGCGAAAGAGAGAATTGCACCCGAAGTATAGGGGCCTACGCCGGGAATTTTCAACAGTTCATCTTTAGAGTCTGGAATTTTCCCTGAAAGCTCATTTACAATGTATTGTGCAGCTTTATGCAGTGCGCGTGCCCGAGAATAGTACCCCAAGCCCTCCCAAAGCTTCATCACCTCTTCAATTTCAGCTTCGGCCAAAGCGACTATATTTGGAAATCGATTCATCCATCGGTTAAAATAGCCAATAACCCTATCAGCCTGCGTCTGCTGAAGCATAACCTCTGATACTAACACAGAATAAGGCGTTGGGTTATCTCTCCAAGGAAGAGACCGTTTGACATGCATGAACCAATGAATGAGCGACTCAGAATAACGAGACATGATCGTACTGTAAAAATATAAAGCGGTTCACAATTATATCAAATTTGAACCGCTATTGAAAAGACGAACGCACAATTGATCTATATATTCTTATTCGCCCATGTTACGCAAAAGATCAGATATCCATTTTGATTTTACGTAGCACAAGTTATTCACTTGGAGAAAGACTTTTACCGAAAAGCGGCCGCGCCATTGCCCCAATAAATAACCCTAAGCATAAACCAGGAGCAGATATTGCTAGTGCCGCAATAGATGCAACAATAATAAATCCTCTAAAAATCCCCTCATGAGAAATATATTCTCGGAATTCGGCCGTCATAAGGAATACTTTTTTTGAAAAATAAAGCCCCATCACGAACCCAACAGGCATTCCACCAAAAAATGGATGGAAAAATGAAAGAAGAAGTCCACCAATTAATATAGCGTAGGCAATGGTATCGCCCATATTGTTTTTGACTACGTCAATTGCACCGCCAATCAGTGTTGGCGTAACTTTTTCTGTTGCTTCATTCAATTTTTCTATATTTTCTTTTGACTCACGAGGATCACTATTTGTTGGATTTGTCATAATTGATCTCCACTTGATTACCTATGCTTTGATACACTTTTTTTAAATCGAATGTAAAGAAGGCTTTTTCATGAAGATTACTCGGGAAGTAATGCGGCGAATCAACCTTGCATTCATCATCATCGCCTTGTGTATGGTCGTGGCCTATGCAAGTCTTAGCTTTTTCACACCTGAATTCGTTCCATCTCCGCCGCAAGCTACAAAAAAAAGCGAAAAAATACCGGATCAAAAGACTCAACAAAGTTTTGTCGAAGCGGTTCACTCTCCCTTTTTTCATCTTAAAGAACTCGCACTTGATATCCGGATCCCTGATCTAAGATCTCAGCTCATTTATTACGGATCCAACTGCCGACCAGATGCCGATCCCAATTCAGGATTTGTCCGACTTGGATTTCGAGGTCAAAATAAAAGTTTTACATCACCTCCGAATGAAAAAATATTTTTAAAATTTCATGTTCAGAACAATGCTGGTCGCTGGTCTGTTGCTGATATATCGGATAACTCTCCCTTATGGATTGAAGTTACTCCTCAAGGCAGAGAGGCTCAGATTAAAGTCTTTTTGAAAAGCCCTAGCGGAGAAGTTATTCATGCGCCGGCCGATATAGTTAGTTTCAAACTTGCACTGTCACCATTACCTCAAAATGAACAATCCCAACTTGTCTTTGAAATCGGACCTTATCGGATAGACAATACTTTATTTCAGAAAATGGGAGCCATCTGGTACGGACAAGATGCACTCTATAAGGTCTTAGAAGAAGATCCAGAAAAAATGGATAAGGAGTTAATTTTCTTCGGTCCTGAGGGCGAAGGATATGTACTTTGGACATCTGTAGGAGATTGTTTTATCTTTGATAACGGTCGGTTTACGCCTATACAGCCAGGACCGGACTCACTGAATAAACCTCTCCTTATGTTTGCAAGAAAAGAAGACAATCAACTGCACTTTAATCTTTGGGATAGCTCAGGCCAAACTCAAATTGATATTGGAATTGGCAAATCACATGCTCCACCGATTAACCCAAATTTTCCGATTAAATTATTAGGAGCACGATCTAGAACTCGTTTAATTGCAGAATTGCAAGGTAAAAGAACTTTAATTTCATCTGATGAATGGATATTACAAACTAAAGATGGTATACTTCCTATCTTAAATCATGAACAGCTAGACCTTTATGTCTCCGGCGCTCTTCGCGGAACTCTATTAGCCCTTGATGGAATCAAAAAAGTTCGAAACGAACAGTGCCTCACTGGAATTTTAATTGACCCAAGCAGATCTATTTGGCAAGAATTTTCCTTGCCTCTATATCGTTCTGCTCAGAAAGATGATCAAAAAAATATTGGGAAACCAAACCAGCTTATCGAAGAGGATGATGACGATGATGAGGATTTGGATGACTCAGATGATGATAGTGAAGATGATGTAGACACAGAGGATTTAGAATAAAGGACCTCAATGGGATCCATGACAAATTTGTATAACTGTAGAAGCCCCTTAATACGAAGTCGATGAATAAAACGAAGAGCACACATATGTTCTTAAAGCTACTTTCACCAAAGCGATCTTTACTGTACGCCTCGCTGACAATCTGCTGCCTATTCCCTCAAACAGGCAATCTTTCTGGCGTCTCTTTAACAAAGAAAAGATCACTGCTCAGTGAAACTAAAGGCACGCACATAGACTCTCAAGGAACTCTTGTAGAAATAAATAACGCTCTCACAAAGAAGCGTGAAGAGCTCTTTGCCTGTTATTCATCTGCAGGAGCTCGCATAAATGAACTGCTTGAAGCTAAGGCTTCCCAAGAGCTTATCAATCAGGCTACGCAGGAAGAGATTTTACGTATAAATGCCTTACAGACAGAAATATTGAATCTTGAGGACAAATGGAAAGACTTATCTGAGGGTGCAAATCCACAAGACATTGATGCTCTTTGGCATCAGCCAGATGCGACTGTAGCACAGCTTGTCATCGACTACGGCGCCCATGACTGTGTTTATGTAATTCCTCCTGAAATTGGCAGTTTAAAAATTCATGTTTCCTCTCAAATGGCTATTCCAAAGGCTCTTTGGGGCGAAATGCTTGAACTTGTCCTAGCGGGTTATGGAATAGGAATTAAACAGGTATCGCCTTTCCTCAAGCAGCTGACGTTTATCCGGTTGAATAATTCGGGCATATTCTCGATTACCGACTCAAAGGATGAGATCGCCTTGCTCCCTGAAGATTCAAAAGTTGCCTTTGTATTAACTCCGGAGCCAAGCGATGTCCGAAGGATTACACAATTTCTTGATAAGTTTGCGCCTCTAGAACAGGTCACCATACAACAAACGGGTGGATCAATCTTGATGATTGGCCTTGTTCGCGAACTTACTGAGCTACTTAAAATCGCGAGCTTTATTTCAGGGCCAAAAATGGCCAATACCTGGAGACTTATTTCACTCCAAAAAGCCAATTCAGAAGAAATGGCTAGAATGCTTTCAACTTTATTTGAGACAGAAGGGGGAAGATCGGACTCTTCAGGGAACATGGGAGGTTCGGAAAAGCATGCAGCCCCAACATTTGGAGCTGATCAATCTCAAGGGTTCAAAGTTGTAGTTCTCAAACATCCATCCCAATCTCTCTTCTTAGTTGGAACCAAAGAACTTATAGACAAAGCAGTTAAGATTATTGAGGATGTCGAAGCAACAATTGGCGATGTTCAAGAACGTTCGATCTATTGGTATGCATGCAAAAACTCAGAAGCAGAGGATCTCGCAAAAGTACTTAGCCAGGTATATACCCGTTTGCTCGGTCTTACAACTCCTGCTAAAAGTGGCCCGCAACAATCCATACGAGTAGGAATGGTTGATGCCAAAATTAGAAATCAAGAGCCATCTCCAGCTACGGTCGTCAATGCCCCTCCACTTATCGCACCTGCCACCATGGATAAAACTAAGACTGCAAATTTACATGAAAACTTTATCATCGATGCAAAGACTAACTCCATAGTGATGGTAGTCGAAAACTATGTGCTCCCAAAACTGAAAGAGCTTGTGCGTAAACTCGATGTGCCAAAACAAATGGTACAAATTGATGTTATGCTTTTTGAAAAGCGGATTGGAGATTCTAGCTCATTTGGGATGAATTTACTTCGAATGGGATCAGCTGCATCTAAAAAGCACAAAGATAGCATCATTTGGAACGATGCTCACCGCGACAAGCTTCATGGCAAGCACAAGCACAAAAAACATCATAAAAATGAAGATCATCGAGGTCATGAAATTGGTAAAGGACTCTTTGAGTACATCATATCCCGAGGCCCGACGAGCATAATGCCTTTTGATCTCGTATTCCAATTCCTTTTGACACAGGAAAACATCCAAATTAACGCAAATCCAAGTGTTACAACTGTCAACCAAACGCCAGCAAAAATTGCCGTTGTTGATCAGATTTCTATTAATACTGGAGCGGTTGAATTCACTGAAGAGCGCGTTAAAGACTCCTATACACGTGCTGAATACGGGATAACGATACAAATCACACCAACAATTCATTCAAAGCTCGATGATGACGAACATGAGCCGCAAGGTCAAAAATTCATCACTATGTCCACAGATATAATCTTTGATACTACCAAACCAAGTAAACATGATCGCCCAGATGTCACTCGAAGAAATGTGAAAAACGAAGTTCGAGTTGCTGACGGCGAAACTGTTATCATCGGCGGTCTTCGAAGAAAAACTGAGCATGGCGATCAAGAGTCGATACCATTCTTGGGGGAACTTCCAGGAATTGGAAAGCTCTTCAGCACAACCGCCTTGACATCGCATAGTACGGAAATGTTTGTCTTTATAACGCCGCGCATTGTTCCCGATGCCAGTGAAGAAATGAAGCGATTAAGAAAAGCAGATCTTGCAAAGAGACCTGGAGACACCCCAGAATTCATGAAAGAGGTGCTCGATGCTCAGAAGCGAGAAAAGCGTGCTTTGTTTGAGAGAAGTCTTGAAATGCTCTTTAAAACCCCTGACCAAATCTCATAAGGCATATTCTGATGGAATACTGGACGGAATTGAAAAAACAACTCGAGGAGCTAATCAACAAGATTCGCTCCTCCTTTTCCAAAAATTCTGAGAGTGACAAAGCCTTAAGCAAAGAGGAAGCAACAAAAGACGAGGATCATTTCAAGTCATCCAGTGAAGAATATGCACGAGCCCTCGGCATCCCCCATATCAACAACTTGAAAGAAATTGCCGAAAAAACTCCTCCTCACACACTTCTTCCCTATTCATTTGTAAAGAAACATCTGATAGTGGTTTTCTCTGAAGAGAATGGAACTCTTTTATGTGCAACGTATAATCCACTGTCAATTGATGGGATTGAAGAAGCTCGCCTACTTGTAAAGAAACCAATTGAACTTATCTATGCTCCTCGCGAAGCGATTATAGAAGTTATAGATACTCTGTATCAGCACGATCAATCTCAAGCCTCAAGGATCATTGACGCAGCCACTGAAAATGAAGAAGAAGTCGGATTAGAGGACGAAAGTGACCTATACGACCTGCTCGAAGACACCCCTGATCAAGCACCGGCTGTTCGCCTGGTCAACTTAACAATTTCGGAGGCGATTCGCCAAGGGGCCTCTGACATCCACTTTGAACCACATGAGCAGGGATTACTCGTACGACTACGAGTCGATGGAGTCCTCTTTGATCATATTTCGCCGCCTGAAGAATTGAAAATGCCTATCATTACTCGACTTAAAGTTATGTCGAAAATGGACATTGCGGAAAGAAGACTTCCTCAGGATGGCCGAATAAAAATGCGAACGGGGGCTAAGAAATTTGACTTCCGCGTAAGCACACTCCCAATAGCTAACGGGGAGCGGCTTGTACTTCGCATCCTTGATAAAGGAAATATCGTCTTAGGCCTTGATAAAATTGGAATGCCAGAAACAATTTTGGATGAATTTAGAAGGCATATAGGATTTTCTGAGGGCATTGTATTAGTTACAGGACCTACAGGAAGCGGTAAAACAACCACGCTCTATAGCGCCCTTTCTGAGCTTTCAAGTCGAGACACCAACATCATGACCGTTGAAGACCCTGTGGAATACCGATTAAAAGGCATCTCTCAAATGGGTGTTCATCCTAAAATCGGGCTGACCTTCGCTTCGGGATTACGTCATATCCTACGCCAGGATCCTGACATTATCATGATTGGAGAGATTCGTGATAAAGAGACAGCTGAAATCGCGATTCAATCAGCACTCACAGGCCACCTCGTTCTTTCCACGCTTCACACAAATGATGCACCATCCGCGGTCACACGTCTTGTCGATATGGGAGTAGAGCCCTATCTGATTTCATCCTGTTTAATTGGAGTTCTTGCTCAAAGACTTGTGAGAACTGTTTGTCCACAATGCAAGGGGCATAAAAATTTTCAGGGTAATCAAAAGTGCCCTCAATGCCAAGGAAGTGGCTTTTATGGTCGAAGAGGCATCTATGAACTCATGAGTATGAGTCAAGCAATTAAGCGACAAATAATGATCAGTCCGGAAGCATCACCTATCCAATCAATTGCAAGCAGTGAAGGTATGATGCGACTTAAAGATCATGGAATGGAGCTCGTCAAACAGGGCATTACGAACGAGCAAGAAATTTGGCGAGTTACCCGGGCTGACGAAAGTTAATAGTACGGACAAAGGATTTTATCCCTTATGGCAACCTATCTCTATAAAGCTATATCTCCCCAAGGGAAAAAATCTAAAGGGATGATAGATGCCCATTCGTTTGGCGAAGCTAAAGAAAAAATCAAAGCTCAAGGACTTCTACTCCTTAATATTGAAGAAGCAAGCGTCAAAACAAAACCCTCTGGCTCGAATTTTAATTTTGATGCCCTTGTCCTTTTTACAAGCCAACTCGCTCAACTTATCCAAGCTCAAGTTCCCCTTCATGAAAGCTTAGTTGCTTTGGAAGAACAAGCTCGAGGAGAAAAATATCACGGGATTATTGAAGCTATATCAGACCGTATCCGAAGAGGCCAAAACTTTAGTAAAGCATTATCTGAGTTTCCTGAAAATTTTCCACCTCTGTTTCGAGCTGTCGTCACTGCTGGCGAATCAGCTGGAGCTTTAGGCCCATGTTTGGAAAAGCTCTCAAAATTCTACCAAAAAAGAATGGTTATGCGGAAACAGCTTGTTTCAACATTGATCTACCCTGTAATACTATCTGTTCTTCTTGTTATAGCCTTTTCCGTCTTGATGGGGTTCGTCGTTCCAGCGCTTGAAGGCCTCTTTGAAGGCAAACAATTACCTGCATTCACAGCGTTCATCGTTGCTTTAAGCCATTTTTTCACAACTTATTGGTTCTTCGTTTTAATTGCAGCGACCACATGCGGCCTACTTACTGCTCTTTGGCTTAAACGAGGCGGTATCAAACGAATTGAAACTCAGCTTATGAAATGGCCTCTTATTGGGAGGTATCTCGTTTTTTCAAGCCTTGGGCGATTTGCCACTACTCTTTCTATGCTTCTTAATGGAGGGATCCCTCTTTCTCAAGCAATTGAATTATCTAAAGAGGCACTTTACAACAAATCATTAGAAGAATCGATAGGCCATGCTCGCGATAAGATGATAGAGGGAAGCCGATTTAGCTTCGAAGTCTCACAAATCAAGAACATTCCCCCTTTATTTTCAAGAATGTTCCGCATCGGCGAAGAAACAGGAAGACTTGATCCAATCCTCGATGAGGTAGGTAAAATGTATGAGGATGAGTCCGAACGGCTTCTTCAACGAACACTTTCATTCATCCAGCCAGCACTCCTCCTCATAATGGGCATGCTCGTCGGATCAACTCTTCTGGCGATTTTGCTCCCTCTTTCTGATTTTGGCTCAAGCTTTGATATGGGAATGTAACTCATTTAATCGAAAAAATTGATTTATTCCTGAATCAAAAATGAAGGCTTGCAAGAAATACTTTTATTAATATTCTGCGCTTGTCAAAAGTAAATCTATTTATCTATTCCAAACTATCACTATCTCTATAAAAAATGTTTTTATTTTAATTGAAATTTTGTCAATTTGCAGAATCAGCAACCCATGCTGCACAAGATCAGTATTTGATCTAGGTTTCTAATTTTTTTTCGGAGATAGTATGCGCTTTAAGTCTTTTGCTAAACTGTCCATCATCTATGTCATGACATGCGCAGCAAGCATGTATGCCGGAGCAAATAATGAAGCCTCCGAGATACCTTTTTCTACTCAAGAAATCACTCCTGAGGAACTTCAAAATCATGATGGATTAATGCCTAAAGCTCACCATCATAGGGGTCCCAGAGGACGTCGCGGTCCACGCGGTTTTACTGGAGATACAGGACCAACTGGAGCCACTGGAAGCCAGGGATCTCCAGGCCCAATCGGAGCTACTGGAAGTCAAGGGATTCAAGGACCAACTGGAGCTACCGGGAATGAAGGAATTCAAGGGAACCAAGGTATACCAGGATCCAACGGGCCTACAGGCCCCACAGGCTCTACCGGACCAACAGGTCCTACTGGCCCAACTGGCCCTACAGGAGCTATTGGAGATACAGGAATTCAAGGACCAACAGGACTAACTGGCCCTACAGGCGCTACTGGACCAACGGGTCCTACAGGTTTTACTGGGCCAACAGGGTTAACTGGCCCTACAGGCGCTACTGGAGCAGCAGGCAGTGGGGCAATTATTCCATTTGCTTCAGGGACTCCAATTAACATGACCACAATTGTTGGGGGATTAGCTGGGACTGGCTCGGCTGTCGGGTTTGGAAATTCTCTAACAGGTATTTCCCTTTCGCTTGGAACAATAGATGATACGACTTTAGGCAGCTATGCCTTCTCTATGCCACGAGATGGGACTATAACAGATATCTCAGCATACTTTAGCACAACGGCAGCTTTATCTCTTGTTGGAACAACAATAACTATACAAGCTCAGGTATATACCTCGACAACACCCGATAACATATTTGTTCCGGTGCCAGGAGCTACGGTAACATTATCTCCTGCCCTTACAGGAATAATAGCCATAGGGTCTACGAGCAATGGCTTAACAACAGGCTTGAGTATACCTGTTACAGCCCAGACTCGTGTGCTTGTGGTTCTTTCAAGTACCGCCACTGGCCTTACTCTTATCAACACTGTTACCGGAAATGCAAGCTTAGGCCTTACAATTCAATAGATTGTCTAGGTTTATCACTTTCGGCATAAAAGGCCTATCCTAATAAGGATAGGCCTTTGTATTTTCAAGAAGAGAGATTTTAAGCAAATTCTCAAAAAAAGGATTGCTTTTGTAATTTGAACATGTAGCCTAAAGTCTGAAATCAAGTATAATATTTGAAGTTTATGCCAAATACATACGTTAAGAAGAGGCACTCCATGGAAAAGAGAATAAAACGTGCAATCACGCTGATCGAAATGATTATTGTTATGATTTTGATTGCAACGATTACGGGCGCTATCGCCTACAACTACCGTGAGAGTTTGAATGAAGGAAAAGCTTTCAAGACAAAAGAGACCATGAGCCGGATCGAAACTATCTTGGCCATTTATTTTGCAGAACATCCGGATAGGACACAATCGTATCAACCAGGTGACTGGCAAGGAATCGTTCAAAGCTCCCCTCTTGTAAAGAATCCGAAAGACTACATGAACGATGGATGGGGAAAGCCTTTCCAGGTTGATGTTCAAAAAAGCGACTCAGGCAACCTTGATATCAAAGTAACTTCCGAAGAATTCACCAAATATTCAAATAAGAAAAAATGATCGTTATCAATACGTTTTCAACGAGTAAGAGAGCTATCACACTCCTTGAAATTCTTCTTGTTTTAATCCTCGTCGGGATTATGTCAGGAGCTATCATTTTTTCAACAAAAAAAGCAAACGCCCACTATGAAATGCTCAGGCTCCAATGGCAGTCTGAGCGCTTTTTAAAAAGCGCATATCTATTAAGTATGACTTTGAATAATGAGATAACGATCTTCACGACGGAACACGAGGGGAACCAAGTTATCTCGATGATTGTAACTGGACTCCCCAATAGCAGTATAAAACATAGGTTTGAGAAACCTTGGATCCTCCCGCTTTCCACGTCAGTCGCATTTTTTGAGAACGCCCAAGGCACGCATTCCCTTGTCAATATCTTGCCAAATTTTTACGCTCAAGCTATTGAAATGTCTTTAGCAATACGGCTTAAAAGCGGTGCTGAAATTCGCACCACATTTTCTAATCCTCAATCCTATTTTAGTACTACAACCGTTCCTGATGAGGTCATCAAAGCACGATCGTTAAAGGGAAAATAATGATTTTAAGCTTAAAAACACCCACTTCTCGCGTCCAGAGCCTCATCAACGCACTATGCATGCGCTTTAAAAAACCATTTATAAAACAAGCAGAACAACGCAAACGATCTTTTTCACTTCTTGAGGTGATGCTGTCCTTAGTAATTGCAGGTATGGTTTTAGTTCCATTAGCTCAAGCGCCAAATATGCAACTACGCCATATGCAAGCGGATATTCAGAACTTTGAAAGATCTCTTCAAAATGATTTAGCTATGGCAGAGGCTTTGGGAAAAGTAGTCTCTGGTCAATTTGAAATCGATAAGTTACCAGAAAATGCACAAATAACTATCGCCCCTTCTCCCCCTTTCCAAGGCGAACCAATTCTAGTTGAATTTGATTTGATCAATAAAGACACGTCAAGCCCGCCAAAAGTCGCTCTTGTATCCTTGTCATTAGACACCCTCGAAACCTCAAGCTCCTCAATGTACTCATCTCTCATACTTTGCTTAGTGAGAAAAAGATGATCCGTTATACAGCACAAAGATTTATTCGCAACCGAATGAGGTCATTTTCAATACTTGAGGTATTGATCGGAAGTATTCTTTTTGCTCTCATCATCTCGAGCTTATTTTTCTGGATTCGGAGCTCACAGGCAGCCTCGTCCAAAGTTGAGACAAGGAGACGAGAAATAGAGCATCTCCAAGATTGCCAGGTTATCTTGCAGCGTTTTCTTGAATCAGCACAGATCACCTCTACAGGCTTTTTCTTTACCACAAATGATACTGACAACCAAAAGCTTATATTTACCTGCACCAATGAAGTAGATCCAGATCCAAACTATTCAAACACAGTTCTCATATCTCTGTGGAGAGACTCTAATAAAAAATTTATAATGACCATGTGGCCAGATCCTGAAAGTGAAGCTTTTGATGAAACTCGGCAAAGATCTTGCATTCTTTTAGAAAACGTTGAGTCCCTTTCATGGAAATTCTTAACCCCAACTCAGCAAGACGGATACTATTCCCAGAATGCAACCCCTAGTGATCTTAAAGAGCCTGGGACTTGGGTAAACTACTGGTCGCATGAAATGAAACAGCTCCCCCTAGCTGTATCCCTTCAGATCAAATATGGCAATTTGGGAACATACCCCCTAACCTTCATACTTCCCTCGTCATCGCAACCTATAGTTTTGGAGCGTTGATGCCCTACCTTCTTTCTCTTTTTTCACTTTTGATTATAGCTTCAATAATGACCTGGAGCTATACAGCAAGATCAATGGATCTCATCTGGAATAAGCAACTCATTCTATTTACAAAACGTGTCCAAAAACAAATTTTTGAAGACATTCAGAATGAAGAAGCTCTTCAGAACTATACTCGAAGACTTCCCCTACAACAGGAAATTGATAAAAACCAAGATGAAAAGAAAGAGAATACAAAAAAAGAGCGATTTATTACCCGTATCGATTCTATGCAAAAAGAGAAGCGTAATCAAAAGGCATGCTCAAAATATCTCCACATAGCCTCTCTTTTCGACTTATCGGTAACGTCCGACGATACCGTTTCAAAAGCAGCATTTTTCTTACTTAAACGACTATCAGCAGTCCTCTTTGCTCAGCAGCTTTTCTATCAGCAAATGACTACGGGACCTGGGTTTGAAGGCATCGATCCCGAAACGCTTCTACGGAGCATCGTGGAACTGGGCCGAAAAATGAAGGAAACAAAAAAACCTTTCAAAATTCAATACCCTGACGACCTTGCAAATTTAAGCATGAGCAACCACAACGAACAATACCTTCTTTATAAATTTCTACGTGGCGGTGGTGCCGGTGAAGTGGATGCGGAAGGGTCGTATGAATCGCTTCTTAAATATATTCGTTTTGATAAACGAAATACCATTTTGAATGTCTACCTTGCTCCAATACCTCTTCTGCTCGCTCTATTCAATGACGTTGATGTGGTTGAAAGAGTCTGTGAATATCGTCATGAGCTTTATAAGAAATATAATAGAGAGAGAGAAAAGAAGGAGGAATTACAACGAGAATTTCAATCTCAGTTTAGCTCTTTACTTCCACAAGAGATCGATCCATCCACAATCGATTTTAATATCAGCTTGACCCAACCAGGCGACGAGCTATAAAGACTGCTTCATCCATATTGATCGATGATTTTTTATACTGAGCTTCTTCCAAATTTTTAGATAACATCAACCAATCATGTCTTTCAGCCAACTCTGAAAGATCCCTCAATGTAAGTAGATCAGATAATATTTTTGATGGGTCTGTTCTTTGTATAGTCATAGCCAAGTATCGACACAGCAGCTTGTCAAGTTCATATGCAGCTTTTTGCATCTGAAGTTGTTGAATACGATCAAACTCTTGACCCCATTGAATCGCTTGTGAATACCTTCGTTGCAAACGATGCTGTCGTATAAAAGCTTGGAGAAGCGAAATTATACATACGGACATGATTGCACCAAAAAGCATAATTCGAACTCCTTGCGCAAGATGGGCACGCTCAAGAAGAACATTTTCCATGACTTGAAGATGACTGAACGCATTGTGAAGAATTGCTTCTTTTGCGGCCTGCGATAGCTGCAATTTGACGTCAGGAGAAACAAGATGCGGTGGTGGTAAAAGCGGAGCCAATGGCTTGTCTACAAGCAGTTGATCCTGAAGAAGCCAGCTCAGCTGTTGCTTTGACAAAGTCTGATCATAATAGTATGGACCAAGAAGAAGCGGTAGCTTTCCTTGAAATTTCGGAACAGCAACAACGTTCAAAGTTGTGTTTGATGCTGATGAAAGGAGTTCTAAATCTGACCGAATCACTTGATTAATGGAATCAACTACATATTGTGGGGACAATAAAACGGATTTTCCTTTCACAAGATCAAAAGTAAAGGAACACTCATCGCCAATTCCTGTTCCTATATCCGCGGGTCCTTGGAGAGCTTCTACCTCCCCAGATTCTGAACTAGAAATGTTTGTAGAAAACGCTATGGAATGAGACAGAAATGTAAAAAGCACCGATTGAATAAAGCAGGCAAGTTTTATTCTTTTAGCGAACCACATTCAATTTCCTCCTCCTCTCAAAAAATGACCTTAACGCTGATAGAGGAGACTCGGTTGATCGTACTTCGAGAAAAGAGGCTTTCTTTTTAAGGACCAGAGCCTTGAAATTTGCCTGATAAAATTCTATTTTTTCCTCTAACTTACTCAAGAATCTATTAGAGAGGGGAATATTAAAGAGACGGCCCGTTTCCGGATCTACGACGGGAACGGTACTGTTTACAGAAGAAAGCTCTGGCATCTTTTCAATCACCTGCAAAGGTGTGATGAATATAACATCATGATGGTGGCAAAGCCTCCCTAAGGCCATCTCATAATCAGGAGGATAAATTCCATCAGTGATAATAAACAAAAGAGAGCGCTTGGGTCTTGATTTCAAATAACCTTTTAAGGCCATGTCTAGATTTGTTGTTGTGCGTATTGGATGAAGATTATCAATCGTTTCAAGCAATGAAAGAGCATGATGAAGTCCACGTTTGTGCGAAGTAAATTCCAACATTTTATCAGCAAAGCACCCAAGAGCTATTCGATCTCCTGAAGCGACGGCAGATGCTATAAGAAGACTTGCAGTCTGTTTCATAGTCTCAAAGTTCGATCTGTGATTTTTTAAGCCCTCCATCGAGGCAGAGACATCCAAAAGGAGCGTAATACGCAAATCTCTTTCTTCACGGCAAGTCTTTACATAGATATCTGGAGGCATACTCTTCTTCCACAAGATCATTCTCGGATCATCTCCAGGCACATAGCGTCTTGAATCATCAAATTCAATGCCATTTCCTCGTACAGCAGCCTTATAAGCCCCCATTAGCTCCCCAAGCGCACGAGTAAGAGATCGAAGCTTAATGGGCTTAATAACCCCAGAGATGGGAGCCTCTATTTGCTTCAAGGCTGCACCTCAACCAGAGAAAGTAGAGACTCAACAACATCCTCAGGTTTTATTCCTTCCGCTTCAGCATCGTAGGTCAAAACAAGCCTATGACGTAGAATATCCTTTGCAAAGATCTTTACATCTTGAGGGGCAACATAGTTTCTACCACTGATGAGAGCGTACGCCTGTGCAGCGTGCATAAAAGCAATTGAGGCTCTTGGAGATGCTCCAAACTGAACCCATTTTCCAATTGAACCTATATTGGATTCGGGTCTTGTAGCTGCGACTAACCTCACGATATATTCGATAACTTTCTTATCGACATAGACCTCTTTAACATCTTTTTGCAGGCTTGTAATTTTGTCTTTATTGAATAGCTCTTTTGATTGCTCAATATCATGATGCTGAAAAAATCTAGCTAGCACATCCTCTTCTTCAGTTTTTGATGGATAGCTCGTCACTATTTTCATAAAAAATCGATCGCATTCAGCCTCTGGGAGAGGATAGGTCCCCTCTTGTTCAATAGGATTCTGTGTAGCCATTACCAAAAATGGATTATCTAATTTATATGTAGACCCAAATATTGATATTTGCTGTTCCGCCATGACCTCCAAAAGAGCTGACTGCACTTTCGGCGGAGCTCTATTGATTTCATCCGCCAAAACCACATGCGAAAACAAGGGTCCCTTTTCCACACGAAATGAACCGAGTTTTGCATCATATATTGATGTCCCAAGCAGGTCACTGGGCAAAAGATCTGGAGTAAATTGAATTCTTTTGAAATCTATTCCTAAGACTTTCGCTATAGTCTTCGCTGTAAGTGTTTTTGCAATGCCAGGCACTCCTTCGATAAGGACATGGCCTCGAGCCAGAATTGAAATGAGAATTCGGAGAATTAAATCTTTTTGCCCGACAACAGTCTTTCCAACTTCTTCAAAGAAAGAATCAAAATAGTTGTTTTTTGCTTGAGAAGGTTTCTTGTCCACAGATCCATGTGAAACAGAAATTTGAACTCCGCTATTCAGCGATTGTTCTGGAGCTTCCCTGGAATCAGCTCCTTGAGAATTGATTCCTTTTTCGGACGATTGAGTTGTCATCTTTAACTCTTTTCGTTATTTCATGTACTATCATTACCATAGATAAAGAAATTATGTATGCGTTACTTAACTGATTCCTCTCAATTTTCAGAAGTTCCACTCAATGAACTTCCAACCCGTCATGATATTATTTCCATTACCAGAAGACCTCGAAGAAATCGGTCCAATGAATCAATTCGGAGCCTTGTTTGTGAGACCCATTTGGCCCCAGAGCAACTCATCTCTCCTCTCTTCGTAAAAGATAGCCCAGGCATCGATCCTATTAAAAGCATGCCAGATGTATATCGATTTTCTATCGATGCCCTCCTTAAAGAAGTGGAAGAACTCCTCAATGCTGGAGTACGAACTATCAATCTATTTTGCTTTAACGAAGAGTCTAAAAAAGATTATTTCGGAACCGAGGCAACCAGAGCTTGCAATTTACTTCAAAGAAGTATTACGGCTGTAAAAACCCGTTTCCCAGAAGTTCTCGTAATGGCAGATATTGCTTTAGATCCATTTACAACACACGGCCATGATGGGTTGATTGACCCATATGGAACTGTATTAAATGATCCAACGCTTATTGCATTAGGGCAGATGAGCCTGAGAGCTTGTGAAGCTGGAGTCGATTTCATCTCTCCTAGTGATATGATGGATGGAAGAATTGGTTTTATCCGTAAATTAATTGATTCAAATGGGTTTGCAACTGTCGGAATCTTATCGTACTGCGTTAAATACACATCAGCACTTTATGGACCATTTAGAGACGCTCTCGAGTCATCCCCGAAAATTGGTGACAAAAAAAACTATCAACTCAATCCTGCAAATAGCCGAGAGGCGCTTTTGGAGTGTCTTTTAGATGAACAAGAAGGAGCTGACCTCCTCCTCATAAAACCAGCTATTACATCCTTAGATATTATCGCAAAATTGCGAAGTCAAACGATGCTCCCAATAGGGGCCTATCAAGTGAGCGGAGAGTACTCAATGATCAAGGCTGCCGCCGAAAGAGGCTGGATTGATGGGCCACGAATGATGCTTGAGTCACTGACAGCTATACGACGAGCAGGAGCTGATTTTATTTTAACGTACGCTGCGAAAGAAGCTGCTTTAGCTCTCAAGAGGTAGAAAAATGACAGCGGAGGAACTACTTCATCCGCTGTTGTCCATCTTTGAAGAAGTTCTCATTCTTCAATATGCATAAGATCGTTTAGTTGATCCTAATGATGTTGATGTTACGGTTTGTGAATCCAAATGGAGCTGCAAAGTATCCCATTGTTTCACTACCAACGTTAGGTGGCAATGTTGTAGGATTAACTTGCGCTTCAATAGAAAGAGTATCGCCCGCATTCAAAACAAGGATTCCTGAAAGGCTTATGGTAGGAAGACAGAACGAAGACACCGATGTTCCATCTGCGTTTGTACCAGAGGCTTGGTTGGTCGATGCTGGCGTCATATCCTCGCCTTCAACATAAACTGATTGGCTTGTTTGAAGAGCACCGTTCACGTTATACCCTACAACCATATCAAGCCCATGATTGTTGGCTTGTAAGATAGGCTGGTTTGCAGGAGCTCCGGTAAAAATATACGACTGACAGAAATCAGATATGACGGCGTTCACAAGATAAGTTCCAGAAACGTTAACCGTGATTGTATCGCCAGCTGGGTTTATAGAAAAATCAGGTGTTACGCTGCTATTTACACCGAATGGAATCAAGACAGTTGACGGAGGATCCATCGTTGCTGAGAACTGCGCAGATCCGTTCGACACAAAGAAGGTAGAAGCAATCGCAGGACCTGTTGCGCCAGTTGCGCCAGTTGCGCCAGTTGGGCCGGTTGGGCCGGTTGGACCACGATGTCCATGATGTCCTCGGTGTCCTCGATATCCTCGTGGCCCTCGTTTACAACATTCGCTAAAAGATTTGCTCTGAAGAGTAAGATCTTCTGATTCAATAGGAGTCTCGCTTGATGCAGCTATTATAGAACTAGCATTAACAGTCGCACCTACAATGAGGCTGAGAAGCATTTTTTTCATATCGATCATGTATATTCTCCTGATTAAGGTTTAGACCCATAACTTTTTGTATATACACATACTCTTTTTTTGAAATCAACAAAGAATCATAAACACTTACTTGCAACGGACGGACCGGCAGAATTATCGATTCATAATTCTTATCCTCAACAAGAGGTATAAGCGACATACTCTAAAATGGATTGGAAGAGAATCAATAAGCTTTTCTACGAATCATGTCGGTGAAAAAATGTAAGTATTTTTTAGAAATAAGTGGCTACAATTTCATCGAATATGGTTCTTTGAAGTCCAAACCCGTATCTTCAGATGAACAAAATCAGGTTTAAGGGTAGACTACTTTATCAAAACATAACGTGTCTTTTCACACCTGAGACATTTGAGGAAAAACTATGGCCTACGTCGAAGAGTTTCGGTCTCAAATTGAAAAACGAGACTTCTCGAAAATGATGCAGCTCTGGCAGGAGTACTGCCTAGGTGATCAAATTGATGGCCAAGAGATAATCGACATACTCTCCATCATCAAAAATTCAGACTTTTCAAAGCCTTCAGGGCAATATGTAGAGGGAATACTGCCTCTTGCACTTGCAATCACTGATGAAGAGCTCAAAACACAAGCCCTTACGTTGATTGTCGATCTTCAAACCACAAACAGCCAGCCCCTTTTTGAGCTTGCAGTTGACTTCGTAAAAAGCCGTTATGAAAAAATGCCTCATTTCAATGAAAAAATGCGGCTTGTTGGCCTTCGCACAAAGGATAACTTTCAAGGTGCTTTGTCGGCATTTGCTCTTCTCAATCACTTTGAAAAGGGAAGCTTTATTTTTCATACTGCAGGCTGGGGTGTCGGAAAGATTATTGACTGTTCATTCCTTCGCGAGCAGCTCACTGTTGAGTTTGAAAATTTAGGGGGTTCCAAACGGGATCTTCTTTTTAAAAACGCATTTAAAACAGCTCAATTGCTTTCTCCTGATCATTTTCTTGCGTTGAGATATGAACATCCCGAACAGCTTGAGAAACTAGCAAAAGAAAATCCTATCCGTTTAATTCACAAAATTTTGATTGATCTCGGACCAAAAACTGCATCGGAAATCAAGGATCTTCTGGTTGATGTCGTTATTGAAGAAGATGAATACTCAAAATGGTGGCAAAACACCAGAAGTAAACTCAAAAAAGAACCTCTGATTGACAAACCAGAGCATTTAAAAGAGCCCTACAGCATTCGCTCTGAAGGAATTAAAAACGACCATCTCGTTGAAAAAGCGCTTAAAGGCAAAAAAACGATAGATGAAGTGGTGTCTGCTCTCTACACGCTCACAAGAGAGTTCCCAGAGCTCTTGAAAGAATCGGAAACAAAAAATCAAATCGTTTCAAGTGTTGAATCTCTTCTCACGAAAGAACTTGCTCTTGCAAGTAAAATCAAGGCACATCTTTTCCTCGACGCAGTTTGCGGCATATCAACAAGTTTGGAACTTGCAGAGGAAATCAAAAATTTAGCGAATATAGAACAACTTGTCTTGGCCATAGACATTCAGCTCTTAAAGAGACGGCTGCTTCTTATCATCAAGTCGGCACGCACTGACTGGGCTGATATTTTTGGCAGACTTATCCTCGGCCTTGAACCAAGCCAATTAAAAGATTTTGCACTGAAAGAGCTCTGCACCCACAAAAAAGATGCAATTGCGGAAAAGTCGCTGCTTGATTTAGCAGATCGACCTATTCAGTCACCGACTACACTTATTTGGTTCTTTCAACGTCAAATTGATGGTGATTCGCCAATTTTGAACGATCAGGCAAGCCGCGAAAAGTTCATGGAATCCTTCTTAGTGCTTATGCATCAACTTGAAAAGAGACAGAATCAAGGCGATGCCCAAGCAAAAGAATTGGTCAAAAAAATGTATTCGATTACGACTGATCAGAGATTTCATACAGTACGGATTCTTCTCAAAGATTCTTCAGAACAATTCGCACGAGAATTCACCCTTTTAGCGTCAAAATGCCATACATTTACTGACCAAGACCAGAAAATTATTAAATCACTTGTTGAAGTGGCTCACCCCTCGCTTTCTAAAAATGAACCGGTAGAGGAGCCTTCATATACCACTTTCTGGACGACGGCTGAAGGCTATGAAAAGGTCAAGAAACGAATTGAGCAAATAGGGACCACCGAAATGGTGGAGAATGCTAGAGAAATTGAAGCTGCTCGCGCCCTGGGGGACCTTCGTGAGAATTCAGAGTATAAATTTGCACTTGAACGCAGATCGCGCCTTCAAAGTGATTTGAAGCGATTTTCCGAAGAGTTTAATCAAGCTCGTGTTATCACGAAAGATGATATTGATACATCGTCCGTTGGTATTGGTACAAGGGTAACCATAAGTGATGGGATATCTAAGAAAACATATACCATCTTAGGTCCTTGGGATGCAGATCCAGATACTCTTGTCCTGTCGATTCAGTCAAAACTTGCCCAGGCAATGCTTGGAAAGAAAAAGAAAGAAAGCTTTTCATTCAAAGATGAGAAATTTACTATCGAAGCAATTTCCAGCTATTTGGAATAAGTGAATTTGCCATAGACCGATGAAATCAAACACTCATCGGTCTATGGTTTCAACATTATTCAATCCAATACGGAGTTATATTTGTGGTACATCAAAAACTCCTCATTGCCTCAAGAAATATTCGGAAAGTCTCCTCTCTTAAAGCACTTATTCGAGAATTTAATCCCTATATCGAGGTTGTATCTCTTTTAGACACGCCGCATATAGCAGCTCCAGAAATAGACCTTCCTGAATTTACAAAGCTACAAAGCCTTAAAGAGCGATCAGAAATAAAAGCGAGAGTAGTCTCAGAGGCTAGCCAATGTATAACTTTAGCTGATGAGTGGGGACTTATCATCCCATCCCTTGGCGGAGAGAAAGAAACAGTCAAAAGAAAAAACAAGCCCAACAAGAATTTACTTCCTGACACAAGTTCTATTCTCAGAGAGCTTAATGGAAAAGATGGCATAGATCGAATGGCTTTTTGCGAATGTGTTCAGACTCTTTTCTGTCCAAAAAAAGGAATTATAAAAACCATCTCAGCACGAATTGAAGGTTTTATTACAGAGGATGAAAAGGGAGAATCTTCGACCGAGTTTTCTTCCATTTTCATTAAACACGATTATGGTAAAACTATGGGGGAGCTTCCCCAACGGGTACAAACGCTCCTTTCACCAAGAAGAAAAGCCATTGAAGGCCTATCGCCGCATCTCGAACGATTATCTCGAATATCACCATGAAGGCGAAAAAACAACGCTTTATTGTTGATGGGTATAATTTACTCTTCAGGCTATACCCGCACTCAACGTTCAACAAAATTGAAGACAAACGAAATGAGCTCATTTCTGCTCTTAAAACCATTTGTCGAATTCTTTCTTGGGAATGTGTCATCTTTTTTGATGCAGCATATGGAAGCACGACTGAAATGGCTCGAGGCTATTGCGGTGATCTAGAAATCATCTATAGTCCCAAAGGCATTTCTGTAGATAGACTCATACTTGATGCAGATATTGATTTTTTCAAAAGTTCACACCTTGTCACATCTGATGATCGCCTTGCACGAATGATGAAACTCAAAGGCGTTAAAACTATTACATGCGAATCATTTTCTGATTCCATCTGTAGAAAACTTGATAAAATGAAAAGTAAGATACCGATCCCAGATGAGGAAAGAAGAACGAGAGGAGCTAAGCCATCTTTACTCCCATCATTGAGCGACGTGGATACCTGGGTTCAGTTGTTCGAAACAAAACCACCCTCCCCAAATGATTTTTCATTCAAGGAGTGGTAGAAATTTAATTACAAAAGTTACTCAGTACCAGTTTTGATATTGAGATCTGAAAAATTCTCATCGTGCGCAGCATCTGAAACGCTTGTCTTGGCACCTGTTTGAACCATCAACTCTTGAATTTTCTGACTATCTTGCGCAATTTGACGTTCTATCGCGCGAAGTCTTTGCTGCAGTTTATAAAGATCTTTTCTTGCACCATCAACGAGTCTTTGAGTCTCTTTCAATTGCGCGCCTTGATCCGGAAGCCATGAATTCCCCCAATAGTGGACAGCTATAGTTTCTGGATAGGTTCTTGAGAAAGCTCGAGGGCGTCGCAACGAGAGGTTTTCCATGATATCATAGAATTTTTCTCGAATAGCTCGAAGGCCACTTCTTCTCTTGGCAGCGAAAGAGGGGGCAATCGGATAAAAATATGTAGCAGGAAGAATCAGATCGATATTTCCGGGCTGATCTACTTCTTGGAGAACTGCATGTGTGAAAGGAAAATAAGTGTGATTGATGACTCGCTCTACAGGAGAAGAATATCTCAAATCAACTTCATCCCAACCGGCACGAATACGCTTCTTCCAATTCTTCATTATCGGGTGGCCAGGTTTTGAGGCCATGATAGAAATCCCAATCCAAACACGATTATTTGTCGTAGCAATTTTGTGGGGATGCTCAAGACCTACATAAAAATCATACTTGTCGTGCAGTTCGAGAAGGCTATGGTAAGGATCCATATCGCAATCTAAATAAACGCCACCAAATCTGTCGAGGAGATCGCAGCGGATAATATCTGACTTTTCCGCCCAATTTTGAGACTTTTCAACAAGATCCCAGTTGTCAAGCTTCAATTCTTCAAGCTCAGGTTCAGACCAAAGATGATATTCCCAATCCGGATGAAGACTCTTCAACTTCTGCTGAAAATCAAAAAAATAGGAAGGAGGAAGGTTCGGCCCAAGCCAAATCTGATGAATGATCTTTGGGATTCGAGGATTTGTAGATGAGGCAACTTTTGAAGGGAGATTCTTTTCATAGAGGGCTTTAAATTTAGTATATCGAGCCGCATCATCGGCATTGGTAAAGATAAATCTAAATTCACTCTCAGATTTACCCATCGACTCATCAAATGGAACCTCAAGAATGGGAGAAAAACATTTATTGGCTTCTGTTTTCTTATCGCCACATGATGTGAACAATAAGAGAGCTGCCGTAAAACAAAGTAACAGGCAAGTGGTGAATTGTATGTTTTTTTTCATCTTTGGACCATGTACTCTACTTAACTTGGTATTCTACTTTAAAACCACTCTGTTAAAAAACCAGGCAACCATATCAAAGGATGCGTTTTCTGTAACATCTTTCTCTCATCTTTTATGAAAGAGAAGAAAGCCTTCCTCCAGAGTGATTTATTGCCTTAGACTCAATTTTAGGACGCGAAAACGGAGGCGGCTTCTTAAAACCTAAAGCACCTAGTACTTTTCGAAGCTTTCCAGCGTCACTTTCACACGAAAGAACAGCCTCATATCCAGAGATATGGGACGGATTTATAGGGCAAAAATAGGTTGGTCCAAGAACAAGAATTGAATTATTTTTCTGCTGTAAAAGTTCATCAACGCAAAGACCTAAAGAGTCAAGAGAACAAAAAAGCTCTTCTTTTATTTTCCACGTACGTTTTTGCCCTTTTCTCCCGAGTGTGCTGCTTATTCGCTGGCTCATATACTGCAACCATCGAGCAGAAATTTCATGCCGAGGAGGAGCCGCAACAATCGATGGGGAAAAATGCAGCCGCCGCTCAAAAAGAGGCTTATAAAGAGGAGGCTCAAAAGTTACGAAACAAAGAGTGTTATCAAATATGTCATTGAGCGGACGTATACATTCGATATCCAAATCGATAATTACGCCTCCTTCATTGTGGAGGAGAAGGCATGCATACCAATCCCTTCGCACTTTGGGGGGCGCAAGATCATATTGGACAGCTTGATCACCAAAAAGATTTTTAATGTCTGATTCAGACCAGATTTCACAATCCCATTCCGGATGAAATACTTTCCATGAGCTTATATAAGCTTCTTCATCATCAGTTAACGAACGATCAAAAGGGGCTATAAAGTGAAATTTTTTCGGTAAGGAAGAAGCGTTCAACGTTTTTTTGATTCGAACATTTTCTTCTATTTCTCGCTGAAGTTTTACAAGCGATTGACAAACGAGATCATAACGATCTCGATCATTTCTACGATGAAGAACAAACTTCTTTCCAAGCGAGTCTACGCCAAGAGATCTTTCTAAAGATTTTTCACTGTATAACGATGGTGTAGAAAAAACTTTGGAGGCAAAGAGCAGATAGCTTATACCTATGATAACTCCTAGAAGAAGAATCAGGAAGAACAGACGCCGAAATGTCATTTCAATCCGAAAAGGCATATCAATCAGTAAAAAATATCTGGTAAATATTTAAATCAGGACAATTGTACGGGCAAACCAACTTTATTGCATTAAATAATACCAAACTTCTAGCTGATCTTCAAAATATTGCTTTCAAATAAGCACCAAAACTCATAGTGCCTTTATTCAACCTTCTCTATTAAGCTTTACTGAACCATAAAGCCTACAAAGCGAAGATCAATTTCATGAGATCCCTATTTGCATTGATATTTTCAAAAAAAAGCTATTGGAAACTTATAATTAGCGCAATTCTTCTTTCAGTTGCTTTTTCAATTGCCTCTCAGCTTGAAATGCTTGCTTTTGGAATTATTACTAAAAAAGGACCAGATTTTTTTGAACTCTTCGCCCCAGAAATCAATGGTAGGTTGATAAAATCAGATCGGGTCACGCATGAAGAGCTTAAATCACGATGGCAGGTTCTTGATTCCAACGGGTCAGGCGTCGTGACTGTGGAAGATACACAAAAGTTCTTATCTTCAACCAAGCAACAAGGTGTTGTTGACAAAGTCGTAAGCTTTGTAAGTCCCTACATTCCAATTAACACAAGTGTTCGCTGGTTGATTGTAGCTCTCCTCTTTGTAGCCTTCTTCAAAGCGACAACACTCTTTTTTTATAGACTTACGACAAATGCTCTCTCTATTACAATCAGTAAAGATGTTAGACAAACCTATTTTGAACATATTCAAACTCTTCCGATGAGCTTTTTTCACGATCATAATATTGGAAGTATTGCATCAAGAGTCACAACTGACGCCATCATGATTGCCGATGGTGTCAATTCAACTATAGTCAACTATTGCCAAACCCCTTTTACTCTCCTCTCGACCATCACACTATGCCTTCTTATCAGCTGGAAACTCTCTTTAACAGTATTTGTTGCTCTTCCTCTTTTGGTTGCTCCTATTCTTTTCTTAGCAAAACGCATTCGAAAACTTTCAAAACAAATTCAGAAACGACAAGAAGCATTTACTTCGGTATTAATTGAATTTTTGTCGGGAATCCAAACGATTAAAGCATTTGGTCAGGAAGCTTTCTCATTTAAGAAATATAAAGATCACAATGACCAAATGGCACTTCTCGAATTACGATCAGCCCGATATGACGTATCTGCAAGGCCAATTCTTCACACAATCGGAGCATTTTGCTTAGTAACAGCACTTCTTGTTGGATTATATGGACTTCAACTTGAACTCCATGAGGTCTTGTTCTTTTGCGGCGTCTTAATAACCGTTTATGAACCAATTAAAAAGTTTGCTGAAGAAAATGGACGAATCCAGAGAGGAATCGCCGCGTGCCAACGCTTTAATGAAGTGTTGCTCACCCCTTCGACAGAGGTTGACGCATCAGACGCAATTGAAACGCTGTCATTCAATCAAGAGCTTAAATTCGATAATATAACGTTTGGATACACATCCGAGCCGGTATTAAAGAATGTGACCTTTTCAGCCAAAAAAGGGAAAAAAATTGCCATTTGTGGCCCGACCGGGGCTGGGAAATCAAGTATTGTCTCCCTTCTTCCTCGACTCTACGATCCACAATCTGGAATCATCAGTATTGATGATGTGCCGATTAAAAATTTCAAACTTTCAAACTTACGGCAAGCAATCGCGTTAGTCCCGCAAAAGCCATTTCTATTCAATGATACAGTTCTTGAAAACATTCGATTTGGGTATGACTGTTCACGGGAAGATGTTATTCAAGCAGCCAAACAAGCACACGCTGATGAATTTATTCAAAAGCTCGAGTTTGGATATGACACACTACTAGCTGAGGCCGGAAAATCACTTTCTGGAGGCCAGCAGCAAAGGATTGCGATAGCAAGAGCACTTGTTAAGCAGTCCCCTATATTAGTTCTAGACGAGGCGACCTCTGCTTTAGATACTCTGTCTGAATTTCATATTCGAAATGCTTTAAAAGAACTTCACGGCAAAATAACTCAAATTATTATTGCGCATAGATTTTCGACGATTGAAGATGCAGATCTTATCCTGTTTATTCGCGATGGAAGACTTATTGCTCAAGGGACAAAAGATGAGTTGCTTGAGCAATGTGGCGAATTTAAAAAAATGTGGGAGCTTTACGCTTCCCAAAATGGCCCAAAAGCGAAGAATTTTGTATAAAGTTGCTATAAAAGATTAGATTACGACTTTCAAAATGAATACCCAAAAAACGGCAAAAATTGCAGCACCTCTACACAGAAATGCGACACCACAAAAACCTGACAGCATTATCACTCAAAAACAACTCTATATTATTCTCATTGTTCTCGCTCTTCTTCTGAGTTTCCCAACATCTTTTCTTATCTCCAAAAAGATTCACCGATACAATCGCGAAAAACGAAAAGTTACAGCTGGGTCCTTCGTCTCTATAAAAGATCTAGAGAAGGCAAAAATCAAAAATAAAATTATTGGTCATTTACCTTTTGATGCCCTATCTCAACCCTATTTTTATCTAGGAAAAGGCAAACAGTCTTTTGCTTTTCAATCGGAAGATGGAAAATATGTTATAAAATTATTAAAGAAGCCGAAAGCAGATTCAAAGGCTAAAAAAATCAAAAAAATTGCTAATAGCTTTTTATTATGCGCCTCAGAAATTCCTGAAGAAACCTCAACTATCTACCTACACGCAAGCAATCAGCCAATCGTAATTGGCTCAAAAAAACCATCTTTGGAATCAAATGGAACAAAAGGAAACAGAGCTCTCAAACCTTCGGTTTGGTTATTCACAAAGAAGGGGGATCTGCTGAAAGTCGATATTGAAAACTACTTTTTTCTTCTCCAAAAAAAAGCTATTCCTTTTAAAGAGCAAATTGTTCGGCAGTGTTACACCGGGAAAACTGACGAGGCTAAACAATCGATCGCTTCAATCATAACCCTTCTTGAAAAAATAGCTTCAAAAGGGATTGAAGACTGCGATGGAGCCTTGATTCGGAATCAAAATGTTGGTTTTGTTGAAAATAAGCCAATTCTCCTCGATATCGGGAAACTAAGAAAAAGAGGCGCCGATAAACAGCATTTGATCATGAAGAAAAACTTAAAACACATGCGACCACTAAAAAGATGGCTAGAATTGTCTTTTCCAGATTTGCTCCCTTTTTATAAAGATCAATTAGATATTCAAATAAAAAAGAGTACAGCTAAAACTATTTCAAATAAAAATACACAGCTGTTAAAATAATTGTTCAAAAATCATTTTGAGGATTCTATGCCTGTAAAAAAATTAGGGATTCTTTGCCTTATCGCTCTTTCAATGGCAGGGTGCGCTCGACAAATATCCTCAGATGTCTACTCTGGAGCATCTGTAGGAGAATCTGCAGTAACCTATGCTGGCACAATTATCGATGCCCGAGAAGTCACAATTCAAGACCAAGACTATCTTGAAAATAATGGGCTAGGTCTTGTTGGCGGCGGCGTTGGCGGCGCAATTGTAGGTTCGCAATTTGGAAAAGGCGGCGGAAATACTGTTGCAACTATTGCAGGCGGTATTATTGGAGCAACAGCTGGTGCTTTTGCAGAGAAGAGTTTAAAAAGCCAAAATGCCATGCAATATATTCTGCAGCTTGAAAATGGAGAAACTCGAACAGTGGTTCAAGGTGTGGAACCAAGGCTTGGAGTCGGACAAAAGGTATGGTTAATGATCAGCCATCACCACAACAGCAGCAGATCAAGAGTTATTGCACGTCAATAATTTATCCCAAGGCACACACTCATCGATATCCAGGCTTAAACATACGCCTGGATATCCGATTTCCTTTCATGTCATAACTTTTTTTCGTCCCTATCTCCAATTTTGAAAAGCTCTCCGATATACTCAGACTCAAAACAAATGTCCGCATAAATATCGTATGGAATATATACCATGAAACCATCCCCTGAACGGATCCAAGAGCTTTCTTTAGGACTTGATGAAGCTCGGAATCTTATGGAATCATTAGCTATTGACTACTCTCTGCTGATCAAGACCACCCTACCAAACTTAAGTATTCCACCGATTGACCCAAAATTGGGCATTACAAAAAAAATGAAACTACTTGGCTCATGCCTCTATGAACAAAATGGATTTCATATATTTGAATACCTCAAAGCACATCGCTCTGATACCCTTAGGTCGCTTGCATGCTACCTCCTTAGCGAACATAACCTGAGCTTACAAGAGAAACTTAATCTTATAAAACCTCTTGCAGATGATTCTAACTCGGGAGTACGTGAATTTGCATGGATGGCCTTAAGGGAAAATATCGCAGAAGATATATCTTTATCGATAAAGCTCCTTGAACCTTTAACTCTTGATTCTTCCGACAAGATTCGGCGATTCTCTAGCGAAAGTTCAAGGCCTCGTGGAGTATGGTGTCAGCATATTCGAACATTACGAAATGCGCCATGGCAAGGACTACCTCTTCTTGAACCACTGAAAGATGACTCTAGCCGCTATGTTCAGCTCTCTGTGGGGAACTGGCTGAATGATGCCGGCAAAGATCACCCACAATGGGTTATAGACCTTTGTAGAAGCTGGAAAGAGCAGTCTCCGACAAGCAATACAGAAAAAATCTGTAAAAGAGCCTTAAGAAATCTTTCTTAAAACCCCATTTATGTTGTGAGGAGTAGCTTGTTATCTCTTTACCTGAAGCTACTCCTCTATTCTATTGGATTTTATCGTGGAGCTATGTAGCCGCCAACGACTCCATCTTTAGAGAGAACAACTTGCCACAGCTGAATCTGGCGAGCTCTGAACGCTCCGGCGCATGAAAGAAGGTAATACTTCCACATTCGATAAAATCGATCGCTATACTTTGCTTTAAGGATATCCCAACTTCCATTGAAATTCGCAAACCAAGCCATCAAGGTTTTATCGTAGTCGGCACCGAAATTATGCCAATCTTCCATGATAAATAATCCTTCAATAGACCTCCCTATTTGACTAATGGAAGGAAGATGACTATTTGGGAAAATATATTTATGAATCCAAGGATCTGTAACGCAGGTCGACTGATTCGTCCCGATGGTATGAAGCATAAAGAGCCCCCCTGGTTTTAAACAGCGATGCACAATTTCCATGAAGGTTCTATAATTTTTTTCACCCACGTGTTCAAACATGCCGATCTCTAAAATTCTATCGAAGGTCCCCTCGACGTCTCGGTAGTCCTGCACACGGATTTCAACAGGAAGACCCACGCACAGCTTTTGAGCTATTTCAGCCTGATTTTGGGAGAGGGTGATCCCAAGAACTTCGACTCCATAATGCTCTGCAGAGTATTTAGCAAATCCACCCCACCCGCAGCCTATATCTAAAATTCGCATTCCTTTTTTCAGCTGAAGCTTTTGGCAGATAATGTCATATTTGGCCGCCTGCGCCTCATCCAAATTTGTCGCATTTTTCCAGTATCCGCAGCTGTATGCCATGAATGCACCTAACATACGGGTATATAGATCATTTCCAAGCTGGTAGTGCTCATCAATAACTTTCATGCTTCCATTTTTATCCTGCAAATTCATTACTTTGGCTTTTACATAGGCCCAAACCGTATCCCAATTAAATGGGACTCGACCCTCTAAATCGGCTGAAAGAACTCGAAAGAAAAATTGATCTAAAGCTTGGCAGTCCCAATAACCATTCATATAGGACTCTCCAAGGCCTAATGAACCCTGAGATAGCACCATAGGATAAAACTCGTCATTATGAATCGTGATATCCCAAGGTCTTGATCCATTAATTTTAATGTCGGCAAGAGCCAAAATATCCGTTACAACGACTTTAGGATCAGATGAAGAAATAGCAGGAGATTGTACATTGTCGCTGCCGGGAGCAGAGTCTCCAGCCGTCAGAGATTGTGGAGTAGAGAAAACCGCAAGCACAAATGAGCTTATGCAAAACAACCATTTTTGAAACAACATATGACAAATCTTTTTTTCATTATTTAATTAAAAGTTCTCTTTTTCGGAAAGAGCCTCTATTTAATTTTAAAAAATATTTTGTCATTCATGGAATGAATACGACCACAGTCATCTTGCAAATGACCTAACGAGTGGCTCTCGTCAAATGCATACCAGATTCCTTAAGAGTCTCCTGCACAAGTTCTTTGAGTTGTGTTTCGAGCTTTGCATCTTTCAAAGATCCATCTTCAGCAAATGCCATATATGCGTTTGGGACAGAAACTCCCGCAAGAGGCACAGTACCGCCGACAGCCTCTACTATAGTTCGAAGATGACCCAAACCACGTGCCCCGCCGCCTTTGCCTGGAGATGTACTCATGAGAGCGAAAATTTTTCCCTTAAATGCATCTCTGGAAGAACCTCCCTGTTCGCTTCGAGATGCCCAGTCGAGTGCATTTTTAAGAATTGCTGTAACTGATGCATTGTACTCTGGAGAAGCTATAAAGATTACCTGACTTTGTATCATTAATTGCCTCAACTCTTGAGCATTTTTTGGCATTCCTTCTTCTCGTTCCAGATCTTCATTATAGAAGGGCATCGGATAGTCTTTGAGGTTGATAACTTTTACTCGAGCACCCATATCACGAGCAATCCGGCTCGCCTCCTGGACAAGTTTTGTATTCGTCGATTCGTCTCGCACGCTCCCTGAAAAGGCTAGAACATTTGTTTCAGCATATAAGATAGCATTAGATGTCATAACAGCCACAAAGATAACCATGATCCATTTCGACATAACTACCACCGAGTGATCTAATGATACGCAGCAACTAAACTGCATGAGTTGTTTAATAATGTTACTGATTTGGTAATAAACGGATATATCATTTTTTATGTGGTAAAATATTTTTTTATTTATTAAACAAAAAATCGGTTACATCTTGTCGACACGAAATTGCTCAATCCATGCATCGACAAGATGACTACACTTAAGGAGGAGTCGCTATGTTAGGTACCGTTTTACTTGTAATTTTGATCTTGTTATTAATAGGTGCAATTCCAGCATGGCCACACAGCGCTGGTTGGGGATATGGTCCAAGCGGCACTCTTGGAACGATACTTATCATTATTCTAATTTTGATTTTGCTAGGAAAGATCTAGGTTCAAATCAAAGAAGACTTTGTATCACGAAGACTTCGCATCACAATGAGTTCTATGACCATTCAAGAGCTTCTTGTGATGCCAAGAGGCTTTCAACTGAGCATCGATAGTGGAAGGGTCATTTCAAATTTTGTACCCTAAATGGGGTACATCTTAAGATCTTAAGATATGATTGAGTAGGCTGATACGGGGACGTTATCCTCCTACTCGTACATAATGCTTCGTGTAAAACCGACTTTATTTCTTAGATTGCCCAAAGAACTGACAAAGTTTCTCTCTAAAGGACGCACATCCCTGTTTTTTTTCCATTTTGATCTTCCATCGCTGATTATTGCCTTCAGCAACGATCTTTGCGAGCTCTGTCATTTGAGTATTTTGCGTAGCTAAGATGTACTCCTTGATCTTCTCTTTCAGTACTTCTCGCCATGCACAATCTGCAACTTCAAAGAAAAAGGATTCTATCATTTCTTTATCGCAATGATCCTTGGAATGATCATTCAAATGCTCCTGCGAATGGCAATGACAATTACATTTTTCATTGTGTGAGTGCAATTGTTCCATACACTCTCCCTTAAATTTCGGAGTTAAAACTCAGCTTATGTAAAACCCCATCATCTTTTTTGACTTTCGGATCACGTTTTACGCACCCCTAAACCAAAATGGATCAACGATTTTTTATAAAAAGTGAGTTATAAAACGAGAAATATATTAATATAAATTTTTTTACAATTTAATATTTCGCACAAAAAAACTTACTAAGTGTTAAAGCCGTTTCTTCTCTCCATAAAAAATGACATTACAAAAAAATCAACGCTCAAATTTCGGCGATGGCTTTATCCACTCTTTTTATAATAAAAGTGCATCTAAGAATTTTAGAGATTTCGTGAGGACGTGATGATTACAGCCGAAAATATGCTTGAATACTACCAAGCGCTGATTCAAAAAAATGAAGCATATGAAGGGGTATTTTTTGTTGGGGTAAAAACAACCGGCGTATTTTGCCGTCCAACATGTCCCGCGAGAAAACCAAAATTTGAACATTGTGAATTTTTTGAAACAGCTCAAGAGGCACTTTTAGCCTCATTTAGACCCTGTAAACGCTGCCGTCCGCTTTCACATCCGCATCATGTTTCAAAACTTATCCAAACACTTGTAGAAGCAATTGAAAAGACTCCAGAGAAACGATGGAAAGATGCAGATTTTCGAGCATTATCTATTGATGCTTCAACTGCACGTCGTCAGTTCAAAAAACGTTTCGGCATGACGTTTGTTGAATACGCAAGGGCTCGGCGTATGGGTCTTGCGATGAAGCAAATTCGAGCAGGTGAGTCCATAATAGACGCGCAGCTTTCAACCGGCTATGAATCGAGCAGTGGTTTCAGAGATGCATTTTCACGTATTATGGGCTCGGCACCTACTAAGTCAGGACACAGCACTCTCCTAAAGTCATCTTGGATAGATACCCCTTTAGGCCCAATGCTGGCAATTGCAGATGAAAAAGCTCTTTATCTTTTAGAATTTGTAGATCGCAGGGGCCTTGAAAGGGAAGTGGAGCACCTAAGAAATAAAGTAAAAGCAGCGATTATCCCGGGCTATACTCATCCGATTAATTCAATTGAAATAGAGCTTAAAAGTTATTTTGAAGGCGCTTTAGTGGAATTTAAAACCCCACTTATTTTTCTTGGCTCGGAATTTCAAAAGCGGGTTTGGCAAGAATTAAAAAAAATACATTCAGGCCAAACACGATCCTATTTGGAAATAGCGACTGCGATTGGGCAACCTACGGCTTGTCGTGCTGTTGCTCGTGCAAATGGAGCAAATCAATTTGCCATTATTATCCCCTGTCATCGCGTCATCAATACAAATGGAGAATTGGGTGGCTATGGAGGAGGACTGAAACGCAAACAGTGGCTCCTTCATCATGAAAAGAGATCTACTGAATCGCTTAAGCTGAATATGACTGATAAACATGCCTGAAGCCAGGATCGAACTGACGACCTACGCATTACGAATGCGCCGCTCTGCCAACTGAGCTATTCAGGCGGGGGAATACTGGCTATAAAGAGGCCGAGGAAGACTATAATCAACTATCCTTCAAGCTGCAAGAAGAAACGAACTCTTGAAGTTTTGACTCAAGCCCTAAGGATTCTCGTTTTCTATTTGAAAAGAGGGCAAGGAGAGTCTCTTTTGATGCAAAAAGCTCTACCCGTTTTCGAGCTCTTGTTATGGCTGTATATAAGAGCTTCCATGAGAACTGCTCCGACCCCTCAGGGAGAAATATAAAGACTGTGTCAGATTCACTTCCTTGACTCTTGTGAATAGAGATCCCAAAAGCTTCATCATAGGAAGGGATAAGTGATAAGGGAATCTCTTTTTCTCCACATTTGAAATAGGGCCTCTTTTTCCCAAAAACCCATTTATCAATTTTCAGACCAAGCTCTCCATTCGTTATCCCAAGCTTCCAATCATTACGTGTAACCATTAATGGGGTAGTTTGAAAAAATGACTTCAGAGTCCTATTAATCCACTCGATTCCGTATTGTCCATATCTTTTTGGAGAAAGTAAAAGAGGAGTAGAAGCCTCTCTTTTTTCATGTCTTTTTAAAGATGTTTTTACACACTCTTCATCCAACTCATGCCACTGAAGAGCATCTTGAGCTACCTCTAGAAGAGAAAAAAAACGTAACGAATCCCCCTCTCGGAGAGATTCAGCAAATTGACCAAGGATATTGATATCGCTTCTATGACTCTTCTTAAGATGTACTCTTGGGATTATGTTTTTTTCTTGATGAATAAGCGTCGAAAAGGGATTACCGGCACCAACAGGAGGAAGCTGGTCCGGATCTCCTAGGAGCACAAGCTTTGTTCTTTGAGGAACAAGCCTCAAGAATGCTTCAAAAAGAAAAAGATCGATCATAGAGCACTCATCTACAATAAGTATATGAGCATCAACTCGAGCGCCGCTATGCACCAAGGCATGGAGAGTTTTGATTTCATACCCAAATGGGATTTGTTCTTTAAATGCACGCTTCAAGCTTTTTTCAAGCTGAACAGCTGCTTTCCCAGTCGGTGCCGCCAAAATGACTTTCAATAATCTCAGATCTGTTTTCTGACCAAATGATTGAGCATAGTGATCAAGTAATCGTCCTACCGTAAATGTTTTTCCAGTCCCCGGCCCGCCTGCAATAATGGTCGTGTTGTGTTTCAGCGCATTTTCAACAGCCATTAGCTGTTGACTGTCGAGCAAAGGATCGAAAACCTTAGATTGTTCGGCCTGATGAACCTGTTGATGGAGCTGTTGACCAACTTGTGCACTCCGAGTTACGATCGCCTCCGCACAGCGATACTCAACTTCTTTGATATCTGATAATTGAATATACGAATCAGTTCGATGAAATGGAAGTAATGGCTCAGACAGCGCCCTAAAACTATACTCAATGATTTGAGAGACTCGATGTATAGGAATTTCTATCTCCTGTTCAAAAAGAACCTCTTCGAATTTAGGGACGAGCCCATTCTTTGTGATCTCAAGAGAAGTATATCCCAACTTCAATGCAAGCCTAAGCCATAAAGCGAGCATCTGAACATGAGGATATGGTGATATCCATCGAGCATAAGATATATCTTCAAGCGGGAAATATGAGGACAAATCTCCAGTAACTGACACATCAGTAAGTGAGAACACGGCATTCTCCTTTCATTCGGTGCTTTTCTCCCTCGAAATTTGCTGGCACATCGTAGACCATATCACTCTCCTGTGAGCGGATAAGCATGAAGAAAATGCCCAGTACCGGCTTTTCATCCTTAGCCCATACCGAAAGAACTCGTTTATAAAGAGAGGCTTGATCCTGAAAACTCTCTAGAAGTTCTTGTTGAGAACAATCTGAATCAATCAAATGCGTCTTCCAATCAAAGGCTATGACTCCATGTTCAAGAACTGCTATAGCATCAATAGCTCCTTGGAGATATTTATCATCCATCTTCATAGAAAAAGGAACTTCTGCAAAGAGCGACTTTTTAGGGATATCCTTCAGGGTAATTGTTTCAGATCCCGCCTGAATCTTTGTTGAAAGAAGCCTTAACACGAGTCTTACGATCTCGCTTTTGTCGAAAAGTTGAAAAGAAGAAGAGTATTGCTTTTCAATCCACATCCTTAAAGATTTCTCACAGTGGACTAGTTCCCAAGCCTCATCAATAAGCCGCTGTATAAGAGAATGGATTTCTACACCTTTAAGCCGTCCAAAATCATCGCGGGCGCCTAAGCCGATTGATGCATGATCACTTCGATGCTCGTGAGAAAATGAAGTCCAAAGAGCGCTTCGAGAATGAACAGCTATTTGCAGTCTCCGTTCAATCGGGATTTGTTTTTTGGAGGTCGGTATAGCTTCAGGAACCTTTGAGAGCCATTTATTATTCTGAATCGGAGATACGAGCGTAATAGTTCCGTTTGAGCTTTCAACCAAGAGCTTGCAAGCCTGTAAAGAAGACTCTTGAGCATTGATTAAATCTGAGGCTATTTGATCGCTCCTATGAGGAGTTTGAAAAAGAGAGATCGATTCAAAGAGAGATTCAATCGGCGAAAGAGTCCCCTGAGGGCATTCCTTAAGGTCAAGATCAATAAAAACAGGTATTCGTAATCTCTTACGAGCTCTCGTAAGCGCCACATAAAGCAATCTAGCCTTCTCAGCTTCACGTTCATCCTGGTTATGGAGAAGATCAAGACGTGAAGGCGCTCGAGCTCGCGTTGACGTTCCCAAAGGGATAACAACATCAAACTCAAGCCCCTTACTTTTATAGGTAGTCACAATTCGAATAGCTTCTCGCGATACGTCAAATCGAGAATTCAATCGATCGCTATCATACCCATAACTACTTTCAAGCTCAGAAATGAATTGATAGGCTTTATTTGCATCCATTGATCCTTGATATTCAGACTCTTTCTCAGAAAGGAGATCCAATATCAATGTACAATCTCTAAAAAGAGAAATAGCATCAGGAAGCTCAGAAAGCTCTTGAGCCCACGTTTTGGATGATGGATATAATGGAGACAAAAGCCAGCGATCGAATGCTGCAGCAAACCCATGGATTCGAGCACTCCTCATAATAGCTTCTACTTCGTCTACATACGCGCCAAAAATAGAGAGCTGAGAAGATCCTTCCTCTAAAAGTTTGAATATATCGTTTCGATACCCTCCTTTTTGAAAGGACAAAAGTATTTTTAATTTAGACATGCTTTTTGGAGATGCAAGCCAACTATAGAAGGCCGTCAAAAGATGACATGCAGGAGTATCAAGAACCGATAATGAGTTTAAAGATGAAACGGCAATAGAGTTTGCTTCTAAATAGGATTCTATTCGTGCAGCTTGATATCTATCATTTACCAATATAGCTATCTGAGATGGTCTATATCCATCTTTTATAAACTCTTGAATTGAGCTAACAAGCCATGGAAAGAGCTGGCGCTCTTCAAGCCCTTCGTGAGGCCATGTTTTTTTTCTGCCTATTGAATCATAAAAAAAATGAAATTCAACAGGTGAATCCTCGCTTCCAGAAGTTTTGGTAGCTTTGACCTCATCGACAAGGAGGACATCATTTGACCGAGGAAGCTTAAAAAAGTTTCTAGAGGCAGGTCCTGAGAATATCGTATTGAGGGCTGTTACAACCTCTTGCGTGGACCGAAAATTAGTTTTGAGAGATCCTTTAGATGCAAACTTAGATTTTGCCTCCAAATAGCTATAGACATCTGATGATCGAAATGAATAAATCGATTGCTTGGGATCGCCGACTAAATAGAGAGAGCCGGGCCATACATCATTCTGGCATATATCTGTTTGTCCTACCTCAAAGCCTGTCTGCGTCTCACTTGCTCTCTTATGCTCATGACTATTGAGAAAGCAATTGGAAATTATACTCCACTGTTGAGGATCTGTATCTTGAAATTCGTCAACGATGACAAGGCGATACTCGGACCGGACCTGCCTGCAAAAATCTTCATCCATGGTTGCAAGGTGAGCTGCCCTCTTTAAAAGGAGATCAGGAGTGAGAAAACCCCTTTTAGCAGCAATTTTTTCAAAGGAATCTATAACCATCCTCTTGAGTTCTATAAACACCGTCTCTTGAGAAATATGAGCATCAAGCGCCTCGCTTATGTCTTCAACAAAAGAGATCTCGCCAGTTGAAATTTGAACTGATGGTGGTTTTTTCAATGGTTTAGAGAAAATTCTCGATAAAGAAACAACGTTCTTTTCAATGACATAGAGAGATTTACTTCTTGCATTAGGATCAAAAAGGTTACTTATTTGCTTGAACTCAGTAAAGACTTCGCCTTTTATATCGCCTGATTTTGATCGTATCTCTTGGAACTTTTTGCTGTACTCGGAAAGAACATACATCACTTTTTGCGGCGTATATCCTTTTTCAAAAAAACGATCCACAACTATATTAAGAGAGTCTTTTTTGGCTAAAGTCGTTCGATATACTCTCTCTTCAATCAGGGCTTTAATAAGTTTAATATCATCAAAATCAAACAATTTACGAACTGCCTGAAATTGCCCAGCGCTTATGCCCTCTATAGACCCTCTTTTAGAGATCTCATACTGAAGAATCTCCCCAACCAATCGATAGACATCGTTTGTTTCAAGCCAGTTTCTTATTCCATTCGTTGCTTGATAGCGAGAAAGAAGATCAAGGCAGAAACCATGTATTGTCGTAATTTTAGCTCTATCGACATCTCTTTGAAATAGAACGAGTCGATTAAGAGCTTTAAGACGCTCACCTTCATCGTGAATATATGGTGCTAAGTATTCAAACTTCGCATCTTTATTCTTCAGCGATCTGATAGCATCATCAAGAGTCTGTGAAATTCGCGAAACGAGCTCTTCGGCGACAGCTCGGGTAAATGTTACTATCGCACATTGTTTTGGCAACAAAGCTTCTTCACTTTCAAGAAGCGTACGGACCGTTAAATGCTGAATCGCAAAAGTCTTGCCAGTCCCAGCAGATGCCTCTAGAAAGAGATATTGCTGAAGCGCAAATTGAGGATCGAGTACCGAAAACTCATTTGAGATACAGCTTTTTGCTAAAGAATTATTCTGCTGTTCGTTTTCATTCATAGCAATTCCTTAGGCATACCTCGATACAGCATATGAATGCGATCGTTGAATTCATCTATATTTATACCAAGCGCCTCATCCATGATCACCTCCAATGCACTTGGAGAAAATGATCTCTTTGCATGTTCGATTTCATGTTTCATGAGCTTCATGAACTGATCTTTGTCGATTGAATCGTTAAGAGTCTTTTCAACGATTTTTGAAGTGATTGGAATAAGCGATTTATTTGCTTCGCTATATGTTAAAAGCCAAAGCTTGAGAGATTCACAGGGATTGTCTTCGGCAAGCTGTATTTTTTCACCAGAGAGAACTTGAGTTGCAATAGGTTCAAAAAATGGAGTGTCGCAAATAGAGACAGCTTCTTGATTTGCATAGAGCCTCACAAGAATTTCAGGCCACTTTCGAACAAACTCAGGAAGTATGTTTTTTGTGAAAAGAAGGTGTGATTTGCGAAATAGTGATACTACATCACCATGAAGCCGCATCATTTTTTCATGATGGAGAACGGCAGGGATATAGAGTGTTTTTTCTTCAATTAATGGCTCTTTACAAGCACTTGTTAAGGAGATTGAAATCACTTCATGATCATGATGAAGTGTGCCGATATTTTGAAGTATCTGACTTTCAAGATGTTCGACTTCTATATCGAATACTTCGGAAATAAATCCTTCATGGTATGACCGTTTTTTTAAACGCGAGGATTGTTCAATACGGCCTCTCACTTCTTGGTTAATAGCAGCTCTTGGCAAAAGAGTGTCACCATCACTCTCCCATTTAGAAAATTCCCCAAATCGACTCTTAACCCATTCCTGGACTGGATCTTTGGAGAACCTTAAGAGGTCTAAAATTGAGATATCAACAATTCCCCCACACTTGCCTTGCCCTGGTATTTGTACATCTATTTCTTTGTTTGCAACATCAAGCGAAGACCAAGTGGATCTATTTACAGCTCTATGAGTTGTACCGACCGGAAGGTCATTAAATTCAACCGAGTTTTCAATAGAAATAGTTCGTTGTTCATTTTGAGGCGAAAGTATTTCCAACCCATAACGACGAGTTAGCGCCTCTTTAAGCTCCTCTATGAGAAGGGAAGGAGAAATTAAAGCTCGCCTCTCAAATGAATAATTTCGGTAGCTCATGACAAAGGCACGCTTTGCAGCAAAAATAGCCTCAAGAAAAGCCTTTCTTCCAAGCAAAGAATAATCTATGTGCGTTTCATGCACATACTGATCTAGATAATAAAAAAAAGTTGAAACATCTGCATCTGGAAATGCACCAAGCTCCTGCCCAAGCACACAAACAACTTCTGCAGGAGGAATTCCTCCTTGAAGAGAACAAAACACCACAGGCGCCCAAATTCGAGCTTTATGAGAGTAAAGCCCTCCATACGCAAGTGTATGTTCTACAATGGAACAAAACCTTTTGAAGGTTATTGGTATATCAAGAAATTCCTGAGAAACTTCCAATTCATCAATCAATCGAACGAAAAGCTCAAAAGGAGCAGATGGTATTTCATGCTTGTTTTTTTGATTTGACTGCTTTCTTGTACTATCATTGAAGCAAGAATGAACTATGTAGATGAGTCCTGATAACCAATCCTTATATGTAGTGCAATGTTCATCTGATTTCGTATAAAGGACGTTAAAGAAAAGATAGATCTTTTCTAAATAAGCATGGATTTTCGCAAGAAGATCCCGCTCTTTTGAAACCTGATGCTTTTTATATAATCCAAAAAGAACCTCTTCAAGTGTTCCTGACGTCTCGTTTACGCAACTAAATCCCTCACTTCTAAGGACTTGCTGTTTATGTTCAGGACTTATTCCCCATGAAAATGGAGCCTCTTTAAGAAAACGGAGCAATGAGTCTTTTTCTTCATTGGATATTTCTAAGCAAGAGGCCACTAAAGGAGCCTCTAATAGCTCTTGAATCGCTTCTAAGTCAAATCGCTCGTATCCAATCCGCAAAAGTTTGTACAACTGTTTTACATGGATATCTTTTTGCCAATTCCAATCTTCGATAATTTGGTATGGGATAGTCGGATGTTGAACACCAAAAACACGTCCAATAGCCCCTTTATAAAGCGATATATCCGGTGCTGCAATGACAACCTGGCCCGGTAAAATCTCGTCGCCTTTAAATAGATCCAAGATCTTATCTTTAATTCCAATGACTTCGTGGTATCTCGTCGGTGCTGTGAAAATTTGGAGACTATCATCTGGAACAACACCATCTGATGTTTCAGAAACCAACAAAAGCATATCTGTTTTAAGACGCTCGAGAAGGTTGAGTTCTTGAGTATAACAATGCGTCGAAAGAAGCGCCTCTTCTCGTATAAATTCACTGTATGGAGATGTCTTAAGGATATTTTTATGAAGTACATAGTGCTCTTCAAAGACAATATCATCATTTTCAAGTTTATTTAACAGGTGGCGAGAAAGAGTCCCTGTATTCGCTAAAAAGGGGTGTTTATCTGCCAATAGCTCTTCCAGACGAGAACGTATCGGGAGAGAGATATTAAGCCGCTCTAAGCGCCTTAACAAATAAGCCTCTTCATGCCTGCTTAAAACATCACTCCAAAAAAGCATACAGGGAGAAAAAAGAAGAACTAATACTTCGATATCTTCTATTTCACCTATCCGCTTGAGTGTGTCAAGATAAAGAGGGCATATTGAACTCCATCCAAAGAGGATTATTTTTGAATAGGAATTATCCTCTAAAAGATTCCCATTTTGAATATAATCTGAAAAAACAGCTCTTTCTTGAAGAACTTTAGGCCTTTTCCCAAGCATGTAACGAGAGTAAATCAGTAAAGAAAGGGACTCCTTAAAGTATGCGTGATCTCCTTCATGGCTATTTGAAAGGGCGAGTAGAGCTTCTACATCTGACAAATAGGGTCTTTTTTCAAGAGGATTCTTTTGTCTAAATATTTTTTTAAACCCATCTTGTGCAGATGTTATTTCAAGCCCGCATGTTCCTGAAGGAATATTTTCGATAAGCTGCAGTTCAAGCCATGCGCCTATCAGACGACTAGGGACAAGAATAAGAAGACGAGAGCCAAGATTTTTTTGGAGTATCGCATCGAGGGCAATTTGAAAAAGCTGCTCGAGCCTATTACTTAGATGAGATGAGAACATACCTTACAGCCCCTTAAGGTCGCCCATGCTATGGAATTTGGACAATATCAGCTAAAACCGCCCCACTTCCGAGCATCTTTGAATTAGGGAGAGGCTCAACCAAATTAAGCTCAAAGTATGATTTCGGCTTGAATCCTTCAACTTGCTTCCACATCTGAATAAAGTCGGGAACTTGTTCTGCAAGCGTTTTTTTAGAACAAAAAATCGCTATAGAAGTACCTCTCTCTGTTGCATGCCTCAACAAGTCTTCATGCTCTCCATTCGGTGCTATATCTGAAAGTGAATCAACTTCGAGAACAGGAATCATGCGTCTGGCCAATCGCGCAAAATAGGGGGGGTGTTCTTTTACACCTACCGTTATCAATCGCATTCTCCTTCTTTGAGCGGCGATTAACACAGGCGCCCATGGCCAGAAGAAATGAGGAACAAAGAAAAGAGACGGGGTATCTACCGGTATTTGATCTCTGCCACTTAAAGAAGCAGGAAATACAAGGCAAGAAAAGAGGTAGGAAAAGAATCGTACAATATAGCCTGACATCGAAATTGAAATGCCTATAACTACCGCTAATGTCAAAATTCCAATCAAAGCAAATCCTTTATCTGGAGAAAGCTCCAAAACTTCACTCAAGATGTAGAGAGCCGCCGCTGAACAGAAGACACCGCAAAAACCAAAGAAGTTCGCGGTAGCAACTACCTGTCCTCTGTAGGTTTTTGGGCTTGCAACTTGAATAAAGGAATCCAAAGGAACCAAGTATAATCCACCAAACAATCCGATAACCGAGATTAAAACAAGTTCATGAATGAGGGAATCGGAGTAGTACTCGAGCAAAAAGCAGCAAATTGCGATGCCAATACCGCCAATCGGAACGAGCCCAAATTCAACTGTTTTGCCTGAAAATTTACCTGCCAAAAGAGACCCTATTCCAATTCCCATTGCGGTCAGAAGGAAAAGATACCCCCCTTGAACATCACTCAAACCCAAATTCTTCATAGCAAAGGGGATCATATTGAGCTGCATAAACGATCCGATGAAGAGAAAAAAAGCAGACCCAAAAACCGCTGAAAGAAGAGAAGGCTCCTGACGTATTACTCTGAGTGTACGAACAAGTTCTCCGAGGAACCAAGGAGAGACTTTATTGGTTGATCCCGCAGGAGGAGTCCTTTTGATCATAAAGCTTGCTAGGAAGGCAACCAATGAAAAAAGAGCCGCAATGAAAACAGATAGTACGAAATTTCTATCGGTGATATCGGTCAAAAATGAGGCCAAGAATGTCCCGACAATGATCGCAATATAGGTACATGATGTCACAATACCATTTGCTTTTGAAATTCCGTCGATAGGTACTATTTCAGGAATAATACCCATTTTGCAAGGACCGAAAATTGCACTATGGCATGCAAGTAAAAGCAATGCTCCGAAAGCGAGCCATTTGATTTGAAGGGCGAAAGCCACCATTCCTAGTATCAGGACAAAAATTTCAATACAGCGTGTTGCAATGATAATGCTTCGCTTACTGTACTTGTCTGCAAGTGTTCCTGCAGTTGAAGAAAGTAAGATAAATGGAATAACGTAGCAGGCGCCGGCTAGAGATAAAATAGTATTGCTTGCTTCAGGCCCCTCTATTTGAATAAAGCAGTAGACAAGAAGAAGTTTAAAAATATTGTCATTCATCGCTCCCACAAAAAGGCAAATATTCAAATATCCAAATGATGAAACCGGGATTTTACTCGCAAGACGATGGAGACGATGAAGAAAAGAACTGACCGATTTGTACATTCCCCTTTTCCTCTTCGATGAGCAGAAAAGATCCGATTGCGCCATGAATAAATATATTCCTTATTATGAACAGTCTATAATCATCAAGTGCCGGCTTAAGAACAAGAGAATATTCTACAACAAAGATCTAGATTCTCAGGATTTGAGAATAGATCACCTCTATATCATTTTAATAAAAAAACCAGAATCCTCACATGAATGGGTTTTACGGTGCTATGAATAAAAAAATCCCTGGCTCTTTTTCAAGAGTCAGGGATTTATGATGTTCAGACGCTGACTATTTGCTCTTTAAAATTAGAAAGCAAAGATCGAAGCAACGGTGAATTCCCATGAACGATATCGACCACCAATCGAATGTGACTGCTGATGGACTCGCTCAAAGAAAGCGTTGATTGTCCAGTTATCTGTAAGAGCATAGAAGGTATCAAGCTTCCAGCCTTTGTAGTTTGCAAAGCCTTGCGAACGTCGATTATAGAAAGAGATGTTTCTTGGGTTATCTCGGCATGCACCGGAGCAATCACGCTCAGAAATAGCTTGAGCTTGTACCCACTGGTAGCAAAGATCTGCTGCCCAATCGCCTTGTCGTACAACCTTGCCTAAAGTAACGCCGACATAGAATGCATCGTTAGCTTTTCTATGGTGGGTCAACTTCGTTCTGTCTGCTGCATGGTTGATTAAATAAGCACCATACAACTTAGTTTTGAACAAAGTAAGTTCTGGATTGACATTGTAGGCCAACAAGAACTGAGAGTTTGTAAAGCGAGTACCAAGAGGATGCTTATAGCCAAGTCGGTTGATGCCATGACGATCCCAGTTGATAAGGGAGTATTTGAAATCAACTCCAGAATCAGCAAGGTTTAAGAAATCTAATTCACCGACGTAGCCGTAGTGGTGACATGTGAAGTCTACAACGAAAGCTGCAGCTTTAGCAGCAAAATCAGTTACGCCTTCAACGCTTGTGGCGTATCGGAGTAAAATACCATCAAACAATGAATAGAACTGAATTCGAGAGTCGAAAACGTCATAGAGCCTTCTTCGACCTATTTCAATATCAAACCGAGTTGCGCCTTGCTCGTAAATGTTATATCCAGCATAGGCTTTTCGGAGGGCGATGTTCCCCATCTTACCGCTGCCGTAGAGGATATTTCGGCTATCGTTGATAAAGGCTTTGCGATCGACTTCGCCCAAACCTGCTGGGTTCGAGAACTGCCACTTAATCGACGCCCAACCGCGATCTGCGACGTAGTCAAGCATGAGGTCTGCTTCTACAGTAAATTCATCTGTTGGATAAGGAGCTTTTAAGTTTGATCGAGCTGCTCTATACCCAAGACGTGCTGCCTTGTCGAGTTTCTGATACTCTTTCTTAGACAATTTAGGGATAATAGAGTTTGGATAAAGCTTTCGGCTGCTCATACCACGTTGTTTAATGTGGTCAACCGATGTCTTCATGTGGTTCCATTCAGTTCGAACTTCACCGCTCAGGTTTAAGTGGCCACCTTTTTCAGCAATGGATATAGAACGCTTTTTGTTGATGTAATCTTCAACAAACTGTTCGTCTCGCTCGCGCTCTTCGGCAACGGTTGAAAAGGATTGTGGCTCGTTAACATCGGGTTCGCCTGTATTAGCATGTAGGTGAACAAATCCTACTGTTACCATGGCTAAGGGTAACATATACTTCAAAAACTTCATCATTTTCTCCACTGTAGGCCAGGATCTCTCTGCTGTTTACTTGTAAGACAAAAAGAATACCAGAATGTATATTGTCATCTATGCTTTTTTGTAAATAAAAAGCCGCCCAGCAAGACATTTTGAAAATAGTATTATTTTAAGCTGTATATTGTACTTTGTTACTAAAAACACCCCATGTTTTATCTTTTCTTGATCCATCAAGCCACATCTTCCAATGCGAAATAGGCTCTCCTTTAATTCCATAGGGATCTATACACCAAAATTCAAGCCGTAAGGTTGAAGGATTCACTAAAAAAGCAAAGTGCTCTCGCACCCAGTTTGAATCAGCAAAAAGAAGAGGAGAATGAAGGCGAGATCCAGCTTTCTTTAAGAATTCAAGTATCTCCCGAAGAAGATCTCGCTTAGAATAGACTTCACCTAAGTGCAAAATCATCGCCGTTCGAACAATGGAAAGGAGCTCATCGGCGGCTATATATTGCTGCTTTGTATATGGCTTCATCACTTGATCAACAAGATCTTCCCGAGGTTTTATTTTACCGACCTCTTCAAGACATCTGTGAACCAATGAATAACTCTTATTGTATCCCGTATATGGGAGTGCTGAATATAAAAGCGCATCAATAGATTCGAGTTTAAATGAGGTAATAATCGGAAATCGAAATTGACGAAGCCCGCTTGTAATCAACTCCTTTACGTATCGCGCAAATTCATGCGGAAGAAAGAAGGGAGGGATCTCGAGTCTTGCGGATTCAAACCAACTTTGAAGAGGTTTCGGCACTATTTTCGAAATCCTCCGCCCTATTTCATTGATAATCCCGGATCCTATCATTTGCTGCGAGATAAGGTTAAGAGATGGCTCCACAATTGAGTGTTTTATCCATGAGTAGCTATGGATATCATGACCCCAGGCATAGTGAAAGTCTTGTTCTAAAGGCGTTAAAAGAAAGGCATGCGTTGGCGAGTGCATCAACATATACCCTTTTTCCGCCCCGATCGTTGATCTTTGCCGCAAAACATCTAATAAAAACGCCAAAAGCTCTGTTTCACTATCAACCCAACGAGCACTCTCTTGAGGGGGATCTTCTCTTCGAAAATAGGCTCCCACCAAGGCATGCATTGACCCCCCTGAGGTGTATACCCAAGGTTTTTTTTCAATCCTATCCATATTTTCAAGAGGCTTCTCGGGAAGCGGTATATTATTTGCTTTTGCAACGCGAATGAGGGCTGACTCAAGAAAACGCTCGCTCCGGATATGGCTGACGATTTGCGATATGATATTGGTTAATTCACGCTCAAGCCCTTTTACCTCAGCCATTTCGCGAATCTGTTGCTCTGTCATATTAAAAAATGAAGCAAGAGTATCGATAAATTCAGTACTCGACGTAATACGGGTCCAAAGACCTGGATTGCTTCTTCCGTGTTTATATACCAATCGAAATCCGGCGGGGCTATCATCAAATGGTCCGGCTGAAACATCATGCATATCAGCGTCATAAACCTCTTGAAAGTAGTCGAAGAAGAGCGTGTCATATTGAGTCAAAAGAAAATTGTAGAGACTTGCCATTTTGTTTGAACGTTCGATCGCCGCATCAACCATTTTTTGAATGTTGTCGAGTTCTGATTTTCGCGACTGGTATTCGATCTTTATCCATTGAACTTCAGACTCAGTTGAGGCGCTTCTCATTCTTCCTTCTAAGAAGTAAACTTGAGCAGCAAGCCCTTCGAACTCTCGTTTCTTTTCCTCTACCTCTACTTTCGTTGATTCAATAACTCCATTGATGATTTTATAAACAAGCTCAGCAATACCACCTTCTTCCTCATGATTAAATCCTAAGCTGACGTAAAGGTTCCATCGACAGAAATCAAGACGAACTTCGGCAAACGATGCCATCGTAAATTCCCAGCTCTTTAAAAGAGGACAATCGGCAAAGGCGCAGAAAATTCGTTCTGCTCGTCTTAAATCCAAAAGAAAGGAAGCAACTTTATCCCCACGATTTTTTGCACTTGATGGGACATGGAGCATCAAATCGCTTTGAATAAATGCTCTTGGTCTATTTTGATAGTCTTTAAGGTCTTTTGAAGAGACATCCCACTTTCTCAAAAGGAGTGTTTTAATAATATCTGCTGCAGAAGTCCAAAACGCATCTTCTGGAATGATTGAATAGAGATCTCTAATCGACTCTCTAATTTTGCTCGAGGTCGCTTCAAAAGACTCTCTTGGAAAAATCTCGAGCTCGATACAAGTTGAATGGAGCGTTGGGCACTCCCAAAAGGGAGCCATCTGACCCATATGTTCTTCGGCCATCTCAGACTTCAAATACACAAAGGGTCTTTTCAAAGTCCCCTTTCCCCAACTTGGACTCATAGGAACAGAAAGCTCACGTCCTGCAAAGGTTCTTCTCAGCTTTCCTGTCAAAATTATTTCTTCCAAATCCTTTACTAGCGCTACAGGATTCTCGTCATGCACAATGATACTAGGAGCTGTTGCAAAACAAGAACCCAAACTTTGCCTAAGCGTCGTTAAAAGAGCGCATATAACAGCCTGCCGCGTCATTGCATCAGTTACCGGAATGTTTTCTGATACTCCAATCGTCTCACGAATAACTTCATCTGCGTATCGATTCGTCACTGGTTTTTTGAGAAGGCTTAATAGACGCTGCAACTCTTTATTGAATTTAAGAGCATTCAGAGCCGAGAGGATATTTTTATTTCTCTTATATTCGAACTCTCCCCCATATCCTGCAGAATAAAGATGTGCTTGAACAAAGAGAATCGACTCATCAATTCGTTCAAAAAGAATTCTTCCGTCATCTGATACAAGAAGTTTTGATAACTGACGGCATTTCAAAACATTTCGAACAGAAGGACTGTCTTGAAGCCCTGCTCTTTCTAAAGCATTAAGGTATTCAAAATTTTGACAAAAAAAAGCTCGTGCGACCTCATTGTTTGCAGAGCTCTCTTCTTGCGAACCGAGAGCGCTTGTAGCATTGAGAAGTTCTAAGTCCAAGTCAAGGTTCATTACAATATTTTGCCTTTTGCATGAATATCGTTTAGACTTCCACCTTACTCTTTTAATGAACAGATGTCTAATTTAGCTGAACTTCAGAGCATATGTCTTAGGATCGAAGTTAAGATGCCCTACGACAAAGAGTTGTGTACACATTAAATGAGACACGCCCTCTGGGTATAAATCCGTGAGTAGAAATATCATGAGTATAGAAGTAAAAGTTCAAGTAGCAGGAAATGAGAAGACCGTCGTGCTCGATGAAGGTCAAACAGTTCTTGATCTCGTCCAGAAAGTTAACGCCAAAGCCCCAGAACAGGCAGTTACATGCTCTATCAATGGCAAACTCTCTGATCTCTTTGTTCCCCTTCATCAAGGAGACTATGTAGAGCTCCACTCATTTACAGATGAAACAGGCAAAGAAGTATTTTGGCACACATCGGCTCACGTACTAGCCCAAGCAGTCTTAAGACTGTTTCCTGAGGCCCAGCCGACCATAGGCCCCCCAATCGAAAATGGCTTCTATTACGATTTTGCAAACTTAACCATCTCAGATACAGATTTTGAAAGGATTGAAGAAGAGGTCGCAAAGATCATTTCCGAAAACTATCGATCTGAACGATATGAGTTTAAGTCACCTGAAGAGGCTCTTGAGGCTTTCAAAAACAACCCATATAAGATTGAGCTGATTAATACTTTTGCCAAAGATGGTGGAACACTTTCTGGATATCGTCAAGGCGAGTTCTTTGATCTTTGCCGAGGGCCTCACATGGCATCAATCGGCAAAATTAAAGCCTTTAAAATTCTCAAAACTTCAGGTGCCTATTGGAGAGCGGATGCAAAAAATGCGATGTTAACGCGCATTTATGCAATTTCATATCCTGATAAAAAACTTTTAAAAGAGTATCTCCATAATCTTGAAGAGGCTAAAAAGCGAGACCATAAAGTTTTAGGGCCAAAGCTTGATCTCTTTTCTTTAAAAGAAGAAGCTCCCGGCATGGCCTTCATTCACCCTAAAGGAATGATTATTTGGAATCGCCTTCTAGAGTACTGGAGAGAGTGTCACAAAAGGTGTAAATACGTCGAGATTAAGACCCCGTCTCTCATGGTAAAAGATCTTTGGGTGCGATCTGGCCACTGGGATAACTACCGTGAAAACATGTTCACATCGACTATTGAAGAGCGAGAGTTTGCTATTAAGCCGATGAACTGCCCTGGAGCAATGCTCTACTATAACACAACAAATCATAGCTATAGAGACCTTCCTCTCAAAGTTGCAGAAATCGGCCAAGTACATAGATATGAGCCTTCAGGATCACTCTCTGGTCTATTTCGAGTAAGATCATTCCATCAAGATGATGCTCATATTTTCTGCTCACTTGATCAAGTTCAAGAGTCGATCTCTGAAATCTTAGGTCTCGTCAATGAAATGTATAATACTTTCGGGTTGAAGTACGCTCTATTCCTCTCGACTCGTCCGAAAGAGAACACTATTGGTACTGATGAAGAGTGGAACCTTGCTACTGAAGGCCTTAAAAAAGCGATTGAAGCACATAACTTGCCCTATCAAATCAATGAAGGTGATGGAGCATTCTATGGCCCGAAGATTGACATAAAAATTTTTGATGCCCTTGGAAGAATGTGGCAGTGCAGCACCATACAGCTTGATATGGCGCTCCCTGAGCGATTTGAACTCGAGTATATGAGCTCTGATGGTACAAAAAAACGACCAGTCATTATCCATAGAGTTATTTTCGGATCAATTGAGCGATTTATCGGCTCATTGATTGAATTTTATGCAGGACGTTTCCCCTTCTGGTTAAATCCAAATCAAATACGTGTTGTACCGGTTGCTGAACGGCATAATGAATATGCTCATGAAGTCGCAAAAGTCTTTAGTGATGCAGGATTCGAAGTTGTTGTAGACACATCAAATGAATCTGTTGGCAAAAAAATTCGAGAAGCTCAAATCATGCAATACAATTATGTATTGACCGTTGGAGACACCGAAGTAGAACATAAAACTTGTGCTCTTCGAACTCGAGATGGTGTAGTTCATGGTGAAATGACAGTTGATCGTTTGCTTGAATCTTGTATTGAAGAGAGAAAAACAAAAGCTCTGCGATCACCATTTGCACAGCAAACGAGTGCCGGATCATAAACACTCTATATAGATAAGGAGAAGCTCATGAAGGTTGTATCAGTTACAAGCTTTAAGGGCGGAACCGCAAAGACTTCGACAGCGCTTCACATCGGTGCAGCGCTTTGTCGATATCATGGCAAAAAAGTTCTTCTCGTCGATTTTGATTCACAAGCAAACCTCACTTTAGGCCTGGGTTTTGACCCTGATAGCTGTGACAGCCTGGCCCCAGTATTTTTAGGGGAAAAGAACGTCTCTGATGTATTGAAAAAAACAGCCATAGAAGGGCTTGATTTAATACCTGGAGATACTTGGCTTGAGCGTGTAGAGGTTCGAGGGTCTTTGGCTTCAGATCGCTATTCTCATGAACGCTTGAAGAAAATTCTTCAGGGCTTTGACTATGACTATGTATTTATCGATACCCCACCTTCTCTTTGCTGGCTCACAGAATCGGCTCTTATAGCTTCCCAGTATTCTCTTGTATGCGCAACACCTGAATTCTACAGTATAAAAGGGCTAGAAAGACTTTCTGAGTTTATTTCAACAGTATCTCAGCGCCACCCACTTGATGTATTGGGAGTCATTATATCCTTTTGGAATGCTCGAGGAAAAAGCAATAAAGCATTTCTAAAGGTTATTGAAAGAGCCTTTCCTAATAAATGTTTTGAAAACAAAGTCCGTCGTGATGCGACGGTCTCAGAAGCGGCCCTCTGGGGAAAGCCTCTTTTTGAAATTCCAAAACTTCTCACAAGAAGCCGTGCAGCTGAAGATTTTAGGCTTTTGGCAGATGAAATTGTTGCTAAAGTCAAAAAAGCAAAGTGATGAATTCAAGATTTTAGGGGTCTTATAGGATATGAGTAAGTTGAATAATATGCTCGAAGAGCGTTTTTCGCAGCCTGAGAGCAAAAAAGTAAAACAGCTTGCCGAAAAAACATCCCATGGGGAGCTTTCAAGCGCCGCTACCCTCTTTACAGCAAGATCTCCATCACTCGACGAAGTTGAGAGTATGAAAGCGCTACTTGATAGGTTTTCAGATCCTGAGGGAGATCTTCATAAAGAAAGAAAAAATGATACGCCAAACGATAAGCAAGCCGATGCTATCTCTTTAGCATCTTTATCACTCGAAGCAAAGACGATTAATCATCAGGCCGCACTCCTGCATGGGCAGCGTATTAAAAAAGCGCAAACCATTTTAAAAAAATACCAAGAGGGAGCTTTTTCTATTTGGCTTGTACAGACCTATGGAAATCGGCAGACTCCCTATAATTTTTTATTGTACCACGAGCTTTTTTCAAGCATTGAACATTCTTTACAAAAGAAGCTTGAAGAGATGCCAAAAGCATGTGCTTATGCTTTGGCGGCACGAGATGGTCCTCTTGAAAAGAAGCAAGAAGTCATTGGAGAGCTTTTTAATACAAATAGAAAAACGCTTTTCGAGGAAATTCAAAAACGTTTTCCCCTCCCAGAAACAGATAAAAGACGTAAGCGATGGGGGATTCATTTGATCCAAGAAGCGAATAAACTCCTCCATGACATTAATCGATATAAAAATGAGATTTCAGAAGAAGAAATGACTCATTTAAAAGCCTTATCTGAAAAGCTTTATCAATCTTTAAAGCGGTCCTAAAGAAGGTTATAATGAAAGTTTCATTTGAGAAAGCTATAGATATTTTACGAAATCATGAGGTCGTAGCTGTTCCGACTGAAACGGTCTATGGCCTTGCAGCGCTGGCAAGCTCACAAAATGCGATTGAAAAGATTTACACCCTCAAAGGACGTCCCTCACAAAATCCACTTATAGTCCATCTTTCTGATGCAGCAAATATTCACCCATTCCTAAGTCAAAAGGTCGAGCACTTAGAGGCACTTATAGGAAATTTTTGGCCTGGGCCCATGACGCTTGTCGTACCCGTTGATAAATCGCTGGTATTGGATGTAGCAAGAAGTGGCCTGCCAAGTGCTGCCTTCCGCGTTCCAATGCTTGAAATCACAAGGCGTCTTATATCAGAAACAGGCCCTCTTGTTGCACCTTCTGCAAATGTGTCAGGGAAGCCCTCTTCAACAAAAAGAGAGCACATTGAGCTTGATTTTGGTAAAAACTTTCCTGTACTCGATCCCTATCCACATATCACTTCGACGCTTTTAGGTCTTGAGTCAACCATCTTAATCTATACTGAAGGCAAATGGGTCTGCGGAAGACTTGGAGCGATACCTATCTCACGGTTTTCAAGTTTTTTGGGTTACATTCCTGAGCTTTCTGTAAGCAAAAGCGATAAACCATTATGTCCAGGGCAGCTCTTTCGCCACTATGCTCCCGATGCTGAAATATTTTTGGGCAATACTGGGTGGGATGAAGAACACAAAGAGGAGTTCGATTGGGTTGTTGGATTCTCTGAGAGAATGTATCCGGGCGCAAAAAACCTTATTCGTTGGGGATCGGAATCTGATCCAGACCAATGTGCCCGTGAACTCTACAGCACACTGCGCAAGCTTGACGAGCTGAAAATCAAAAAGGTCTATTGGGATGGACTCTTCAACCATGGAGATGGCTGGCAAGCGCTCATTGAGCGCCTTAAAAGAGCATCAACGAGCTGAAACTTGACTGTATCAATTCAATTTCCAGTTGATAGGCTCAATACCATTTTTTACCAAAAACTCATTTGTTTTGGAAAAGTGTTTGCACCCAAAAAAGCCTGAATGAGCAGAAAATGGCGATGGATGAGCCGCCTTTAAAATCAGGTGATTGCCTGAGCGAAGGGATTCTATCCGTTCACATTTTTCCGCGGCATATTTTCCCCAAAGGATAAAGACAACGTGAGGTCTTGATTTTGCTACCAGGTCGATGAGAGCATCAGTAAATTGCTCCCAGCCTCTTTTGGCATGAGACAAGGGCTGTCCTTCCCGAACAGTAAGTGTCGCATTGAGAAGCAAAACTCCTTGAGTTGCCCAATCATCTAAGCAGCCATGTTTTGGGGGATCTATTCCCAAGTCGCTTTTCATCTCTTTAAAGATATTTTGAAGTGATGGAGGTTGAGATACTCCCTTCATAACAGAAAATGAAAGACCATGAGCTTGCCCATTTCCGTGATAGGGGTCTTGCCCAACAATAACAACCTTCACATTATCCAATGATGTTTTCAATAGGGCAGAAAACATATTTTCTTCGGGCGGAAAAATCTTGAGACCAGAGGCCCTTTCCTGAGCAAGAAAAGCTTTAAGAGAGATCATATAAGGCTTTTGAAGCTCCTCATTCAGCTTAATTTGCCATGAGGAAGGTAGAAGATAGGTTGAGTAGCCTGATAGGTTTTGCATACTATATTTCTTGTACTATTTTAAGCTTGAATCAGATGTCTTAAAATTCTACAGCTGAACGTGTTTAAGCTCGATTAGAAATTCGGAAAATCATCGATCACAATTTGACGGCAAACGATGAGGCCTGGTAGAGTACCTTATCCAAAATTATTGGAGGCATTGAGAAAATGCCAGCTCCTTTAAGAACGTTCAAACGGATAGTACTATGATAAATCTTGCTGAGAACAATTTAGTTCGATTTATTAACGTTACCAAGCGTAAGGGCGGACTTTTTGCGAACTTCCGAGTCAAGGGAGTCCGCGGAGGAACTAATTTCTCTGCTTCTATTTCCGTCGATCTCTCTGCATGCGAAATTGATCCTGCCGGCGATTCTCTCGAAAAGATCGTTGAGGAGTGCGCAAAGGTTGCAGTCCGAGAGCTCAAACGAGCTGAGTTCCAATTTGAAGGAATCCAGTCTCTCTAAAATTTTTATCTGGGTGTAGCGCAGCTTGGCTAGCGCACTTGCATGGGGTGTAAGGGGTCGGAGGTTCGAATCCTCTCACCCAGATTCTTTTCTTCCAATTACTTAGCTGTAATATCTCTTGGGTACTCTCAGTCTATCTAGAGTCATCTAGGATGATCAGCATACGTATCAAAAAATACACTTATATATAGCTATTATTTCAAAAAAATTAATCTTTTTAATCAAATTTACACTTGATGGTCTATTGAAGAGCTATTTCTATCAAACATTAGGCACTAAAGGTGCCAATGAGAAGGATCATTTTTCTCGTAAAGTTCTATAGAGATTTGAAGAAAGATTCCGGATTTTGTTTCCAAGAAACTTAGTTTATTTATTTGTTAAAGATATATTTAATCAGAACTTGCCGAAAAGCTTTTAAAACAAGACATTGAGCCAGTGATAAGGTTTCGGTCAAATAGGAAACAAATACTCATGGAACTCAGTGACAAGCCGCTCCTTATAAAAGCTCAAAGCTGAGGTTATATGTGGAAAGAAGCTAAAATAAAATGGCTAATTGCCTGTTCAATTTTTATTGGCATCTTTGAATTCTTATCTTTGGCCGGAATTCGCTTACAAGATCAAATAGCACTGCCTTTCTTTTTAATATTTACCCTTATTTTTGGCTACCAGGCTCTTTGGCATGGGCTCAAAGCATTGATTTCTTTTGACATGAGAAGCATTAATGCCTTGATGCTTATAGCAGTAACCGGTGCTTTTTACCTCAGAGAATATCCTGAAGGGACGATCGTCATTATTCTTTTTTCATTAGCCGAAAGACTGGAAGATGTTGGTATTGAACAAAGTCAATCGGCTATAGATAAGTTGATGAATAGGATGCCTAAAACGGCTCAAGTCAAAGGAAAATATCAAGAAATTCCGATTGATCAAGTAGTAATTGGCGAAACAATTCTGATTAAGCCCTTTGAAATGATACCTTTAGATGGGATTGTAAAATATGGGTCTTCTTTTGTTGATGAGGCAGCAATTACGGGAGAACCGATTTTCAAAGATAAGCGTGAAGGAGATTTAGTATTTGCTGGAACTTTGAACAAACAAGGATTTTTGGAAGTTGCAGTAACAAAAATCTCATCTGAATCTGTTCTAGCCAAAATCAAAGAATTAACTTTTGAAGGTTTCAAAAATAAATCTGAAACCCAGCAATTTATTGAAAAATTCTCTCGATATTACACCCCAGGAATTATCTTCTTAGCTTTGTTTTGGGCTCTTTTTCCTTGGCTTTTTTTAAACAAACCCTTTGATGAAGGATTTTATCAATCGATTGTTTTACTCGTCATTGCTTGCCCATGTGCGCTTGTCATCTCTACCCCAATTTCCATCTTCTCAGCTATCGGCAATGCATCTGCTTCAGGCGCGTTAATTAAAGGAGGTAAATATCTAGAAGTCATTGGTCAAATCAAGGCTATCGGATTAGATAAAACACGAACCTTAACTTATGGTAAACCCGTTGTTACAGATATCGTTCCTTTTGGAAAAACAACAAAAGAACATTTACTTAGCTGTGCGGCCGGAATTGAGTACTACTCAGAACACCCTTTGGCACAGAGCATTACAGAATCAGCTAAGCAACAAAAATTTAACCCACATAAAGTAGAAAACTTTGAAAGCGTTGTTGGAAAAGGAGCTAAAGCAGATTGTTTAGTCTGTGACACAAAGCACCATTGTATTGGCAAATTACAATTTATCCTGGAAGAACATAAAGTTTCCGACGAAGTTATCGAAAGAATTGAAGAATTACAAAACCAAGGCAAAACAGTTATCGTCGTTAGCACTCACAAAAACGTCGAAGGCATCATAGCTTTAGAAGATGAGGTGCGAGCTGATGGTAAGAAATTAATTAACGACCTGTTATCAATGGGAATTACTCCGGTAATGTTGACAGGAGATCATCTTAATTCAGCACAAGCAGTTGCAAAAAGTATTGGAATTGACGAATTTAAAGCCGATCTTCTTCCAGAAGGTAAATCCAAAGCAATTCGTGAATTAATTAAAAAGTATGGAACCGTTGCCATGTTTGGTGACGGTATCAACGATGCCCCAGCTTTAGCTATATCAAGCGTTGGCATCTCTATAAGCACTCTTGGAAGTGAAACTGCCTTAGAGGCGGCATCTATTGTCATCCTTAATGATAGGCTAGATCTTATTCCTTATTTAGTTCGACTAGGTCAGAGAACCTTAAAAACAATAAAACTGAATACTCTATTTGCTTTAACGATTAAATTTTTAGTTGTAGGACTTGCCTTATTAGGTTTTGCAAATTTAGCTTTAGCTATTTTTGCTGACGTAGGGGTCACGATTATAGTCATTTTATATAGTTTAAGACTTTTGGACTCACAACTAGAGCAACAATAACTGGAAATTTCTGTCCTTCAGGATCCCTCCTCACTTCCTTAAATAGTATTGGCTTTAAAGATATTTGGAGAAATTTTTTGCTAGAAATTTGGCAGGATCACCCATCGAGGATCGTTCAAAAACGACTCATCATAGTGACGTCGATAAAAGGACTTGAATGAGTAAGTTGGAAAGCCACTTTTCATATTCATCAGACGACCAACCTCGCTCAACCACAAGCATTCGATAGATATCTCTTCCAGTAAATGTCCAAAGAATATCTCTAATCTTCGCAACACTCAGGCTCTCTGTAAAAGCCTTTTCCTGTGCCATCGTTTCGACAATTTCTTTTTGTCGCTGATATCGTCGTCGCTCTCTTTCAGTTTCTAAGCTTTTAAACACCGGATCTAAAATCGATGCTCCTCGCAAAAAGCTTAATTGGGTTTTTTCAGCATCGTAAAGGAGTCGTGCTATTCGAGCGGTGATTTCAAGACGCCTGTAAGGAGATGTCTCTTTTTTTCCCAATTCAACAAGAGCTTCAAACTCCTCAAGAGGAAGGGCCTCATCCATTAAGCCGAGCAAAACCCCACGCTTGGATTGGAAAATGGAATAAATAGAAGGCGTCGATACTTGTGCTTCTCGAGCTATCTCATCAATTGTCACGCTCTCAAAGCCCTTAGACTCAAAAAGCATTTTTGCGGAAGCCAGAATACGATTTTTAGTCTTGAGTGACTGTGCTTGCCTTGACTCAGAATTGTAGGAGCGTTTCTTTGGTATTGACATATTGAATGTAGCTTACTATATTAAATTAGTGGTAGTCAACCATCTCTTTAAAAAAAGATGCATATGTCAAAGAAAAACCAATCTTCTAAAAATCTAGAATCTAAAAATTTAGATTCTGCAGTGGCCTACTACCAAGCGATGAATAACAAAGATCTTTCGAGTATAGAGAACTACCTTCATCCAGACGTTCAGCTCATAAGCCCTCTAGCTGAAGTGAAAGGAAAAAATGCCGTACTCAATGCAGTAAAACACTTTCTTTCCATCTTCAAGAAGCTCACAATACGTGCTCAGTTTTGTAATGAGGATCAGGCCATGCTCGTTTATGATCTGGACTGCCCTGAACCAATTGGACTTTACCGAGGAGCTGTACTCTTAACCTTTCAGGAAGGTCTCATCATTCACTATGAGTTATTTTACGACGCTCGGCCAATTGAAAAAATGAAGAACGAGATTTTTTCAAAATAACGCATGTTACGAAAAATTCCAGAGTCGTCCAGACTCTCTGAATCTCAATATTTGAGTCCTCTGAAAAATGAGTGTTCAAAGAAAAGATTTGTTATAAAATTTTCTCCAAAAAAGACCAATCAAAACCTGTTCATAACTTGTGTTCATAAGTCAGACTTAAAGAGATTTTGTGCTCAAAAAAATGATCCATCAACACAAATAGCCAACTCTTCAACATTTCATAAACAAATTGTAAACATGAAAATTTAGAGTTATAAGGCATGGTTATGAACACTTCCACAAAGACTGAAGAAGAAGAATAAATATCTATATTAATACTTGAGTTCTAGTCTTGTGTTGTGGAAATTGTGTGCAAAACCTTGAGTGGCCATATGCAATTCTCAGATTTATTTGCTCTCGAAAACTTCCAACACAAAGCTCTTTTTGAACAGACGGTATATCCCTGGGAAGTGATCAAACTATTGCACGAGTATTTACTCTCGCTATCTCTAGGTATTCATCAAGGAGATATCTCTCAGCAGGCCTATCTTATCAAACCTGAATTGATATCTATTGGAGAAGGTACTGTTATTGAGCCTGGAGCATACATCAAAGGACCGTGCGTTATTGGCAAAAACTGCACTATCCGTCATGGTGCCTATATTCGAGGTGATTGTTTGATCGGTGATGGATGCGTCATTGGACACACGACAGAGCTCAAGAACGCTCTTTTTCTGAATCGTGCCAAGGCGGCTCATTTTGCTTTTGTCGGAGATTCGATTCTTGGCAATGATGTCAACCTTGGGGCTGGGGTTAAGTGCGCAAACTTACGACTTGATCATCAAACCGTTCGAATTAAAATCGAAAATAAAAAATTTGAAACTGGAATGAAAAAACTTGGTGCAATCGTTGGAGATCGATCTCAAATTGGATGTAATTCGGTTTTAAACCCAGGGGTGATCCTTGGAAAATCTGTTATGATTTACCCAGCCCAGGTTTGCAGCGGAGTTTGGGAAGATAACTCTTTAATAAAAGGGTAGGTGCTTATGGAAGCGAGTGTTGCTCAAACAAATAACAGTGTTAGTCCTCAATCACAGCATTTGGTCAGGTCACTTGAAAGTTCATTCATCTCTTCTGTTTCCGATATCGCTATCGAGTCGATAAAAATTTCGGCTGCAACAATAACTTCGATCTTTGCTTTGAGTATCCAAAATGATCCATTTGGGGCTGATTGGACAAGTAGTTCTTTTTACCACCAAATTCGGTCTGGGATGAAAGATGCTGCTTTAGCTGGAGTTATTCTCGGTTTCAGCTTTCCGTTCCTTCTATCCGGCTTTAAACGCGTAATTTGCATGACTCGAGGACCATCAAATCTCAAAATATTTCAAGGAGCCACCACCGTACTTGCATCTCTTGGGACAAAATTTCTAGCACTCAGTTTGATGGGAAGTGGTTTTCGTAAGCTTGATATGGCTATCAAAATTCATGAAGCTTCTCAAAAAACTTTTTGTGAGACGAGATCTCAAGGGATCGGTTATGTATTTGATGTATTTCGCAAATATGCCTTTTCGGAGTAAGGGACGAAATTTTGTACGCTCCTACAAATTTATTTCGTAAACGAAGAATTTATGGATATTCTACTTTCTAATAGAAAATAGAGATCAAATCTCGCATACTCACCAGATACCTATACGTTGGTAATTTATGTCTTTTGCGCACCAAATACAGTCTATCCTTCCATCTTATGCTGAACGATTTGAAAAATTTCTGAAGGAAGAAGAGAAACATTTTGGACGAGATACACAATTGAAAGAAGCGTGTCTTTATTCGCTTGGTGGAGCAGCTAAACGATTCAGACCTGCTTTGGTGTATATGACAGCTGAGTCGCTCTCTGATAAAAGAGTCGACTATTCGGCTCTTGCTGTTGAATGTTTTCACACCTCTTCTTTAATTGCTGACGATCTTCCTTGCATGGACAACGATGATTATCGCCGCGGAAGACTAACGGTTCATAAAGTGTATGGAGAGGCAAACGCTCTTCTTGCAAGCTTTGCTTTAATCGCTAAAGGGTTTGAGCTCATTGCTCGAAATGCGTTTGATGAACAAGGAAAAAGTGTTCTTCAACATGCAATCTTAGAAGCTTCAAGAACCATGGGAATTGATGGTTTAATCGGTGGACAGTTTCTAGACCTGGATCCTAAAGATTCTTCCCTTGAAACAATCAATACGATCAATGAGATGAAAACAGTTGCTTTATTTGACCTCTCATTCTCACTCGGATGGCTTTTTGGTGGAGGAAATCCACAGAGGCTTAATGAGCTTCATAAAGCGTCATTTCATTTTGGATCAGCCTTTCAAATAGTTGATGATATACAAGACTATGAACAAGATGTGAAAGCGCAGAAAAAAAACAATTTTGCTGTAGTTTTTGGAATTCAAGCAGCCCAAGATGCTATATACGAGCATGCAGAAAAGGCTGTAAAACTTTTTGAGTCATTAGGCCTTCATGGTCCTTTAATTGATCTTTCAAAGGCCTTTTTACAATAAATCTGTAAGTTCTGTTACTTCTGAAAGTAGAGAAGCGCTGCAATTGCGTTTCTATACTGTTCAGATGTGCTTATGAGATGTCTTCGCTGCATTCGAAGCAGTGCTAGTGTTTTGATTGGATTAAGGATTGTTTGATTCATATTAAAATATGTTTTCATAGCCTTTCTACGCAAAGTGTGCGCTAGTACAAATGTCCCTGTACGACCGACTCCCGCTGCACAATGAACAACAAGTGGGCTTGTTGGGTGTGGTTCACGGTCGACAATCTCTAAAAGCTTTGCAAAGAGTTCAACATCTGCAGCTCTTCCGTCTGGCCAATTTTCATAATGAATGTGGCGTATAGGCCGGACTTCTCCGGTTTTGGAATTTGATGCAAGAAGTCTTCGTTCAACGATTGCTTGGAGCTTCTTTATCATCTTTGCTTCAAGTGTTGTTTCATTGAGGAGGTTGATTGTCCAATCTCCTATACGATAGGGGAATTTTGATCTGTGGCAGTAGTAAGGGTAGTCACCCTTTTTTTCTGAAGGAGTCATTAATTTGACAATTGTTTGAGTCTTCGTTTCTAAAATAGCCTTCCAAAAGTCATTCAGAGTGCTATCCAACGGGGCTTGTGTCAGTATGTAATACTGCTCTTCAGTTATGACGTCAGAGGCACTCAAATAAAAACCCTCTATATGCCGAAGTGTTCTGACATCATCATAGGGGATAATTCCATCATATCTGCTTTTTTTTCGATTATAGTGGATAAGGCCTGTAGATATCTCCCTGGAGAAATAATCACTCAACTTTGCCAGAGCATAAAACTCGCTTTTTAGAGATTTTTTTTCAGATAATTTCTTTTTAAGTTGATTCAAAGAAAAATTTGACTCTTCTATCCACTTTTTCTCGTAGGGATGAACTCGATTAAAATAGGTATTAAAAATTGCTTCAGAATCTTTTTGAAGGTCAACTCCATATATACAAATCTGCAAGGATGTGCAAAAAATTAAGATCCAAATTCGTAGAGCAATGAGATTTAAACTCATAAGAACATGCCTTTATACTTCAAATGTACTTCAAATATGAGACTGTATCGAACAAGCAAACTCAAACGTTTTCTGAGTTTTATAAAACACTTCTGAATACTTTTTGAAGATATTTAGTGCTTCCTAGATGTCACTTTTTCAAATTGATTTGGTGACATCTAGGTAGAAAAAATGAATAATGAGCTTTAAACGTCTAAAGCGTCAGCACCTGAAAGAACAGCATCTAGATCGGATGCTTTGGATATAGTTGAAAGGGTTTTGTCCTTTGAAGATGCAATGATAAGGGCCTCGATTTCATCCAGAAATTTCTGGTTTTTCTTGATCTCTTCTCGAACCGTATCTCGTCCTTGGCCAAGTCTTTGACCCTTGTAGCTGAACCAAGCACCTTTTTTATCAACAATATTTAAATCTACTGCGACATCTAAAAGAGATCCAGCACGTGAGATACCCTCATCGAAGAGAATATCGAATTCAGCAACCTTGAAAGGCGGTGCAAGTTTATTTTTAACTACTTTAGCACGAACTCGGTTACCAACTTCAGCGTTGTCGTTTCCTTTAATGCCTGTTACTTTACGCAAATCAATTCGTATGGATGAGTAAAACTTTAACGCTCTTCCACCCGTTGTTGTTTCAGGGTTGCCATACATAACCCCGATTTTTTCACGTATCTGGTTGATAAATATAGCACATGTTCCACTCTTAGAAAGTGCTGCAGTGAGCTTTCGAAGTGCTTGAGACATCATCCTTGCTTGAAGCCCAACAAAAGAATCTCCGATTTCTCCTTCAAGTTCAGCTTTCGGGAGCAAGGCTGCTACGGAGTCGATTACAATTACATCAATTGCATTTGATCGAGCAAGTGCTTCAGCAATATTAAGCGCTTCCTCACCACTATCAGGCTGAGAAATCAACAATTCATCGATGTTTACACCAAGTTTTACTGCATATGATGGGTCAAGAGCATGCTCTGCATCAACATAAGCTGCAACTCCACCAGCTTTTTGCGCACTTGCAACGATATGTAGGGCTAAAGTCGACTTACCTGAAGACTCTGGTCCATATATTTCAACAACCCTTCCTCGTGGTACTCCACCAATACCTAAAGCGATATCTAATGTGACAGCACCCGTTTTGATAACACTGATCTCTTTGTTTGACGCATGTTTGCCAAGGGCCATAATGGCACCCTCACCAAACTGTTTTCTTATTTGTGTCAGAGCCTGATCTAGGGCTTTTTTCTTTTCAGGATCATTCTGTTGAGCCATACCCTTTCTAGTCCTTTTTTGAATAATTCTCTTGAATACTTAATCGTTACTTCGGGAATTGTGCAACCCGCTTCTTTTACTCCCACTTAATCTTCTTCTGGCTGTCCGTCGATGTACCGTATTCGTTTGATAAGGGCTCCATGTGAATCAAAAATAGTTGCAGTTCCTTTTCCATTTTCCACTCGAGATATTGGGTTGTTTTCACCCCGCCTTCGATACTCTCCGCGAATGAGCCTATCCTTTTCATACTCCTCAATCAACATGATAGAACCATCTATGTACCATGCCATTGAAAGTCCATGTTTGAAATTTGACATGTACTCTCTTTGACTTTCAAGCTGTCCAGATTGGTACCATGTTTTGACAGATCCTTGAAGAATGCCATTGTGCCATTCTATTTCAAGACGAGGATGGAGTTCAGGCGACTCTCCCTTTTTGGCTTTATCAATAAAATATCGGGTTTCAATTCCCTCTTTTTTACCATTTTTGATGTGATAGATCGCAATAGTCCTTGCTGATGGATCAAATTGGATAACCTCTCCTTGCTCATCCCCTTTAAGAAATTCACGGGTTTCTTTGAGGATTCCATGCTCAAAATAGGCTTTCTTGCCATTACCATCATGAATTGAGGAGATAAGCTTTCCATCTTTAGTAGAGTAGGATGCTTCATCTAGTTCGCCGTCGTTCCATTTCTCTTTCCAGGCAATAGATCCATCTTCATGGTAGCCTTCAGAGGTTCCATCTTTAATGCCGTCGATATAGTTTGTTCGCTCAAATAGTGTTCCTGAAGGAAAATACTTCTCTTCGAGACCCTCTTTGGATCCTCCAACGTATTCAGTTCGGCTTTGAATGGTTCCATCAGGGAAGTATCGAGTAGCTGTTCCGTGTAATACCCCTTTTAAATAGGTGAATTCGGCCTCTGTGGATCCATCTTCTCGGTAAACCTTATTGAGGCCATCAAATGCCCAAGATTCCATTGAAATGGGATCGACATCAGGTTTGCCTTCAACCAATGAGGATTCAATTTTAAGATGTCCGCTAGCATACCATTCTTTATATTGGCCCTGCGCTCTTCCATTTATGATTTCAAGGTATTGTCGAATTTGTCCATTATCATGGTAGGTGGTAAGAATGGATCGTATTTTGCCTTCTCCATCTCTCGAGTAAACACGCAGCACTTTTTGATAGGCTTGGGGAGTTAGATAATCGATAAGAATAAAAGGTTTTAATCGATCTTTCTCAGAAATTGTTTCAGTAAGCCCATTTTTGTCGACAAATGTAATCGTAGAAAGAATGGGAGCTACTTTTGGATTTTGTGAAGTTGGACTATCTGCTGTTTGCTGCATACATCCAGTCACAATAAGAAGTATAAGAAAAATTATTCGATACATTCGCGTTTCAACAGTTTTGAGGTAAATAGATAGACTTCGTGATTTGATGGAGGGTTATTAAGCTTCTTCCGCTCGATCCTACACTCCAAGATTTCAAGTTGTGGGCGAGATGATAATATAGGATCATCTCCTTGTCCTTCAATTCGATAGATAAATGACGCCAGATCATCTGGACTCATTTCCACTTGCTTTGTTTGTGTTTCAATTGTCTCTTTAAACCCTTTATTCACCACGAGTACGCCTTCTACAAATGTAAGGCCATTTTGACCTGAGTTTAAAAACTCTAATCGCCGCCTTAGGGGTTCTTCATCAGGTAGAAAGCCGCGTTGAGCTCTTTCTCGTAGTTGCTGAAGTTCCGATGAGAGGGGAACGAATGTCTCTAAATTTTTATTTACAAAATCAGGATCTTTACCATGGAGCCTTTTGATATTTTCGGAATGCTTCATAAGGAGCGGAGAAATTATTTGAGCTCGAGCTAAACTTGATTCAATCCTTTCCGAAATCAAGGAGCAGCGGTCAAACTCCTCTCCAATCGAATATGCAAGCCAAGCCAGTGGCATTATGGCGATCACTAGAGTGTATAGAGCAAGTCTTCTTTTCGGAATTTGAGGGATCTTCATGTGTAACCTCTGGAGTCTTATGGAAAGTAAACAGTTGAGTCTTTCAGAAAGAAACTAGCTCTCCACTTACCGCCAGCAAGAGACCATTTTACCTCTTGTCTTGGATCTACGATAGGGTTTTGAGCAAGAAGTTCTTCATGAAATTTACGTGCTTGTGTCGGATTTCCAGCGGTAAATTCAACATCAACTCGTACTTGATAGCGTTCTTTTGGTTTTGATTTTTCAGGCCTTCTTACCATTATATATTGTATATTGAAAAGCTCGATGGGATGTCCTGGACTTTCGGATGAGCTTTTTTCAGCTATTTGAGAAAGCCATATGAGGACATCTGAGAGTTTGGGAATTTGAGGTGAAAGAGGGTATAGATCATGCGTCTTTAATCGCTCCTCAACTTTCATTAAGACCTCATCTAGATCGTTGAGATCACTTGGTGTTTCAATCTCTATTTTCTGGGTGTTACCCGTTGATAGCGAAGGAATATAGGTTAGAAGCTCTGAAAATGAATGCTTAAGCTCTTCTTGCTTTGCTGCAAGAAAGTATTGGCTTATTCCTGAAACAAGAAATGCCATTATCATCACAAGAACAAGACTTAGTCCAATCGGCTTGATCCAATCAGAAAGCTCATTTGATAAACAGTCCCCAATTTGATATCCGCAAGTTTCATGGAGGATATCTGCATTTTTAGCTAATAAAGCCGCTCCGATGCTTGGTAGATATTCTATGATGAGATCTACTTTCGATGGTGTATCATTAGAGGCAGTTAAAAGAGGATGTTTTGTGAATTTTGAAATAACCTCTTTATCTGCAAATGATAAGAGACCTGAGATCAACATAGGGGATTCTGGGCTTAGTCCAGAGCTTTCTTGCCATGCTAAAAGAATCCGTGCCATTTCCCTTAAAGACTTCCAGCATTCATCAGACGAACAATCTTTAATCCCTTCGATAGACTTCGTATCAAGGATCATCCCATTTGATATATAGACCAATACACATTCATCAGCATCGATATCTGCAATAATAAATTGATCAAAACCTTCAAGCAGATAGAGAGCCGCTTCTTTAAGCGCTAGTGCTTTTGGAAAGAACCAAGTTGGTTTTAGACCAGATTCAAGAGCTTTTTCATAGGTGTTTTTTAGAGTTTCCTTAAGCACAAGAAAGCAGTTTGTCTTACCCTGTACTTGCTGCCAGCATATTTCATACTGATCTATCGGAACTGTAAGGGTTGATTCAAGCGCTGATCGAATCAGAATATCTTGTTCATTCCTAGATATTTTTGGTATGGAGAGGCTTCTATAAATCGTTTCATTGCCTCGTAAGGCAATTGACGCTGATGTGGATAGGGTCCGTTTTGTAAGAGAAATGTTTTGAGCGTCAGCTGGAGGTATAACTCCTATTTCTAGACCATCATTTGAGGTGAATTGAACATGGAGTGATGTAAGTTGATGGTTTCTTGTTTCAACACCTATAACACTTTCTTGGAGGCAGTTACCTAAAGAGAATTTAGGCTTCAAGCTCTTTATTTGTTCTGGTGTTTTCTGCAGTCCTTGGATCATGATCTTTTAGTCTTTTAGAGTTTCGCCAAAATATTGTTATGAACAGCTCTATCTTTGTACTTCTTCTTTGGACTTTGCTGGTACTGTACTTTGCAAGCAGATGCATTTTTTTGTATTCGTTAAGCTAGTAAACCTGCTTTGATGTCGTGGATTATGTGGAATCCTTATTTAGAATGCTTTGTTTTTTAATTTAAAAAATTAAAATCAATTTCAAGTAACATTCAAACAATATGATACTATTTTGTGTATTTGAATCATTAAATTTTCTCTATTCAGATAGTCTTTTTGTCGAGTAGTCTTAAGGAACGGTGTAATTTAATTCTTACATAGTTCTTAGTGGATGCTTTTCGCTAGGTGTATACATCAAATGGAGGCTCTATGGCAAAGCTACAGGCGTGGGTCGTTGGATTGTTTTTTGTTTTAAATTTTATACAGCCTATCCATGGAGAAGTAATTGGTCCTTTTGAGTACACTCTTCCAAAAAATGGCTGGGTAGAAGTTAATAGACTTGACTCAAAAAATGGCACTATAACGATTTTATATGCTCCACAAGATCAAGAGAAGTCTATTGCGAGTGAAATTTTTGCTTTAAACTATAATCCAACTATTGGTGAAGAGTTGATGGGGCAAAAATTTAATTTAGAGCAGTTTAAAAACGGAATAGAAAACGGGTTCAAGCTTAAATATCCGAATGTCTCGGTCTCATGCTCGCTTATAGAAACGACTCCAAGTACAGTTTTTGGTCAGTATGAGATCAAGAACGAAGGTCAAGTTATTATAAAAGGGCTATTTCGAGTTCTTTCAAGTAAAAATGGAACCTTGACTATCGAATACCACACATTGCAAGTCGATAAGTTTGAAGAATTGAAGCCAGAATGGAAGACCATTTTGGAAGCTGTAAAGATGTCCTCTTAACTTCGAAATGTTGATTCATCAACACATATACAAAACTTTAGATTAAACACATGATGCGCCTCTATCTTTATTCGGTTGTAGACCTATTTATCTACTGCTACATTCTCCTTCTCACCGTAAGAATCATCTCTTCGTGGTTTCAAGAGCTCCAATCTTCACAAGTTATTTCGGTGGTACGAGTTTTAACAGATCCTTATCTGGATCTATTTCGAAGGATCATACCACCACTCGGGGCCTTAGATATCAGTCCAATACTCGCATTTTTTTCGCTTCAAGTGATTTCATCAATCATGAAATACATCATAATTGCGGCATAACCAGTTACTATCACTTAGTATGAGGATTCAAATTGATCGGGCCTATCTCTATTGGGAAGAAAATATTTCCCATAAATGTTTTTTATGCACCACTGGCAGGATGTTCTGATTATCCATTTAGAATGATGTCGTCGCGTTTGGGAAAACCGGGGCTTCATTTTTGTGAGATGGTAAAAATGGATGCTCTGATCCGGTATGATTTAGGGACATTCCAAATTCTTGACTATGCCTCACAAATGCATCCAATTGGAGCTCAGCTTTGTGGAAGTAAACCTGAGATTGCAGGTCAGGCAGCTCGAATTCTTGAGGATTTAGGATTTGACTCGATTGATCTGAATTGTGGCTGCCCTGTTGATAAAGTTACAAAAGATAGAAGCGGCTCTGGTTTGTTAAAAGAGCCTTATTTAGTCGGTGATATTGTTTCAAATATTGTTGCATCTGTAAACATTCCTGTAACAGTTAAAATTCGTGCTGGATGGGATGAGGACCATTTAGTCTTCAAAGATTTGGTTAGAATTGCTGAACTTTCTGGAGCCTCTGCCATTACACTTCATGCAAGAACGCGAGCACAAGGCTACACAGGAAATGCGAAATGGCACTGGATAAAAGAATGTGTAGAGACGGCTAAAACGATTCCGGTTATTGGCAATGGAGACATCTTTAAGGCTGAAGATGCTTTAAGAATGATTCAAGAAACAGGATGCCATGGCGTTCTTGTTGCTCGAGGCACCATGGGGCAGCCCTGGATAGCAGATGATATTAAACGTTTAGCTTCTGGTCAGGAAGTAATCGAACGCTCCCTACAAGATCGTCGAGAAATACTTCTTGATCATTTTTCATGGATTAAGAGCTACCAAAACGATCGAAAAGCGTTAGTGGATATGAGGCGGGTTGGCTGTTGGTATTTTCCAAGGGCACGCGGAACAAAGCAATTTCGAGAAGCCATTTCCCATGCAAGCTCACTTGATGAGGTTGAAAAGCTTATTAGAACGTTCCCATTTGATGAGTTTGAAGAGCGAACCGATTCTCAAAGCGAATCGGCAGATTCTTCCGAAGCGTCAAGTTCTTCTACGAATTCAGCTTGTCCTTCATGCGATTAAGTGCCGAAGAGATACACTGAATTGTTTCTTCGACTAATATTGCCTCTGCTTTCTGTAACTTGGAGTCTGTTAATTTAGGACTGCTTGTAAGAGGAAGTCCTTGAGGCATCGTCTCTTTTAAAAGAACTTCTATTGTTGCAATACAGCATGATTTAGGAGTTTGCGATAGCTTTTCTGCAAGATCTGAAAGATCAGACGATGGAAGAGTTATCTTTTTCTGAACGACATCAGTTGTCCGATATGAAGGTGGGAGTGTGAACTCGTTTGGTTTTGGGGCGAGCTTACCTGATTGAATAGGGTAGAGATTTCCATGTGAGTTTGATATTGGTCCAATCGGGTTACTCATTTCTACTCTCCCTTGAGTTTTGCAATTTGATTTTTGATTCTTGCTTGTATATCAACCTGATGCGGGTCAGTAATTAAAAGAGCGATCTCAAGGCATTGTAGGGCTTTATCATTTTCTTTCAGCCCAAGATAGCTATGAGCTGAATAGATGTGACAAAGTGGATCTGAGCTGTCTGCTTGCGCAGCCATTGCATAGGCGAGAAGAGCCGCTTCATATCTTTCTTGCAGGTACTCTGCAGTTCCAAGGCCCATCCAAAAAAGATGAATTCTTGGATCTAAGAGAGTAAGGATACTAAAGGCTGTTGATGCTTCAAAGTAGTGCTGATTCTCATAGAGATACTTGGCTCCGCGATACAGGAGGTCAAGAGTTTCATCGGTTACTCCAAAAAGCTCCTTGAGTGATTTTCCTTCAGCCATTTCATCCATAAATTTAGATGAGTGCTCACGAATAACTGCAGCGACTGCTACAAGCTGGCCTAGTTCATCGATTTGCTCACGGGTAAATCCATACATTTCTTCTTTCGCGAGGCTTGCAACAAGATTTAATATCGCACAAACTCCAGCATCGATCCTTTGAAATATCGAACGCATATTTCGATCAAGATTTTGAAGGAAAGCCGCGTGTGATGGAATTGGGAGAGAGGGAACTTGAGGGTTTGATTCAATAAGCTCTGAAAAGGCACCAACGACCCGATCTACATATCGCTTAATTTCTTCTTCAACGTCTTCAGCTTCCATATCCCTACTTTATAGTATTTGTCATGAACATATCTGAAATATTCTTTTTTTGAATGAGACACGAAAAAGAGAACAGTGAATTTTTGCAGAAGAGGTGGGAAGCAGCCTCTTTTTTAAAAATATTCTACCTTCTTAAATGCTCATCCTCAAGGCTTTGGCGAAGTGAGCAGTAGGATAAG
>CAZOAJ010000005.1:0-135522 GCA_964577935.1 uncultured bacterium | reverse complement strand
AAACAACTTACTCCTGACGAGATAGCAATCATACGTGAAATGAATTCTGAAGTAGCCACAACTCGTATAAACGATCCATCTTCCCCTTTTGGAAAAAATTATCGCCCAGAAGCTTGGTTTATGCCTCTTTGGCTCGAAATCCACGAGATACAGAGATTACTTACTCCTGAAAAGAAATAAATTCTGATTCGATAAATAGTTGTTGGATAGTAAGGAAAAGCATTTAGCTGCTTTACTTACCTTACCGGAACTTCGGACAAGCAACTCCGAAAATTTTCAATCATATTGCTTCTAAAAAATATTCAACGCATCACCCACCCCTTTAATATTTAAAAAATGATATTACAATGCCTGCTCAACAAGGGAAGTCTAGATGTCATCAATTGGAAATAAAGACACCGGCACGTCATCGGATAAAGACTATTACACAATCCAAAAAGGCGACAAAAAGACACCTATCACTCGAACTAAGAAAAAAAATGAAAAAGCAAAATTAACTGATGTTGCTAAAGCACTTCTTGAGAGCACTAAAGCCAATCTCGCTTCTTCTGAATTCATTCGTGCAAAAACGGATCTTGAATACGTCAAAAAGAAAATCGATAAAAAGTATCAGAAAGGGGTGAATTGGCTCCTACGCAGCTTTTTATATCCGAAAAAGCTTGTACAGCAATTAAATGAGAGAATCAATTTCCTCAACTTGATGTTCACAGATCTTGCCTATAACGATCCAAAAACCTTTTTTCAAACACTTCTTAGCGAATCGCTAAAAGAGAAAAATCTAACTGAATCAGATATTTTATTTCTTGCATCTCGGCTAGCAGAGCAATGCAGCTCACCAGATAAACTCATCAAAATCACTGACGAAATCAGACTTAAAGGAACTTCAAAGGAATTAATTTCCGCCCATACAACACTCGTTAACGCTAAAGATGCCTTAACCTATTTCACTAAAGAGTTTCAGCTTCCCCAAAAAATCATCGATGGTAAAAAACATCTCGAGGAACAAAAGCAAACTCTTCTTCCTGATCCAAAAACGAATCGAATAACTATTAAAGCACTAATTGACGCCAAAAACAACGTCGACATGGCGTATTCAGTATTGGAAAAATTCGTTAACAAGGATGATAACACGATTGTTTCTGATCTTATTGAATCTGGATGGAAAAACAAGTTTGCGAATTCCGAACAAGAAGAGGCTTTCAAGAACCTCGCCAGCTATTTTTCAGAACTTGTGACTTCACGAGATCAAGATGGGCTAACGTCGGTAGTTAAAGATCTTTCAAGTTACAGTGAAGAACTTCAGAACGAAATTAAGCAAGCTCGTGCTCAAAAAGAACGAATTAAATCTCAAACCTCATCTCAAGCTATTTTTGAAGAGCTGTTTAAGCTCGAGAAGGAACCCCCCTTTCAAGAACAGAAGAAGCTTTCTCAGTATTTAGCTTGTTGCTTTCCGAAGGATAAAGCCCAAGAGCTCATCGAAAATCTATTTGAAAAGAGCGAATACTCAGAAATCGAAACAGCAATCAAACAATTTAACCAGGTCAAAACATATGTCAATGAGGGGTTGATCCCCCAATTCAAAGAGAGGACTATTAATCCACACCTAGAAGCGTTGAAATTACAAGTCTCGTCTGATGTAACCCGAAGAAACATTACCGAATCACTTACGGCTGCTGAAGGTTTCCTAACAAAGTTCATGACAAAGGACAATCAAGAGGTAGCTGAGGAAATCATTAAATCTTTTCAGGAATTTCCTGGCGATCTTGGCCCAAGAACTACTCAGTTTTTGATCGATTGCAGTATACCCGAAATGATTAAGAACGGCACTCAGGAGGGGTCTCCTTCAATTCAAGCCTCGCTTAAGGATGTCCAAAACAAACTCCTCGGCATATCAAGCAAGCTTAATGAGTTAACAGACAAAAAAACATCTCCTGAAATATTCCAAGGACTTATCAAATATCTTTATCCGAACATGAAGCCTTCGGTTGCTAAAGACATATCGATCTATTTAGGATCCCGATTTAGCAAAGAAGAGGCAGTACAACTCACTGAAAGCGCCTTCTATGATAATGATTTTTCAAAGATAGCTGATGAAATTGACAAGGCAAGAAGCGTTCTTCAAAAGGCTCATAAGGCGATACAAAGTGGTGCATTCCAGCCTAAGAAAGAGGAGTCTGTATCCTTTACTGCAAATAAAATTTCAGTGAATGATCTCTTATCATCCGAAGAGATACTCAAAAATACACTTAAAGTGCCGAATCCGGAGAACTTCAAAAAACAGTTCAAGGAAAAGAATGTCTTACGACCTGAGCTTGGCACAAAAAAATATATTGTCTTAAAAAATTTAGACACAAAAGAAACTGTCGTTCTCGTTAAAAAAGATGATAACAAAGGTCTCGAACCAGATAACGTCTATACGTATAGCGTGAATGATCGAGGAGCGATCAAATATCCGGATCGCTCAATTCAATTCGAACTCATTAACGCATCAATTCAATCACGAGAGTATGGGATTTTACAGACGCTTTTTCAATTTGAACCTTTGCGAGGAATTTCAAATGAAGCTGAAAAAAAGATTGTTGTAGAAGCGCTCACCAAGATACTCCAACAAAAAAAACAAGACAGCTCCCATGGAATAGTACAACTTCGAGCAATAGCCCTCTTAAAAGCCTTTGGCGAGAACGTTTCTCAGGGCGATATCGATGTGATAGTCAAGGAATTACACCCTCCGTTTTCATTTTACATAACTCAACAGGAAATCAACCTTCTCGAGCTCACAGATCTTCAAGCGTTAAAGGACATGACGTCATCAACAAAACAGGAGGCCAGAAAAGCCAAAGAGGATGCTCCTGTAGATAAAAAAGCGATTGATCAAGAAATAGCCTACAAAGACCCAAGGGTATGCAATCTACAGAAGCAGTTTAATAAAACAAGTAAAGGCGAAGGTAAAGACCAGGTAAAAAGGGAACTTGAAAAAATCTTAACTTCCTGTGAAATAGCCTCTAGAGATCAGCCTCAAATTGGTACGATTGATGGTTATTTTGAGGAAATAGAAAAGAGGCTTGAAGTCGCCCAAAAAGACCAAAAACGTTCTGAGTGCCAGACAGTAGCCATAGAGGTAGCAAAAAAGTATCGAGTTGTCTTTGAAGAAAGAAAGGCTCATCTTTACGGGTTATTAGCCCAGAAACTCAAACAACTTCCGCCTCTAGAGGCGCTCTATTTCGCGCATGTGCAAAATGATTTAGCAAAAGTTTGTGACCTATCAAATTCGGATATAGCATTTGTAGAAGAAATTAGATCGGCTCTCTGCTTGGTTCTTGATGCAGAACAGGACCTCCAAAAGGCCGATCGGATCCTTGCTTATATCAAGAATAGTAGACCCGAGTCCTTCAATGAGAAGGATTTCAGAATACAATTGTCTCAAACTCGCCAGTATGACTCTAAAGAGCTTCCTCACTTCCAGGTGTTTGAGATTTTGATGAATATTTATATGCGACCAACTCAGGTTCAGCATATTCAAACGCTTCTCGAAGACAAATCCATTGCTCTTCAAATGCTTATGGGAGGAGGAAAAACAGCTGTATTCTTACCTCTTGTTGCCCTGATGAAAGCCGATGGAGATGCTCTTTCTACGGTCTTGATGCCTGAAAATATTCTTTCAAGCGAGGGAGAAAAGCTAAAGGATAAGCTTTCCTTTTTCTTTGAACGGTTTGTGTATGAATTTCCGGAATTACCCGGAGGAGCCTCCCCTGACAGCTTAAAGCAAATATATGAAAATCTTCTTCTTGTTCAAAAATCAAAAGGATGTGTTTTTACAACACCAAACCGAAAGCATTCTCTCTTCAATAACTTTACGCTTGCTCTAGAAGGGGCCTCATCAAACGAGGAAAAGAAAAAAGCATTATTTTGGTGTAGCAAAATTATTAAACTTTTGGATGAAAAAGAGAGAGTTATTTGCGACGAACTTGATGATGTTCTGAAGACCAAACTTCAATACATCATAAGTCTAGGAACTCCGGCAGCCTTTCCCAAGGAGGAGTCATCATTACTCGCAGAGCTTGTTGTTCGCGTTGCGCAAAGGATGCCCAATCTTCAACTCGACTTCTTCCACGATGTTCAGACCCCTGCCTCATTAACTGAAACCCAATATGACGAACAAGTTCTTCCAAATCTTATCAGCTGGTCATTTGAACTCCTCAAGGATAAAGAATACACCAAGAAGTCTGCAGATACATGGGCTAAAATTCTCCAAGAGCATGGGGAACCGATTAAACAGTATCTCTCGATCCGATACCGGAATGAGACAAATGAGAAGCAAGCATCGGAGGCGGAATTGTACGTGGGGACACTTGAACCTTCCCTTCGAAATCAGCTTGCGGGCCTGCGGCAAACTCTTTTGCACATAATGCCAACAACCTTCAATAACCATTATAATTCCGACTATGGTCTCAAGAAGGAACAAGATAAAGATGCTACAAAAACGGCCCTAGCTATCCCCTATTCAGGACCAGGAAAACCATCTCAAACACAATTTTCGAGCCCGCATGAACTATGTGTCCGCACTATACAGGCATATATCAAAGCAAACGGCATAGAAACTATAGCTAAAGTTAAGGAAGGCATATTTGAACAGTTACAAGAAAGCCAAGAAACCATTATCAGCACGAGCCAAAAGCTCAGATTAAGCTCCAACAAGTTCTCAGGAATCACAGGAACGTTTTGGAATATCTCAACGATGCCTGAATTTGATTCAGTTATTCCAGATAGTGTTACCGAGGGAAAAAGTTTTCTACGTCTTTTTGAAAAAGAGGCTAGTGGAGACATTTCGATTAAGACGACGCCTGATGCTAATGTTACAAAAACCTTGATGGAGGAGATTAAAGCTAAAGGAACAAAGGCGTTAATTGATACCGGAGGCTGGCTAAGAAATACCTCTGAATATGAATTAGCTGTCCTGATTCTAAAAGAACGCCCAGATCTAGAAGCTGTTGTCTATCACGATGAGAAGGGGAAAAAAATAGCTTTAAAAAGGGGTCAAGAAACGGCAGTCGAGTTTAAAGAGGATATCCCTGCAGATAAACGATTTACGATATATGGTAAGGCCTATTCGGTAGGAACAGATATTTCTCAAACCAAAGATGCGGAAGCCATATTTACAGTTGGGAAGGAGATGATCCTGCGTGATTTTCTTCAAGGCGCATTTCGGATGAGACAGCTCTTAGATAATCAAGGTCTTCATATTCTGATTGATCCTGAAGCTCTTGGCGCAATGAATGAGGCCGTTACCATTCAAGATAAAGAGAAGCCTAGCTTTTCAGAACTCTTTGCATTTTTGGCAAATAATCAGGTGGAACAAATTCTTGGAGACAACTACTCATCGGCACACCAAAGAAGTAATTGTTATATTGAATTAGCAATACGACGAAAAATCGTTAACACGATCGTAGATCTGAACCTGGATGCAGATCAGAAGGAAAAAGCAGCTCTCAAAAAGATAGATGATCTCTATAAACAAAATCGATCCTATTTTGTTTCCACAAAAAAACAGAATGCGTGGGAGGAGCATGGAACTATTCCGATTCAGGAAGAGTGCCAAGAAAAAGTTAAAAAAGATATAGGATCTTTTGCCTTCAAGCTGAAGTCACTTGAAATTGATGAAGAAGAAAAAAACAACATCTTTGCTAAGATTCTCCCCTCTTTTAATGACCCCAAACTTTTCAAAAATAAACTTGACTCACAAAAACAACCTGAAGTTGGCGAGCAATACCAAAAGCAGCAAGTTGCTGTACCAGAACTTGTAGTACCAGAAATAGAAGTAGTGCAAGAAATAGAATCGCAAAAACCTCAAATTCAGTTGCAAATTCAATCGGAAGCTCAATCGGAAGTCCAACCCCAAGTCATTGCAGCCCAACCCTTATCAGATGAAGATAGAATCCATTTAGCACAACAACAGCGGAAAGAGCTTGCTCAGACACTAGAATCAGATCTACAAGCACTCTCTTTTCTACCACAATTTAAAAGCATTCAGGATGAGCTTCAACAGTGGCTGAAATCCGAAACGGGTACTCTCGATCAAAATTTCATCCAAGATTTCATCAAAACCGCCTACCAAAAAATTGAAACTGAAATCGCAAAACTTACAGAAAAGCAGTTTCTTCATCGCATTCGGGAGATGAATATCTCAGAACGACTGCAGGAAGATGTTTCTAACCAGGTTAAACGGCTAGAGCAAGCGGAACTTCTCCAACAACAAAAAAAGGAGATAAAAAATCAAATAGAGCAGGCACGGCGCAACAAACAGGAACTTGATCTCCATACACCTCAAATTTTGAAGGCATTTTCAGAAAAGCTTTTATTCTCATCAAAATCGGTTCTTGAACGGCTTCAGGACGAAAATGAAGATATTGACATCTCACAACTGAATGAAACAGAAAAAGCTCTTCTAGAAGCTGCTGAACAGCAGCGGGAGATGCTTACCCTCTTTAAAGATAGTTCAATAAAACCTCAGGCAGAGATTGATACAATTATTGATACAAGTTCATTTATTGGGGAAAGCAAAGAGCAGGTCATACAAGCTCAAAAGCTCCAAAAAGAGAGCTATACAGCCCTTGTAGCTAAACTTGACAACCCGCCGAATACAAATTTTAATGACTATAAAGACGAAGTATCTGACCTTAAAAGCAAGCTTGAATCCGCATCTCGCGATGTTCAAAATAAGATCGCTCATGCAAAAAGTCAGCTTGAACTGAATGACCTTAAAAGAGGATTTATGCAGCAGGTAAACACGTTGCAACAAAATCCTTTTGCAAAGCGAATCGCAACACAAACTGCTGAACTCACACAAAATTGTGCAGCCAGTTCTTCTCAAAACGATATTCAGAATCAAGAAACTATTTACAATAAACTAGCGAATGAAGTGAGTGAAGCTGAACAGCTAGAGAGTAAGCTACAAATGCTTCAAAATCAACTGATTCAGGATCAACTAATTCAAGATCGACTTCATAAAAATAAAGACCAACATGTTTCAGAAAATAAGCTCTCTGAAAACATATCTAAGGTATGTAGCACAATTGAACAAGACCTAACGAATCCCCAGATTACTCTAGCTGAGATAGAGAGTCGAATCAGTGCCGTTGAAAAAAGTTATCAGGAGTCGAGCCAAGTTGCAAAACTTGTCGATGCCTACGAGAAAAAAAGATTAACTCTAGATATCAACCAATACAGCCTACCTGAAATACGTTCTATCCAAAAGGTTCTCGATGAGAACTCAGTTCTTCTTAGTGGTATCCAAAAAGAGATTGAAAACGGCGATGTGAAAATAAATACATCTGCCAAAGAAATAGAGAAGGCAATTGACTCTCTTAACGATGTACTAGCTAATGCTGAAGAGAAAAAAATATTTAGATCTTTGCAGCACAACCTACTGCAGAGCGCTAAATTAAAATTCGAGAGTCAATCATGCGACAACAAGAAAGAAATCGATGCTGAAATTCAGCAAAAAATATCAGCACTTGATAATGAGATTCAGCAAAACGACTCGACAGATGGTCTGAAGCAAAAGGTCAATGAGCTTACAACGCTTATAAATAACATTACCGAAAACTTTGCACATATTAATGAATCTCAAAAACTCGTTCATCAACTTCAAGACAAACTCTATAATTGGGACAAAGCAACAATCTATATTAACGAACAATTAGTCGCCGTTCAGCAGAAAATAGATGATGCTTTGTATAAAGCCGATAGTGGAGATCTGTCTAAATGGACAGTCTCCGAAAAACTCGTTACAGACACACAGGCTCAAGTCCAGGATATACAAGCCAAAGCAACCCAATTAGAAGAAAAGTTAAATTTCTGTTCGAGTGAAAAAAGAATTCTCGAAGATGAATATGCAACGCTTGGCGATTCTCTTGAAGCGGCTTGTCTTTCGGTGCAGCTGAGGGAACTGGAAACTGCACTCCAAGTGATGGATGCAGAAAACGCTATCGAAACTATGCACTCCTATGAAAAGAGAGTGGCTGACGTACGCCAGGCTCGCGAAAAGTACGAAAAATCAAACCAAAACCTTATCAACGCTCAATCTGAAGCTATAAACAAGAGCCTTCAGTTTCAAAAAATCACAGGGAAAGAGGTCCCTGAGGGAATACTCCAAAAATTTGAAGAGAATCAGGACAGAGCGCTTCAGACCATTCAACTTGTCCAATCATCTCCAAATGCTGCTGCGATTCTAGAAGAAGAGAGCTCGGCTATTCACAAGCAAGTTGAAATAAGCACTGAATCGGCAAAAGCGTTAGATCGTTTAATCAAGAATTACACTGAGAGCGTTGACTTAATTAAAAGTGTATTTAAAGGGGCAGACCAAAACCTTGTTGAGCAGTTCATCAACAACATCAAAGATCTTCTTGTTGGAGAAAAAGCTCCTTCTGATGCAGCCGCTATCATTTTTAAAAATCTTCTTAGCAGCCTCAAATCGACCGAAGAGTTTAACCTACTTGAAAACGAGCCTTGGCTTAAAAATTCAATAAGCCTTCGTGAAGCATTTGAGAATGCGTTCATTGACTTATCTGCTGTTTTTGAATTGATGAAGAGATCAATTGAAAATGTCGGTAAGGAAGCAAATAACTACAGAGACGAAGTTAACAACATAGCAAAAGCCCTTAAAACAAGTGATTTTGCAGCTGTTAACGTAGCTTATATTGAAAACAAGCTTGCTACATGGCAAAACGAGTGCGCTCTACTTGAAGCTGCCGTACAGCAAACGGTTGAAGAACAACAACTCGATTCGCACTCAAGACTAGTTCAAGATAGACTGAGTGCATTAAAAGATGGCTATAAAGAAATTCTTGCACAAAAGAAGTATGCAGAAGAAGCCATTGCATCACTTAATCAACTTCCTACATTACTGGAACAGGCAAAAGAAGAAAAATTCAACAAACTTGCTTCACAAATTACAAAACTTATTCAACAACAAAAAAAAGAAGGTGCTTGGAACAATTTTTGGGCCATGTTTGCAGACTCTAGGCTAGATGCAGCCCGTCTTCAAGATGAAATTAAAAAGTTGAATAGTCAATTTCAACACTTGCTCGAAGAAAAAGAACAAAGAAGGCAGCTCATCCACAAGTTAGATACTTCATTGAAACAGCTTGCTCAAACATTTTCACTCTCAAGTAACGACATTGCTAAGGAAACCTCGAAGCTTGTTGAAAAATTGACAGATCCTGATACCGATGAAGAAATAATACATGAGACTTTCTTCAAAACAATTCAGAGGCTTTTTGCCCCGATATCGTTTGAAGACCTGGCAGGAGCACAAGAGGCACTCGAGGCTCAAAATGTAGATCCTCAGATTCTCTCGTTATACAAAGATGAGATTGCACACAAACTCAAAGAAAAACAAGTTAACGATGTTCAAGCGTCAAAAATAGCCGTAGAAAAGGCTATTAACAAAGCAAAACAACACGATTACCTAACAGGCGAACTTCAGCGCCTTCAAAAAGATGTGGAGCAGGCAGCTTCGGTAAACGACGTAAGACGGCTAGATGCCCTTACAGCAGAGATTAGTCAACTTGCTACGGCTTGTACTACCTTTAAGAAATATGAACATCAATCCAAAGACTCCTTTCCCCTCATAGATCTTCTAGATCTCTATATTTCAGAAATTAAGAAATGTAGATCCATGCTTTCCCAAGGCAAGATCCCAAGTTTTGAACAACTTGAGAACTATTTAGAAAATGCAGCTTCGACTCGAAAAAGTATTAAAGAAGCAGAATTACTTCTTAAAAAAAGTCCATTAGAACGAGATATTTCTGGGTTCGAAGCCGTCGAACACTCCGCATATGATCAAAAATTGCAAAGACTCTCGGAATTAAGAGCTAAAATTGATCAATTTATTGAAGTATCCAAAGAAGATCAATCGCTGGGTGAAAATAGCAATTATGCCCTTAAGTACTCTCAGGCACTTACTCATCTGACCGACCAGTACAGATCATTACATCGTGAGGTTATTGAAGAACGAGCGAACCTTCTGAATGCAAGCCAACAAGAATTCAAAGAACTCCTTCAAAAAATCGATACGTTACAAGACAATCGGTTTCCAAATCACTTCCAAGACGTATCTCTTAGAAAAAAACAACTCCAAGTTGCATTTTCATCATTTGCTCTCAATTCGGAATCAAGTGGAGCCCTTAAGGAGGCTCGAGACTATTTTGAGAAGAGTAAAAAGGCCCTTGAAGACCTTAATCTTCGACGTACTGAAAATGAGCAAATTGCTCTGCCGATTCTCCATGATCTTGAGGATCTCTCTGCGGTTCAACAATCCTCTTTGGCAACTCAAGTAACAATTGCTCGATTACAAGATAAAGTAAAAAGACTGCTTGATTCTGAATCATCCTCCAAAAATGAAATCGAAGACTGCCAAAAGGAGCTGATAGCCTTTATTCAAAAATGTAATGAGCATGAGCTTCTCTCAAATGTTTCAGATGCATCGTTGAATCAATCCACAAAGAATGCTTTAGCGGAATCAAAAGAGTATGTCCATCTCCTGCAGGTGACAAAAGAACAGCTCCATGTTCGATTTCAAGAGAAACAAAATGCCCTCCTTCAACAAATTGAAAGACGAGAAATATCCTTAGATGCTGCCAAAAAAAGCCTACAAGATATTAAAAAGCAAAATTCAGAGCTCAACCAACTAGAAAGCAAGTTTAATAAACTACAGAAGCACTATCTTCCTCCTGAAATACAGAAGCTTGTCGCTGAAGCAGTACAACAAATACAGGCAGACTTGCGCAATCCTTTTAAGGATTTACAAGAAATTCAACAGAAAATAGAAGAACTTGACAACTCTCTACCAATTTTGACTAAAGCTTCTCTAACACTTGCAGCGCAAAACAAGGAGCTTTCACAGATCACAGCCCTTCAACAGGAACTCGACACTCAATACAAACAACAAATTAATAAGCAATTAAGCTCAATTACACATGCTTTAGCACAATCTGCTCCTGAAAAGTTTTCATCCCATCAAAATTTTTTAAGTTTTTATACACAAGAACAAACACCACTCTCTCAAAATCTTAATCATCTTAAAGATCAGGTAGAGAATCTCACAGCTTTCTCTAAAATTAAGAAAAAAGTGGATGTTAGGAGTCAAGAGAATCAACAATATATCAGTCAACTCAAAGAGCCAACGTTCAATGAGATACGAAAGAAATACCAAGCAGCAAAAGAGTCACTTCAAACGGCACTTAATTCGACCGACACTCCTCTTAACGTTCTGCAGCAAAAAGAAGAGATCTTTCTGAGCGAGTCGGAAACGATCAAAGCTCTCGCTATTAGAACTCAAGAGTTGCAAAAACAATTAGCTACATTCAAACATCTTCAAAACTTTGCAAAAACCACCGCAGTTGGCGCGATCAATAACCGGTCAGCAGATGAATTGGGTGTCGAAATGATCAGGTCTTTGACAGCTGATTCAATACCTGATATTAAAATTGATCAATCCCAATTACCACAAACATCTCAAACTATTGCGAATGCAATCTGGAAAAAAAATAATATAGAGAACGCCCAGGCTCTGTCTGAGCTTGGCATAGATAATCAAAGCTATTTAAAAACAATCGAAACACATTGGGATAATAATACCCAAGACTCAAATCTGGCAGCTCAAATGAAAAGTGCAGCCCTTGAAGCCATTAATAGCATGAATCTTGAAACTTTAAAGCGGACAGCGTCCTTTAAAAAGAGCCTTGCAACGTTTGACCTAGAGAATCTACTTAAATCTCGCGTTGACAATATACAGAAAATTAAGACGGCGCTTGATGCGGCAAAAGTTGATTTGGAGAGTGCTATTTCGATTGGAGAACAAAAATTATCGTTAATACCTCCCCTTTATACTCAACTCCTTGTAAATCTAAAAGACGAACTTTCAAAACAACTTGTTCTTGCTCATAGTAGACTTCAGGAAGCGAATAAAGATGAGATTATTTCGTCCCAGAAAGCTCTTCAAAAGATATCTCAAGATATCGCAACACAACTTACCAAGTTTCAGGAAATAGAAACAAAAACCTCTTTCATGAAAAGTCTTCTTAATGAAAAGGACTATGAGAAGCTTTTCCAGATGTGGGGAGCAATGGACGAGAAGCAAATTGATGAAAATATTGCTTTGCACCTAACTCAAGATTTTCTGAACAAATCCTCAAAGATAGATATAGATAGTGTATCGCCTACCCTAGTTCATGCAAAAGACAAACTCCTACTTCTTCAAAAGGTCTTCCGTACCACCAATGAGCAAGAAACACTTATTAAGGATCGAGCACTCCTTGGTTTCGATTGCACGAAGTTCAGCAAGCAAATCTCAACTGAAAGAAAAGAACTCAAACTCGTCGATAATTTTGAATCGCTTCTTGAAGAAAGTTGCATACATCAAACTCAAAGCTGGAATGAGACACAAGTAAATAATGCATTACAACAATCAAATATCTCCCAAACAATTTTCAAGGCACTTCAAGATCGAAAAGAGACTATTACTGAGCAGAAGTATCTTGAACAATTGAAGCAACTTGAGAATCATGCACTATTTAACAACGAGATTAATACCCAGCAGTCGCTTCTTTCTGAACAAAAACAGGAGGTCACCCGGCAGCTTCAATCTCTTCGTACGGAGGCCTCTGAGCACCCATTTGACAAACTTGAGCAGCTCAACACTAGGCTTCAGCTGTTAAGCTCTCTGCAGAATCAAGTAGCTTCCTTAAGGGAAACGTTTAAGCTTGAATTGCCAGTACTCGCCAATTCAGCTGCGGCTCTTCATTTCGATAAGGAACTTAAAAGACAGATAGATTCAAAAGAGGATATTTCTCTAGATAGAGCTGTGAAAGCTGTTCTTCTTGAAGGTTCTTTGGAACTATTTAGCCAGATTCATCTCGACGGAAAAAAATATCCTCAATCGGCCCTTCTGGTTGATTTATATAAAGACAAAGCAGCTCGATATCAAATTCAAAAGTCGCTACAAAGCGATCTTCAAAAAATTGATTGGATGACATCTGATCTACACAAATTTCAAGTGCGCCTCGAAAAGATAAACTCTGATAAGGGAGAGGACCTTTTCTTTACAGATGAGCTATTCTCTCTCTTCACCTCAAAGCTTAATGCACGAACTGATGTTGAGCTTGAAAAAGCTTTAAAAGCACTTAATGAATCTCCTGTTCAACAATTTGCCCAAAGTGTGAATCAGGTACAACAACACCGTCAAGAACAACGTAATACGCTCCATACGCAAAATAAAGACCTGAGCGAACTCAAGAACAAACTCATAGAGGCTGAAAAGAGCGCCTTTCAGACGCAGCTGAAACAGATCGACGAAGATGCTCAAGACTTAATGAAAGCAACTGCCGAATTTGGACAGACAGACCTGATTTCTCGTCTTTTAGAAAAGCAACAACAGCAAATCATGCAGTTGCATAAATTTCATGACGCCTTTACTCACATCAAAGAAAATCTTGGCTCTTTTTCTCTCTTAAGTAAACAGTTCGAGAGTGATTGCGCCGTTTGCGCTACCCATGAGAAGTACCTAGAATCCGCAGATGCTCAAGCATTTTCCTGGATAGAGAGAGCAAGCTTAGAACAGCTTTCACATACTCCACTTGCGGCTGTTGACGCTCAAAAATTCCCTAAAACAAAATCTGCCCTCGACGTCATATCAAAAAAACTCGAATCCATCGAGCTCCAACGAAAGCAGTGTGATTATGCTAAGAAGCTCGGGGTCAATGTAAGCTCCTTCCAGTTGCGTATTGATAAAGAAATGGAGCTGAAAGGGATCAGCTCAAGCAAGATAGATGAAGAACTAGAAAACAATGTTCAATCCGCTGTCGAAAAACTCGTGACTGGCGCCTCTTTTGACGAGCTTAAGGAATTAAAGACACATCCAGTTGAACTTGCTTATTTTAAACAAACTCAACAACATTCCTCTCGTTTAGAAAAATTAGAGGAAGAGCACCACCTCCATGTAGAAGCTGAGCAGAAGCTTGAACAAACCATTTCAATCGCTCAACTTACTTGCTCAAGTGTTGAGAGCAGATTCGAAAATGTCCTCGGTGATGAAATTGCACAAATACAAAAGTTCATCATACAAACACATAGTGAAAATCAGAAACAGGATACTGAATCGCTCAAGATAGCTACCGAATCCCTACAAAAACTTCAAACTAACTTGAAAAACGGACATACAAATCTCAATCATATACATCTACAAATAGATCCGATTCTTCAAGGACTAAGCCAGAATGAACCGATTGAACAGAACCTTCTTAAGCTCTTTCACAAAACCGGTTCAAAAGAACAGCTTGACACTGCTCTTTCATCTTACTATGGAGCAGAACAGCTTGATCAAGCTATGAACATAGACCTCAATAAGGTCTCAGACGAACTTCAAACAACAAAGAAGCAAATTCAACACCTTAAAGAGGTCTTTTCCGGAATTGATGAGCATAAAAAGCAAGTTCAAGAGCTCATAAATCTTGGTATAGACGTACCAAAAGCTCATCTCTGCATAGAAGAAGAACGAAAATCAGCTAAATTGAACAGTAACTTCCTGGCACAGCTCAATGAAGAAATACGGTCTGTAGTTGCAAATTGGACACGGGAACAATGTGAAAAAGCAGACATTCAATCTAAAAAAGATTCATTTGTGCACGTAGCACTCGAAAATCAGATTGAGTCATTACTTCAAAAAGAATTTGTAGACAAGGCTCGCCGGCAAAAGGAACTCCTAGAAGAGACATCTCTCAACGCCCTATTTCAAGAAGACAAAAAGAGGCTCATTGAAGAGTATAACAATCTCTATCAAAAAGCGGTTGATCATCCCTTTGATGAAATAGAAAAGCTTGATGCTAAGTATGCCCAGCTCACAGATTTAAATAGAGAATATCAATCTGCATGCAACGATCTTAAGCCGCTCATCGCAAATCTCTCAGCTCGTGGTGAAGAGCTTGTGTATGCGGACTTAGCAAAGCAATCAAAAGAGATAGTACAAAACACAGGCCATCTCTCATTAGATAAGGCATTACTCTCAGCAATTAGCCAAGAAAGTGCTTTGGATAATTTGAAATTTAATCTTTCAGATCTTGCTAGTTTACCTATTTCACAAAAAATTCTTCTGCAGCAAAGACAACAGCTTAATCTCAAAGCTATTGAGGGCATCAATGCGCTTTCATCGACATACCAATTATTTTCAGATCGATATGAACGTTCTATCAAAGAGAATGAAATCGATACTAGATTTGATATTGATCTCAAAAATGAAATCATCTTAAATCTAAAATCTCTTATGGCTGATGAACTAAAGAAAATTATAAAAAATATTCAACTATTCGACGGCCTTGAAATGCACTCTTCCTTAGAAGAGCGACTTCACTTTCTCGAAGACCAGCAAGTGCTTATCGGTTCTATAGAGCATTTGTATTCAAGGTTTCTTGATCTTGAAAACAACGAAAAATCCGAAGCACAAAGTTATCTAAATAATGCCCGCATGGCTTCAACCGCCCAACAACTCAACAAAATTCGTGAAAAACTCAAACGATCTGCTTTTGAATACGAGAAAAAAGCACTTACACGCGCTCAATTGCTATCTACACTAAATCGCCAAGCTAACGAGTATAAGAACCTCAAGGGAGCCTCTGATCTTGTTCAAGAAGCTATAGCAGCCTGCAAGCAGGGATCTACATTTAAACCTATACGTGCAGCCATCAACAAGGCAGCATCACTTGCAGAACAATACAATAAAATCAACTATTTGAAGCAGCAGACACAAATCTTGAAGCAAACAATTGAGTTAGGATTTTCAAGTGTCTTAGCCATTGATCAAAACAATCAAGACCTTCAATTGGCCAGCAAAAACGCTGTTGAACAAATAAGTACAGAAATTGCTGAAATAATCAAACTCTGTCATTCTACAACAAAAACACTTGATGCTCAACAAGAGGTTTCTCTATCTCAGTTAAGAGCAAAAATGACCTCACTTGATAAACAAGCTGAAAAATTGACCTCCAAGTTTGAGAAATTTTTCGAATACTCCCAAAAGCTAAAGGAATCTCTTAGAAATCTCTTGGACGTAGGAATCAGCGATTCAGCTTTCGAAAACCTATGCAAATTAATAAGCTCTGATAGATGGAATCAATTTTCATCGGTAAAGGAATTGAAAAACCAAGTTGTACAGGTTGTCATTAATTTATCTGAAAGTGGCAAGGTGAAACAAGCTGTTGAGTTAGCTCATCTAGCCGGTTTTGATGAGAAATCCTCATGTATAATGATCTGTTCGATACTTACAAAAAATAATCAAACTGCGGTTCAGAGTAAAATAGAGGTTCTCTTGAACGAGCAGTTAGAAGATGTCGATCAAATGCTCAACATTGAGTCCCTACAAGGCAAATATTCCGACTTTTGCAAAGCTGAACGGGACAATCTAGAGAAGATATGCACAGATGCAAAAATCGATCCTGAGCTTATCACTTCATTCTTGATCGCCATAGATATCACAGCGCAGAAAGGAACTATTTCGCTTAACACTCAAGCGATTAGTCCACTAGCTCAAGGGATAGTATCGATGATTGATTCCTCACTCTCTGAAGAGGCCGTGCATAGTCTAGCTAATTGGGTAGATGGCGCCTCCGAGTATCTAAAGAACTTGAACCTGTCACAGATGGATGAGTCTCTTCAAAAAGATTTTAAATCTGCGCAAGAACAGGTCTCACTGGCTCAAAAGCTCCTGAATGAACGGATCGATCAAATACAAACATCTCAACATAGAATACAGCGCATCGCCAAAAAAGTACTCTTTTCGGTGGGACTTGCCTCCTGCGCCCTAGCTTTACCTGCTTTAGGAATTGGAGCAGGAGCTACCCTATTTTGCGCCCAGCAAGCTCTCAATCAGGCAATCAGCATTGCAGGAGATCCTATCATAGAAGCTGCGACCTCTAGACTCCCCGAAAGATTACGATCTCTAACATCATTTTTCCTCAAGGCGGGCGTGAATGTAATGACCGGGTCTATAGTAGCGTACTATAAAGACATTATCATCAATGGGATATCAAACGTTGCAACTCTCGCAAAAGTATCCCAAACAGTCGCACAAGAGTTTGTTGAACAAACTGCACAGACAGTCACACAAGAGACAGTTCATGACGCACTGCACTTTAAAATATTAGATGACGCAAAGCATATTGTTTTTTACGGGGATCCGCTAAGCTGGGGGGATCCGCTAAGGGAGGAAACCGCTCAAAAGATATGGGATATACTTGCTCCACATCTTGAAAAAGCGAACCTTCGATCGATTGACGATGTAGCAGAGATTGCACGTCAATTTGGAATCTAATTTAAGAATCTGTCTTCAAATTTTATTTGAAGACAGATTCGAAGTTTCCCTTACGCTCTTCCTTAGATCTTTTTCAGCAAAGAAGCTATTCGATCAGCATCTCCTTTTGACAGCTCAATATCTAAGATAATGTCGTTTTCTTCATAATCTTCTGATTTCAGAATACCTACTTTCTTGGCATCTAAAGCAATGTCATATCTGCTTTGAGGTATTTTTAACTCAACACGGACCCGGCCTCTTTGAAGAATAACTTCCATTTCATTGAATAGATCTTGGAGGCCTTCACCAGTAATTGCTGAAAGGGATATAGCCCTTGGATAAGACATTTTAAGCTTCTGCAACATACTTTGCTGCGAAGCAGCATCTGCACCTGCCGCAAGGTCTACCTTATTCATTACGGTAATGATAGGAGTCTCTTTTGTATTCAGCTCTTTGATAACTTCAAGCGTTGTTTGAGCCTGACCTAAAGCATTTGGATGCGACGAGTCAATGAGGTGTATGAGTATATCGGCATGCACAGTCTCTTCTAGCGTGCTCTTGAAGGCTGCAACCAGTTGATGAGGCAGCTTTCTGATAAAACCAACAGTATCAATAACAAGAACTTCTTGACCATGTGGCAACGTCAAACGACGAGTTGTGGTATCGAGAGTCGCAAAAAGCATGTCTTCGACAAGGACATCGGCTCCAGTGAGCTTTTTCATTAAAGTCGATTTTCCGGCATTTGTGTAGCCTACAATTCCAAATACCGGAATTGAGTTTTTTTCCCTCAATGCTCTTTGCGTAGTTCTGTAGCGCTCAACTTCCTTCAGCTCATCTGCAAGCTGTCCCATTCGCCGTTTGAGAATGCGGCGATCAATCTCGATCTGCTTTTCACCTTCACCCTTAAGATATCCCCCTCCAGACGACCCGCCGCCTCCCCCGCTTTGTCTCGACAAGTGGGTCCACATGCGCTTTAAGCGAGGATACATATACTGAATGCGCGCAAGTTCCACTTGGAGCTTTGCTTCGTGGCTTCGAGCTCGGTCAGCAAAAACACCTAAAATAACCTCTCGTCGGTCGATTACAGGCAGTTTGAGTTCCGATTCAAGGTTTCGTTGCTGAGCTGGAGAGATTTCATCATCAAAAATGATGAGGTTACACCCCTTTTCTTGAGCTCTCTCACATAGCGAATCTACCTTACCTTTCGAAATAAAAGTAGCTGCTGAAAATTCGCGTACCTGGAGCAGAACAGTATCTACAACTTCAATCTTATGTGTTTTTGCAAGAAGCGACAATTCTTCAATATGTTCTTGAGCAATAGATTCTTCAGGTTTTGCTTTATACACTCCCACTAACATAGCTTTGGAAGACTTAAGCCTATCTCGATTAGCCCATGGAAGGGTTTCATCTATAAATGAAGCCCCTTGGGGATTTGTATTCCCACTTTTTGAGGTATCTTCCTTAGGGTCGATAGAAGATTGCATACTCGATAACGCTTTTTTTTCTATGTGTGTCATGTGAGTGTAAATGAAAGTTTAAGACCATCATACGCAAGATGTATACCTTGCTGCAACAACGCTTCTGCATGATGATACTCGATTTCATGAGAAAGATGCGTAAGATAAGTTGTCCGTGCTCCAACTCTATTTGCAAAAGCAACCGCTTCATCGAAGCTAAATTGAATAAGAGATCGACCAAAACGCTGTGCACTTACAACAAGGATATCGAGATCTCTGAGATTATCAAAAATATCATCTGAATATTCTTTAATATCAGTCACATAAGCGAGCGATCCCAGCCGTACTCCTAGAACATCCATCCCGCCTTGCTTATATACGAAATAAGTAAACCGTTTTCCAAGCGCTTGAAATGAACCACTCTGATTATCAAGAGTATGAAAATCAAATTCAGCCGTGTAGTTTGAAACTTCCGATTTCTCTGAAAAGTGATAATAAAAATGCTTTTTGAATGCCTCTAAACTCACTGAAGAGAGATAACATGGAAGCTTCATTTGCTGCTTGAAGTTATAGATTCTAAGCTCTTCAACTCCAGCGATATGGTCGTAATGTGTATGCGTTAAAAAGAGAGCCTCTACATGCCCAATTGAATAACGAAGAGCCTGCTGCCGAAAGTCTGGTCCTGCATCTATAAGAAAGTTTTTTCCCTCAAAAGAGATCATTGCTGATGTCCGAAGCCGCATATTCAGCGGATCTTCGGAAAGACATGTGGTGCAAGAGCATCCAATGACAGGAACTCCTTGCGAAGAGCCCGTCCCTAAAAACAGAATCTGACCTAAAATATCTCCTGAAGCAGTACTCAAAAAATGATTTCTCCTAAATACTTACCCATCCCTAAATACTTGTCCATCATGGTATATCCTCTTGAATTTGACAAACGCAAATTCTAAAATTTTACTTCCCATCCGTTACCAGGAACTAATTTCATGGCGAATTCAACACTTGTCAAAAATTGGCAAATAAATGGGATTGCCTTTGGTTTAAAATTTTCAGGGTAATTTTCTCTGTATCAAAGGCATAAGATTCGCAATTTTGCTATAGTACTTCACTGTTTTAGTAACACTATTGATAAACCAGGTGTATTTTGAAGATAGTCATAGTTGGTTCAGGTTATATTGGACTTTCAGCAGCACTCACTCTCTTAGAGCATGATCCAGCACTTAACATCGAAATACTCTTCAGCACAAAAACGCTCTCAGCTTCTCAAGTTGCAGCAGGACTTATCAACCCAGTTGTAGGACTTCGAGGAAATATTGCTTATCAGGCTTGGAATGCTCTTGAATATGCAACAAGCTTTATTGAAAAATACGCACCCTCTTCAATACTTCACCGTGGAATTTGTAGACCCATCACCACTCCTGAAATGGAGGAAAGATTCAAAAAGGCATGTGGGTCAGAAGTGCGCTTATGCTCCCCTGAAGAGACCTCTCTTTTTTTTGAAAACCCAAAGAGACTTTCATCCTTATATATTTCTAAAGGACTTGCTCTTGACTCATCCCAATATATCGACATACTGAAAGCCGAATGTCTTCGAAAAGGAGTTCTCTTCACCGAAAGACACATCACCTCAATTGATGAGATTGAAAATAGTGACCGCATTCTCTTGGCGGCAGGCGCTGGGATGAAAACCCTTGTAGGGAAAGCATTAGGACCTTTAAGCCTTGTTAAAGGACAAACACTCTCCTACAGATCCGATGTTCATATTCAGGCAGCTCTCGCTGGTAGGGCTTATTTAACAACAGCACATGGATGCATGACCGTGGGTGCAACCTACGAACATTTTCCACAAGTCGAAGGTGTTGATATAGAGGAAGCTGAGCGCATCATTCTGCCAAAAATCGACGAATATTGGCCTGGCATTGTCAAAGGAAAACCCATCTCTGCTCAATCGGGATTTCGCTGCACAAATCCGGTTTCGCTCCCGGTTATTCGCCAAATTAAGCCAGAAGTTTGGGCAATAGGAGCTCTTGGGTCAAAAGGATTACTCTACCACACTTGGATCGCAAAGTATCTGGCTCAAGCACTTATCCATGATTCACCTTCATTCTTTCCTCAGGAGTTTGATGGGCACATTTTAAAACAATAATTTGTCATAGATCTCTTCTCATGCTAGAATTGGATAAGCGTCCATGAGAAGATTTGATGAGTATTCACGATAAACCTATTGATTCCGCTGCAGGACAATCTATCCAGAAATCAGATCAAAATCTGATTAAACGATTTTTTTCACACCTATTCGGTGTGAGCCCTACAGTTAAGAAAACATCTCAAAGGGAGATTTTAACCAAGCTTCAGCAATCACCTATTCAATCACAGCAACCGTCTCTTGACCTCATAACCAAATCACCTGATGCCGGTGGGCAGGCGATCCTTAAAGCCACGGCAAGCGCAGCTCAACAAGCTCAAGGTGCCATTGCCGGCGCACTGTCTAAAGAAGCGGGTTTCGGCCGCATTGATTCTCATGTAGTTATCTCAAATCCAAATGACCCAAAAGTTGAAATCGCAGGTGGAATAGCTCTTGATCAAACTCACAACCTCGATCCAGACGCTAAGGTGATACTCACATCTCATGAAAAACCTCAAGCGCCGCCTGCTGATGCACGAAAAAAGATCTCCTATGAACACAAAGTGGATGGTAAAAGCTACGGAAGCGAAGTCGTAGATAGAATCGATACTGTCCAGACAGCAATAAAATCGTTAACTCTTCAAAGTGCAGCTCTCAATGACAAACTAGAGACAATTAATGATCATATGGCGTTATTGCTCAGCACAAACGAGCCTGATCAGAACCTAATAGCAAAAGCACAGAAAGACTTCGAACTTGTTAAAAAAGAGCTCGAGATTTGTAACAAGGCTCTTGATGGCATGTGCGACCCAAAAATGGTGGACAAAGGATGGTGCGATTCAAATTATTTTCGCGATGCATTAGGCAAGTCCAAAGATCCTGCTTCATTTACGAAAGCTAATGAAGCTACAATTCCAGTAGCCCCTATTAATCTCAGATATCAAAAGGTTGTTCCTTCTCCAGGGTCGAATATATCTTCGACTAAGGAAGGATCTGGCTTTGCTCGTCTTGGAGTTATTTCAGACCTACGAAATGGATTCACGAATATACAAGAACTTAAAGAAATGGCGAAAGAAGGAGAAAAACCAAAGCTTGAGTCGAAAAAGAAAGAGCTCGAAAGTTTAAAAGCCAAGTATGAAAAAAATAAAGAACCCGTCAAAGCTGCATCTGTCGATTACGCCATTAAACAGCTCGAAAACATAGAAAACACCATTGTTGAACGCGAATTTATTTTGAAACAGCAAATGCTTCAACTTATCCAAGTTCAGGCAAATGAAAACCCTGCAGCAATTGAAGCAGGGAAGTTTTCCCTCACTCATCTTCTTCTTTTAAACCCAAAGACCAATAAAGTTGATAAAACAGGCTGGTGTCATAACGAAGCAAATGAAATCAAAGATATGGAAGAGGCATTTGATATGATGAAGGGGAAGACCATCTCATTTGTCGATGATGGAAACACTCCGCCTCACTTTGATGAAAATGGAAATATTGTCATGGCTAGACCTTTAGGAGTCGGTGATGCGATTAAAGAAATAGCGATCCAAGATGCTTTTATCATGAATAACTCGCCCCAAGGGCATATGAAAAATGATGGGTTGCAAAAGCAAATCAATGATAAGAATATCTTGCGCCTGAAAACAGCTATACAAGATCAACCAGATGGCCCCGGCAAAACAGAGGCTCTTTCAAAGCTTTCGGAATTAGAAAAGAGATATAAAGGTGGTGAATCAAGCTACAAAACGGCTGTGCTTCTTCAAGAGATATTGATCCTAGCAAAACTTCCCCATTCAGTCGGCTGCTTGAGCGCGAAAGATCGAACTGGAGTCGTCTGTGCAAATGGGTCATGTTTTGCTCTAGCATCTAGGGACACAGGTGTAATGAGTCGATTAAAAGAAAATATTTTAAACCCTGATGGGTGCGCAACACAAATTGTAGCTGATAATACTCGTGCGCTCTATCTCAAAGTAAGCACTCTCGGAATCCCTGGCATTACCGATACAATCAAGGGCTGCATATATAGGCTTGGATATTTTAAAAAACAGATTGGTGGAGCCCTTGGTGCTTAATGACTTCTGATAAAGATAATGATTTCCTGATTCACTCTCAATTTATACGTGCGCAAATGAGTGATCCTCATTTTCAAAATTCATCCAAGGTTATAAAAGAATCAGAGGCAGAAGGCGAAATAAAAATGGATCTGACTACGTTTCAAAGTGGACTTGTAGAGGGCTTTAAAACCCTTACCGAGGCAACAATTGAATATTCAAAGATCGATGGTAAAAATCCAATCGAAGAAGCTCATCCAATCCTGAGAATCACAAAAGCTCTTCTTGGTATAAAAAACGGCTCTTCTGATTGGATTACAAAAAACATCCCACTCTATGCCTACGCAGGCATAGACGAAAAAGATATCACGGCAATCTATCCAACAGTTTTAAGACTTATTGAAGAAGATCGAAATCAAGAGGCTATACCTGCCCTCAAACTCCTTTTGCTTTTAGCTCCTCATAATGAGGACTTATGGCACAACCTTGGCATTGCTCAATTCAAAGAAAATCAATTTAGCGATGCTTTCACTTCATTCAAGCAAGCTCTTGATTTAATGGCTCTCAGGAATACGTTTGAAATTGAATCTTATTCTCACAGTTTTGTTTTTGCATGCCGAGCTCTTATCAATCAGCAAAAACATCAAGAAGCTTTACAGTTGATTGGCGACGCAATCGATAACCCTCAAAACAAGAGTAATAAAGAATTGAGCGAGGCTCTTCAAGAAATGAAGAGCATTATCGAAGAGATGCGATAGGGAGCTTTATAGCACAATTAAGTGTATATAGCTCCTCAATTTGGAAATCACACTTTTTTATCTTTATACCGCTTTGCCATTTCAGGGAGTGAAACATATTCAATTCCTGGAGCCTTCCCTGCCTGACCAAATTCTCTCATTCGCTCTTCGCATAATAATCTCATAGCCGTACGAGCTTCTTTTAAATAATCTCGAGGATCAAAACTTTCCGGGTGCTCTACAAAGCATTTTCGAATGGCTGCAGTCATTGCAAGACGATTATCTGTATCGATATTTACCTTTCTAACGCCGGCTGCAATCCCCTTCTGAATCGCTTCAACAGGAACCCCATAAGCTTTCTTAAGCTTTCCACCATGAGAGTTGATTATCTCAACAAGGTTCTGTGGAACCGAACTCGATCCATGCATCACTAAGTGACACTGAGGAAGTTTTTCATGAATAGCCAAGATTCGATCGATAACAAGCACATCATCTTTTGGTGGCGATGAAAATTTATACGCACCATGACTTGTGCCAATTGCAACTGCCAAAGCGTCCACTCCGGTTTGCTTAACAAAATCGACTGCTTGGTCGGGATCAGTTAACAGCTGCTCCAAAGTTAACTTCCCTTCCGCTCCATGGCCATCCTCTTTTTCACCTGCCGTCATATGTTCTAGCGAACCCAGTGTTCCAAGCTCTCCTTCAACGGAAACACCAACAGCATGGGCAATATCAACAATGTACTTGGTAATCTTGACATTGTACTCATAAGTTGATGGAGTCTTTCCATCCTCGGTAAGAGACCCATCCATCATGACACTTGTGAATCCAAGCCTGATCGCACTTATACAGGTTTCTGGGCTATTACCATGGTCTTGATGAAGAGCTATAGGAATCGAAGGATATAATTCGGCCGCAGCCTTCACCATGTATGATAAAAAGAGATCGTTGGTATAGCTTCGAGCCCCCCTGCTGGCCTGCATAATAACAGGAGCCTTGAGCGATTGAGCCGCCTCCATAATAGCCTGAATTTGCTCCATGTTGTTGATATTGAAGGCAGCAATACCATAACCACGCTTTTGAGCATCATCGAGTAATATGCGAAGCGGTACGAGTGGCATCTTCTTTCTCCTTGCTCAAACGAGCTACAATTTCTTCCAAAAGCTGGCGTTCTTGTTGAAGGGCTTCAAGCTCAATAGATATGTTTTGACAAATATCTCTCGCTGACTGAAATGCCTTCATGTCTAAAAGATCTCTTTCATCAGCAAGACGCCGTTGAAGCATTTCAATTTCTTCTTCTGCACTAAAAAGAGCTCGTCGTTGGTGAATTAACTCTCGCTTCTTCTCTTCAAACTGTTCTCTTAGCTGTTTAAATTGAGCACCAGAATGAGCCGATTTTAGTTCTTCTTGGAGTCGATCAAAGTCAATTCGAAGTTGACTCAACTCCGACTCAATGGCTATGACGTGCTTATCTTTTTGAGAGAGATCAGCTGTTGCCTGGAGAAGCTTTTTATTTAAGCTCTCAATCTGCATAAGTTGATTTTTCGATTCATACTCAGAAACACAATTTTTTTTTGAAAGCTCTTCAATCTCTAAGCGAAGTTGATCATAGTCGCTCTTGAGCACTTTATGCTCCTCATCCAATTTATCGTAGATCTCCTTAGAAAGAGCAACCTGCTCTAGATCTTGGTCTGAAATTCGTGGCAAGCAATGAGACTCATTAGGATTGATTGATCTTAATGATTGCTCAGATGCACGGTCAGATTCATCTTCAGGTCGAAATGTGTCGGTAAATACCTGACTCCTTAGTGCTTGACTTCTTTCAGCAATCGCTTGAGGCACAGGACACGGCACATAGAAAAGCTTTTGTTGATACAACTCTTGAGCTAGAGAAATGACGCTTCCACAACAGCCTACAAGAAAGGCCGAACTTGATGGGATCGCAGAGAAGAGTGAAGATAAAAGCGCTGGCACAAACCATAAAGCACTCTCAACAAGAGCGGTACTTCTAGGCATGAATTGACAAACCAAAGGAAGAAGAAATGCTGCTAAAGTAAGCCCATAAGCATATTCGGATCCACCACTTGACTCTTGAGGAGACATAAATAGAAATGGAGCAATAACGATAAACTTGCTGAGAGGAAAAATATAACTACAAAATTTTTGGCGCAGAATACCTAGTTCCACCAAAGCACCTCAATAATCATCTTTAGACTGTTTAGATTACGTATCAAGGGATGGTAAAACATAATCGATATGATCGGAATCCAAAATCCGACTAAGTATGAAATATGTGGGATTGAAATGCGCTCATAAGAGAGCGTATGTGATACTTTTTCAACCCACATATTCATCATACTTAACTTTTCCACACCTATTCTAGAGCATCTTCGCAAATCAGAGCATCTTGCTCCAAACGATCAAGTGTGCCCTCTACAAGATATGACGCCAAAACAGGATCGCCTGTATAGGACATAACCACTTCCATATTCCCCTTTTCAGAGGTTTTCTTACATGTCACTAACACATAACTCAGGTGATCACCTTGTAGGAGGCTTTTTATTTTGCCATGCACTCCTGAATCATTAACATCCGAACCACTCACGATGGATTCGAGAGACTCATCAATTTCGCTTTCAACCGAAACCGTTTTTTTACCCATTCAGTACCACATACAATTTTGATTCATCTCAAATTAAGGAGCCCATTGAACAATTGTTCGCATGGAGACTCACTAGCTAATACTCACTAGCTCAGCTTTCCAAATCGTTGAAAAATGACCCTAAAATATTAAGATCAATTTTTCAAAAAATTTCTCACTTTCAGTAGATCAACGACTTAAAGCTATGAATTACCTATCCACTTTGATTTGTTGCAATTTAAATTGATTGTCAAGGAAATATTCTTGATCGGATCTTGAAGAATAGGCCACTCATCTCTATATCCATCAATGAGGAACGAGGTTTTTTTGTGTCCTATCTAAACAACTGTCGATCATTTATTAAGAGCCGTGAATCGGACTATCTTGATCTTCTAAAGGAATTGGCACAGATTAATACTCACTCTTACAATACCGATGGTCTTCATAAGTGCTTAGAAGTTATAAAAAAATATTTTTTATTTGATCGATCACAGCAGATAATCCACCAACTCAATCCATTCTCGACAACCACAGATGATGGTCAAACTGTTCATCACATGCTCGGAAAAGCACTGGAAATTTCATCAATACCTGATTCCTCAAGAGTTGAATCAAAATCTATACTTCTTGCAGGACACTACGACACCGTATTTCATCCGAATTCGGCATTTCAAACATGTACATGGAAAGATAAAAACACACTCATCGGTCCAGGCGTTGCTGACATGAAGGGAGGACTTGTTGTTCTCCTTGCAGGCCTTGAAGCCTTCGAAAAACACTTCGAAGGGAAAAAAATATCCTGGAAAATTCTCATCACTCCTGACGAAGAGATTGGATCACCAAGCTCTAAAGAACTCTACAAAAATATCGCTTCCTCAATTTCCCATGCATTTATATACGAACCAGCCTTCGCAGATGGAAGTTTTGTCGATACTCGAGGAGGCTCTTCAAACCTATCGCTTGTTATCCGTGGCAGATCAGCCCACGCAGGCCGAGATTTTGACAAAGGCAAAAGCGCTCTTCTTGCCTTTAGCCCAATTCTTTCAGCTTTAGCTGATCTTCCAAATATTATAAGCGAAATTGTAGGAGCTAAAGTCACTATCAATGTAGGAAAAGTACATTCGGGAAAGGCTCATAATATAGTACCCGATCTTTGCGTCGCTCGAATCAATATACGATCGACCATGCCTCAAGGAATCGAACTGGCGAAAAAGTCAATCTATGATCTCGTTCATAATTTTGGATACAGTTCAGACAAAGATGCCGAAGGAATAAGCATGCAAATTATCGACGAGGGAACACGTTCACCGAAACCTCAAGATGAAAATCAAGCAAAAGCACATTCCCTCCTCAAAAAGTGTTGTTCTGAAATTGGAATCGAAACAAAAACAAGAATGAGCTATGGAGTTACCGATGGCAACGATCTGGCAGCCTTCGGTATACCGACTCTTGACTCACTCGGTGTTATTGGTGGAGGACTTCATACTGACGAGGAATACATGATAATAGATTCTTTGAGCGAAAGAGCTCTCTTAACCTCCTCATTACTTCAACAAGTGAGCAAAGACAAGCTTAGTCAATCTTCATTTATTGAGGAGATCACGAAATGAAGCACCCTCTTTTGGCAAGCAAACTCCTCGAAGATCCTCGAATAGCACAAGCTCGTAAGCTCATACTCGAATCAATAGAAGACCACAAAATACAAATTACTTCTATCAAACCTCCGTCTGAAGATCAGACTCAATATCAAGCCTTGGTCGATATTCTTGGGAGCATACGAGGTATGCCACTTTACTATCCCTATATTGGGAGCGGGTTTGGCTCAGGACCCTATGTCGAGCTTGCCGATGGAAGCATTAAACTCGACATGATTTCAGGAATCGGGCCGAATCTACTCGGTCATAGTCATCTTGGAATAGCAGAGGCTCTCATCGATTCCGCTTTAACCGACACGGTCCTACAAGGCAACCTCATGCATAATATGGATGCCTTACATCTTGCGCAAAAACTCACAGAAATCTCAGGTCTTGACCATTGTTTTCTTTCAAGCTCTGGAGCGATGGCTTGTGAAAATGCTTTGAAAGTGCTTTTTCAGCACCATTATCCGGCTAATCGAGTTCTTGCCTTTGAACACTGCTTTATCGGTCGCTCAATAGCACTCTCGCAAATAACAGACAAACCAACCTATCGGCAAGGCCTTCCACAGCTCCTCCACGTAGATTATATTCCATTCTACAATCATTTGGATCCATTAAGTACCCAGAAAACACTCGAAATGATCGAGATGTACATAGCAAGATATCCAGGTCAACATGCCTGCATATGTCTAGAGCTTATTCAAGGCGAGGGTGGAATCATTGAAGGAACTGCGTCATTTTTTGAAGCAATAATAGATCTATGCCGCAGCAAGAGAATTGGGATTTACGTTGATGAAGTCCAAACATACGGACGAACAGAAACCCTCTTTGCTCATCATTTATATGGCCTTAAAGACAAAGTCGATGTCGTTTCAATAGGAAAGGTCTCGCTCGTATGTGCAACCCTGTACAACAGACGTCTTGCTCCAAAACCTGGACTATTGAGTCAGACATTCACGGCAAGCACAGCTTCAATTAAGGCATCTCTCTGGTTCTTAGAAAATTTAGATAGGCTTAACCTCTACGGACCAGAAGGAAAAATTAATCTCCTTGCCCATGAATTTCATGCGGCACTTAGTGCTTTAAATAAACGAATTCCAAACTCGGCTCAAGGGCCCTATGGCCGAGGTGCACTTATTGCATTTTCACCATTTAATTGGGACTTAAGTCGTGTCAACTCTTTCTTAAAGAGACTTTATATTAATGGAGTTATCGCATTTTCTGCAGGATCCCATCCTGCACGTGTCCGAATGCTTCCGCCTATTGCTGTTATGGAAAAGGAACATATTGAGACGGTTATTTCGATTATTGAAAAATCGATACGCGAGGAGATCGGACAACTATGAGCTGGAAACTCCGTCCTGTTCGTCGTGAAGACATACCCGAACTACATATACTTCTAAAAGAGACTCATACAGGCCTTACAAATATCCCTGAAAATATTCAGGAGCTTGAACTATTTGTTCACAATTCAATCAACTCTTTTAAAACCGGAGCTGATGGTACAGAAACAAATACCTTTGTGAATAGGCAATATGTCTTTGTCTTAGAGGATTGTAAAGAAGAAGTCATCCTTGGCGTATCGGCTATTCAAGCCTCTACAGGCGGTTTAAGCCCCCTCTATTTCTTTCGAAAAGAACGAATTGAGTCGACATCACATAGGTCTGAAGCAATCCAACTGATTCCAATTTTACAGCCAATTTCATATGTCCGAGGCCCTTCTGAAATCGCGTCTCTGTTTCTAAGCCAACAAGCTCGAGGCCGTGGTCTTGGGCGGCTTCTTTCACTCGGAAGGTTTCTATTTATAGCAAATGCCCCTCTTCGTTTTACAGGATCAATACAAGCAGAACTTCGCGGGGTTATTCGCGATGATGGATCCTCTCCATTTTGGGATGGCATCGGAGCTCATTTTATTCATATGAGCTTTTCAGAGGCCATGTATTGCCTTAAAAATGAAGGAAGGTCATTTATTTCAAACATACTGCCTCGATTCCCGATTTATATAGATCTCCTTCCAACAGATGTTCGAGATGTAATCGGGAAAACACACGTTCAAACACAAGCGGCCCTCTCTCTTCTCTTAGGTGAAGGGTTTCATCCTAGTGATGAAGTTGATGTTTTTGACGGCGGCCCCAAGCTCACGGCAGATATACATTCAATCCGAACCATTAAATACTCTCGAATAGGAACGGTTGCAACAGATACGATTCAAAACGAAGGAAAAACATACCTTATATCGAACTGTACCGGAGAATTCTCGGCTACAATGTCAACGCTTTCTCTTTCTCCAAAGGGAGAAGTTATGCTCCCAAATGAGTCTATTGAGATTCTAGGTCTACTTCCGGGAAGCTTGGTACGTTATGTTCCACTTACAGGCAACCTATGAGATCAATTTATATCGAAGGAGATTGGAAACAGGGCCACGGGTCAATTTTTGAGCGAAAAAGCCCCTGTACTAATGAATCATTATATTTAGGACCTTCAGCCGATGCAAGCGATACCTATAACGCGATTTCATTTTGTTGTGAATATCACAGTCAGTGGGCATCTCTCCCCTTAAACAAACGAGAAGACTATCTCAATAAGTTTTCAGATCTCTTATTAAAACGAAAATATGAAATAGCAACCCTTATCCGAGATGAAATAGGAAAACCTTTTTGGGAAGCTCTTTTAGAAGTTGAATCAACGGCAAATAAGGCTCATTTATCAATTTCTGCTCATCGAGAACGTATTGAAAAGATCGAGCTCAGCTCATCTAAATTCATAACGGTATATCAGGGAGAAACAATTTATCGTTCTTTGGGATGTGCCGCCGTGATAGGTCCATTCAATCTTCCCCTTCACCTTCCAAATGCTCAAATCATGCCTGCATTGCTTGCAGGAAATTGCGTTCTTTTCAAACCGAGCGAGCTTGCTCCCTCTGTCGCTGAAGCCTACATGCGGGTTTGGACTGACATTGGACTTCCAGGCTATGCACTGCAACTTCTCCAAGGAGGCCGAGAAACGGCCGAATCAATCCTTACCGATTCACGCATAAAGGCAGTCTACTTTACAGGTAGCTATGAAACAGGAACTAAAATAGCCAAACAATCTTTATCTATTCCAGGCCGAATGGTCGCTCTTGAAATGGGAGGAAATAATCCTCTTATCGTTGCAAAATCTGCCCAGAATGACAAAACTGCTTTAATTACAGCGATTTCTGCATTTATTACCTCAGGACAAAGATGTACATGTGCAAGACGGCTTATTTTGGTTAAATCCCCTCAATCCGATCTCTTTATAAGCGAATTGATTTCCGTGATGAATTCGCTTCAGGTAGCCATACCATCGGCCAAAGATGATCCTTTCATGGGGCCGCTCGTCACAGAAGCTGCGCTCGAAAAAACCCTTACAGCCTATGAGGAGCTCAAAAAACGCAGAGTGCAAGTTTTAGTGCCACCAAGACATATTTGCACATCACTTCTCTCTCCTGGGCTCGTTGAAACAACAGGTCTTAAAATTGAAGACGAAGAAATCTTCGGACCTTTGCTCCAATTAATACAGGTAGAGGATTTTGAGGAGGCGCTTCATTTCGCAAATGCATCTGAGTATGGGCTTGTATCGGGAGTACTGACCCAAGATGACAATGAATGGATCAAGGCAATTACAACCCTTAAGACCGGGATAATCAATAGAAATTGTGTCACGGTTGGCGCAAGCGGAAAAGCACCATTTGGAGGTATCGGAAAGAGCGGAAATTATAGACCTGCAGGATACTTCGCCTGTGATTCTTGTGCCTATCCAGTAGCTATTACAAATAAGCCAACCTTCGAAATTCCTTCCTTCATACCTTCAAAGCATATACCTGAAAAGCATATACCTGAACAAATCTCGCTTTTAAAACAAGAGAGGCCCAAGGAATGAACCCGATCGAACTCAATATTGATACGCTTCCTGGACCAACCCATTCATTTTCAGGCCTTGCTCAAGGGAATATCGCATCACAATCGAGTAGAGGCGGAACATCGAATCCAAGACTTGCAGCTCTTCAATGCCTTGAGAAGATGAAAATTGTATCAGACCTTGGAATTCCACAAGCTATCTTGCCTCCCCTTCCAAAGCCAAATTACAAAATTTTACGCTCAATTGTTGGTAAAAGTTCCATGATCACTGAAGGGACAAATACGAGTCCTCTCATTGAATCAAGCTTTCTTTCAAGTGTACTTTCAAGTGCAACTATGTGGACAGCAAATGCTGCAACAGTTACTCCCTCTTGCGATTCAAAAGATGGAAAAGTTCATATCACCCCGGCAAATTTGGCCTCTCATCTTCATCGCCATTTGGATGTACCAGGAACAAACCTTCTTTTAAAAAGTCTTTTCCCAAATCGAAAATTATTCACTCTCCATGAACCCCTTGTTTCTTCGCTTGAACTTCATGATGAAGGAGCTGCAAATCATATACGCTTTTCCAAAGGATATTGTAACGAAGGAGTCCATCTCTTCGTTTATGGAAGATCTGGGGCAATGCCGACATCAAAGCGATTTTACCCACGACACGCAGAGCTTGCCTCTACTTGTGTTGCTTCACGCCATGGACTTCAACGCGTTATAATGGCGCAGCAAAGCCCTCATAGTATTGATATGGGCGTTTTTCATAATGATGTAATAGCAACAGGCCATCAAGATCTGTTTCTTGTGCATGAAAGAGCTTATGTTCAACAGCAAGATGTGTTAAGAGGGCTTCAAGATAGCTTCAACTCTATTTCTGGAAATGATCTGTACATCATTGAGATATCCGAAGCTCAATTACCTCTCAGCGAAGCTGTGTCGACTTATTTTTTTAACTGTCAAATTCTTCAATGCCCCTACTCAGGAGGCCGCATACTCCTAGCTCCCTCCGAATGCAGCCGCTCAAAAAATACGATGACCCTACTGAAGCAATTAGAAGCGGATCCAAAAACGAGGCTCAAAGAAATTCTGTTTATTGAACTCGATGAAAGCATGAAGAATGGAGGAGGTCCTGCATGCTTACGACTGAGAGCAGAACTTACAGGTGCTGAATTCGATGAAATACCTCAATCGATGATTTTAAATAATCATCTTTACAACGAGCTTAAAAGCGCCATTTCAGCGCTCTACCCAGAAGCTTTTTCACCTCATAACATGTCTCTAGAAGACATAAAAGATTCAATCTCTACGACCTATGCAATTTGGATACTTTTAGGGCTTGAGAATCAATTTAAATCATATGCGCGCACCTGCTCAGTTCCAATCACTAAATTCTAATAATAAAGGGTTTCATGAGTATTCCAAAAGATAGCTCAAAGAGCAAAAAAACACTCTCTTTCTTAAGGAATATCTGTTCGGAAACATATACCGATCCAGTTACTTGCGCTATTTACAGCCAAGATGCCTCAATTTACGAACTATCTCCACAAGCAGTCGTAGTTCCGAGGTCCGCTGGTGAGATTCAAAAGGTAGTTAAAGGCGCTCAAAAAAATAACGTATCGATTACACCTCGAGGCGCCGGGACAAATACAACTGGATCGGCCATCGGTTCCGGAATCGTTTTTGACATGTCCAAACACTTACGTTCAGTACGTTCATTTGATCACGAACGCTCTAGAATCCTCGTTGAAACAGGAATTGTTCAAGATGAACTGAATTCACTCCTTCAGCAATATGGACTTCGACTAGGGCCAGACACTTCAACAGGTGATAGAGCAACCATCGGCGGCATGATTGGCTGCAATTCGGCAGGAGCACGTTCACTCAGGTTCGGCTCAATGCATCAGGCGATTTTAGGTATCGAGCTTACGCTATCAACGGGTGAAATTTTGTGGCTTAGCCGTGTGCATGAGCGAGACAAACAATCACATCCCCTCTTCGATCAAATATTTCGAATAGCACATGAATTCCAAGATGATATTCGAAATCAATTTCCAGCCTTTGAGCGTAGTTCATCGGGATATCAATTAAGACAACTCTTAAACCTTGACTGCATTGATTTTGCAAAGCTTATAGCCGGATCTGAAGGGACACTCGGAGTTATTACAGCCGCAGAACTCCAGCTCGTTCCACTCTTGCCAAAAACAAAACTCTTTGTTTACAGCTTTGCTTCTATTCTAGATGCCATGGAGGCATCTTCAAAACTTATTAAATGCAAACCTATTTCTCTTGAGCTCATCGATCAGAAAATACTTTCACTTGCCCTAGAAAATGGTTATGAAGTACCTAAAAACATCCCCCTTGATGCCGGATCCTACATCATATGCGAAGTAGAGGTAAGCGCATCTAGGCCAAGCTATGATCCTCTAAATGGTCTCATAAAACAAACTGAACTAGAAGACCCTCAAGATATTGCCTGTATGTGGTCGATTCGAAAAGGAGGCCTTGGACTCCTTCTTTCCACAAGAAGTAGTCGTCGTGCCATAGGATTTATTGAAGACATGGCTGTTGACCCCAAAAAACTACCCTTGTTCTATCAAGACCTGAGCAAAATCCTTGAACTCCACAAGGTAGAAGCTGGAATCTACGGACATATTGGTGCTGGATGCCTGCATCTTCGCCCTTTTTTCAACCTTGCTGAAGACCGGAAGCTCATTGAGACAATGTCTCGTCAAGCCCTAGATCTTGTAAAAAAATATAGGGGTGTTTTTTCAAGTGAACATGGGGATGGACTTGTTCGTTCATGGGCAAGTGAAGAACTTTTCGGATCGCGGATCATGCAAGCTTTGAAAGAGGTAAAAAAGGCATTCGATCCTCATAACCTTATGAACCCTGGAAAGGTTATTCCTCAGCAAAAGATATTTGAGAATCTCCGAGAAAAACCAACTATAGTTCCCTTTAAACCTCAATTTCGTTCTCATCAGAGAGGAGGCATTGAGGCAACTGTTGATATGTGTAATGGTAATGGATCTTGTCGCAAAATGAGTGGAACAATGTGTCCCTCCTATCAGGCGACTCTTGATGAAAAACAAACCACAAGAGCTCGTGCTTTGGCGTTAAAGGGGGTCTTTACAGGGCAAATACCTCTTGAAACTATGGTAAAAAATAATTTCGAAGAGGTCTTCGATCTTTGCATTTCATGTAAAGGGTGTGCTCATGATTGCCCATCTCATATCGATGCTTCCAAGCTCAAAGCCGAATGGCTTAACTACCTACATCAAACAAAAGGGGCATCTCTCAGGTCACGTTTTTTTGCCAAAATAGGCACCTATCTTGATAAGGCAGCATATATCTCAAAGGTATCGAACTGGTTTACTAAGTCTTTGATTGGTAAATCATTATTTTATTTTCTAAATATCGATTCCGAAGCTTTACCTCAGATCACCCAGGAGCGATTTTCGACGTGGGCACAAAAAGAGGGTCTTCATGAAACATCTAAACCGGATGTTCTTCTCTTTTCAGATACATACACTGAGTTTTTCGAACCAGAGATTGGAAAAGCAGCTGTATTCATCCTACAAAAACTGCAGCTTAGAGTACGTATTCTTCCTTGGAAGTGCTGTGGACGTGCAGCTATTTCTAAGGGCTTTTTAGATGTCGCAAAAAAACAGGTTGAAGAATTCACTCATTCACTAGAAAAACAGCTCGACCATCTACCTCTTTCTGACAAAACACTGCCAATTATTGTGTTAGAGCCTTCCTGCCTATCCGTATTTCTCGACGAAGGACCCGATTTTGGAAATGACAACGCACCTCTCCTCAAACAGCAGCGCTTTGTAGCGTTTGAAGAATTTATCTCTGGCTACAGAACAGAAATTGCACGTATCTGCAACTTGCAAAATCAAAATATTGCAATCCACGTTCATTGCCACCAAAAAAGCTTATGTAAACCTTCCCCCTTGATTGCATTGCCGAAAAATAATATCACACTTTTTACCACTGGATGCTGCGGAATGGCAGGATCCTTTGGATATGAATTAGAACATCTGGATATAAGTAGAAAAATTTTCGAACGAGATTTAGGATCCAAAATAGATGCATATAGCAGCACGGAACACCCAGATTATTGGATCGTTGCAAATGGCGTTTCCTGTAGAGCGCAAATTAAAAGACTACGACCTAACTTCAATAGTGAACAAGGTCCTCATCGGGTTCTTCATCTTGCGCAATTCCTGGAACAACAGTACCGAGCAACTCAAGGAAGAGTCCCATGATAAAAGCTGTTGATCTCGCTCTGGGCAGTTTAACCAAGTTTTGTCTTGAAGTTGGTCGTTACACTCTCATGGTCTTAGAAACTATCTATATCTGTTTTGTAAAGCCTCCCCAGTGGGGACTTATCCGAGAGCAGATGTACGAAATAGGCGTCCGCTCCCTTGGCGTCGTTTTGATTACAGGCTTTTCAACCGGTATGGTTTTGGCAGCACAAGCTTTTTTCCAACTCTCTGATAAAGGACTCACCGGCACCACCGGAATTATGGTAGCCAAATCCATGCTCGTTGAAATAGGTCCTATTTTGACATCCTTTATGATGACCGGTAGAGTTGGAGCTGCTATTTGCGCAGAACTCGGCAGCATGCGTGTTACCGAACAAATAGATGCCCTAGCTTCAATGGCTGTCAATCCTATCCGCTATCTTGTGGCGCCTCGATTTATTGCCATGCTTGCAATGATGCCATGTCTTACTGCATTCAGTTGTGCCATGGGGGTTTTTGGTGGATATTTGGTGGCAGTTGATCTCTATGGTATGTCTTCGGCAGATTTTCTTGATCCCATACCCGACTACATCAATTGGTACGACATTTTTTCCGGCATATCGAAATCGACAGTCTTCGGGATCTTAATTGTTACCATTTCTTGTTTTTATGGGATGAATACCAAGGGCGGCGCAGTTGGAGTCGGCAGATCGACAACAAGAAGTGTTGTTATGTGCTATACCTGCATATTGATGACAAATTTTTTATTAACTTTGGGTTTAAACGCATTTTATTGGGTGGTCTTTGGCGGATACAGATTCAGCTAAACATACAACTATGATCAGAGTTGAGGACATTTGGAAGAGTTACGGAACAAACCAGGTTCTGAAAGGACTTTCCTTAAATGTCTTTAAGGGAACAACTATGGTTATTCTTGGCAGGTCGGGAGTTGGAAAAAGTGTGCTTCTACGACAGCTCATCGGCATTGACACGCCCGATAAAGGCTCTATCTGGATTAATGGATCTTGTATTACTGCATTAAAGGAAAAAGAGAAGCTCAAGGTCCTCAAAGATGTTGGAATGCTCTTTCAAAGCTCAGCGCTCTTTGACTCGATGACTGTGGGCGAAAATGTCGCTTTCTATATGAGACAGCATCGAGAAATTCATGGAGAGGTCTATGGAGACGCTAACGGCACAAAAAAGCTTTCTGAGAAAGAAATTAAAGAAAGAGTTCTCAACGCCCTTCATCAGGTTGGCCTAGATGGCTATGAAGATAAAATGCCTGCAGAGCTTTCAGGAGGTCAAAAAAGAAGGGCAGCACTTGCACGTTTGATTATATATCGTCCTAAAATACTTCTCTTTGATGAACCGACGACGGGTCTTGATCCAATAACTGCAAGCACAATAAATAAACTTATTTCATCTACTGTTAAATCACTTGATGCCACAGCAATCGTCGTCACACACGACCTCAACTCAGCTCTGGAAGTAGGAGACTATTTTGCACTCCATCATGAAGGAAAAATAGCCTATGTGGATGAAAAGCAAGCCTTTCTTCAGAGAGGAGATACCTTGGTTCGTACCTACCTTGAACACGCTATCGTGCCTCCTCATTTTCAATCGCTTATTCAAACCTTTAGTGATCATTCACAGAAATGCCAACACGGCCCATCTCCTGGTGCTGTGGATCACGACGACGAGAAGCTCGTCCAAGAAAATTATACAAACATGCTTAATGATTTGAAGGAGATGAAACCGTGAAACCGGCCTACAAGAACATCTCGATTGGAGTCGTAGTCTTATTCACCATTCTTTTGGCAATACGCGCCCTCCTTTTTCTCCATCCCCACCCAGGAGACGGAAAGCTCATTCTCAATGTCCGCTTTCAAAACATAGATAAGCTTGCCAAGGGAACAAAGGTTACTTTTGCAGGCAAACCCGTGGGTGAGGTGATCTCGATATCACCTGTTGTTGATTCTCGGGATGAAGAAGGAATTCGCGGTATCTATCCCTACCAGCTTACGCTAAGCTTAGACTCATCAGTACGCGTATATGACACAGACGAAATTTCCGTTAAGACTGCAGGTTTAATGGGAGAAAAGTTCATCGCAATTACTCCTATGCCAGCACCTCCTGGCAAAGTACCTGCGCTTCTAGAACAAGGATCACTCATATATGCTTCAAGCGGTCTCAATGTAGAAGACACTATGAGCAACTTTACAAACATCGCAAAGAAAGCTGAAAAAACGATTGATACACTTGCTGATGTCATCCAAAAGAACCAAGAGGGATTAAACATTACCTTAAGATCTCTGGAAAATGCCTCTGTACAGTTCGACAAATTACTCACTAGAATCAATCAAGTTGATATCCCTGGAACCGCTTCAAGAACAATAGATAAAGCAGAACATGTCATGGATTCGATCAAGGGAGTAGTTCAGCAATTTTCTAGTTCAGACATCATTCAAAATGCTGAAAAAATATCCTCACATCTTAAGTCTATTTCAGAAGCGATAGATCAGCCAGAGCAAATTCACGCATTAATGGCATCCCTCCAGAAAACATCTGATGAATTTTCTTCCCTCATTGCATCAATTGAAAAGTCGTTTTCAAGCTCGTCTGGTTCCGTCGAATCGCTTACAAATGACATTCGTGATTCGATTCGTAAGATACATGATATTTCTGACAAAGCGGATACGATTGTACAAAAGGTCGCTAAGGGAGAGGGAACGATTGGAAAATTACTTCTCGACGATGAAGCTTATTTTAGAACCTTGCGTGTTCTCAATCGATCGGACTTACTTCTCTCCGACATCAATAATTACGGGCTCCTCTTCCACCTCGATAATTCATGGCAGCGCTTAAGGAGAAGCCGCATAGAGGAAGCAGAGCTTCTCTCCACTCCCTCGCAAGTAAAAACATACATTGATGAGGAAATGCAAACGATATTTGTGTCTTTTAGACGCCTTGATGAAGCCTTACAAAGAGCTGAAAAAAATGCTGAAAGCCCTGGCTCATTGAAGGATCCTAAAGTGCGTCTTGAATTTACAGAATCATTCAAAGACCTTCAGCGTAATGTTCAAGACCTTGATGATCGATTAAAAACGGTAAGTACCGTTTTAGGTGCTGAGAACGAAGGACCATCGTCATGAATTATCTACTTCCCACAGAAGTAAAAAAGGGCCAATTTCTCATAGCTAGCCCAGAGATTGATTCTGGTCTCTTCGCAAGAGGAGTCCTTCTTTTATGCGAGCATAATGAGACTGGATCGTTTGGACTGCTTATTAATAAACCTTTGGATATTGAACTCCCTGAGGACATTCTTAATCTCAAAACAGTCGCTAACAAAAGCGTTTCTTTACGCGCTGGCGGACCGGTTCAAACAAATCAGATGATGTTATTACATTCAAAGCTTGAAACCTCTCAGCAAATGCTTAATGTTTGTGAAAATGTGTACCTGGGAGGGGATCTTACATTCCTTCAGGAGCTCCTGGCTGATGAATCCGGCTCCCCTATCCATCTTTGCTTCGGTTATGCGGGATGGACACCAGGGCAGCTTGAACGTGAATTTTTGGATGGCGGATGGTTCATATATCCGGCTACAAAACAGTTTATATTTGAAACAAGTCCTGACTTACTCTGGAGCACTCTGCTGAGTGAGATGGGGGGGCGTTATTCAAGCCTTGCAATGATCCCTGAAAATTTAAGTGTAAATTGAATTATCGATTTTTTGACCTTATAAAGTTACCTAGATGGGAGTCTTGAAACCATGAGTAGCGGTGTAAAACCTTTAAAAATCATCTGTTCAATAATGCTGCTTTGTCAAAGTCTTTATGGAGATACATATGGAGACGCTTGGACGAAAGGCAAAACAACAACGATTTTCGAACTCAATGCATCTACTACTGAAGAGCTGAAAGCTGTATATCAAGAAGCAGTATATCAAGCTAAGTCCCCAGGGATGGATAGTTTTAAGGATGAAGTTTTACGCAAAAAATGGGAATTCAATCAGTCCTTAACCAACAGAGTAAATTTAGTTCCTAAGGCCTCACACCCAGAACTATCTCCAAATTTTACGGCCATTACCTTGAGCCAATCAGGATCTACTCCTCCTGACTCAAACGGGTGCGTTGGCACTGAGCAATATATTGCCTTTGTCAACGGATTTATCCGCTCCTTCAATAAGAAAACAGGAAAGGCAGACGGCATTCTCAATCTTACTCCAGAAACATTTTTTTCTTCAGTTATAGCCCAAATTCCAGGAGCCAAAACCTTTGCAACCGATCCACATGCTATTTTTGATCATCGAACAAACCGCTGGTACCTCCTGATCATTGATGCAAGCATAGATACTACCTCGCACGAGCTCCTTGCAAATAACCAAGTTCTGCTCGCAGTAAGTGATGGAAAACAGAACGGTAAAATCTCAAATAGTACGAAATGGCACTTTTTTAGTTTTTATCCAGGCTCAATTTCTCCTCAAAGCGATTATTTCTTCGAAACTCTCCCCTCTATTTCTGGATATGGATATTTTGCAGACTACCCAACATTTGGAGTGGACAAGCATGCGCTCTATATAGGGATTAATGCATTTAATAGTGTTAATGGCGCTTTCCTCACCTCCGACATGTTTGTTTTAAACAAGAAGGCGCTTCTTAAGAATATACTGAAAGTCACACCATTTCGAAACCTAGCTTCATCATCACTCAGCGGGATGTTCACACCTCAAGGCGCCACAAATTTTGACGAAGATGAAACGGATGGGTTTATTATTGCAGCCGACCCAAGAAAGTTAGATCAATTTTACCTCAGACGAGTCAAGAATCCAGGAAGCGATTCATTGTTCATCTCTTCAGAAATACCTATAACAGTTCCATTAACCGCTCAACCCTTGAGCGTTCCTGCTCGCGGCAGTTTAAAAGAACTTGATGGTATCGACAACCGCTTATCCCAATCCCATATCCGAAATGGCAAGCTGTATACGTGTCATGGCATTGCAGTTAATTATAAAGGAAGTTCCATCCCAACTTCAAAGGCACCTATCGATCGCACTGGCAGCAGATGGTATCAATTTAGCTTAAAAAACCCTGAGAAGCCAAAGCTTGTGCAATATGGAACACTTTGTGATTCACGGAAGACCTCAAAACCGCTCTCCTATTGGATTCCTTCAATAATGACCAACAGAAAGCAGGTGATGCTTTTAGGATGCAGTGTTGCAGGTAAAAACTCATTCGCAAACGCGGCGGTAGCCTACCGTCACGCCTCCGATGCAAAAGGCTTTTTGCACAAGCCCAAGCTCTATACAAAAAGCACAACCCCCTACAACAGCCTTGAAACCTCAAGCGTCTATCGGTGGGGAGATTTCTCTATTTTAAGTGCAGATCCATCGAATAACAGCATCTGGTCCATTCAAGAGTTTTGCAATGATACAAACTCATGGGGAACTCGTGTAGTTCGATTTCATCCATAAGATACATTCTCTTTCGGGGGAGTTTGCGTAGTAAACTCCCCTTGAAACCCTTATAAATTCTTGAGCATTAGTCGTTTTAAAACACTTGCTAAACTATTGTTAAAAGAATTGACAGGATATCAAAATTCCAAGAAGAAATATCGGTGACCTCAGACAAAGTGATTCTAACACGGTGCTCTTTGAAATCGTTAATAGTCCGAAGGAGTTTAGGACATTCGGGTATTCAAGTAATTGATCTTCGTGATGGAACGCATGTCTCAGGTCCCATTGTAGTCGAATCAGGTAATGGTGAAATTTGGATTTCCTCAAATAGTGAAATTTCAATTGACCAAGTTTCTGGAGCACAAGTTTATACAAAGTGATTTGCATTTTGGATGTGAATTTATTTTTACCTTTGCTACACTTCGTTCAATATTCAACGAGTTTTAGCGTGTTGTTAACTGTATGTGCCCACCATTGTCGTAGTGGTGTATCCACAAATAATTGTAGAATTAATGCAAGCTATTTTCGCACTTGCACCCCCCTTTCCGTATTGCCCCCACCCGCTTAAGCGGGATCATCTTTTCTCTCTATATTTTTTAAGCGTCTAACAAGTTACGTAATACGGATCAAAATATGAAATTCGCTTTTGCGACATCTTTTATCACCTACTTTGTCCTACTTTTTGCAGTGGGAGCCTATTTTAAGAAAAAAAACAGTTCTGCATCTGAAGACCTGATTTTAGGTAATAGATCTCTCAATTTCTGGGTAACAGCTCTTTCAGCACAAGCAAGCGATATGAGCGCATGGCTCTTTATGGCTTTTCCGATGAGTGTCTATGCAGGAGGCATGCCTCAAGTATGGGTCGTATTGGCTCTTGTATTCGGCATGTACGCTAACTGGCAATATATTGCTCCAAGGCTAAGAGCTCAAACCGAAGCTCTTCAAGCCTTGACTCTTTCAACATTTTTTGAACGCCGATTTAAGGACACTTCAGGACAGCTGCGATTTATTACCGGATTGATAGCTCTTCTCTATTTAACCTACTATTTAGCAGCAGGGATGATATCTATTGGGTTCCTTTTTGAATCACTTTTCGAAATTAATTATGTAGTAGGACTTCTAGTCTCCGTAAGCGTTGTTGTCGGATATACCTTTATCGGCGGTCTTGTAAGCGTCGCATGGGTAGATCTATTCCAAGCACTCTTTCTCATGGTCGCGATCATGATTGTGCCAATTTTAGGCTATTTTCATGTGGGAGGAATGACAGCCATCGAGCAGGCGGCTCATAAAGCTCAAATTTCCTTAAATCTATTCCAGATCGATTCTTGGAGAGAGATTCTTCTGCCATTTTTTGGTTGGGGCTTAGGATATTTTGGCATGCCTCACATTATTACAAAATTCATGGCCATAAAGAACACAAAAGATCTGGTCAAATCCAAATATGTTGGCATTAGCTGGCAACTTCTAACCCTTATAGGATCTATGGGAGTAGGCCTTGTCAGTATTGCTTATTTTAGAAACGGAATTGATAATGCAGAGCTTATCTTCGTCGAACTCACAAAGCACTTGTTTCATCCGTTAACCGCAAGCATAGTTCTTTGCGGCATTGTTGCAGCCACGATTTCGACTATGGATTCCCAAATCTTAACCGCAGCGTCTTTTGCGTCTGAAGATGTACTTCCAAAAATACTAAAGCGATGCAATCTTCGTTTTTCAACCACTGTTTTATTTCGAAGTGCAGCCATCTTAATTGCAGCTTGTTCATTCTGGATCGCACTTTCGAGAAGCTCTACGATTATGGATACTGTTTATTTTGCATGGGCAGGACTTGGATCATCATTTGCACCACTTGTCATTGCGGCGCTTTATTTTCCAAAAGTCACAAATCGAGGAGCTCTTTGCGGGGTATTAACTGGTGGAATAGTATCAGCTCTCTGGCCTACTATAAACGGCTTTCTCATAAATTATGATATCTTAGGTCCAATCCCTTCCATGATTCCCGGTTTTGGGTTAAACTGCGCAGCTCTCTGGCTCGGATCTAGAGAGAAAGCATAATTGAACGTTATATCCTGTTGAAACTCAATGGCTTTTGATCAAGCCTCTCAAGTAAGATGTTTAAAACTTCTATGAGTTTTGAATGTCTTACCCGGTTGAATATCTATGTTTTTTTTGGTCTAAATCATTCGACTAAGACATCAATATTCCGCTTATTGAAATATCAACTGAAGGTATCACCCGATTTATTCGTGATAGGCAAAAAAACACGACTAAGCTTTCGAAAAAATCGGGCAGCTATGTTAAGATCCGGCACAATTTTCTACTTCCTGTCACGTGGGTAATTGCACTCCACAGGAGCTTTGAAAGCAGGGATACAGAGAAGTTTTTTTGCAAGAATTAATTAGGCTTTTTTAGAGGATGGTATGTCAGATAATTTTGTATATGAAGTAGGTGGAAGAACGTTCATCCTCGATGGCAAACAAGCAAAAGAGGCGTTCGAAGCAAAGCGGATAATTCTTGGCCGGAAAAGCCCGGAATTTAATGTTATGCCGCTTAAATATAAGTGGGCTTACGACATTTACCGTGAAATGGAAGCAAACCATTGGCTTCCTCAAGAAGTCCCGATGTTTGATGATATTCAACAATGGAAAGATTCCCGCGTATTAAATGATCGAGAGCGAAATATCATCAGAATTGGAATAGGATACTTTTGCGCAGCAGAGGGTATCGTTGGCGATTGCGCACAAACAATTATTCGAGAAAATTTAACAGCGCCAGAGCTTAGGCTTGCTGTGGGCCGTCACGTACACGAAGAAAACATTCATACAGAGTCTTTGCTCTATATGATTTCTTCTTTAGGGATAAATCCACACGAGGTCTCTTCGCTCTTTCTATCACTTCCTTCCGTGATTAAGAAAAACAACGTTATCACCTCGCATTTGCCCCAATTAAGACGTGATATCGACCTCAGCATAACTGAAAATAAGCAGCTGTTTGCAAAGACCATTTTCGGGATTACCCAAATCATGGAAGGGACCCAGTTTTACGGTCTCTTTCTACCGATTCTTCACCTGATGCGAAATGGTAAAATGCCAGGTATCGGACAGATGTTCAGATACACACTACGAGATGAGTCAAATCACATTGAACTGGGAAGAAGAATCTTTTTGGCTCTTCTTGAAGAGAATCCTGATATCTTGACACCAAAATTCAAGGAAGAGCTTATCGACTTTATGAGAGCGGGAGTCGAAGCAGAAGTTGGCTTTATAAATGATCTTCTTCCCCAACCAGTTGCAGGCCTTGCTCCTGAAGAAATCATCCGATTTGTGCACTACAATGCAAATCGTCGATTGATCGCTTTAGGATGGGAACCCATCGCAAATTCTAAAGGAGAAGTAATTCTCGACAACCCATTCCCATGGTCTGCCGAAATTATTTATCTTAAGAAAAATGAAAACTTTTTCGAAACAAAGGTCACTGAGTATGGCAAGGTATCAAACCTCCAAGAGGTGAAGAGCGAAGATGAACTCTTCGAAGGGATTGAGGTCTAAAACATCTTAATCAACATAAGGAACTGTGCAAAAATAACTTGAACAAGTCGATTGAAAAGCAAGATCGGCTGCAATGATGGGCTGCAATAAAGCCCTTTATTGCGCTTCTCACTTAAAGTCAAATCGTACACGTTATTCTTGCACAGTCCCTAAATCAAAAAAATTATGCAGCTCTAACTTTCAAAAGTGAGAAGATTTTCCATGATTCAGGCTCCTACTGTACAAGATATACGAGTCTATGTTGAGACCCCCAAGCCCTTGAAACCAAGCTTACCTTGGGAAAGCTTAACCAAAAACTTAATCATTCCCATGAATTTACCAAAAATTCAGGGAACTAAGGGCATCACTGATTGCAACCCCGAGAAGTTACTCAAAGCGATTGGAGCAGCCATTACCGATGATCGAATGGCACGCGGCTGCTTAAAAGCAGATGAAATTTTTACTCCAGAGACCAAATTTAAAGTGGTTTCAACAGTGAACCGAGTCCTCATCAAGCTCTCAAGCTCTGGAAGAAGCTGCATTAATAGTGATGAAGTGCATGAGCTTTGTGAAAATAGCCTACTTGAAGAAGGCGAAACGCTCGCAGCAAAAGGCTACCTCCTCTATCGAACCCAAAAACAACGACGACTTCAAACATCGAAAAAAATCGAAGTTCTTCGTAGAAATGGAAAACGAGTCGACTGGAATCCTGAAAAAATCTTCAACGCTCTCTACAAGTCATTTCTTTCAGAATGTCTTGAAGATCAAGATGAAGCTGAAGAAGCTGATCGGCAAGAAGCTGGACATAAAGCGACCCAAGTCACACAAAGAGTTGTTCATGAAATTCTCGACTCAAGCCGAGATGTCATCTACATTGAAGAAATCCAAGACGTAATTGAACGTCAACTTTCTCAATTGGGCTACTCAACAACCGCACGTCGTTATGCGGAATACCGTGCTGAACGCTCCCATTTAAGACTTCTTAAACAATCTCAAGAAGAGGCAGGAGCTGCTTGGCCTGAGGTTATTAACTCAAACTTGCTCGCTCGTATTGACTTTGCGCTTCTTGACCTCGACCTCTCTATAACGCGCCAAGAACTTGCTCATAAGCTTGTTGTTTCAATGAGCCCATCTTTGTCTGAAACAGAGAAGATGCATACAATTTTGATGAATGCTCGATCACTTATCGAACTTGATCCTGAATTTCGTTTCTTTGCAGCACGTATTCTTTTAAGCTACGTGTACGAGGAAGTTCTTGATTGGAAAATTGAAGATGGTATTGGCAAGCTGAAAAAAGCGCACCAAGATGGCTTTTTAAAATATATCGAACGAGGTATCGATCAAGGTCTGTTAAGCCCAAATCTCAAAAAATTCGATCTCAAGATGATCGCCCAAAGGTTAAACCCTATGGCCGACTTGAAGTTTGATTTTCTAGGGATTATGACCCTTTACGACAGATACCTTCTCCACGAGCGCCAAGAAGAGACAACTGCCTCAAATCAGATTATCGACAAAAAAGGCAAAAAGCGTATTGAAGTTCCACAATTTATGTGGATGCGTGTTGCGATGGGGCTATCCTATAATGAGAAAGAGCTCGAAGAGTCAGCAATAGCATTTTATAATCTCTATACATCAAAAAGATTTTGCTCATCGACTCCCACCTTGTTTAACTCAGGATCAATGCGTCCTCAGCTCTCATCCTGCTACGGGCTTACTGCGGGAGATGACATTGGCAACATTAAAACCGACAAGCAAGGACAACACTTTCCTGTCGGAATTTTTGGAACTTTCATGAATTGCGCACACCTCTCCAAATATGCTGGAGGTCTTGGCGTTGATTTCACTTCAGTCCGTGGAACAGGATCCCATATACGCGGCACAAATGGAGAAAGCCTTGGAATCGTTCCCTTCTTGAAGATTATGAACGATACAGCTCTTGCCGTAAACCAAGGTGGTAAACGCCGAGGTGTTGTCTGCGTCTATCTAGAATCGTGGCATAACGACATTGAAGAGTTCTTAGAACTACGTAAAAACGTGGGTGATGATCGTCGAAGAACTCATGATATGCATACAGCTAACTGGATCCCTGATCTTTTTATCTTACGTGCAATTCGGGGTCAAGACTGGACTCTCTTCCGTTCGAATGAAGTTCCAGGACTTCACGATGCTTTTGGTCAGAAGTTCAAAGACCTTTATGAGCATTATGAGCAACTTGCCCAAGAAGGCAAAATCTACGGAAAGAAAATCCGTGCCGCGGTTCTCTGGAAAAAAATGCTTTCAGCACTTTATGAGACAGGGCATCCATGGATCACCTTTAAAGATCCATGTAACATTAGATCGCCTCAGGATCATTGTGGAGTCATTCATAATTCGAACTTGTGCACAGAAATCACTCTGAACAATTCAGATGATGAGCACTTTGTTTGTAATCTTGGATCGTTAAACTTAGCTTCCTTTGTGAAGGCTGATGGAACTATAGATAAGGATGATTTAGCTAAGACAATACAGACAGCTGTACGAATGCTTGATAATGTTGTCGACATCAACTTCTATCCAACGATACCTGCTCGTGATTCTAACATGCGTCATCGTCCTATTGGAATGGGCATTATGGGCTGGCAAGACATGCTCCACATGATGAAGATTCCTTTTGAATCCGATCAGATGTTGACATTAGCTGATGAGCTTATGGAATTCATAGCATTTAATGCATATATGGGTTCTTGCATGCTTTCAAAAGAGCGTGGGGCCTACAGCTCATTTAAGGGATCTAAGTGGGATCGAGGGCTGATGCCTCTAGACACACTTGAAATGCTTGAAAAAGAGCGCGGCGTCGCCTTAGATGTGAACAAAAACAGTAAAATGCCTTGGGATGAGCTACGAGAGAAAATCAAGAAATTTGGAATGCGCAACTCAAACGTGCTTGCGATTGCTCCTACAGCAACAATCTCAAACATTATGGGTGTTTCGACATCAATTGAGCCTGATTTTCGACATATTTACAGCAAGTCAAACCTTTCAGGTGAGTTTTTAAGCGTAACTCCTCAGCTTGTTCAAGCTCTTAAGCAGCTTGGCCTTTGGAATAAGGATATGCTTGAAGAACTTAAGTACAATAAGGGCGAGCTTGATGGGATTGAGTCTATCCCGTTTGGTGTTCGAACTCAGTTTAAAACCGCTTTTAAAATTGACCCATTATGGCTTCTTAAAGCTGCTGCTGTCCGGCAAAAATGGATCGATCAGGCTCAGTCAACGAACTTATTCTTAGATAAGCCTGACGAAAAAATGCTTTCAAAGATATACTTGAAGGCATGGATGATGGGATTAAAAACAACTTATTACCTCAAGAATAAGTCAGCAAGCGATATTGAAGATGCAAGTTTGGATATCAAACGAAAGCGCCAGGAAATGCAAGATTTGACAAAAGATGCAGCAATGGAACGCGCCCCAAAGGCATGTTCTATCGCTGATCCAAACTGCGAATCATGCCAATAGAAGAGAGAACTTGACAGACTATGCCAATACCCAGATCAGTACCCCGCTTTAACAAGAGCCCCAAAAAAGAAGTGCATACTGAAAGAGAATCCCAAAGGGATTCTCTTCATGTAAGAAACAAAACTTCATGGGAAGGGGTACATGACTGGTATGACTCAATAGTTGGCCAGGAAGGGCATTATTATCATCAACATGTGATTCTTCCCGCGATTTCACGACTCTTTTCCCTTAATAATGATCCAAATAAAGGGTCAAAGGGCACAGAGGGAAAATCTTGCGACCTCCGCGTACTAGATGTCGCCTGCGGACAAGGCGTTTTATCAAGAGCTATTCATCCAAGCATCCCTTATGTCGGAATCGATATATCACAAGGTTTAATTCGAGCAGCAAAGCAGCATATAAAACCAAGTTCCCTTCGACAATTTTATGTGGGCGATGCAACAAAAGAGCTACCGATTCCTCTCGATGCTCAGTTCTCGCACGCTGCATGTATCCTAGCTCTGCAAAACATAGATGATCCAAAGGCAGTATTTAAAAATGTGTTTAAACGGCTCAAAAACGGAGGAGAGTTTTTGATCGTACTCAACCACCCATGCTTCAGAATTCCAAGACATAGCCAATGGAGTTTTGACGAGAAAACAAAGTCACAAGTCCGGCAAATTAGAGGCTACATGTCTCCGCAATCGATCCCGATAGCAATGAGACCTGGAAAAAATGAAGCTGAATCAACGACTTCTTTCCACCACCCACTCCATTTTTATTTTTCGGCGCTTCATGAAGCGGGATTTGTTGTATCTACGCTTGAAGAATGGTGTAGCGATAAGACAAGTTCAGGCCCTGCAGCCCGCTGGGAAAATCGAGCCCGAAAAGAATTCCCCCTCTTTTTAGCCATTGTTGCCAAAAAAATCTAACAACGACAAATGTCATGTTTTTTCTAGGGATCTGTTTTTAACGCATATCCCTACGAATCTGCACGAGGCAAAAGGCTTGAAAAAAGCAAGAGGCTATAGAGCTTTCCGTCTCGAACATCTCACATAAGCCCTATTCAAAATAGATCAGCGATTCTCTTCGCAATACCGGTTATTCAACTAAGACGCCTTCATAAGCTCCATCCAATCCATGTCTTGAGTTTTCATTATATAGACAAATATTAATTACTTTTAATTTAAATTAAATAAAACATATTTAACCAAAAAACCATTTCAAATACAATCTGTTCAAAAAAATGAATTAAAATGATACCTATAAAAAATAATTCTCTTACGCGACCTTATAATGATGAGACTCAAGATCAAGAACAGGCACAACAAAATTATTCTCGTAGCTATCAGCAGAGAAATAATCTCGTCGCGGTTTCTCAAGCTTTACAAACTATAAATCAAGAAGCACAGCGTGTTCTCTCAAGTGAAAAGACCTTCCGTGATGAACTACGCGCAATCGTATTTCCCTCGAAACAAATCAATTCCTCTTTGGTAGTATTTTCAAGCTCAAATACTGGTCTTAATGACACGTTTGAACAATCATTTTATAGGGCCATTACAGTTCTAATACAAACTTTGGTCACAATTTCCACCCAAAGCGTCTACCGAGCAGACTATGAAAAATTTTACCTAGGTTTTTTTACAAAAAGCGTAATTCCGAGAAAAATACCCTTACTTTCCGAAAGCGATACCCATATAACGAATCAAGCAGCTCGAATTTCAAAGTTCCAAATAGAACTGCTGAATGGCCTTTTTAATGCTCTTGATTACCTACCCAACACCACCTTGGCGGCAGGAAATAGATATGCTCTTTACCTTATATTAAAAAAAGTACTTACATTTTCAAACTGTTCCGAAAATGAGATGTCTAATGTCGGAGCTGTTATTCAAGAGCTCTTCAAAAGCAGGCCTCAGCTTGCAGGCCATGAAGTAAATGAGTCTTTATTACATCAACGGCAAGATGCATTTGAGATAATTCTTAATTTGTGCGTAGCAGAGAACGGAGTCGTTTTGAGGCCCACCAAAACAAGTCCCCTGCAAACTCAAATTTCAAAAGAATTTGAATTGTTAAATAAACTTAAATCGTTTTCTTTTCAACAAAGTGTAACCCACCTTGATTATCTGGCGTCAGATCTGAATTTATTTAGCGGCAAGCCTTCCGAATTCAACGAACTGGAGACATATCGAAATACACTCATTCGAAAGGTTAAAGATCTACTTCCTCGTGGCATGAATGATATGAATACATTTTCATCTCAAACAATGATCTATATTAAAGGAGAGTATAAATGCGTACTCTTCTTTAATGAATATACTCCAGAAGCCCCCAAAGCAAAGTCATTTGGCCACATTTTCCAAGAGGCATTTTTTCAGGAATTTCTGAAACAGTATAACGAAATATATCTTATTAAAGACGCAAAGGTCAGAGATTCACGCTTTAGAATCCTTGGCAGCATTATTGAGAGCTGTAATTTTGTTATTAATATAATGGGAGACACAATAATTCATCAGACAGCGGCCAAAAATGATTACCTAGAAACATACAGCGTACTAAAAAAGAGTCCTGCAGCAATTCCTTTTTTTAATCCACATATCCAGATAGCAAATACACAAAAACTGGAAGCAACTAACCGCAGCTTTAAAATTAATGTAGCATATCTATCCATACCGACACCTATTATTCTTGAAAAAGCCACGAGCCAACAAAATGTGCTCTATTCTTTAGATAAAGCCACGTCATTCAAGCCTAAGCCGAAACCTTCTTCCTCAAATGGTTTAGAGCAACGCCCACTATTTTTCGAGAATAGCCATGTCTCTTCCCCGATTGAAGAGCAAAAACCATCCGGATCTGTAAATCTTGACGAAAAAAATCTTGAAATGGAACTTACCCTTTCAGAGCTCGAAGAAAAAGCACTTGGCTTTTCCCCGGAGGATCTAGAGTTTGCAAAGGCATTTAACAAAAAATTATTTGATTCAGTTGACCTTTTTTTCGGAGAAGAAAAACGCGCATACAAAGCGATTAAAGAATTTATCTTTGCAAAAGGTCAAGGATATTGGTTTATTCCATTGCTTCTTGCAAACAACGATGAAACATATGAATCACGATCAATCCACCAGATTCAAAAAAAGCTCATTCAGGCAATTTTTCGCACCTACACATCGGCTTCTGAAAATCATGTTACGAAATATGTGTTGTACACGTTCTGCAAATGTTTGAATTTTACAATAACAGAGGAAGCGCAAAGAACTGTAAAATCCTATTCAAAAAGAAAATATCTCGAAAATTTTCTCCCCTCAAAGGCTTCTATATCAAACACTCAAGCATTTATGCGCATCCTGGAGCTAGCTATAAATGAAAAAAATGAAACAAACAACCTCGATATATCGTTACTAGTACCTCTTAACAGAATTGAGTTAAAAGAACGGGCTCAGGCAGCACTTTTTTATCTTAAGTTCAACCAGCTGAAAAGATGGAAGCAAGCTTCGTCGAAGGAAAAATCAAATCTCGATAAGACCTTGCATGGGCTTATGCTTATTGACTCAAACGAAAGGACCATTTCTGGATACGATATGCAGCTTAAGCTGCAATCGAATGGAAATATAGAAAGCTTCTTTATGGGTGTAGAGCCTCCCGTTATGCTTACTATGTCTGAAATCGAGATTCTCAAGGAAAAGATCCAAAAACAAAACCTCTCAAAATCTATTGATGGCGGATTGGAAGCTAACGCGAAGTTTCATGATTTTATTTTCGATCCTGCAATGATGCAGCTTCCGTATGATCAATTTGAAGGCAATAACCCTGATAAGTCCTCAAGGAAGTTTTCTTTGGATCACGTCATTGGATCTCATGCAAAAGGTCAGGCTCCCAGCCTCCCTAGTGGACAATCAAGTCAACGAATTGTACCCATGGAATCAACAATTGAATCAATAGACTCTGTCCTTCAAAAAAATAAAATAGTTTCCTCTTCTAGCCGTGACAGGAACCCGGATAAACGACCAATCAATATTACGTTTGAAGAAATTATTCAAAAGCCATTACCCCCGACAAAACAAAATGAGGCGTCAAAGACCGGATTTATAAGCAGCCTTGAACAGCTACCACTCGACGATACATTTGAATCATTTATAGTAAATATTTCGAATAGATGCCTTAAAAGCTGTTCTGGAAGACTCCAAAAACGACATGGAGTAGATGATCAAACTCAGCCTCTATCATATGGAATTATCGATAAACTCAAATCAATTGACATGAAGTTTGTAGAGTCAATTGGAGAGCAATGTACATTCCCCTATCAGATTGCAAAAGAGTATCAATTAACAGCTCTTAAGGCACTTAAAGTCTTTCAAGCATTAAAAATCAACACTGTTATTGGCTGGGCTGTAGGAACAGGTAAAACACATCTCATTATTGGAGAAATACTCCAAAAGATTACTACATCCGAAAATGGTTCTTTTTTAATTTGCGCTCCCTTTTCTCTTATAGATCAAACAAAAGAGAGTGTAATCACCCATTTCTCATTAAACAGACTACTTCTTTTAAAGAATAAACTTACAAAAAATGTATCTAGACAGCAAACGGTAAGCCTACTAGAAACTTTGGTCAACACCTATAAAAAAGAACCCATTTTTGAAGCAAAAATAACCCTCTTGAAGGATCTCTGGCAAAGTATACATAACAAAATAGCAAAGAACAGATCCTCCAACGAGGCCGGTTTTACAAAAGTAAAAAATACATTTAATAATTTACCTTTAAGAAACAAAATTTCATTTAATAATGCTTTTAATTTATTAGAAGCTCTCGTCTGTGATTTTGATTCAACTTCACCTGAGACTCTCGATGAGCTTTTTAATCAAATTTCAAAAATTGAACTATCGGCAAATATTAATAAAAATTTCGCCAAAACAGTGCTATCGGCCATAGCAGAACTCTTAGGATTTCAAGAGTTGGGATCTCAAGAATTAGGATCTCAAGATCTTCCAGAAAGTCAAGCTCGTGACCCTGAAGTAATAACGATTGAACACCTGTTTTCAATAGATCCTAAGACTTTAGTCACGGCAAGTAATAGTCCTCTGGTAATTAAGAATGCAATCGAGAGCTTTTCATCGCCATATAATATTGTTATCACTACGCCCGATGCTCTTTGCAAGCTGAAAAATGAGGTAGAAAGCATCCGTTGGTCACAACTATTTTTTGATGAAGCACATCTTATCGCTAGAAACAGTTCTTCGAAAAAATGGCAAAAACTAAGACCTATCGTTCAGACCCTATTAAATCATGAACAAGAAACTGCAATCAGATTGCTGACAGCAACTCCTTTTCAAGGCCAAATAAGCGACCTCTTTAATCTTATGGCGTTCACGCACAAAGAGGAAGATTTCAGCAAGGAAACATATAAGAAACTGATTAAACAACTTGGGCTCTGTCAACGCTCTCTCAATGCTTTTTCTACTCCTGATAACAATCAAAAAAAATCAAAACAAGACATTGAATCAAAGGCTATAAAAACCATAATCGAAGCTTTTGCACACTTCCAAGTATTTAAAAAAATCGCAAACACCTGCATTTACCAACTTAAAAAGAACGATCCAAAAGTAGTTGAAGCTTGGGGAGGAAAAGTTCTCACAAAAAAATTCCATGACAACAACTACAAGCTTACTCCTCAACAAGAAGAACGCATTAAGCCTTTTCATTCTGCTGAATCGCTTAAACTTTCTCTCGAGGGGTCCTGTTTCTTTTCGGTTGATTATGCCCTTGATGCACTCCTATTACACCCCCAAATTCCTGTAAAAAACAATCCTGACGGAACTAAAAATACAGAGATAAAAGCTCAACAAGAAGCTCTTTTAATGAGAATTTCAAGGCCAAAAGCATCCGGAGGAATGAATGATAGTGAATTCAACGAATTTATCAATGAATCCGGCTTCTTAAAGGCATTTTTTGAATCCACAAAAGACTATGTTCTCCAAAAAAAACGATGGATCACTTTTGTAGATCAGATATTTCATGGGAAATTCTTGGCAGCAGTAATCAAAAGAAAGTTTTCTTCCGATCGACTAGACACCTCATTTTTCAGCGGTGAAGCGCACGCAGAACAACGAACTCGCATCATAAGCGAATTTAAAAAAGAGAATAACAAAGCCAAATGCATGCTTATGACTATTCAAGCAGGCGGCGTCGGCCTCAACATTCCAGGCGTTGATGTGCATTTGCTTGCAAAACCATGGGATCCTTCATGCGAAGAACAGGCAATAGGCCGTTCAGATCGTGTAGGAAATTCAGGTGAAATTTCTGTTCATAGATACAAGAACCCAGACTTAGATAAACGCTATACAGAAATTGTTGAAAGTAAAAAAGCCTGGGAAAGCTATCTCACAACTATGAGTGAAGATCTTATTAGCCAATTTGATAGCTTTTTCGATCTTATAAGTCTTTATCTTGTGAGTGATTCTGACAAGGACGAGAATAAAATCGATAAAGATATTCTCAAAACCATCCAGATAAAAATTCATAATTTTATTGCAAGCAACTCTCCGAATAACGCTACGGAATTGCTACAAAATTATATCGATACCGTATCTCCACAAGGTTTGTCGAATTTCCTTAAAATCCAAGAAGTAGCATTAAGAGCTATCCAAAATAGCTCAATAATAGCAAGCCGCTGTCAACCACAAGATGAAAAACAGCCATCATCCAAGCCTGCTTCCGCGCAATTTAGTGCTCAAGTGTCTGCTCAAGAAAAAATCCCAGCAGCAAAGGTGAGTGGGGTTGTAACTATTACAACGCCTGAAAAAAGCCCATCAGGTCAATTAATTACTCCGAATAACCAAAATAGCCAATTCCGATTAGAACAAATGCGAATGGAGCAAGCACAACCTCAGATACCGCCCATTCCCTCGATTCCTAAAAAAGTTCCTTTTTATTCAGAGCAACAGCCAATCGCCTCATCAAGCAATACCCCCTCTTTTTCACCTTCAGGACAAAAACGACATTCCCCTTCTTCATTACCATCAAAAGTATCGTTCAGAGATGACTCATCAAATACTGTTTCGAATTTTGATGTGATTTTATTGCATCAATCCAAAGAAACTCTTGACAACGCCTTACAATTTGCTGTTGCGGACCTACAGGTCCGTCTTCGTGTCACGCCTGAGCTGAAGACTTTGAATACCCTCATACAAGAATTTCGAAAAGAGCATCAAAAGCCAAATGTTCAGCCCATCCTCGATGAGAGTAAGAAGGCAGGCATTGTATATCGTTCGGTCGAAGAGTGCCAAAAGGCAGGCTTCCAGGTAGAACTCTATGAACTTGATAAAATGAGTCCAATACCGTCATTAAAAAAGTCAATAACCTACCTGGCAACAAATCCCAAAGAAACCAAAGGAACTGTACGGCTCTTAGCGACAAAGGAAAATAATCATCTCACCCATTCGGTACTTCTGAGGTCAAGATAAATAAATAGATAGATTGAGAGAGAGAGAGAAGAGGGAGATAATTACTCTCTCACGAGTTTTACCTCCTTTTGATTATCTATTATTTTTTTGATATCATAGGAAAAGTTAGAACCGGATGGATGTTATGAGCCTAAGTGTTTCGAACCAGACACCTTCCTTACCTGATCCACTAGCAACTTCCTCGACTCCTCTTCCAACAACGCTTAAAGAGGTTCTCTCTGGACCTGTTACCGAGGACTATGCTAAAGAGCTTGGGCTTGCGGAAAAAACATTCATGGGTGCAATCAATGCAATTCTTGAAAAAGAAGGTATTGATCCAGCTGACATCTCTAAGGTGCAGGTCAAGGGGGTCCCAGCAGAGGGACAACCCGAAGAGGAGCTGATTGATCGAGCAACAGGAGCAAAGATTCTATATGATGAAGTTGATGTTCTAAAAAAACGGGAGGCCAGCGACCCAAGAGCAAACCGAAAAGCAGGCGATCCAATAAAAAAGCGACCCATTCAAGTCGAATCCCATGATCTTAAACAAAGTTCACTCTTTGGACTTAAGGACACAGTTCCCTGCGCAAAGCTTCCAACTGAAGTATTGATTACTGTTCGGGAAAAGACGGGAGGAATTAGAACGATCAGCTTCAAGAAAGATCTCTTTACAAACATCGAAATACCAGTCAATGGAACATCAAGGGAGATTTCAGACTTCCAAGACAAGATTCGAGCAACGCTTATAGGCTTTCGAAGGGAGCTTGAAGACCCTTTTATACATAACGATCGTGCTCGTATTTCTGAGATGGCTAAAAAGAGCTACGTAACAAACCTCTCCTTCCATCGAGATGCAGGTCTTATAGGCGGAGCTGGAGCGCGTTTTCGTGGCAAGATGAGTGAATGGACTGGGCTCAACAACATGTCGACCCTAAAATATCTTGGGAACATTAACCATGTCAGCTATAGGGCGCTCAGTTTAACAGGTCAAACGTACATTAATCTCGATAAGCCAACCTATTTAAAAACAAACAAGATAGCTAGGTTTCGGGCATCCCCTATCCATTGTAAACTTATTAATGACCGAAAAGTTGGGTTTGCATCACTCAGAAATAACGAACCGGCATCACTCGCTAGCGCTACACCTTCAATTAACGACTTAGCAACTCACGATGCAAATCAAGCCATAACCGATCTAAATGACTTGAAGAGCTTTGTAGAGAATGAGGCAAAAATAAAAGTATCTATAGACTCAAGCAACAAAAAAGCGAGTTATGAATGTTCTCATTTCGAAGGAAATACAGGGGCTGTATGCTCTATTATCAAAGAGAATTTTGAGGCAATTCACGCTCTTGAAAAACAAAAAGACAAGCTTAATCAGATTACCGATTATGAGGAAATTGCATCAATTAAACAGAGCATCCATAAGTCCACAAAAATCATTAATGAGCGACTCGAGCAGCTGAAAAACATACAAAAACAGCTTGATGAAACGCAGAAGAGCTACGATCATCACTCAAGTTCAGTTACCAAATTAGCACAGAAACAGCAAGTTGATGATCTTAAAAAAGCTCAAACAGACCTTGATGCAGAGAAAACTTTAACAGCGCTTCGTCTAGTTTCAACAAAACTTGAGGAAACGATTCAGCTCTACAATGATGAACTGGCAAAGCTTAAGGCTACCTCGGCAATAGAACTTAATCAAGTTTGAACCTGAGTGAACCATCGGAACCGAAGAGAATCATCTAACCTTCATCGCCAATAACGGATTTACGGGTCCTTTTTTTCAAGGCCTGGTAAACGTACTTTCTGTTAGCGATGACATACTCACACCCAGAATAGAGCGAATAACTCGCCGCAAGGAGTGCGATGCCAAAACTGATTTTTTGCAAATTTAGCTCGCTTAATGAGCCAGATGTGTAGGGAATTAAAAGCGCGGTTATAGAAAGCGCGCATATAGCTTGTACAACAGCTTTAATCTTGCCTGTTGGACGCGCACCCAAAGCAATTCCTCGTAAAGCGCAAACTGTCCTGAGAGTACTGATCACGGAATCTCGGTAAATAAATATAAAGACGAGGAGGAGTGGAAGGCGGACTGGCGGCTGAGTAAAGGTTAAATAGATCGATATTCGTGAAATACTATCGGCCATTGGATCTAAAATTTTACCTAGGTCTGTTACCTGGTCATATCTGCGAGCTAAATAACCATCAAGCAGGTCAGATATTTCAAGAGCACCAAGCAAGCCAAGAAGTATATAAGGAAGGGTAGTAATGGAAATTCCAAGAGCCTGATACTCAAGGTAGACGAAGAGAAATACAGGACTTATAAAAATCCGGATGATCGTTGTAAAATTCGCCAGGGTCAAAAGAGTTGGTCCACCAATACGGTGATGAACTATCCGATCTACGCTACGATCAACATGTTTTGCTATCTGCTCGCGCAGCGCTGAATGCGGCTCCATAAAAACAACCCCTTTCAAGGACGATGACTTCCAAGCCTTATCAGCAGGGATCTTACCCCTAATAACACTGATTTGACATGGGCAATTTGTACAATTATCATTAAGTCAAAGATTGACGGGAAGAGAAAACAGGAAAGAGAACAAAAACCGGAGAGGGCACGAAAAATAGAGCCACAGCTATGAACGATAGACGGCATCATAAAACTCCTCAGGTCTCTCCCAACTGAAATTGAGCCTCATTGCTTGAAGTACAAGGCTATTCCAAAGCGGTCGACTGTCATACCAAATATGTACAGCACGCTCTAAAGCCCATGTAATACCATCTTTTGTGGCATGCTCAAAAACAAATCCATTTCCATGTATCGGATCAGAACTTATATCTTTGACGGTATCTTGAAGACCTCCTGTCTTACGAACAAGAGGAATAGACCCATATCTTAAAGCTATTAATTGAGTAAGTCCACAGGGTTCAAAAAGTGAAGGAACCAAAGTGATGTCTGATGCAGCAAATGCAAGATGAGCTAATTGTTCATCATGAAGAAGAACTATCCGCACATGAGGATCTTGAGAATAATATTCTTGAAGAGCCGTAAATTCTTTACGCGTCCCTTCTTCATGCGTCGATCCAATCAAAATCATTTGATACTTGAGACGAAAAGCCTCATGAAGGGCATGCTTGATAAGCTCAATCCCCTTTTGAGGAACAAGTCGAGTTATACAAACGACCAAGGGCTGGTCTGTGTGCTCAAGACCAAGTCTATCTCTAATTCCTTTTTTATTCTGAAGCCTTGCTTCAAAAAGCAGATCTTCATTCTTCAAGCTGTAATCAGCAATAAGGAGCGGGTCCGTTTCGGGATTCCAGTAGGTATAATCAAGACCATTTAATATCCCACACACTCTATCACCTCGAGAAGCAAGCTCCTTATCAAGTCCCTTGCCTCCCTCCGGAGAACAGATTTCTCGAGCATAAGATGGAGACACAGGAACCACATGATCTGCGGATAAAATAGCGCCTCGAAGAAGATTTGGATATTGTTCGTGAGGTGTCAACAACCCTTTTTGGGCAACATGGGTTGTATCGACTCCTGCAAGCTCAAGAACATGTCGTGGTGAATGCCCTTGGTATTCCAAGTTATGTATTGTTAAAACAATACGTGTATTTCGAAAATGCTCTTCAAATGGATATGAACGAGCAAGCCACGCGCATATCGATGCCTGCCAATCATGCAGATGAAGAACATCAGGACGAATCCCTTGAAAGACTAAGTAATCAAGCGCGGCTCTTCCGAAATGAACAAACCTTTCGATATCGTCTGAAAAGCCATAAACACTTTCTCTTCGAAAATATTTATTTGGATGATCCGATTGAAGAAGGCAAATTTGCACATCATCGCAGAGAGCATAATTCTCAGCTTCTCCCCCCCAAAAAGTCCCTCCCCACCAAATTCCAAATGGAGTCTTTTGATGAAGAGGCGAAAGTTTATCGCGGTGTATACAAGAGTAATTTGGAAGAAGAACTAAGCTCTCATGCCCTTTCATTTTCTGCTGACGCGAAAGGCCCAAAAGGACATCTGCTAATCCCCCAACTTTTGCTAGAGGGGCAATTTCGGAAGCAATATGAATGATTTGCATAATTCGCTTATATTGTACGTTGATACTCTACTGTGTTTTCCTCAGATGCGACGTTTGGAATAGCAGGTATATCATATGAAATCTCATGTCGCAACTTCCACATGCCAAGTACATTCAACGTAAGAAGCCCAAATTGCACAAGCGCCATCACACAAATTGCATGACTTGAATGGACGAGCGAAAAGAGTAAAAGGGCTGTGACTGCATATACGTAGTAGACTTTTCTTCCATATCTTGGCGAAATAAATTTTGCACACAGCATTCCAGAAGAAAAATAGGCAATAATAGTTGAGTACCCAACCAAAAACAGGAAAAATGGCATAAAAATTGAAGCAAAAGGAAATTGAGTCGCAAGAGATTCCTGAACAAGGTGAATCTCGTCAAAGTTCATCTTCCAAGTTCCTGTTACAAGAACTAACAGAACACTCATCGTGCATATAACGAATGAATCTAAAAAGACTTCAAAGATCAAAAGAGAAGCTTGCCGCGCAGGCTTTTCAACAGAACTTTCACTGTGAATAATTGAAGCGTATCCTACCCCAATGTCAGAACTATAGCATCCTCTACGAAGACCTTGCGAAATCGTCAAAAGAAGGGTCGATCCAACAAAGCCGCCTTGAGCTGCACAAGGTTCAAATGCATATTTAAACACATCTGAAAATATGGCGGGTAGCTGCGCTGAATGAGTAAAAAGGAAATATGTCCCCATACTCAGGTATATCAAAATAAATGTTGGAATAAGCCATGATGAGATTGCCCCCACCCGGTTGATTCCACCCCTTTCAGCGTAAATGACCATTATCAAAAAACAAATAGCGCTTACAATGTTTGGGCAGCCGATAGCAGAAGATAGCGTAGAACTCACAACGCTAAATTGATAAATCTCGACCCCGTAAATACACATCAAAACAGAAAAGATAATCCCAGGAACTTTTGATCCTTTGAACGCTTTTTGCAGTACGTACATTGGACCGCCTAAGAACCCGTCTTTTGGGCAGGCATACCGAGTTGTCATAGCTAAGTAGACTTCAGAATACTTGACCAATGAGCCAGCAATAGCCGTCATCCAAATCCAGAAGAGAGCCCCAGGCCCCCCTATTTGGACAGCACTCGTGATTGCGACAATATTACCTACTCCAACGCTTCCTCCAATTGAGGCAAAAAAAGCTTTAAGAGGGTGAATTCCCTTATGAGGTCCCGAATCCTTATGTGTAAGCAGAAACCAAAAAGTTTTGACTACCTTTGGGAAAGAACGTATCTGTGCAAAACGAGACACATAAGTAAAATAGACCCCGATTAAAACAATAAGAGGAAAACCAATATATCCCCAGAGCGCATTTTCAAGCACATCAAGGAATGAGAATAAGCTATCCAAAGAAACCCCCGAGGATATATATAAAGAAAAACTTTATAAAGTGTGAGAGAATTATATCAAATAATTAATGACTTTTCAACAAATTATTTAAAATCATTTTTAAACAAAAATAAATCACGCCAATAATAAGAATCCAGCATTCCTCGCACGTCCCACCCTAAAATATGGTAGGCGACATAGAGAGCTTCGATCGACGCAAGCCCGGCATCGGGTTCTGAACAATCGGTTTGCTTTCTTGGATATGCAGTTACAAATCCATCAGGAATTCTTCGAACTGAACACGAGTTCAATTGAGGAAGATTCTTTCGCATTGTTTGCGCATAGCGCCATGTTCCATCCAGAAGAAGGAGCGATGAACAATTTCTGTCATCCAGAGAAAGAGGCGGCCCATCAAAATCCAGGAGAATAGCCCCATCTAAGGATACATTCGCCAAACTCTGCGCTCCGGACGAACTCGCATTAAGTGCGCAAGAAGGATACGTATAAAACTCAAAATCCTCTCGAGCTTCAAGCGGAGTAAGACTGCACTTCTTTCTGTTTTCTTTTACGTGTCGAATAATAATTGTTTTCACCATCCAAAAAGTATAGCATGAGCTAACAGGATGATCCAGCACGAATTGTTGCTCCAGCGAGAAAGATCGAGCGGGAAACATCTTTGAGGAGGAAAGAAACAAATGAAAACAAGCATAAAAAAAACGAGTTTAAAAAAAACTCGAAACATATGCACAGCTCTATTCTTATTATTAGCCACGAATCAAAATTCGTTAGTAGGTACTGCAAATTATCTCGCGGCTGAAGAAGCTCCGTCAAATCTCACTACGCAAAACACTCCCCAGCAAGGCCCGTCTGAGACCCAGCAAGCTCAAGCAATGCCAAGCCAAGGCTCGAATCAAGACGTGAATCAAGCTCCTCCAAAAGAAACCATGAAGGGGCAATGGCTTTCAAGCTTAGATCTCGCAAAAGAACAAGCTAAAGCCCAAAACAAACCAATTTATCTGATCTTTACAGGCACAAACTGGTGCCCCTGGTGCATAAAGCTAGAACGTCAGGTGTATGATAAACCAGCCTTTTGGGATTCATTCCACGACAAGTTCATTTTTGTTAAATATGATATCAACAGAAAAAGAACAGATGAACAAACACATCTTATGGATAAATACGGTATCATGGGAGTTCCTTCCATATTAATTCTTAATGCCGATGGACAGGAAATTGGCAGGCTAGGTTATCCCTCATCATCTATGGGCGGAGGAAAAAACCCTCTTGAAGTACATTCAGGACAGCTTACAGATATACTTAACCGTTCCAAATCGTAGCGTTCAGACACTCTTGAGGAATATCGAATAAAAATCTTGAAGGCCGACTCGGCGTTACTCCACCAAGGCGACGCCGAGACTCAGCCATACTCATGCACAGGTTTTTCTTAGCGCGTGTTATAGCAACATACATCAACCGCCTTTCCTCTTCGATTTGAGCCTCATCTATACTTCGCTCGTGAGGAATAAGGTGATCTTCAAGGCCAATCAAAAAGCAATAAGGATATTCAAGCCCCTTTGAACTATGAATTGTCATGAGAGTCACTACATCTTGAACACTTTCTTGACTTTGAAATTTCGGATTTGAGGCATCAATTTGCATATGCGAAAGAATATCAAGCAAAGACTCATGCGAATCGATATGAGGATAGGATGAAAGCACATCCAAAAAACCTTGGAGCCTATCCTCAGCACGTTTTCTAAGAGAATCAGATGCAATCTCATGTTCAAGAGCTCGATACATACGGCTCCTCTTTAACAGATTTCTTACAGCCGATGCAGCACCGTCTGATCTAAGGTCGCCTCTGAACTGTTCAACTGTTTTCTGAAATTCTAAAACACCTTCCCGACTTTTTTGAGATACTTCACTATGTGCTCCAACATGATCTAAAGCATCCCACATAGATACGTTATTCTCTTGAGCATATGATCTGATACGATCTATCGTTTGCTCCCCTACATTTCGACGTGGGTAGTTAATCACCCGAATGAGAGCCGCTTCATCATCGCGATTACATGCTACACGAAGATATGCCCCTATATCCCTCATTTCTTTATGATCAAAGAGATCATCCTGCCCAATCATCGTATATGGAATAGGCTGTTGAACCGCCCCTTTTGTAATAAGAGGTGCCCGCAATAAAGCATTCTCAACCGCTTTTGTCAGAATATTTGATCTATAGAGGATACAAAAGTCTTTCCATGCGAGATTATGCTTTTTTTTGGCTGCAACAATTCTTCTAATCACACCTTCAGCTTCTGCTTCCTCATGAGGGGCACAAAAAATCTCAATTTTATCCCCATCTCCACCACTACTCCAAAGCGCTTTTTTATAACGTTTGTTGTTTTTGCCAATAACAGAGTTCGCAGCTTTTAGAATTGTATTCGTAGATCTGAAGTTCTGCTCGAGCTTGACCACTGTGTCAGCAGGAAATTGAAGAATATTTGATACATCCGCCCCACGCCACGAATATATTGATTGGTCATCATCTCCGACAACGCAGAGGTTTCCAGATTGCTTTGTGATCATATTCGCAATCTGGGACTGAATAGGATTTGTATCCTGATATTCATCAATTAAGACATATTGATACCGTTTTTGATATCGCTCAAGCACATCCGGACACCCCCTTAAAAGCAACCAAAAAGCATAAAGCAAATGATCAAAATCTAAGGTATTATAGACCTTCATGCTTTGATTTAAGCGATTAAAGGTATTTTGAAGAAGCTTTTCGAAAAACTTTGATTGAGGGTAGGTAATTTCTTCAGCGAGTTTTGCCTGGTTTTTTGCTCGAGATATCTCTTCATAGAGATCTTGAACCGAAGGCATCATACTATTGTGGTCAAGTTCATCAGCCACGATGGATTGAACCATACGGAGAATATCTTGCCGGTCGCCTATTGAAAAATTTCTGCTAAAGCCCAAGTGATGAATTTCTTTTCGAAGAACCTGCAGAGCAAAGCTATGAAAAGTCGAAAGTGTTACACGCTCGGCTATTTTCTTGCCTATAAGCAATGAGAGCCGTACTCTCATTTCTTGAGCCGCCTTGTTCGTAAAGGTAACACCTATAATGGATTCGGGATCAACACGATGAGATTGAATAAGATGGACAATACGAGTTGTTAAAACCTTTGTCTTTCCGCTACCGGCACCTGCAAGAACTAAAACGCGGCCATGGACGGCCTCTACAGCTCTTTTTTGAGAAGGATTTAGCCCATCAAGAATCATTTGAAGTTATCTTTTGATACAACATCGAAAATGCCTCTGAAATATCTTGAAATTCAACTGTTTTCAGCAAGCCTTTGACTCGTACTACAAGATCGACAATAAGAAATTCTGGCCAGCGAATTTTTCTGAAAATCTCACGAGTCCGGCGCTTACATAAATTTCGTTCGACTGAAGAGCCATTTTTACGCGTGAGAACCATTCCTAGACGGACCTGATCTTGCCTACTTCCTTGCGATTTTTTAGAAATCACTGCTTCTTTTTGCCCAGAATCTAAGCTCTTAACTTCTTGATTTCTCGTCTCTTCGTGGCTGTGATAACGAGTTCGCCTGTAGGTGATGAGGATTTGGTGATGAGAAAAAGTGGAATGGCGGGCATGGACACGAGAATAATCGCGTCGTTTCAAAAGCCGTTTTGACTTAGGAAAGCGCTCATTATTGTGCACACATGCCCCTAATAGAAGTTGTACTTAACCGGATACAGTCAATCTCTTTCTACCGTGACGTCTTCTAGCTGAGATGATCTTTCGACCATTTTTTGTTTTCATACGTGCTCGAAATCCGTGCGCTTTAACACGACGACGCTTATTTGGTTGATAGGTTCGCTTCATGGATGAACTCTTCTTGGTTTGCTACATTCAATATATAATGCCAATATGGTACCCACCTCTTTAAAAAGTTGCAATTTCAACTTTTCTTGATGAGCATAAATCTTCATTACTTGAATAGTCTTGCTCGATAACTCATATTTAATTTTCGCCTATCTAATTTGTTTGAAAAAAGGAATGGCGTGACCATATAACTCAGTATATATCAATCACTCATGTCAGGCAGAAGATCACCGATTTATCGATCTCTTTTGAAAGCAATACGGCAAATATGAATATCCTTTCGTGATAATGGCTTGATCTAATCTCACACTCCCCCTATACGCTTTGCCCGAACTCACTTATCCCTCAGGCGTTTGATGATCATTCAATATATTCTTCTTCTCCTCTGCACCTTTTCTGTTCTTCACGCCGACCATTCGAGTAAAGCATCAAGCTATCAAACACTTACAGCAGAAACTGCTCCAAATTCATTTGTTAATAACGTTAACACTATCTTTGGAACGCTCTTACTCTCTTCCGTCGATATTGTTCAGCATGGACCTCATCCGCTTCATTTACAGCGCTATTATAATAGCGATAGATGTCTTGGACTATGGCTTGGCAAAGGAATGTCCATTAATTACCCCCTATGGATACAGGGACTTCCTGGAACAAATTGCTGCTACATGATTGCAGAGGACGAAGGTGGTTCAGTTATCAGCTACACCTCTGAATGGAACGGGAAGGATTCCAATGTAAAATATTATCTTGATCCAGGTGTGATTTTTGGAGGGTTGGTAAATACGGCCCGAGGAGAAATCAGCGGCAGAACAAATGTAAAAAACAATTTGTTTGTCTTTAAAGAAAATTCATCTGAAGAATTCATCCGAGGAACATGGAAAGCCACACTCTCAGATGGAAGTGAACGCGAGTACTCTTCAGGTGACTTTGATAGCCCCATGAATCTTAAGCGCGAAAAGAAGTCCTCAGGGAATAGACTTTATTATTCTTACCATCGCAATGGATATCTTGAAGAAATCTCTACCTATAGCCATGACGAAAAACGCAAATTCGGCTCTCTCTACTTCGATTTTGAGAAAAATAAGAAAAAAATCAAGGTGACTTCAAGCAACGGAAAATCAGTCATCTATTCATATTCATTTATGGGGAAAGATCCTGCAACCCACTTTCCCCTTCCCTACATTGATACGATTGAATCTTCAGATCAACCGCTTACGAAATACTCATACAGTGATCGGAATGAGAAGAAAGGCGGCCGGATGATCGCTGAAATTCGCAAACCTCATGGACGATATCTTAAACTCGAATATGATGACAAAGGGCGGGTTATTAAGCAAAAAGCTCCATCTGGCGCACATGGGAAAGAAGTAACTCTTTACACATTCGAATACAAAACGGACAAGAACCACACAAACGTTGTAGATGGATTAGGCAGAAAATCTGTTTATAGATACTCATCTGATAAACGACTCACAAGTCGCACCAAATACGATGCGAATGAATCGCTTGCTCGTGGAGAGCGATTTATCTGGGGAGAAGACAATAAAGTACGCCTGGGCGCACGCGATAAAAGCGATGAAGGTTGCTTACTTGCAAAAACGGTTTTTGATGGATCTGAAAAAACAAGATCCGTCATCTGCTACTCCTATGATAGCGAAGGAAATATTCTCAAAGAATCTCTTTATGGAAATCTTTCCGGCAAAGGCAAAATAAATATCTATGTGGATAAGCATGGAAGACCTAATGCCGATGTTGAGCACTATTCAAAACACTATACCTATAGCGATGATGAATTTCGCCTTCGGCTGACCGAAACTGAAAATGACGGTCCAAAGATCACCTACCGTTATGTGAAGGGTACAGATCTTGTATCCGCACGCTTCATCCAGGATGGAGATACGGTTATCCAGCGTGAATTCTTTGAGTATGACGACGACGCCGTCATGATTCGGAAGATCGTACAAGATGGTCCATCTCATGATCCGGATAATCTTAGAGGAGTCACATATCGAAGAATTACTAAGATCACGCCTATTCGTGGATGTTCAGGACATGGAATTGGTCAACCTGAAAAAATTTCTGAGTACTACTACGATCCCATATCAAAAGAAGAAATTTTATTAGGCAAAAAACACTTTGTTTACAACAGAGCCGGGCAAGTCGAGGAAGAAAAGGTCTTTGATGCTCATGCGCATCAACGATATACGATATACTCAACCTATAACGACAGTGGTCTTTTAACGAGTAAAACAGATGCCATTGGCCGTAAAACGGTATTTAAATACGACGACAACTTCAATAAGGTTCGAGAAGAACTCATCGGTTCAGGATTTTTCGTAACGTATGCATATGATACTGCAGATAGGCTTATCGAAGAGATCGAGCACCATACGGATAACCAGCATGTCAAAAAATATTCCTATGATGTTATGGGAAATATGATCTCAAGCCAGGATCGGTTTGGGCAGACGACATCATATGAATATGATGGACTAGATCAGCCCATCAAAATAACCTACCCTATTGGCTCAGTCACGAAACGATATGATCTGTTTGGAAATGTCAAAACAGAGACAAACCAAAACGGCCATACCACTACAATTCGATCGACTATCCGAAATAAACCCTATTTTATTAAGCATTCTGATGGTTCTGAAGAGCATTTTGAATACAACCTTGGAGGCACCCTTGCTCTTCACATCGACCGAACAGGCACCCGTACTCTGTATACCTATGATATTTTGGGCCGAGTTGTTCAAATTAAAAAGTGTGACTCTCATAGTAATACCCTAACAAGGAGCTCAAGCGAATACAACGCATTTCATATAACATCGACAACAGATCCGATGGGACATACAACGCACTTTTCTTATGATGGTGCCGGAAGACTGATTGAGCAAAAGAAACGCAGCGGGAGTATATCTGAACGCACAACATATCACTATGATGAATTGGGAAGGCTTCACACGACAAAGAAGTGGATTAATGATTCAAAGTATATAGCAACTATCCAAGAACGAGATCTGCTCGACAGGGTCATCAAAGAATATCAGGAAACCGAAACAGGCACCCTTTTATCGAAGAAAAGATACACCTATACCCTTCTTGGAGAGATCTCTAAGGAAAGCTCTTATATAGATGTCGACACATCGACATCTATCCAAACTGAATATAACTCAGAAGGGCTTCCGGTTCGAGTGATTGATCCCCAAGGGAATGAGACAACAATTGCCTATACCTATAAAAAAGTGTTTCAAAAAAGCACTACTGATCCGATGGGCGTCAAGACAGTTGAAACGCATGATGTGCTCGGCAGAACCGTCTCTCTTGAGAAATTTTCTCCCTCCAGAACTCTTATTGCCAAATCAGAGTTCTCATATGATCCAAAGGGAAATAAAACTCTCGACACTGAATATGTGATCTCTGGCGGCACCATTCTTCGAACGTATACTATTGCCTATACATACACAAAGCTTGATCAGGTGGCCTCTGTCACAGAGGAAAGCAAAAAAACAACAAAGTATACCTACACTCTAAATGGACTGCTCCAGAAGATCATAAAACCTGACGGCAAAGTTGTTTCGCATGCTTATGACGCGCTTTCACGGCTTATTCGACTCACCTCTTCTGATGGTTCTATTGAGTATGAATATCTCTACGACAAGAACAACAACCCACTGCGTGTCATCGATAAAAAAAATCGTCTTATACACTCCTACGCATACGATGCATGGAATCGGCGCATCAATGATTCCGGCTGCAAGCTTTCATATGACACCCTTGGCTGTCTGGATAGATATCAGGTAAAATCTGGCCCAATCATTGACTATCAGTATACACATGGACGCCTCAAGCATATTGTACGTAAAGACAAATCGGACCATGAGCTCTATCGTCATAGCTACACCTCGTTTGATCTTGAATCTAAAGTAACATCAACCAAACTTATTGGCGGACTTGGAACAGCTCACTTCGAATGGGATAAACTTGGCCGTAACATCAAAATAAAAACACCCTACTGGTCAGAAAATCTTTCACGCTTTGATCTTGCCTGCAACCTCCTCGAATCCTCATATACAGATGCTATTGGCAATGTCACCTCAACGTATACTTATGACGACCTCTATCAGCTAACTTCTGAATCAGGCGCCTTCGACGGCTCCTTCAAAAATGATTCCATCAATAATCGTCTTAAGAAGAATAAGAATTCATATCAGCTTAACTCGCTTAACCAGCTCCAATCTGATAGCGAAACGGGATTTACCTATGACAAAAATGGAAACCCGATAGAAATACGAAGTGCAACCGACCACATTCTCCTTACCTACGATGCGCTCGACCGACTAACAAGCATCACTCGTCCAGAATCTGTTCGTTGCGAATACCTCTATGATTCATTCCATAGACGTTTTCAGAAACGAGTCTTTAGCTGGAATAGAAGCTCTCAGTCGTGGAAGAAGGCATCTTTCTTCCACTTTCTATATCTCAATAACCGAGAAGTAGGAGTCATGGATGAGTCTGGAAAGCTTATTGAATTTCGAGTTCTAGGCCTGGGCAAGGGAGCAGAACTTGGAGCTTCCATTGCGATTGAACTTGATTCCACTCTTTACTGCCCAATCCATGATCATCGTGGGAATATCACCACTTTGGTTGATGTAGCCTCTCAAGAGATCGCAGAAACCTACCGCTTTTCAGCCTTTGGCGAAGAAAGTATCTTTGATCAAAACTGCCAACAAGTGGATCACTCTCAGGTCAATAACCCTTGGAGATTTTCTTCTAAACGTTTTGATAGTGAAACAGGCTTTATTTTCTTTGGACGTCGCTATTACAGCCCATCAATCGGTCGCTTTTTAACCTGCGACCCTCTTGGCTTTGCAGATGGCCCAAACCTCTACGCCTATGTCCACAACCAACCGCTTATTTTGATCGATCCATATGGCCTTACTGCCGAAGAAAACGCTTGGGCAGCAACCTCAGGTATTGGTCAAGGAATAGCAAATGGCTTTTTTAATCCTTTAGAGACGCTTGAGCGCAATTTTGACTCTTTCAAAGACCTCGGCGGAAACATTCTCAAAGGAGACTTCTCCTCCTATAAACAAGCCTATAACAACTCAAGCACCTCCGAGCTTATTCATGCAAGCGCCCTCCGAATAACCGAAACAGGAGTCGCAGTAGCCCAAGTCTGCGGACTCGTCCGCATTGCCGCTGGCGCAACCAAAATAGCATATCACGCAGGACGTACGGTAGTCTCCGCCGGAACCCGATGGATCGCACGACGAACAGCAGCCGTGGAAGCTGGTGCCGCCGCAAGCAATCAAATTGCCAAAACGGTTGCAACAGAAGTATCTACAAATGCCATTGTCAAGGAACCTTTTAAGCTTAATAGATTCCACGAAGCTGCCCGAAATTTATCAGAAGCCGGCCAACAAAATATTCGCACCCTCCGAGGCTGGGCTAAAAGTAAGGGGTACGAGCGGCTACCTAATCCAACTGGCGCTCCTGAAAAATGGGGAACGTATACAAATGGTGAGTTTAAATGGAATTTAATACTTAAACCCGAAAGGAGTATGCGAGAAGGACTAGCATCAGGTAGCAATATACCAAGATTCGACGCCAAAATCGCCGACGGCAAATATACAAATCCATTCAATGGTCAGATTGGCGGTAAAGATGTTGGAACTCACCTTCCTTTTGAAAAAATATATAAATGAGGCGCATATGAAAGATTCACATTCTATTGCAAAAGGCTTAGTGAGTGTATTGCTAGACGAAACGGCTCGTATAGATGAGAGAGATGATGCAGCAATGGATCTCGATGACTATGATTACGATTATGTTATTGATGCATTGGTTAAGGTTGGTCAAGATCCCAATCTTGACGAATTGGTGGTAAATAAGTGCGGCGAATCTTTAGGAATAATCTGGACGAGAACAAATCAATTTAATTTAGATCAGTACGATAGCCTACAAAGGAGAGCCAAATTTGGTGTTTATTGTGTTATAGAGTCTAGAAAACCCGAATGGTTAAAAGAGTATAATTTAACGTGGCCTCCTCAGAAGAAGTAAGCGTCCTTATGACCGAGAAAAATCTTTGAAAAATGCATGTAGATAAAGGCCTTTCAAAATAAATGAGACCTATATGAAAGATTCACATGCTATTGCAAAAGGTTTAGTGAATGTATTGCTAGACGAAACAGCGCGTATAGATGAACGAGATGATGCGGCAATGGACCTCGACGACTATGACTACGATTACGTTATTGATGCATTGATTAAGGTTGGTCAAGATCCCAATCTTGATGAATTGGTGGTGAACAAATGCGGCGAATCTTTAGGAAAAATTTGGGTAAGAATAAATCAATTTAATTTAGATCAGTACAATAGCCTACTTCTAGATGCCAAAGCTGGTGTTCACACTGTTGTAGAATCTAGAAAACCCGAATGGCTAAAAGAATACAATTTAACTTGGCCTCCTCAGAAGAAGTAAGCGTGCTTATCACCGAGAAGTAGGCTTGGGTTATTAGCGTAGGCAGATGCTAAGTAATTCATAATATATCAAGCGCCCCCGTCTTACTATTTTCACAAGAACTGGAGGTATCTTGAAATCGACCTTGAGCAATTTGTCTTCCTCTTTATCTTGCCTTATGATCTTGTTGTATGATCTTGCCGCATCTCCTGCTATGTAATCGGAATAATTTGCCATGGATGCCACTCTTGAATTCCTCCGCATTTTATCAAAAAATCAATTCAACACGCTCTAGGAAACCACAGTAATCAGAACTTATGATGAAAAGTATTGCAGACAATAACTCAGCGGAAGTAATATATGACTTTTCAAGTTATTATGGTTTGGATTACGACATGAAAGTACGTGCATCCGTAAAGGCTGATCCTTCTAAAGGCGATGTAGTCGTTCGCAGAAAAGGCCGCATATATGTTCTTAACAAAAAAGACCCAACCCGTAAGCAGCGCCAAAAAGGCCCTGCCCGGAAAAAGTAACGATTTAGGCATTTAGGTCAAAGTCCATGGCAAAAAAGTCCGTAATTGAGCGCCAAAAAAAAAGAGAGATCCTCGTTAAAAGAAACTGGGACAAGCGTCAAGAATTGAAAAAAGCAGCTCTTGATCCATCTCTCCCTGAAGAGCAGCGTGAAGCAGCACGAACCAAGCTAAACCAGATGCCGCGAAATACAGCGGCTATTAGACTTCGAAGCCGATGCCAGTTTACTGGTCGTCCACGAGCAGTTCTTCGAAAGTTTCAACTCTCTCGACTTTGCTTCCGAGAAATGGCTCTCCAAGGCCTTATCCCTGGAATTACAAAGGCTAGCTGGTAAATTGCTTATTTAGGCTCATTTAAGGCCTTCTTTGCATAGAGACCTTTTTTGACGTTCAAGCCTCATCTTGTTCTACAAGATGAGGCTTTTTTCTTGCCTTATGCATTTCAAGATTCTACAATCCGTCTCAATACGACCTCTTCTATCCCAAGATCGCAAGCAGTGGATGATACACTTTAAAAATCTTTATAGAGTAATTAGTTTATAGATCAAGAGAGAGGTGGAATTTTAACCTCAGAAATACTATCAATCCTTATACATTAAGTTCTTAACATACACGGTGTTTCGTATGGCAGAAAAGAAAAAAGAAACCGTTCGGGTTGACGTCAAAGAACTCGACCTTCCAGAAACAATCTTCAGCAGAGATATAGACAACAAAGTCCTTCAAGGGATAGTTGTAAAAAGCCTTTCTCAAATATCCGGAATTGGCATGGTCGAAGGCAGTCTTTTTGACAGTATCCTTGGACGGATGGATCGTGTAAAAGGAATTTATATCGAACAAGAACCCAAAACACTGGCTGTTAAAGTACGAGTCGAAGTGTCAATTCTCTATGGGGTTTCAATTCCTGAAAAATCTGAAGAGATTCAACTTGCAATCACTAAGGACATTACAAAAACCACAGGATTGCGTGTCAGTGAAGTTCATGTTGTATTCAAAGAGCTTATGCAGGATCGCGGGTCTGAGAAAAATCCGTATAAAAACCAAGATTCAAAAACGAGTGATTTCGGAATAAAAGATTCACAAGAAAGCAGGCGTCAAAGCGGTCAGATTCTTCCAGATTCGATTCACCCAGAAGAGTTTTCCGAAGATTTCTAAAAGAGGTTTCTAGAGGTTATTTTCGAGAATTTTAATGCGATTCATTTTGCAAAAAGAGCAAAAAGATTCTCTAGTGCCGTTTGAGGAATGTTTGTCCTCAAACGAACCTCTTCTATTCCTGCTCGCCCAATAGCTTCAACAGACCCAAATTCTTTAATAAGCAATCGCTTGCGAACAGGCCCAATACCCTCGATGCTGTCTAATTGAGAATAGAGAGATCTCTTGAGGCGCTTCTTCTTTTGAAAGGCGAGAGCAAATCGATGCGCCTCGTCACGGACTGACTGAAGAAACATCAGCACGGGATTCATGGGATCCAAACGAAAAGACTCGCCTGATGGCGACTTAAATAGCTGCTCCCTCCGCAGTCCCTTATCATGGCGTCCTGCTTCTTTTGAGATCGAAATAAGATCACATTCAATAGCTTTTGTATCTTTTAAACCTTCACAAGCAGCACTCAGCTGCCCCTTTCCTCCATCTATAAGAATAAGATCCGGCAGGTCTTCCGATTCAATATCCCTATATCTGCGTGATAAAGCCTCTTTAAGCATGCCATAATCATCGCCAACCTTTGCTGATTGTATTGAAATGGTTCTATACCGCCGTTTATAAGGCATTCCATCGAGATATGAGACACAAGAAGCAACCCCATCAGAACCTGAAAGATGCGATGTATCAAAACAATCAACTCTTCGAGGTGGAACCCTAAGCTTAAGCACTTCCTGGAGGTCATAAAGCAGCTGACGCCTTTGCTCTTCGGAATCAATCGATAATTGCAGCCGCGCTTTTGCATTTTCATTTGCTATCTTAACCAAGGCACGCTTAGGCCCAACTAATGGAAACTTTATTTGCACCTTTGCCGCAAATCTTCCTTGCAGATATTCCTCAATATCGATTCGTTCATCTATATGAATTGGAACCATAATCTCTTGAGGTCTTGTGAATCTGTAGTTTGGGCCGTAGAGCTGCATTATAAACTCAGTTACCGCCTCTTCAGCAGCAGACCAAATATCACCAAGTACCCATGAAGAGCTATCACGAAGCTTACCATCTCGATATACCAAAATGGAGAAACCACACGCACGCCCTTCGACCCAAAAACCTATTACATCGCAGTTTGAAATACCCGGGACTGTCTCTACCTTACAACGCTGAATGAAGGCTTCCAAAATCTCCTTCTGCCTTCGCAAGACAAGTGCTCGTTCAAATTCAAGAAGAGCGCTTTTTACGTGCATTTCACGACAAGTTTCATCGAGGAGCTTCTGAACATCGCCTTTGAGAAGTTTAATCGCTTTTTGAACATCTTGCATATACGCTTCGTGAGATATAAGACCAACGCAAGGAGCTGTGCATTTTTTAATGTGGTAGAGTAAACATGGTCTTTTTCTTCTTGAAAACTCAGCATCTGAACATTGGCGAAGATGATAAGTCTTGGACACCAAATCAAACATATCTCTGGCAAGCGATGGTGTTGCAAACCCTGTTGACTGGAAGAGTACTGGAACAGAGTCTATTTGAGAGTCATTTTTTGATCGATACATCTCGAGCTTCGGGTACTCATGCTGAGAAAGCACAATTCTCAACTGGCTCTTATCATCCTTAAGGAGAATGTTATAGTGTGGCTTGTGCTTTTGGATAAGAGTCTGCTCAAGAAGTAACGCCTCTTTTTCGGAACGAGTAAGGATTACATCGATCTCTTGAACATGTTCAAGCAGATAGGGAATTTGAGATCTCTCGTCACTGCCTTGAAAATATTGCCGGACTCTGGACCTGAGGTCTTTAGCTTTTCCAATGTAGAGAATATCGCCCAAATCCCCTTTCATCAAGTAGACGCCAGGGGCTTCAGGGAAATTCTTTATTCTCAAAGGGTCAAACGGCATAAAACCTCAGTGGAAGGACTTCTGCCCTCAAAGAGAGAAATAGCAATTTTACGAATTAATTACTCGCAAAAGAGGAGCTGTTTCGCTCTTAGAGACTACTTCGCTACATGAGGCTTCTTGGCTTGATTCAAGATCCTTTTCTTGCAGAGCAAGCTGACCGCAAGCTGCAGCAATATCAACCCCCTTAGTATATCTACATGTATTGATAATGCGAGCAGAGTCGAGAATTTGCCGAAATGCAACAATACGCTCAGTCGATGGCCGTTTTAAGCGTATTCCTGGAATCGGATTATAGGGAATCAAGTTAACAGTACATTGCTTGCCCTTTAAAAGCCTTGCGAGCTCTTGAGCGTGTTCAGGCTCATCGTTGATACCTTCAAGAAGAGTATACTCATATGTAACATCACGGCCTGTTCTCGTTTGGAAATCGTCCATCGAAAGGAGAATTTCATCAAGCGGATACTGACGAGCATAAGGAATGATCTTCTGACGCACGGTCTGATTTGGAGCATGCAGAGAAAGAACGAGATTAACCTTCAAATTCTCCCGAGCAAATCGAGTAATACCTTCTATAACGCCTACTGTCGAAACAGTTATTCTTCGAGGAGACATACCAAAGAGATCTGGCGAGGTCATCATTCGAATTGAAGCCGTCACATTTTCATAATTCTTTAAAGGTTCGCCCATACCCATGTAAACTACATTAGTGACAACTTCTCCTTGCGTCTGTAGATGACCTTGGATCAAAAGAACCTGAGCGACGATTTCCGCAGATGTAAGATTTCTGATAAGTCCTTTTTTACCTGAAGCACAAAAAGCACAGCGAGCCGGACACCCTACTTGAGAGGAGACGCAAACCGTTTTTCTATCTGGAGCAATGATAAGCACTGACTCAACATAAGCCCCGTCTTCTAGCTTCCAAAGAAATTTCTGGGTTTCGCCATCTTCTGAGTCGTGTATTTTAACAAGTGTTAGTGGAGAACAAGTAAACTCTTCCAACAGCTGAGAGCGCAGGTCAGCTGAAAGGTTCGTCATCTTTGCTACATCAATTTGCGCTTTCTTCCAGATCCATTCATGAATTTGCTTTCCACGAAATTTTTGATGACCTTGCGACTCACACCAAAGAGTAATTTCTTGAAGAGATGCAGCGAGGATAGATTTTTTCACGTTACTCATACTGATAATGATTTAAAAAATTAAATACACACAATGGTCTTACATTCACAGAAGCAGTTAAATAGATATCTGTTTCAGAAAATTAACTATTTGCAAACATGATATCAGAAAGATCTACGTTGGTGCATCAAAAATTTCATACCATTATTTTTTTATCCATTATTTTTTTATCGATGTATCGAGAAATCAAAAAGCCAAAGATTTGACAACTCTTTTATTTAATCAATAAATATGATTATCTGAACTTTAAATGATCTCCAAGATGCGTGATACGCCTTGTAGAGACTTTCCTTCAGAAGAGCATATCTTCTGATACGTTGTAAACATCAAACAGGCAAAGATATGAAAAAATATTTAACTCTTTTAACTTTAGCATTCCTTACAACAGGCGTACTTTCAGCAGGGATGGGTTCATCATCAAAGTGTTCAACATGCGGAACAGCTGATTCCTCTTGCGATACTTCATCAAAATCTAGCGATGATCAAAAGTGTAAAGATATGAATAAAATGCAAAAAAATAACAATTCAGACATGAAAAAAGATCAGAGCTAATCACTTAAGCGCTTATGGCGAGTGCTTGTCATAAGTACTCGCCTCAGTAATAAATAACTAATATGATCTCCTTTTAAAACGACTCCAGACCTCACGTTTCCAGTACCGCAATATACGCGCGACTCGGTTACCACTAAAAAGCCATCTTAAAGCTACTACTACGCCATAACAATTCCTAATTATTCGAAACTTTTCTTTAATTCGAACTTTTAATGGTGCCAAATCTCCTCGTTCTCTTATTACATATACATGCGATGTTGATGCAGTTTTTGCGGTATTTTTTTGATAAATGCGCATGACAAAGTCAAGGCCTCCCTCCCCTTCGAGTTGAGGAGAAAAAAGACCCATTTCATCAAACAAAGTTTTTTTTATCCAAATACATTCAAGCTCACTTGGGGCATATCCCTGCTGCAAAACCTTAATTGAATAAGGCCTAAGTAAATGAAGAGGTTTTTCATGCCAGTCCTTATGGGGTCCTGCAACAGCCGTTTGAAATGTCCATGCAGATGAAAAGAAAAGATCAGGGAATTCAGACTGATCAAGCTCTAAACATGCACGGGACAACGCATCAGGCCATAGATATTGGCATCCAGGGAAAACCACCTGTATATACTCTCTATATCCATGACGTATTTCCAGTTGAGGAAGCACTTTATTGATTCCATCAAATCGCAAGCAATTTGCATAGGAATAGCAACGAACTCGCTCATTTTCAAAAGATGCTATATAATCCAGTGTCCCATCGGTCGATCCGCAGTCGATTACAATTATCTTGTATAGTGCATTTTTCTGTTCAAAAATACTTGTAAGAGTATCCATAAGAAGCATTTTTTCATTTCGAGTCGGAATAAGAATCACCGTCAAAATTAATGAACAGCGAGAAATACCGCCAAATTCGCAAGACGAATCATTAATAGAATCAGAAATAGAATGAGACTTAGGATTTTGATCCCTTTTTGACCCATCCAAAAACAAGGAAGTGGATTGTTCTATTTGACGCTGCATGAAACAGGCACACTCTGTTAGAATTTTTTCACTTAAAGGCAAGTCCTCATAAGGCTAGTAAGAAGTATGCATACATTCCAGTCAACCATCAGAAAACTTTCAGCATTTTGGGAATCCAAAGGCGCTCTCATTTACAATCCATACGATATTGAAAAAGGAGCCGGCACTTCAAATCCAGCAACCTTTTTGAGAAGCTTGGGGCCCGAACCATTTAACGTAGCCTACATTGAACCTTGCAGAAGACCCAAGGATGGTCGCTATGGAACAAATCCAAATCGTCTTCAGCACTATTTTCAATATCAAGTTATTCTGAAACCATCTCCTGATAATATTCAAGATCTCTACCTTGAATCTCTCCAAGCAATCGGGTTGAATTTAGACGAACACGACATCCGTTTTGTGCATGACGACTGGGAGAATCCCACTTTAGGCGCCTGGGGATTAGGCTGGGAAGTATGGATTGATGGAATGGAAAGTTCTCAGTTTACCTACTTCCAAGCCATCGCTGGAATTCCTCTTAATCCGATTGCAGGTGAAATCACCTATGGAATTGAACGTCTTGCCATGTACCTGCAAAACGTCGATTCAATATTTGACCTCAAGTGGAACGATTCAATCACTTATGGGGACCTCTATAAACAAAACGAGATTGAAGGCAGCCGGTACAATTTCGAAGAAGCAAGCATTGAAATGTGGAGCCGACATTTTACTGACTACCGTGCAGAAGCTAAACGTCTTATTGAAGCAAAACTTCCTATTCCTGCTTATGATTTCGTTGTGAAAGCATCCCACAGCTTCAACATTCTTGATGCCCGAGGAGCTATCTCTGTTTCAGAGCGAGCAAACTATATATCTGAAATTCGAGAACTTGCCCGTCTTGTTGCCGAAGGATACCTTGAGAGCAGACAATCGCAAGGATTTCCCCTTCTTAAATACATGCCGCAACAAAAATCAGCTCCCGTTCTTACTCCATCCCAAGCCGGTAGTTCATCAAAAAGAGAAGACCTGCTTATCGAAATTGGATGTGAAGAACTTCCAGCTACATTTGTTGAAATTGGACGAAAAGGCCTTGAAGAAAAGATAAAAGATTTCTTTCAAAAACACAGCATTTCGTACTCATCAATACAGTCATATGCAACCCCAAGAAGGCTTGCAGTTATTGCAACTGATGTTGAAACAATACGTCCTGAAACTCGGCAATCGAGGCGAGGTCCTGCACTTTCTGCAGCATTTAATGCACAAGGAAGTCCGTTGCCTGCAGCTCTTGGTTTTTTTAAGAGTGTGGGAATTGATCCACAAACTCTTGAAGAAATTCGAAATGAGAACTCCCCTATATCGATTCAGCAGCATCAAGGAGCTGATTACCTCTTTGCTGATGTAGTCAAACCATCTCTTCTTACTTCAATGCTTCTTGAAGAAGAGCTTCCCGCACGAATTTTGAGTATCGAATTCCCAAAATCAATGCGATGGGGAAGTCATTCCATCTCTTTTGCACGACCTATTCGCTGGATTATAGGCCTTTTGGGTCGAGAAACACTCAATTTTGCAGTAGGCCATATCCCAAGTTCAAAACAAACTTTTGGTCATCGACAGCTTGCTCCGCAATCTTTTGTGATCACAGAACCAAAAGAATATCTAGATAAACTTAAAGAGCACTATGTTCTCGTAGATCAGAATGAGAGACGCTCAACCATTTTGCAACAAATTGAAGGAATTGAAGCAAAAGAGGGAGCTTCCGCACTCTATAAAGAGCGAGTCTTGGAGCAAGTTATAAATCTCGTTGAATGGCCTGAACTCACGGTCGGCACTTTTGACACAGCATTTTTAAAAGCTCCTGAGGAGATTTTATCTCTTGAAATGGTGGAGCATCAAAAATATTTCCCTCTCAAAAATAAAAATGGCCTGATTGCTAAGTTTGTTATTACAGCAAACAACAAACCAACAGATCTTATTCGAGCCGGTAATAAAAAAGTGCTTTCAGCCCGCTTGAGCGATGGAAGATTCCTTTGGGATGAGGATAAAAAAATCCCTCTTGAAGAGCATGCAATAAAGAATCAAAATCGCCTCTTCTTTACAGGGCTCGGAACAGTACAAGATAAGTCGCTTAGGCTCTTTGAGATTGTTCAATTGCTCCACTCATTGATTCCTCATGCAAACCTTCCTATTGCACTTGAGGCTGCAGCGCTATCTAAGGCAGATCTTGCAACACATGTTATTGATGAGTTCCCAGAGCTTCAAGGAACTATGGGGCGCCTTCTAGCTGAGACGCAAGGAAAGCCACCTCTTGTTGCAAAAGCCATAGAAGAACATTGGCTGCCAAAATCAGAAAATGGACCTGTTCCAGAAACACTTGAAGGAGCTCTTCTTGCTTTATCAGATAAAGCAGACACCCTCTTAGGGTTTTTTGGACTCGGTAAAAAACCTACATCATCTCAAGATCCATTCGCACTTCGTCGTCAAGCTATTGGAGTTATTAAGATTCTCTTTGTGCATAGACTTCCGATTTCGCTTGAAACGCTTCTATCTAAAGCTCTTCCAGCCCTTCCTGAAGCCATTCGAAAGCAAAATAATGCTCTTATTTCAGACATTGTTCAGTTTTGCATGCAAAGATGCCGGGGACTCTTGATCGACGAAGGGTATAAGAAGGAAGAAGTCGATGCGGTTTTAGCAAGACAATCGACTACTCCGCTAGATGCGCTATCAAGACTCGAAGCTTTGTCATATGTTATGAATAAAGATATAGGTGCATTTACAAAGCTGTTAGAGGTTTTCAGAAGATCATCTGGTCAAATAGTTGCTTCTGGAATTGATTGCAGCAAGCTTTCCTTTCATAATCAATTATTATCGACTCCTGAAGAAAATCGAGTTCTTGAAACGCTTAATGAAATCGAACCGATAGCTGCAAAAGCTTTTGAATCACAAAATTACGTAGAATTTTTAGAAGCTATTTCAAAGCTTGAAAAGCCTCTTGATACTCTATTCTCAAACGTAAAGATTTTAAGCGATGATGAAGCTTTAAAGACGGTTCGCCTTGCTCTGCTTTATAGAATATATGAACTCTTTAATCAGTTTGCAGAGGTGAAACTGCTTTACGGACTTTTGCCTAAAGGTAAATAAAGTCCTATTTGACTTTAATGACAGAAGCTCTTTTTGTGAGCTTCTGTCATTATATCTCCTCTTAGATAAAGCCATCGGCCCGATTTCTTTTCAAAATAGCTTTTTTCTATAAATGATATATCTCTGCCCTTTTGCGATAAGAAAGCATGAAAGGTTACTGTTGCAAGGGCTTCTATAGTACATCTTTCAGTATGAGAACTTTCAAGAATCTCAAGTTTCTGAAATTGCGTACTCGACGAAAAGTCGTCTATTTGCCTTTTCCATCTTTTTCGATCACTAGAATACTCTGGATTCGATGGATGCGTAGAGTCGATAATGTAGTCTGATAATCCAAACGCGTAAGCCGAATACCTGGAGCGCATGAGCTCGAGAGCCGTCCTGGGACATGCAGAAAGATGAAAAGGTTTGCAACAATCCGAATAGCGTAAGCCGCTACAGCAGGCACATAAGTTCATAGAGCAACAGGCGCTTATAATTTTTATTTTAAAATCAAGACGTCAAACAGTGTTTATAATTTTAAATAAAGATCGGATCGAATACTCATCCTCACTTTGGTGCTGCTAATAATCCCATACTTAACTTGGTTATGCAAGAAATCGGTCACTAGGCTGCAGAACTCCTAGCTTACATTCAAATGGATAAAAACAGGAAAGACGTTTTCGATTTTTCGCAAAAAGCTTATACAAAAAGTTATATGGGACCAAAAACCAGTCCGGTAGAAAGGACAAGAGGCCAGGAATTTTCCAGAGGCCACCTAGAAGCCAGCAAATTCTAAATATGGCTCTTGCATAAGAGATAACCTCAACGATTCCCTTTCCATCATCTTCATTTTCATAAAGAATAATAGAGTCAACGGATGCATGGGACCTTTGCCAATCGCTCAGCAATTTATGCGCTGTTATACTTTTCAGTGAGGCGAAATAAAACTTATGTTTTCGATCTCGAAATAGAACAAAGCGGACAGCCATATTACACAGCCCGCAATCCCCGTCATAGAACAGAATCGGACTCGGGTTTTCTGATTTCGATTTTTTTGTTTTTAAGCTCATCAAAACGCTTCGCTGTTACTATAGCTTCTTCATCTGAGACATTGCCTGCTGTGATTATTTGCCGCAACTCTTCTCGCTCTTCAAAGAGTGATCTCTCTTTAAGTTTATATAGAGTTTCCGCTAGATGCTCTCTGGATTTATCCCTGTTAACTCTTCTAGTCAAAAGTCCATCAATCAACAGAGAAATTTCATCAAAAGAAGCCTTTTGAGAAAGCTCTAGAAGATCGATTCCTTTTGTTTTTTCAAGCATTTCCATAATCATGCTGTATAAAACTTTAAGCTCTTGGGAACGAAAATCGCTCTCTATAATATTGAGCTTACATAATTCTACAAGATAAGAATCACGCTGTGCATCAACAAGGAGCCAACGAACAAGATCCTCTTCTAAAACATGCTGCGACGTGCGTATTGAATCTTTTTGAGCTGATGATTGGCGCCATGCCATCCGGGGTGAAATTTCATGAAGTCCTAATGAACTTTTAGGCACTTGTGACAGATCTGCAATACGATGGAGGCTCTCATGAATAAGAATCTCATCGCCCCACTCACGAACTTTTTTCACAATATCGTGAATTTCGCGCATCTTTTCAGCAGGAGTCTTCCATCCTGACTGCTGCTTAGATTCATCTATCAAGAATCGGATAAAATCACGTGCTTTTGAAAGGATCTGTAAAACAGCTCGAATACCATGCTTTCGAACTAGAGAATCAGGATCTTCTCCATCAGGAAGAAGTGCTACAAAAGGTTCAATCCCCTCTTTCTGCAAAATATGTCCCACTTTATGGGTTGCAGCTTTGCCTGCAGGATCTCCATCGAAAAGAAGATAAGCCGTTGTCACTCCCAACTGATGAAGCTCTTTCGCATGTGCTTCACCAAAAGCGGTCCCAAGTCCTGCAACCGTGCAGTCAAGTCCATTCTCTATAAGCCGAAGTGCATCTATCTGTCCCTCAACGATAAGAGCACACTTCTCTTTAGCTAACCTTCTTCTTGAATAGGCCATTCCGAATAAGATTTTGGATTTCTTAAAAAGAGCTGTTTCGGATGTATTAATATACTTACCACCAAAGGTACTCTCCTTCCATTTACGTGCTGAAAACCCTATTACAGAACCAGAGGGATCAAGTATTGGAAAGGTAATACGCTCTGAAAAAAAATCTCGAAGAGCGCCGGACTGAGTTTTATTGAGCATCCCGGCTGATAAAAGTTCTTCATCATTATACCCTTCCTTCCGAAGCCAATTTCTTAACAACTCTGCTTTTGGGGCATATCCAACACGAAATGAAGTAATAAATGCCAAACTCATGCCACGAGAAATGAGATATTCTAAAGGTTCTTGGGCCTCTTCTGACTGCTGGAGATATGCCTGGAAAAACCTACATGATTTTTCAAGAATTTCCTTTAACCTGTTTTTGGCTTTTGGCTCAAATTTTTCAGCACTATCATCTTCGGCCTTTAAGACAACATTGTATCTTTCAGCCAGCTGCTCGATGGCCCCTTGAAATGTCAACTTGGCATATTCCATAAGGAATGATATCGCATCGCCGTGGGCACCACAGCCAAAACAATGGTAGTGGCGATCTCCTGCTCGTATCATAAAGGAGGGAGTCCTTTCATCATGAAAAGGACAGCAAGCCTTATAGGCCGCCCCCGCCTTTTTTAAAGGAAGATAGCGCGAAAGGACATCTACCAAATCGACTTTTGATTTAAGCTCTTCAAGGCTTTCTTGTGTATATCTTGGCATACTCAATATTTATGCCATACTGCTCTGTTATCAAAAACAGCAAAACGTTATGAGAGTCAATTACACTCTAAATTCGGGATGTATTATGAATGGACAGGAACAAAACAATAAAATCTGGAAAGAAAAAATTTTGGTTGAAAGTAGAAAATTTCTTTTTCTTACTCTCTTTTTAACACTTTTTTCATGCTCTCTTACCATCTTTCGCAGCATGATACTTCATGATGATTCATTGTCCTATTTTCACTACGGATACAATCTTTTCGAATCGATGATCTTAGCCAAAATGATAATGGTAGGGCAGTACTTTAAGATTGGAGATCGCTTTCTTAATAGATCTCTTATCATACCAACACTCTATAAAGCCTCAGTATTTTGTATTTTCGTACTTGCCTTTACCCTTCTTGAGCATATACTCTCAGGAATTATCTTAGGCAAAGACCTGAATACAGCATTCTATGAGCTGTTAAACAGGGGTCTCGGTGAGATATTTGGACGGATGATTATCTGTTTTATTGTCTTTATTATGCTTTTTAGTTTTTTGGAGATTGATCGAGTGCTCGGAAATGACAAACTCTTTAAGCTCTTCTTTCAGAGAAAAAATCAATCCCTTTGAATTCCATATCAATATGCTCGCAATATAAAGACGAACAGAGGAGATGCAACGCAATAACTACAAGCAAAGACTCAGACTCTCTTTCAGGAAAAATTCATCACATAGTCTTCTACAATGAAGAGACTATGTATGCAGTTGCACGCCTTGAGACATCCAATAAAACCCAAGAAACGATTGTAGGTGTAATGCCGGCAATCCAAGCAGGCGAGACGATTCACTGTAAAGGGACTTGGGAAAGGCATCCTGAACATGGAAAGCAATTTTCTGTTTCAAGCTTCCGATTTGAGCTCCCGACAGTTCCTGATGCAATTGTCAAATTCATAGGCACAAAGTTTGCTCATGGTATAGGCCCTGGATCCGCTCAAAAGATTGTCGACTGCTTTGGAACCTCTCTTTTTGACATATTGACCCACGAACCAGAAAAGCTCTACACAGTTACAGGGCTCAATAAAAAAAGAGCCGATGCTCTTATTGATGCATGGAAGACTCATACCACATTTCATGAACTTCTTCTAAAACTCCTCAGCTGGGGTATTACCCGATCATATGCCCTAAAAATTATTCGCAAATGGGGCCATGAGAGCCTTCAAACGATCTCTGAAAACCCATACAAGCTCGCCAAGGAAATTCATGGCATCGGGTTTCTCCTAGCCGATTCGATTGCTAAAAAGGTTGGATTCCCTCCAGAATCGCCCCAGCGATTACGATCGGGATGTGAATACCTTCTTTGGGAACAAGTACAAGAAGGACACACCTGCTATCCACTCAATCCTTTCATAGACTTAGCAGCTGAACGGCTCGGAGTCCAAAAAACTTTAATTGAAAATGCAATTTCAGATCTTATAGAAAGCAAAGATGCTCTTTTTGAAGCGCAGAATGGGATCACATACCTTGCTACAAAGGGAATGTTTGCTTCAGAGCAGGCTATAACGAATAATATAATACGGCTACAAAATTCGATTTCAACACTCAGAAAGTTTGATGCTGACAAAGCGATCTCATGGGCATCAACGACACTTAATTTACAATTTGCTGAAGAGCAAAAAGCAGCCCTTAAGATGGCGATCGAGAATCCTGTATCCATTATTACGGGTGGTCCTGGCACTGGAAAGAGCACCATCACAAAGGCGCTCATTGCTATCATCTCGCTTATAAATCCGAAAGTTCTCTTGGCAGCACCTACTGGCCGTGCAGCAAAAAGATTAAGCGAAATTACTCACAAGATAGCCCATACTATTCATCGCCTTTTGAAATTTGATCCTAAAGAGGGTCGGTTTCAACATGGACCTGATAATCCCGTGTCTTGCTCACTCATTATCATTGATGAAGTAAGCATGCTCGACACTCCCCTTGCAGCTCATCTTCTCAGAGCGTTACCTTCCGGCTGTAAAGTTGTTTTTATTGGCGATGTTCACCAACTTCCATCAGTTGGACCTGGAAATATTTTAAAAGACCTCATTCAAGCACACACGATTCCTACAACAGAGCTAAAGACTATCTTCCGACAAGCTTCATACTCAACGATTGTCCGAGCAGCGCATAGAATCAATCAGGGAGAACTTCCTCCATTTAATAACCATCCAAGAACGGATTATTTCTTTATAGAAGAAGAATCCCCAGAAAATATCCCAAAATCGGTAGTGAATTTAGTCTCTAAACGTATTCCTGATCAGTTAGGCTATGATCCAAGAAAGGATATTCAAGTTCTCATTCCAATGCGCAAGGGGATTTGCGGGATTGATTCAGTAAATATTGAACTTCAAAAGGTCTTTTCTTCTGAAACTTCTTCCCATCGCTTTAGGATCGGCGATAAAGTTATCCAAATGAGAAACAATTATCAAAAGGGAGTCTTTAATGGGGACGTGGGAATAGTGACTTCGATCGACCCTGAAACAAGGTCGATTAAAGTACTTATGGATGATATAGAGATTGAATATGATGATTCAGACCGCGATGAGATTGCACTTGCCTGGGCCATTTCCGTGCATAAATATCAGGGTTCAGAGGCTCCTTGCATAGTCATCGTCTGTCATACACAGCACTTCAAACTCTTAACTCGGAACCTTCTCTACACAGCCGTCACCCGAGGCAAAAAACACGTCTTTGTCGTTGGGACTAAAAGAGCTGTTGCAATTTCTGTAAAAACCCAAGACACAACCGTCCGCTACACAGGCCTCAAAACAAAACTCAAAGCAGCGTCTACTACAAGTCCTGTTTAAGTCGTCTTAAACAACTCTATTACCCTTCCTGAACATACTTTTCGAGAAGCTTTTGCGAATGTTCGATGTAGAAATTCCAAACATTAGGAAGGATTTTCTTGATTGCGTCTTCCGGAAAACCTCTTGCAATGTAGTCCATAGGTCGAACAATAGCTTCCGATCTCATGGTGTGCATTTGTTTCTTATCCTGTGGATTAAACCCATTAGGGAAGTAGTGTACATGGCCCTCAAACCTACAGACATGGCTATTCCAGACCTCTGTTTCATATTTAGAGAATTTAGATTTGTCCAAAATGGCCCGATGCATTTGATCTTCTCTTATAGATTCATCTAATTTCTTCTCTTCCTGGCTATTCGGCAATACGGGTGAACTACGATTTCCAACTATTTTATGAAAAAGCATATGCAGAGACTCATGAATAAAAGCACTCAACGTAATTCGATCTACACTCAATGTAGAATGGTTGATAAGAGATCCAACGAATATTTTACGCCTACCGCCTTGATAAAGACCATTGCTGCCGAAGTTTCGCAAAGGACATAGAACCGTATTACGACACCAGTAATCGAAATAAAAACTCACTTTCTCTTTTTCAACTGCCTTACCAAGTGCTTTGATGACAGGAGTAAGCTGTGGGTATTGCTGCAGACTTAAAATCGCATTTTTATAAGCTGCACGGATTTTTTCTCGATGCAGACGGTGATGCTCAAGATCAAAGCTAAAATTTCGATTCCCATCTTTAAATCTTGCAAAGATCGTCTCATCGAAGAAATGGGCACGAGCTAATATTTTGTCCCAAGCATCCAGATTCTTTTTCTCGGAAGAGGTTTGAATGGGATCATTTAAACTCTTCAGAAGACTCTTTCCACTAACAGCTTTCCTATTTGGTAGAATATTCCCATAATCACTCGACATAATCCGAACATATAAATTGTTCGAATCAATATTCGATTGCGGACAGAGACAGGATGCTTTAATAAACTTGCGTAATGCTAAGACCTGCAGACAATGATCCTCAAGAATTCCACACTCTCGTGCAATAAGCGATGGATTATTCTTCACACGAAAGAAATTGAGCATTTTTTCGATCTCTTGTGAAGAGAGTTTTGCTAGATCTGCCCCCACCCAATTTTTATTCCAATTTTTTTGAACCCATTCTTGAATTTTATATTTCTGATTCTCATTAAGGGGATCATCGAGAATCTCAAGATGAGTTGGACCTACTCCCATATTTTCTTTCTGTTGGTGGCATTCTCGATCTCGATCTTGCAAATAAAAATGAGCAGCTTGCCGCTTCAAGATATCCCAATGCACGACAGGAAATGAGATGTGATCTATGGAGGTAATTAATTCGTATATCACCTCTCTTGGAAGAGCCTCGAATAGTGGATTAGAGATCAGTTTTAAAAGCGCTGAATTATTTTTTTTGCTTATAGCGTGTTCAATAAAAACGCGTAAATCTTCTTGAGAATTGATTTCAAGAGGTATACCAATCATGTCAAGTGTTAAGAGAAAATCCTTGTCCTCTGCTGCCTGTGGAAAAGTAGCCATTTTTTGTAAAAGAGGTACAGGCACTTGTGAGCAAGAAAAGCCTTCCCTGAAGAGTTGGTACGCTTCTTCAACAAGCTCATGCTCAAGCAAAGTTTGAATGACTGGGGTTTTTGTGGCCTGCTCAAGCTTTTTTGCTAAGTCTACTTGCATTTTTTTTATATCGATGCATTCAGATTCATAAATCGCTGTTGGTCGATTGTGTAAAGCGCTTTTTTTAATTGCGTGCGTTAAGAGCTTCTGGCTAAGAGAAAGCACAGAAAGTGTCGTTGAATTCAAGTCTATAACGGAGATCTCTTTAATTCTGTCCCTCAAGCTTCGAGATACTTCATTGAGCGAAAATATGTATCCATTAATTTGATAGTACGCCCGAGAAACACGATTTGAAAAAGAAAGATATTCAATTTCTCCTTTCGGGTTTTGAACGAGATACCCATGCCCCCCAAGAACAACGAGCTCTTTAAATTGATTATTTAATTTTTGAATCGAATTTTGTATTGACGACATGTGATTTAATATATTTTTTATTTAGTTTATTTGACTATACGACTCAAAATCAATTAACCGCCATAAATATATTGGCCAATAAAAACATTAAACTTTAAAACTATTAATAATTATAGAAATAACTTTAATTAATGAATTCTTAATAAATTTACTATACACTTTTGTATCAATAAATAAAAAATTCAATAATATTCATGACTAATTTAAAAATAATCAATTCTGCATCTGATATCGCCATTAAAGCTGGTTGGCAAAACCTTGATTCTTTCAAGAGCAAGAATCGCTGCGTTACCGAAAATGGAACTCTTCTTGAATCAACTTATAGAGGTATTCGATATCAGGTTGTAGCAAAACATATCCGAGAATTTGGGGTTTTTGAACGAATTGGGCGGATTACACTTGCTCTATTATGCACAATCCCCACTCTTGGGCTCGTTCTTTTTTCAAAAGGTGTGCGGAAGCTTTTTACAAAGAGCTATGAAAGCATTACTTTCGCTCTTTTTGCACATACACCTCAAGGCCGCCGAATTGAATCGGCTCCAGTACAAGAAAGATCTGAAGAACCTATTCACTTCCAAAAGTTACGTGCCGCTCTCAAAGCAAAACCATGTCCATGCTATATAACCAACTCTGAAGGAAGCAAGCAACAAACTATTGTATCAGAACTTGGCGAAGGTGGCTCCAAAACAGCTTTTCAATTGGAAGATGAGGCGGACAAAGAAAAAGTGGTGTTGCTTCCAAACATGAGCGTCGATCCATTGTCTGATATAGCAAAACGATGGGAAAGAATGGTTGATGAAGAGGTCTCAATGAGTCAACACCTGAGAGCTATTGGTCTTTTGTGTTGTCCACTAGAAAAAGTAAGTGTTTCCAGTGCCTCAAGCTCCAATAAATTAATTCCTGCCTACACAACTGATTCATTTAAATCACTTGCCGCAAACCGCGGCTGGTTCATTATAGATGTAAAAAATCCAAAAAGTTCGATCTGGACTGGGCAGATCTTCAAGAATGAAGTTGATCCTTATGTTCCACAAAACTGGGACCTTCCTTTCAGGTCATTGACAATCGACATAGCCAAGCTTGTCTATCACAACATCCCTATAGGCCATGATTCCTGTAATTTGGCTATAGTTAAGAAATCTACTCCAACAGATGACCTAATTGAAGTGCGATATTTTGGCTTTGATTTTTCCGACAAAAATTATCCCCTTCAAATACCAAGTCATCTTCCGAATCTAGACGATAAAGAGCATATCTCTGAAATGGTAGATCACATCCTCGAAAAGCTTTTAGATACCGTACTCATCGACGTATTTTTCAAAAACAAATTTATTATTAGCTATAGCGACCGCCAGAAAAACCTGAAACAAGAGCTTTTAGGCAGATACAAACCTGAAATTCTCCGACAAATAAGAGAAGTTCAATGCAACAATATTCTTAAAATATAAAATATATTAAACAGAATGACAAATTTAAAAATAATTAATTCCACTTCCGATATTTTAATAGAAACTGGCTGGCAAAACGTTGATTCATTTAAGACTAAAAGCCAATTCGTTGATGAAAATGGATCTCCTCTTGATTCAACATATAGAGGCATTCGATATCAGGTTGTTGCAAAACATATTCGCGAATTTGGAGTTTTTGAACGAATTGGACGGATTTTCCTTGGAGTTCTCTATACCATTGTAACGCTCGGGTTCGCCTACTCATCAGAAACTGTACAAAAGCTCGTAAAAAAAACACGAGAAAGTCTTCGTTTTGGGCTAGAGAAAGGCGGCGCTCAGCAATATGCAGATCTTAAAACAGCCCTCAAAAGCCACCCATGCCGATTCTATATATTAAACAGGTCAGACAAAAAAATTTGCAGCATTACAGCAACACTTGGAAAGGGCGGCAGCAAAGAGGCCCTTCAAATAAACGATAAAGTGCTCATGGTTCCTAATATGGATGTTGACTCACCCCATCAAATAGCAAGAAGATGGGCGCGAATTGTTGATGAAGAAGTTATGATGAGTACCCATCTGACCTCTATTGGGCTCCTCTCTTTGCCACTCGAAAAAGTCGATATCACACTCTCCAAAGATTCAGATAACTTAGTTCCAGCCTACACAACAAAATCATTTGAATCCCTAGCAAGGGATGGGTGCTCTATTGTCGATACGAAAAACGAAAAAAGTTCAACATGGAAAGGACAACTATTTGCAAACAATGTGGACCCATACATTCCGGAAAACTGGGATCAGCTAATCAAGCCTCTTTTAACCGATATCGCAAAAATTACCTATTACGGGATTCCATTAGGTCTGGACTCGCGCAACTTTGCCGTTGTTAAGGAGTACAAAGAAGGATTAGAGCAGCTTCAATTACGTTACTTTGGCTTCGATTTCTCTTCAAAGCAACGCTCTTTGATCATGCCAGAGCGCTTTCAATACATAAACGACGTAGAATGTTTAGATCGAACCGTTAGTTCTGATTTTAAAACACTCATGTATAGCGTTCTAACCGATATGTTTTATCGAGGTGAAGTATTTAGCATTTTGAATGATCAGCAAAAAGACTTAGCACAAAAATTGTTGGATCGATACAAACCTGAAATTCTCCGGCAAATTAGAGATCTTGCCGTCAAGTAATGAAAAAGTTTAAATTAATACATTCTTTCGCAAGCGCATGGCTTTTCAAGGGAACATGCCCTAAACTCTATTACGCTTGCGAGCAATTTCGTTTATAAAACCTTAGTTAGACATTTTTATCCGCTTGAAGCGCCTCACTCAATCGGCTTGTTTGTAAATATTTTCTTGCAGCTCCAAGAAGAAAACTGAGCCCGTAAGAAATCGAACCGGATACACCTAAACCAACACAGGTTAATGAAATTGGATCTAATATTTTCTCCCAACCACAAGAAGCAATCCTCGTTTGATTGATCTGTAAAGCAGTTAAACCTAGAGCTGCTGCTCCACCTATAATTTTTGCAGCCCCAAATAAGATATTTTCACTAGCTGACACTACGCTCTCAGCACGTGATGGAGCTCGTAAATTAACCTTTATGGGATTTGGAGACATGTTGTTTTTCTGTATTTTACCATCTTCTATATCCTGCTGAGCAGACAACTCCTTAGGCACTGCAGGAACAAGCTCAAGCGCATCTTGCTCACCTCCTTTCTTAAGGTCTTTTAACTCTCTCCTCAATTGCAACGCTTTTTTTACTCTCTGTTCTTCAATTAAAAACTCACGTTCGTGCCCTCTAGATTCACCATATGCATTAAAAAGAGTTGCAGCGCCTAATGACAGGAGACCAAGAGTTCCTGATGCGATAGAAACAATGCTTAAAATCGCGGATGGGCCAACAAAAGGGCATTGTAAATTTTCTTCTTTCACATAAGCAACAGCTTCAACTGCCATAAACGAAGCAAGACTTATAAGGCCAGACGTTCTGGCAATAGCCCTAAAAACACCTTCTCCAACACGAATAACTCGTTCTGTAATGTCAATTTGCTGAGCCGGTTCGGTTTCTACCGATTGTGAATTATGAGGGGCAAAGAAAGAAAATGCCGCAACAGCAACATGTAAGGGTTCCATAACTACCTCTTCATTTTGGTTTATTGAGCCCCTGCATGAAGAAACAAAAGGAGAATAAAATTTGGGACAAAAAGCAAGAGATAGAACTTGAGATGTACTATCGTGTGTTATTTAAGTCATGTAGTTTCAAAATGCACTTGAGCAAGAGATGAGCGAATTCAAACTGCATCATTTTAGTGAACAATTCAGAGCTCATCTCCCTATATACATACTTGGTATTTATTTATCGAATTTTTGAACCAGCGGGCATATCTTGCGCTGAAAGGAGTTGCAGAGTTTGAACACCGTCAATGATCTGTTCTGCAGTCAAAATCATTCCATGACTTTCAATCCCCATGAGTTTTGCTGGAGGTAAATTAAGGACAGCAATGACTGATCGCCCCACTAGATCTTCTGGTGCAAAATGTTGGGCTATGCCCGACACTATTTGCCGAATTCCAGAACCTGTATCAACATCTAAACGCAGTAATTTTTTACTCTTTGGAACCAGATCTGCTCGAACAATAGTAACCACTCGTAGATCGACTTTCCCAAAATCTTGAATTGTAACTTGGTCTATTCCATCTTTTGATTCAGGTACTTGAGTACCCACAATTTTTGATTCATTCTTTATTTCAGTTGATGTCATGAGCGTTTTCCTTGCTGAGTCAATTTCAATGTCTTCAAGCTTCTTAAACAACGGACTTGGGACCGGCAGCTGAACACAAGGTACTACTTTATGTAATGCCCATTCATCCCAACTTCTTGGAGGAAGCGTCCCCGTAGACATTTCAAATGCTTTGAGAGATGCAGTTGGAAGTATCGGTGACGAGGCCAAGCTCAAGTACTTAATCGCCTCAAGGCAGCAAAAAAGTGTTGTTCTCATTCTTGAAAGAAGCAACTCATCTTTTGCGTCCTTCCAGGGCTTTTTCATGTCAAAATAGACATTCGCCCGCTGTGCGATCTCCATTACGAGTTGACTTGCTCTACGGAGTTTATACCCATTGTATGCAACAAAAGATTCCTTCAATAATGCCTTAAGATCATCTAGAAATTGTCTATCGCATTCTTCAAAAACAGAAGGCTCCGGTATTAAACCTTGGCACTGCTGTTGAATGAATGACAGGGTACGATGAATAAAATTACCAAACTTACCAACAAGCTCTGAGTTACACTTCAACTGAAAGTCTTTCCAGGTAAAATCCGCATCTTGGGTTTCAGGGGCATTCGATGCAATTGTATAGCGCAATACTTCAGGATCAAAAAGATCAATAAACGAAGCAAGGTCGATATACCAACCTTCGGATTTACTAAATTGTCGTCCTTCAAGGTTATAAAACTCATTTGCAGGAAGATTATCAACCAGTTTTAGCGGCAGGTCTTGCCCCATAATCATTGATGGAAAAACGACCGCATGAAACGGGATATTGTCTTTGCCGATAAATTGTGTAAGCTGCGTTTCAGGGTCAAGCCAATAGTCCTTCCAAAGATCTGGATTTTTCTGAAGATGCGCCCACTCCTGGGATGCAGAAATGTAGCCTAAAGGTGCGTCAAACCAAACATAAAGAACTTTTCCTTCGGCTCCTTCAAGCGGCACTGGAATCCCCCACGACATATCTCTTGTAATCGCTCGAGGTCTTAAATCATCGATGTAGCTTTTAATAAAGTTTACGACATTCGGCTTCCAGTTCTTCTCAGAAATCCACTTTTGCAGCTTGTCCTTAAAGAGGTCAAGACGGAGAAACCAATGCTTGGTTTTCTTCAAAGTTAAAGGCTTTCCAGACTGTTTTGCTTTAGGGTTTTTTAAATCCTGGGCTTCAAAACTTGCCCCGCATTTGGTACATTCATCGCCCCGGGCTGCTTCATATCCGCATTTAGGACAAGTACCAACAACATACCGATCAGCATAGAATCGATTATCCTCTTTGCAATACAGCTGATCAGACTCCATAGTTTCTATGTAGCCATTCTTCAGGAGCTCCAGAAAGAATTTTTGACAAAACTCAGCATGAAAAGGATTTGTTGTTCGCGAGTAGTGGTCAAAAGAAATATTGAGTCGTTGAAAGAGACTTTTGTTTACTTCATGGAAAATATCGACATGTTCCTTGCATGTTCTTCCAGCAAGCTCAGCACTGAGGGTAATTGCGACACCATATTCATCCGAACCACAAATAAAAAGAACCTCATCTCCTTTTAGACGAGAAAAACGAGCATAGCAATCAGCGGGAAGGTAGGCTCCCGCAAGGTGTCCAAAGTGTATAGATCCATTAGCGTAAGGAAGCGCAGCTGTAATTAGAGTTTTCAAAGAGTTTCCTCTATCGATTGAAATTTAGGTTTTTGAACAATCAGAACTTCAAAATGAGTACCAGGCACTTCTTTCCATCCGACCAGTGTCCCTTTCATTCTATCAACATATAAAGGACCAGGAGCTATCGTTTTATAATAATCCTCTACGTCACGGGGAAGGAGCCTTTTTGAAGAGTCCTGAGTCTGAAATCCTTCAAGATCTCCATCCTGCATAAGTCGAATCCTTGCCTGTTCTTCTTCGGATAAAGCACCCCAAGAGACATAAGCGCCCGGATATCGCTTCTGGATAAAGCCCCAATCGACAGACGAAATACCCGACCGTCCAATAGCCTCGGGAAAGATTCGGCCGGTCCCTCTACATATTGCAGCACGGGAGATATCAAAGGGAGCATTTTCCGGTTGCTGCTGAGTTTGCATAAAGTCTTCAACCATATAAACCAGCGATCGAGCAATATCTTCCCCCAATATCATAGGCTCACTGCTGTACGGACTCCCCTTACGCGTAGGTTCTCTCCGTCGAAAGCCAAGAATGAGTAGCCCGGCCAAAATGAAGAGAATGCCAAAAAACGAGGCGAAAAGAACGAAGAGAGCCCGGAATCCGAGCTCTTCGACTTGAGAATCAAGAAATACAGTAGTTATCCCAAAACAGAGAAAAAAATCGTTTTTCACTGCTTGGAAGAATAGGATTTCTTTGGGCGATGCGAACCTTTTTCTTCATCCTTAATCTCCAAAGGAACTCTCTTAGGACGATCAGGAAGAACTAATACTGTTTTATTGGCCATAGATTTTAACGTCTCAAAGGCAGGATTCAAGACATCTTTACCAGCTGAAACGATAGCTTCTGCTCTTTCTATCGCCTCATTGATAATATCAAACTGATTTTTCGTCCCGGAAGCAAAAAAACGTTCGTTTGTCAAAGAATCTTCATACTGACGGGAATCTTGTTCCATACTGATTACCATCTCCTCGTTTTATGACATTCGGCAATAATGATGCTTTTTAAAACCTCATATGCCGAGTCGATATGATCATTGATAACACTATACTCATATTCCTTTACGAAAGAAAGCTCATGTTTTGCCCAATCGAGTCTTTGTTGCATATCTTCTTCCGTTTCTGACCCTCTTTTAACAAGTCTTTCCTTTAAAACTTCAAGGGAAGGAGGGACAATGAATATAAAAACTGCAGCCATGCATTTTTTTAACTTGATAGCACCTTGCGTATCGATAACCAGGATAACATGACGCCCTGAATTAAGCATTTCTTCAACAAAGTCTAAGGAAGTACCGTAATAATGGCCATAAAGCTCAACAAACTCTAGAAAACGACCTTGTTTTACGCTGTTTTCAAACTCTTCTTTACCAAGAAAGTGGTAGTGCACCCCATCAATTTCATTTTCTCTAGGAGATCTGGTTGTGCAAGAGACACTTACAGATATCTGAGGAAATTGACGACAGAGCATGTGGACTAAAGTAGTTTTTCCAGTCCCTGCAGGAGCTGAAATTACAAAGAGGATACCTTTTCCTTTTGGACTTGGAACGACATTTTCGCTTAACATTTCTTAACTTTTGTCTTAACTTTTACTCAACATTTTGGACTTGTTCACGTAAACGCTCAATCTCGCACTTTGCATCTATCACTGTTTGAGTCATCTGAATATCTTGAACTTTTGAACCCATCGTATTCCATTCTCGAAGGAGTTCCTGTAAGATAAATTCAATATGCTTGCCTGAAGAAGGCATTTCAATCACTTGACGCATTCGATCAAGGTGGCACTGAACGCGATGAAGCTCTTCTGAAATATCCGCCTTTTCGATGATAGAGGCAAACTCTTGAACCACTTTGGGATCTTCAAAGTGATGCCCAACACCAAAACGCAATAAAAGCTGAACGATTCGATCTTTGGCTCGGTCAGAATGAGCAATGGCATTTTCTTTCATTTTGACAAGACAAGCTTCAATTGCCTCAATCCGAAATATAAAATCGGTCTTGAGCTTCTGCCCTTCAGCTTGTTTTGACAAATTGAGATCGATCAACGCCGACTGCGCGGCTTCAAGGACTATAGAAGAGACCGTATCTTTTGGAAGATGCCATGAGTGTTTATCGTGATGCAAACATGAAAAAAGCGTTTTTTTATCAAGCTCGAACCCAATAAGATTCGCTAGACTTTCAAGTTTTGCTTGCTGCTCAAAGACATACTCTCGGTTCAAGGTCGATTCATCAATATGCAATATTCGAACAGCGCAAGAAACTGTTATATTTCCTCTCACGTGGAGCGAATGAGCCAAGTTGCGAATTTCAGGTTCAAGAGCACCAAGATCGGAAGGAAGACGCACATGAACATCAAGATGCTTACGATTCACAGAAGTGCATTCACACGTAATTTCGTATCTATCTGATTTGACTATAGCTTGGCCAAACCCGGTCATACTCTTCATGATTTACTCTAATTCATTACCAAGAGTATACACAGTGCAAACTTGTGTGCAAACTTGTGCGCAAATTAAGGTCAAATAATGATCAAATATTCCTCTCCGAAATATTTCCAATTGCTTCTACTTTCCACTCTCATCACAACTTCTTCCCTCTTCGCCTTAAGTTTAGAAGAAAAAATCGGCCATCTTCTCATAGTTGAATGCTTTGCAAATAATCAACAAGCCACAAATGACAAAGGACCTTTCGATCATGAAGAGGCATTGAAAAAGGCTATAGAAAAATATCACGTTTCAAACGTCCTTTTTAAACGACGATGGAAGTATGAGGAATTAAAAAAGAAAATAGCAGACTTGCGTGCTCTTTCTAAAGAGCCCATGTTCACAATGCTCGACATGGAATGGGGCCTCAGTATGCGTTTAAACGACGTTCCTTCTGTGCCAAAATCCATGACCTTAGGAGCATCTAGAAACAGAAGATTGATTGAAAAAACTCATCGAATAATTGCTCAGCAAGCAAAAGCTGTAGGCATAAATTTCGTTCTAGGTCCAGTACTAGACGTCAATTCAAATCCAATTAATCCTATTATCTCGGATAGATCATTTGGCTGCATTCCCGAGACTGTCGCATCATACACTGACATTCTGATTAAACCGTATCAAGACGCACGAATACTCTGTTGCATGAAGCACTTTCCAGGACACGGGGATACCTCTTTAGATTCGCATGTAAGCCTTCCTACAGTAAGAAAATCAAAAGAGGAACTTTTGAATTGCGAGCTACTCCCCTTTACTGAGGCTGTAAAAAATGATGCTCCTGCTATAATGACTGCACATATTTTACTTCCTGAAATCGACCCACTATTTCCAGCCACACTCTCAGAAACACTCATCAATCAATTTCTTCGCAAGGAAATGGGATATACAGGACTTATCATTACCGACGATCTTGTAATGAAGGCAATTTCAGATAATATTCCTCCAGAAAAAGCGGCTCTTCAGGCCCTTCAAGCAGGATGTGATCTCATCATGTGCTCTCGCAATATTCCGAGTATATCCGACTACTTATGTGATTGCGTGAGAAACGGTCTACTCTCTGAATCTTTGATCGATTTCAAGGTACATAAAATACTCAATCAAAAAAGATGGGCCCAAAATAGGGAGGAACAAATCCTGCCAGAAGAGATTGATTACATAGAGCTTAAACGATCAATCTACTCCGAATCCCTCACTCTTCTTGGGGATACACCTCAAATCAAAAACTCTTCTGAAAATGTCACTCTCCTCCAGTTCGGAGGATGTAATTCAGATGCCTTGAAAAACCTTTCAGAAAATAAGTGTCGATACCATATCGTTGACGTCAGAACAAAATCTTATCACGAAAAAGTTGATTTTCTTATCCTAGCAAACCTCTCAAGAAATACTCATGAACAATATCGAATTCACGAAGCACTCCCATTGATTCAAGATCTATCACTAAAAAATCCAAACCTCACCGTAGTTGTTATGGGAAGCCCGTATGCACTTCAATATATTCCAAATGAGTTGCGTAGTCGATCATACCTCATCGCCTATGAGTCAGAACCAGAAGCATTTGATGCATGTGCTGACTATTTCAACAGGGTTATACAGTATGCTCCATACCGACCTCAAGGAATCTTACCCGTAATAATTCCATGAAATCTTACCAACTGGCACTAGCTTTTACGTCATTGATAACATCTGCTTCCTCAATTCAGTCTTATCGTACCCATTCGAGCATCGACCCTACATCCTTAAGAGAAAATCTATTATTTTCAGCGGCCTATTCGCCAAGCCCAGAGGCCGACAAAGCTTTTCAAACTGCATTTAAAATTATTTTTCAAGACGAAAAACAAAAAAATCATTACACAGACTCAAGGCGTGCCCATGAGTTTGTAGCTGCATTTCTCTCTCATCAAGAAATAGTGCCTACTCTTTCCAAAAATGCCGTCTCAGATCTCTCAGAATCACAGAGACTTCAACATAAGAAGCTACTAGGTCACACTTGCACAAAACAGGCATCTATTATTGATCTTCCTAATGAACAAATAGATTTAGCCCGTGCGCTCCTCCTTATTCAAAATTCAGATGATATTTCTAAGGTTTTGGCAGAAGAGTCATCTCTCGATCTTCTCGCATATGAAATCATTTCACGAGCTGGTCTAGACCCAACTCCAGAAAAACTTATTTCCATATGCAATAGACTGCTTTTCTACGACTTGGGATTTCGATTTCCACCAAAACGATCTTCTGAAACAGATATTGATCAATTCTCTCTTCTTTCTTCTGTTCTAGCACAAAGGCGAGGCGTTTGTTTGGGGGTTTCTACACTCTATCTTTGCATTGCACAAAGAATTGGTCTGACTCTTCAAATATACACGCCCCCAGGCCACATATTTCTTGCCTATAAAAACAGCTACGGCGAAGAAACAGCTATTGAAACCACTTGTCGAGGAGTTGCTATCCCCTTAAAGGAATATTTAGGCGTTCATTTGAAAGCACTGCGCCCACGGTCGACAAAGGAAGTCATAGGGATGTCGTACTACAACCTTGCTTCAAAAGCTCTTCAAGAAAAGAAGTGGAATGTAGCTGAAGACTATTATAATGAATCAATCAAATACTGCCCGTCCGAACGAGAAAGTCATACTCTCTTAGCTTCTTGTCAGCTTATTCAAAATAAAAGACGTGAATTTGAGAAGACGCGCGTTACTTTAAAAAGCTTTAAGACAGATGACCTTGTAGCCATCGAACCTCTCTATTTTGATCTCATCCACTCAAATCTTTCCCAAGAATCCCTGGAAGCAATTTTATCACCTGTTGCAGATGACTATATAAGCATCACAAAACACATAGAAATTCTTGAAAAACTTATTAAAAAAGAACCACACACTGCCTCATTGTATCATCAACTTTCCTCACTTCAAATGCAATTAGGGAGGCATAAGTCCTCATTAGATACCTTAAATAAGCTTCTTAACCTACATAAAGATCACATACCTTCACTTTATTATCTTACGCTCCTTCAACTCATGAGAGGATCTCTTGATAAAGCTAAAAAAAATGGAGACAACCTCTGGAATCTTTGTAAGCAAATAAACTTCACTCCAGAACCTGCCCTATTCCTCTTTCGTGCACTTGATGAAAAGTGCGGAACAAGGTACTCAGCTGATTATGTACTTGGTAAGGAATCATGAATCTTTCTATTTCAATTGCAAATTGTCTGAAGCCCGTTATTTTAATTGGAGTCCTTCTTTTTCAATCAGAGATATCTCTTGCAACAGAAAATCTACAAATAGAACAGGTGATGAGTGATAGCGATCAAGATCAAATTGGAATCAAACGCTTTTCTCCCAAACAAAGAGCTGCGTTTGAACAGTGGATCACGGATTGGACACAGCGTGTTGTTGAGCAAGCTCCAAGCTATCATATCTCCGATTCAATTCCTCATTGGGTCGCGTCTTGGCCCGTCCATCAAAGTCCAAACGTGAATCCAACAAGTAAAACCGCTTCGATATCGAGACGCCAAGTGAATTCTATTATTTATAAGAACCAAAATGGACGACAAATAGATCTTAAAGATGGCTCTCAATGGAAAATACGAAGTATAGACACCTCTGTCGCTCAATACTGGCTTAGAGGAGACTCAATCCGTATAGAGTCTTCAACAGACATTTATTATCCGTATATCCTCAAAAATGAATCTCGAGATAAGCAAGCTCAAGCAAGTTTAATCACTCCTCCTTCCGAATCTGGTGAAGTAGCATCCCACCCTTCTGCCTACTTTGAAGGATCCATCTTAATACAAAATAGCACAAAAGATGGGGTATCGCTCTCGCTTCAAGATGGCACAAAATGGAGTATTGCTCCGGAAGATCAATATAAGGTTTCCAACTGGATCCCAAAAGATCGAGTCAAGGTTGAAAAAAACAGGCAATTCCTCTACAGCTACACGATAAAAAATCTCGACAGTGGCGAAGAGGCCCGTGCAGATAAAACCCGATAAAGGAGCTCCTATCCATGCAACGACGAATCTTTGGACTTGTTTGTTCAATAATGCCATTTTTTCTTATTGCCGATATGCCAACAGGGCATCAAGAACAAGCCGTTCAAGCTCAGACTTCTACTGAAACAGCCATAACTCCTCAATCGACAAACTCGGAGTCAAACAGGGTCCAAACCACCATATTCTCAGGTCTTTCAGAAGCTGAAAAATCTGCTATGGGGATAGACAAACTGACTCAGAATCAGCTTATACTTCTTGATGATTGGATAAAGCACAACAAATCGTATAAAAACAAATACGCCAATAAACCTAAGCATCCAACTCTTGATGCCTCAATAACCGAATCAAAAGAAAATGGTCGCTTTTTAACGCTCTCAAACGGAATGCAAATTGAGATCACAGGTTCAGGGCGCAAAAAAAGCCCTACATGGAAAGCTGATGATCTTGTTCGCCTAGAGCAGGCTTATAAAAAAGGATGGATCAAAATTACGCAAGTAAGCACCGGACAAAAAGCACGGGCAAAAATTCTTTCAGGTGAATTTAAAGATGTACCACAGTCCTCTTCAACCACTCCGGAAAAACAAACAACTTCAAATGAACCCATAGCCTCACCCCAGGACATCAAATAAATTATTCAATCTTCTTATTCTCTTGAGCGCTTAAATCAATAAGTGCTCAAGAGACTACAAGCCGAGTCTCCCCGATTTTTCATTCTGGACTTGCTGCTTTAAAATTCACGGACAGATAAGTGATTTTTGGAGTATAAAGAATTCAAATAAGTGGGGATGTCTATGGCTACAAACTTTACTGAACCCGTTGCAGAGGCTATTCAACAAGCAATTAATCTTGCATCACAAAACTCAAATCCTGAAGTTCATGATGCTCATCTGCTTGCCGCACTTTTAGAAGATCAGGAAGGATACTTTCAGACGCTTATTTCATCTCTCCAGCTTCCCTCGTCAGATCTTATGCAAGATGTGGCAAGCTTCATTTCAAAATTACCGACCCTCGATCGCCCTATAGACCAACCACAAATTGGCAGATCGCTGCATAACCGAATACAAGAAGCCGAAGCTATCGCCAAAAGCTGGAACGATACCCATGTAGGCTCGGATCACCTCTTTTTGGCCTATTGCAAAAATTCTGATGCTCCTTTCGCTCCATGGAAGGAGAAACATAAACTTTCATATGCCCAAGCTGAACAAATCATCAAAAAGATACGAGCAGGACGCACTATGGACTCTCCTACTGCAGAATCAAGTCTTCAAGCCCTCAATAAGTTCTGTAAAAACTTGACAGCCTTAGCACGCCAAGGAAAACTTGACCCGGTCATTGGTCGAGATGAAGAAATTCGAAGGACTATTCAAGTTCTTTCAAGGAGAACCAAAAACAATCCCATGCTCATCGGCGATCCTGGGGTCGGAAAAACAGCAATAGCTGAAGGGTTAGCACAAAGAATCGTGCAAGAAGATATTCCTGACAGCTTAAAAAATAAGGATCTTTATGCACTAGATCTTGGGTCCCTTGTTGCAGGCACAAAGTTTCGCGGTGAATTTGAGGAACGATTAAAAGGAATCCTCAAAGAGATTGAGCAAAATGAGGGAAAGGTCATTCTTTTCATCGATGAAGTGCACACACTCGTTGGAGCTGGATCTGCCGAAGGCTCCATGGATGCAGCAAACCTTTTGAAGCCGGCTCTTGCTCGAGGAACCCTTCACTGTATTGGCGCTACTACACTCAATGAATACCAAAAGCACATAGAGAAAGATGCTGCTTTAGAAAGACGCTTTCAGCCTGTATTTGTTCGTGAACCTTCTGTTGAAGAATCTATAGCCATCTTGCGAGGACTTAAAGAGCGCTATGAAATCTTCCATGGAGTGCGCATCACTGAGGGAGCACTACATGCTGCAGCAATTCTTTCAAATCGATATATCACTGACCGACACCTGCCTGATAAAGCGATTGATCTCATCGACGAAGCGGCAAGTTTAATTAGAATGCAGCTCGGTTCTAGACCCCTACCTATTGACGTCAAGGAACGACAGCTTTCAACCCTCATTGTTGAGCAAGAAGCTCTTATACGAGAAGATAGCCCTTCATCCCTTCAAGAAGCCAAGAAAATTGAAGGAAAAATTGCCTCTATCAAAGAAGAGTTAAACCTTCTCAAACACCAATGGGAAGAAGAAAAACAGCTTATTCGTTCGATTAAGGAAAAGAAAGATACAATCGAGCATCTGAAATTTCAGGAAGAGGAGTCCGAGCGAAAGGCTGATTACCAAAAAGTGGCCGAAATTCGATATAGTACTATCCCAAAATTTCAAGATGAAATTAAGCAACTTGAAAAACAACTTGAAGAACGTCCAAACCGACTTCTTCAGGAAGAGGTGGATGAATCACTTATTGCTCACGTTGTCTCCAAATGGACGAGAATTCCTGTGGAGAAAATGCTGTCCGGTGAAGCTCAAAGACTTATGAAGCTCGAGGAAACCTTAGAAGCTCGAGTTGTTGGACAAAAATTTGCTATCGAAGCGGTTTCTGAAGCGATAAGACGTTCACGAGCCGGTCTTTCTGATCCAGCAAGACCTGTAGGAGTATTTTTATTTCTTGGCCCAACTGGAGTTGGAAAAACTGAACTTGCCAAGGCACTTGCAGAACAGCTCTTTAACCAAGAAGATGCCATTATCAGGCTAGACATGTCTGAATATATGGAGAAGCATTCGGTTGCGCGCCTTATTGGCTCTCCTCCAGGTTATGTGGGTTATGAAGAGGGAGGCCAACTCACAGAGGCTTTGAGAAGAAGACCTTATTCAATTGTACTCCTTGACGAAATTGAAAAGGCTCATCCAGAAGTATTTAATATACTCCTGCAAGTATTTGACGATGGTCGTCTTACCGATAGCAAGGGACGGGTGGTAAACTGTAAAAACGCCCTCTTCATAATGACATCAAATATTGGGTCCGATTTGCTTTTACAGCGTCTTGAGCTTGCTAAACATCAAATCGACAAAGAAACAATACTCTCAATTTTGGATCCGGTCATAAAAGCACATTTTAGACCTGAATTCTTAAACCGCCTTGATGACATTCTCCCCTTCCTTCCTTTACGCCAGGAAGATATGCACAAGATAGTCCTAATCCAGCTGCATAGACTTGAAAAAAGGCTCCTTGATAAAAATATTACGCTCAGCTGGACTCAAGAGGTTATTGACTATCTTTCAAAAGAAGGGTACGATCCACTCTTCGGAGCACGTCCTTTGAAGCGGCTTATCCAGAATAAAGTTGTCAACACACTTTCTTCAGCACTCCTTTCAGGAAAACTTCTTCCTGATTCAAATGTTGAACTCGTCATAGAAGATGAGAATGTGATTGGGTACAAAACCAAGAAAACGAAGAAATAGATCGAGAAGAAGCGTATGAGCTCATGGACTGCCGAATTCAAGGTCAAGCTATGAGCTCGTTCTGTTACTCAGCCGGTTCTTTTTGGATTTCGACGCAGGAACCAGTAATTTGATGCCTTAACCAAGGCATCACCACTTGGGAAAGAGCACCTTCTGAAAACCACAGGTTCGAATTTTCCGCCTGTTGGTCATTAATCTTTGATATCTCTTCTATAAAATATTTGCTCTGTTCGATTGTATCAGTCACAAAATAGAGTTGAACCATCTGTTTTAAAAACGCATAAGATTGATCATCAATCATCCCGTATTCAAAAACAAATAAATTATTAGATGGAGTTTTGTTATAATCGTCCTTAATACATGTAATCAGCTCATCAGAGTCAATACTTAAAAGGCTTTCCCATTCCTCGGGAGAATCTTCTTCACATAATTTCTTGAGAGTTGACCCTTCAACCTCGATTCGTTTATTTCTCCACTTATCCATATTATCAAAGATAGTGTGTAAAAAAAAATCCGAGACACTTTTAAAGTTCAGGTCTCCACTCTTAAGCTTGTCAACACATTCTATAAGTGTACATCGGTATATATTTTCTATATTTATGACAACTGTCAATTCATAGAAAATGGCAAGGGTTTTTGCAAGGTAACCAGCAATCTCAATTGCTGAATAAGATGCAATATTGCTGCCAATTGGTTGATGCGTCTTAAGCACTGCTTGATTGTTATCTACATAAAGAGGGATTATAGCAGCACTTTGAACCGGCTCCGAAGGCTTTGAATTTATTTCAAATTCGACATAGCAACTGTGCTCTAAAAAACTAATTCTTTTTTTCGGAACATTCGAACTATCGTTACCTGTCTTTTTCAAAGAAAAATGTTTATTTCTCGCCAGGATTACATCCAATCGATTGAAGAGCATCTTGAATCGATTATCATCTCTTTGAGAGCAATCTAAATACCGATGAAGAGACTGAAGACACTTCTTAGATTCATTTGACTGAGCAGAGGAAAATGAAATCAAACTTTCTATATATTGAATACGTTCTTTATCCGAAGTAGTTGACATCCCAGACTGTACAGGCGAAATAAAATCGTTTTTAACATCAAGTTCTAAACTAGATCCACTCTCACAAATAGTACAAAATACTTTGGCTGCATCAGAATAGCTTTGGCTTGAAAACGGAATGTTTAACGACATAGACAACCCCGAATTTAATGAAAAAGCTTTTCTAACACATCAGCGTATTCTTTTTATTTTATTCAATCCATTGAGAGCCGCTACCCGATATCCTTCAGCATAGGTAGGATAATTGAAAACTTGATCTATAAAGAAATCAATTCGAGCGTTGAAATTCATCGCTATTTGTCCGATATGAATTACTTCGGTAGCTCCTCGTCCAATAACATGGACGCCTAGAAGCTCAAGCGTATCGGCATGAAAGAGTAGTTTAAAAAGACCAATATTACTTCCATCTATATGTCCGCGAGCAATCTCATAATAGTAAGCACGACCGACTTCGTACCGAAAGCCAAGCTCTTTAAGCTCCTCTTCGGTATAACCACATGTTGAAATTTCAGGGATGCTATAAATTCCCATAGGATAGACACGAGGAAAATGGTGTGTTTGAGCTCCAAATGGATGTCGGGCAGCAAGCCTTCCTTGTTCCATACTTGTCGAACCAAGGCATGGACCTCCAATAACATCACCAACTGCATAAATATGTGGCTGCAAGGTTTGGAAAAGCGCATTTACTGGAATATAGCCCCGAGAATCGACTTCCAATCCCACATTCTGCAAATGGAGAGCATCAATATTAGCTGTACGACCTAGAGCATAGAGAACAACTTCTGCTTCAATAGTCCCTCCATCTTTGAAGGTAACAATACCCTTATCCCCCTCTCTTCGCACATTAATGGGCTCTTTATTACCAAGGACTTGCAATCCAAAGTCTGAAAGAGCTGTTTGTAAATGCATACCGATCTCACCGTCTAAAAGAGGTAAAATATGGTCTCGTTTATCAATGATGGTAACCTGCGTTCCGAGTGCTGAGAAAAATGACCCATATTCAGATCCGATGATACCGCCACCAAGGACGATCATAGTCTTTGGAACACGATTAAGAGCCAAAAGCCCCGTAGAATCAACTATAACCTCCTTATCAAAGAGTATATCAATTGGATTTCTTGGTTTTGATCCTGTTGCAATAATGATATAATCAGCCGTGACCTGATACCGAAGCCGCCACTCGTCATCCATAACCAAAATCTGATGTGGATTTTCAAATCGCGCATTCCCTTGAAGCAGGGTGACATTGTTTTTTCTGAACTGTCGAAGAACCATATTCTTTTCTTCTTCGATTACCTTGGTTAATCGATAGTTCAGGTCAGTGATGGTTATTTCGCGTACAGGATGGTCTTTGCCATAAAAACTGCGGTTATTGAAATCTGAAAGATTAACAATAGCCTCACGTAATGTTTTTGAAGGAATGGTCCCTGAATAAAGACAGGCTCCTCCGGGGAAAGGGTCTTTTTCTATCACACATACTTTTTTCCCGAGCTTTGCAGCCTGTATAGCAGCCTTCTGTCCAGCAGGACCAGAGCCGATTATGGCCATATCGACTTTTACATCTTCCATTCCGATTTGCTCTCACACTATTGCATCTATGATGTATCAAAATTTTCAAATAGCCGCCAGAGAGTTTATAGTTCTTACTCACTCACCTCGTCATTTCCACATAATTGCTTGTGATTAAAAAAAGTGATATAATCCAGGAAGATTGAAACTCGTTCGCGTCAATCATTATTTTAGGGATTAGTCATGCGCCAAAAAATAGATTATTCCAAAGCCGAAAAACAGTTCGATGAAGCCTTGACTAAGATGCAAATTGAACAACTTTCCCAAGGAAAACCCCTCACCTCCTCTAGAGCAGAAGAATATTTTGGATTAAATGAACAAGAACGTCCTCTTTCAGAGGATCCTGTTGAAAAATTGATTGAAGAGGAGTTTTCTGATAAACAAACGACTCCTGAAAGCGTGGAGAGCGGAGCAAACGACAGAGAAGTCGAAACACAAATTGAAGCACAAATCGATACGCTCGAGAAGGCGTCTCCGCGAAGATCTCCTCCTCAAAAAGCTATCTTACCTGATAAACCAGTGATCACCAAGGAGATGGTAGAAAAGCCTCCGTCCGAGCTCCTGGTACTCCGTAGGCATATTTTCTGGATGAAACAGCAAGGGATCAAGGATCGATATGAACAGTTAGGAACAAGCTTACAAGAGGTTCTTTCTCTTAGAAAAAAGGAAAGGATGACAGATGAGGAGAAGCTTCGCGTTCAGTCCCTGAAGAGAAAAGCCGAGGAACTGCGGCAAAAAATTATCGAAAAACAGGGCAAGTCAAATAACGAAACTCTGGTTGAACAAGAAATAAAAAGGCATCGAACCAAACGCCATAATGTTCGAGAGAAATGGTTACCTTTGTAGGCAAGACGGCACTCAAGAACGCAAAATACGATTTTACATCCTTGAGTGGTGCATATAGAACGACTTATATTGTTTCAGTTTGTGTATTCTTGAGACGTGCACAAGCAGCCTGGAATTGTTCACTTATTGATGAAGTGCGAGACTCACTATTATTCAAGAGTGATCTTTCAACCAATTCTATTCTTAGATTTGGAACGATCAATAAAATTTCTTTCAAATTTTGCAGCGCTTCAGTTTCAAAAGATGAATGGGCAAGAACGTCTTTAAATTGATCAAACTCTTCTCTGACATGATCAAGTTTCTTCAAAATATCATCTTGGTCAAAACAGAGCTGCCAAAGGACTTGTTCACAAACTGCTGCTTGTACTTCATCTATCTCTGTTTCTTGAGCCTGTGCTACATGTTTTGATAAATCTTTATAACTCAGTACAACCTTTCTGATTGAATCTATATGAGGGCTCATTTGATCAATAACATCTTCTTCAGACACCTCAGCTCCCGACTCGCGATAAATAAGCTGGCCTTCTTCAGTGCAATCAAACAAATGAATTAAGGCCTTAAAGATTGCCCTATTGCATACTGCTTGATATCCGGTAGAAAAATCTTCAACATCATCTCTCGTGTACAGACCTTGATCAATAAGTAGATTTCCCTCAGATTCGATTTCCTTTAAAAACTCACTACAGAAAGGCGTTTCAGCAAGCTCTGAATTCCTTTGATTCCTCAGATCTCGACGTGAACGAACCACATTATTACTATCCAAATAATACCCCAATTCGTTCAGGGAATTAATAATAGAAGAACTGTATCTCCTTGGACGATCATGTTCTACCGCAATGAAATTTGCGCACCGGGATGCAAAATTTGTCCGAAAGGTCCAACGGGTCCATAGATCTACCTCTCCGTTGAGACGACCTCTTTCACTTTGACCAATGCCTGATTCCTCAAGATTCAACCGAAGCCCTATGCTGAGAGCATCCAATTCCATTATGACTTGATGAAGTTTAAATAACCCCAAAGTAAGTTCAGGCAATATGATGGACAATGCGGAGCTTGCACAACGAAGAGCTGCTTTTAAAATAATAATACCGATTGCAACAGCTGTTCTTGCAAGGGATTCAGGCGTTATTCCACTGTCGAAAAGAATGGCTATAGGTGTAAAAACTCGTACTACCGCTACTCCTTTTACAAAATCATATAGGCATAAACATGCTGCAAATATACTTTTAATTCTGCTCAGGATTCCATTCCCTATAACCGAAGATACTGCACTAAGCCCCTGACCTAGATCTTCCCCATTGAAGACCTCATGAAATGCATTCATTTCTTTAACAACAGTCCCATGCGCGCTTCTCAATATATCAATAGAATGGAAATCACTTAAAACCCTCGCAACATTCATCTAAAACCTTTTTAGTTATTATGTTGGTTATTTATATGGATTTTAATTTAAGATTAGATAAAGCTCCTTCAGCGCATGTTTTCTGGAGCAATCCTCAAATAACTACTAAACCTTCCTGGACAAACGAATACATAACAAGTAGACTAATCCCAATGATAAGTCATGTTATGCTCTGGCACTTGATAAAGTTCTGATTCAGAGGAGATCTCGTGGATTTTACTGAAACATCTGATGTAGCACAAGAATTAGAAAATGCGGTAATCGAATCAATGCAACCCAGAAAAAAAGGTCGCGGAAGCAAAAAAGGCCTCCCTGACCAGCTCTATCTATTCCCCATACAGCGACGTCCTTTTTTTCCCGGCATGGCAGCTCCTCTTATGATTGAGCCTGGACCATACTACGAAGCTCTCAAGGAAATATCGAACTCAGATCAGAAAGTCGTAGGACTCACTCTCACGAAACGTGAAGAGGTAGATATCTATAAAGTGGGTTATGACGATATCTATAAGACCGGGGTTCTTGCTCGCATATTACGAATTATTCCTATGGAACAAGGCGGCGCTCAAGTCATCTTGAATATGGAACAACGGATTGAGATCCGAAAGCAAGTAAAAAACGCTCCTTGCTTAAAAGCCTCTGTAAGCTACCATACAGACAAAACAGGCCAATCAGAAGAACTTAAAGCCTATGCTATAAGTATTATCTCAACCATCAAAGATCTTTTAAAACTAAATCCTCTTTTTAAAGAAGAGCTTCAGATTTTCTTAAGTCATTCCGACTTTACAGAACCTGGAAAATTGGCCGATTTCGCCGTTGCCTTAACAACCGCCTCTCGTGAAGATCTCCAAGATGTTTTAGAAACATTTGAAGTTCAATCAAGAATAGATAAAGCGCTTATTCTTCTGAAAAAGGAACTTGATCTAAGTCGTTTGCAGAATAGCATCAACCAAAAGATCGAATCAGCTATAAATAAAACACAAAAAGAGTTCTATTTACGCGAACAGCTGAAAACAATTAAGCGCGAACTTGGGCTTGAAAAAGATGATAAAACGGTTGATCGAGACAAATTCGAAGGACGTATTAAAGATCGCGAGGTCCCACCGCATATACGCTCTGTAATTCAAGAAGAACTCGATAAGATCTCATCTCTTGAACCGCAATCGGCCGAATATGCCCTCTGCAAAAACTATCTTGACTGGCTTACCATCATCCCTTGGGGCGTGCAAGAGAATGATATAAACACCATTCAGGAAGCTGAAAAAATTCTCCAAAAAGATCACTATGGCCTTGAGGATCTAAAACAGCGAATACTAGAATTTATAGGAGTCGCCAAGCTTTCAGGGACACTGAAAGGAAATATCCTTTGCCTTGTAGGACCTCCAGGAGTTGGCAAAACAAGCGTCGGAAAAAGTATTGCAAAAGCTCTCAATCGAAAGTTTTTCAGGTTTTCTGTGGGAGGCATGCGAGATGAAGCCGAAATTAAAGGTCATCGCCGAACGTATATTGGAGCCATGCCGGGTAAAATTATTCAGGCACTGAAATACTGTCAAACCATGAACCCAGTAATCATGATCGATGAAGTTGACAAGATAGGCTCTTCCTATCATGGTGATCCAGCTTCAGCGCTCTTAGAAGTTCTTGATGCAGAACAGAATAGTGAATTTTTAGATCATTATCTTGATGTACGATGCGATCTTTCTAATGTACTCTTTATTCTTACAGCAAACGTTCTTGATACAATTCCTGAAGCGCTTTCTGACCGTATGGATGTCATGCGCCTTTCTGGATACATCGCTGAAGAAAAGCTCCAGATAGCAAAACGATATCTTATTCCTAAACAGCGGAAAGTTTGCGGACTCAAGGCGACACAAGTAGAGCTGACAGATCAAGCCATAAGACAGCTGATTCATTTTTATGCTCGAGAGTCGGGTGTTCGATCTTTAGAAAATAACATTAAAAAAATTCTGAGAAAGGCTGCTCTTGAAATTATTCAAGACAACGAAAAGAAAAAGAAACCCGTGCTCAAGAAGGTACGCATTACCCCCGACAATCTATCCAAATATGTTGGAAAACCTCTCTTTTATAGTGAAAGGCTCTATGAAGTACCGCCTGTCGGTGTTTCTGTGGGACTTGCATGGACCTCTATGGGCGGCGCAACTTTATATGTCGAATCCATTAAAGTTGCTGGCGATAAGACTGAAATGAAGTTGACCGGACAAGCCGGACAAGTCATGAAAGAATCTTCTGAAATTGCATGGAGCTATCTACATGGAGCTATGCATAAATATGCTCCAGGAAGAACTTTCTTCGAAAAATCTCAGGTGCATATGCATATTCCGGAAGGAGCAACACCTAAAGATGGTCCTTCAGCTGGAATCACCATGGTGACCTCGCTCTTGTCACTTCTTCTTGACACCCCGATTGTCAATAACCTAGGCATGACAGGAGAATTAACATTAACGGGCCGCGTTCTCCCCATTGGAGGAGTAAAAGAGAAGGTTGTAGCAGCTCGAAGAGCGAATCTTACTGACTTGATTATTCCTATTGAAAATACCCGGGATGTATTCGAGCTTTCAGATGAAATCAAAAACGGCATTAACTTTCATTTTGTCCAGCACTACGACGAAGTGTTTAAGCTTGCCTTCCCTGAAAGCCATATAGGAACAATATAAGTCGGAATATTTCCATGAAAATGAACGCTGAGTCCATAGAATCGTTCTTTCAAGAGAAAATCATCTCCCCACAGGACATCGGGCTGTGGAGAGATGATCTCCGAATGCAAGGCAAAACCCTTGCCACCTTAAATGGCTCTTTTGACCTTCTCCATGCAGGTCATTTATATATCCTCTTCGAAGCGTCCAAATGTGCCGATGTCCTTCTCGTTGCCTTAAATAGTGATTCTTCCATACAACAATACAAAAGTTTAAACAGACCTATTATTCCTCTCAGTTATCGGCTTCAAATGATCTCATCGATCGCATTTGTTGATAAGGTAACATGGTTCGATGAAGTGGATCCTCGAAGATTGATAAAGGATATATGCCCTGATATCCACGTCAATGGAGCGGAATATGGAACGAATTGTATCGAAGCAGAAACTGTCAAAGAAATTGGGGCCAGGCTTCATATCGTGGACAGAATTCCAGGCCTTGCAACGAGTTCAATTTTGCAAAAAATTCAAACCTTAAGCGAAGCACACTAATTTTATGCGACTTATTTGGACGACTCCGGATGAAAAAAAAGCCCAAAACTTCGCTCAGGTTCTTAGCAAATCATCTATTGATAATGAATTGGAGTCTCAAGAAGATAGAGACTGGGGCAAGGAGAGCTTTGGAACAAAACTCTATAGAATCTGGGTTCGAGATGAAGATAAAACAGATGAGAGCAAAGCTCTGCTAGAAAAGTTTATCCATTCACCAGAGTCATGCCTCAAGGCCGCAATAAAAAGCGATACACATACTGACTCCACATCGGATGCACAAAACTCACCTCCACATCCTCAATTTGTTCGGGCCCCACATTTTATACGATCACCTACCGAACTCTTTTTACGAGCTAAACTCAAATCAAATCTTGAAGCGCGAGGGAATATCAAACAAAAAAGCCCTCTTACGCGTTTATTAACTTTTATTTGCTGTCTTTTATTCTTATCTGGCGTCTGGACTATTCCAGAAGAGTCAACTCTTGACTCAAGCTCAAACAGGATTTCTTATACAACAACTCCTCTCCGCTCTCTCTTTTTATTCGATTATCCAAAGCAGCAAGAGCTTTTTGATTCAATTGCACAGCAGTATGGGGAAAAAGCTCTTTCACAACCAAAGACACTTCCCGAGGCAGCCTTAAAGATTTATAATCAGGCCATTGAAACGCCAGCATGGACTGGTATATGGGATATCCTTCTCCTCAAGTATGAGAAACAACCGATCCCCAAAGAGGGACCTCTCTTTGAAAAAATCAAACAGGGCGAAGTTTGGAGGCTTATTACACCTACGCTCCTCCATGCAGATTTTCTTCACTTATTCTTCAACATGGTTTGGCTCATTATACTAGCCCCTCAAATTGAAGTCCGGATTGGAACTGGAAAATTTTTGGTCTTAACTCTTCTCATTGCTGCCTTATCGAATACTGTCCAATATCTCGTCTCAGGCCCTGCCTTTATTGGTTTTTCGGGTGTCATTTGTGGGTATGCAGCCTTCATTTGGACTAGAATAAAAACAAGACCTTGGGAAGGATATACCGTTCAGCCAGGAACTTTCTCCTTTCTACTATTTTTTGTTGGGCTACTCTCTTTTCTTTCAATTGGCTCGTTCTTTTTAGAGGCTTTTTTTAATACTCAATTTCCTATTGGAGTCGCAAATAGCGCACATATATCGGGCGGTTTATTAGGTCTTTTATTCGGAAAGCTTGACTATTTTCGTTCACAACAGGAGGATGAACACCAGCAAAATTAAGGTTGTATATGCTTGATGATTTTAGAAATCCAATTAAAGATCATGGTGGCCAAGAACATTTGGCCGATCAACAACTAGGCTCAAGTCAGAAAAAGATTGCTCTTGCTCTTACAGGGATAGCTATCATGCTGGCCGCATATCTTTTATTCAGTTCTAGTGATGAACCAAAAGAAGCCCCAAAAGGCATTGAAGAGCAGCTTCAAGCACTCAGAACACGTGTTGAGTCTCTTGAAAACCAATTGAACAATCAGTCGAATCAACAGCTATCCCAAAGTGCACAGCCGCTTCAATTTATTTCAATGACATCATCAGATGAAGCTGCATTGCCCTTAGAAAACACTACAGCACCTTCTAGTGATCAAGAAGACAAAAGCAAACCAAAAGATAGTACAGCTCCTTCATTAAAAGAACTTATTGCTCAAGAGCTTGCTACAGATTCTTCTTCCCCTCAAGCGACAGAGCCTCCAAGCATGGACGATACACCTCAAGCCCCTGCAAAAAAGACTCAAGCAACTCAAGCGAAAAACACTTCTTCTACAACCTCCCAAGGAAACATACGCACCTACACAGTCCAAAAAGGAGACACTCTCTCAAAGATATCTGTAAAGGTATATGGGACTTCCAGGCGTTGGAAAGAAATCGCCACCGCAAACAAAGACAAAGTATCTTCTGACTATCAGGTACGAGCAGGCACTGTTCTTGCCATCCCTTGAAGATCTTCAACAAAACAATCAATGGTTTCTGGGCGCACATGCGGCATAACAACGATGTGCGACCAAGGACCGTGCGTTGCGAGCTGCCATTTTTCAATAAGATGCTTTTCGGGACGTTTGAGAACAACTATATTAGAAAACTCATTCTTCCATACCGGCCAACCGATTGCATGGATTTTTTCAAGTGTATAGTCAGTCATCTTTAAGCAGTATTGAACTGATTCAGAGATTCCTTTGATCCCTAATTTTTTAAGCGTTGTCCAAAGTATAAGAACGCTAAAACCATCACGTGAACCTGAAATAGTACAGTCTGAGGATCCTATGTATTCTATATGCCGTCTGACACAATCGACATCCCCTTTACGAGCAATCACTATTCCACTAGGTATTGGTGATCCCAAGAACTTATGCCCTGAAATAGTAATACTATCTATTGGAAAACGGAAATCGAAAGGAGGTGCATTCTCAATAAAGGGAAGCATAATACCGAACAAAGCAGCATCGCAATGAATATAAAACTTTTCTATTCCCTTACGCTTGAGAACTTCAAGGACTTTATCGATTCTACAAATCCCTCCCTTCATTGTCGTTCCAATGTTGAGATTTAAAATAACCGGTTTTGTTTCATCAATTACATGATACAACGCTGTATAATCAATCTCACCGCTGGGTAGCGATTGAACAATCACATGCCTCATATTGAGCACACGAGCGATTTTGGAAATACTGTAATGAGTATCATCTGAAAAATAGAGAATTCCATCTGGATAGCGCTCACGCCCAAGATATATTCCCCACATATTACCTTCGGTACCACCATTTGAAACATATCCCCACCATTCATCTTTTGGAGCATGGAGCAGATCTGCAAAAAAATGGAGAACCTCCTGCTCGAAGATATGCGTGTTAACTCCATAATTGCTGAGAGTAAATGGATCCCCAACATTATTGATCGTATAATCAAGAAAGGGAGCAAGCTCTGAAAATGACAACGAGGCGTTTGTAGGATACCCAAGAAATCGAGATGAGGCGTCATCAAGCCTAGCCTGAAGCTGATTGAGCACTCCTTGGTCTTGTTCGCTCAAAGACGTTACATTCTTGACGAGGGAGGGTAATTTCATGTGAACTCTCGATTTGATTAGATCATCTATATGCAAAATTTAGCTGACTAAATCAAGATAGAGTTACAAATAGCAAGTTTTGAGAATCAAGTGATATACTGAGAAGCAAAGAGAGGGAAAATAAAAAAACCGAATGCCTGCGACTGATCGCAAACATTCGGCAATGCCCAGGATAGGACTCGAACCTACACGCTGTGAAGCACCAGATCCTAAGTCTGGCGTGTCTGCCAATTTCACCACCTGGGCAGAACAGTAAATATACTACTCTATTTGAGGATAATTCGTGAAGCCTGCATCGCTAGGAATCGTTCAAAATGTTAAAAATCAGGTTCTCTTAGTACTTAGAGCTGATGTTAAATTATGGGTTCTTCCCGGAGGAGGCATTGATCCAGGAGAAAATCCGGAAGAAGCCTGTAGAAGAGAGATTCTAGAAGAGGCTTCAATACGCATTGATGAAGCACGGCTCTCAAGAATTCTGCGAACACAAAGCAAAATTGCTGCAGATACCTACCTATTCCTTTGCACCACAAATAATCCTACTCCTCATTTTGACAAAAAAGAAACAATTGATGCCCAATTCTTTGACCTACATTCGCTACCGAATAAACTCTTTTTTTTACACAAGAAATGGCTCCTAGAATGCCTTAATCAACCACAGTGCATTGAGCGCCCTCTTTGTGAAGTCACAATTCCAAGGTCACTTCATTATATGCTAGCTCACCCTCTACAAACGGCAAGGTATTTAATTACGAGAACCTGCGGAAAAATATCAGGCACTTAGCCTATAAATATACAAAACTCTACGAGAGATACAATTATGCTAAGAAACGATGAATGGATTGAAAAACGAGCACTTCAAGATGGAATGATTGAACCATTTGTTGATCATCTCATTCGATTCCATCCTGAAGGGGAAAAGATTGTTAGTTTCGGGCTATCAAGCTTTGGATATGATATACGGGTTGCAGACGAATTCAAAGTCTTTACGAATGTTTATAATAGCGTAGTTGATCCAAAGCATTTCAGAGAGGACTCATTTGTAGACATGAAAACAAATGAATGCATTATTCCTCCTAATTCATTTGCTCTTGCTCGCTCGGTAGAATACTTTAGAATACCAAAGACTGTGTTGGCTTTCTGTATCGGCAAATCAACCTATGCAAGGTGCGGAATTATCGTAAACGTAACGCCTTTTGAACCCGGTTGGGAAGGCTATGTTACGATTGAAATATCAAATACCACACCACTTCCTGCAAAAATATATGCCAATGAAGGCATCGCTCAGGTAGTGTTCTTTGAAGGCGATCCTTGCCGTGTTTCATATGCCGATAGAAAAGGTAAATATATGAACCAAGTTGGAATCGTAGGACCTATGGTCTAACTCATTCAATAATCGTCTAATGTTATTGATTCGAGTTAAAATTCATCTTAATATGGGGCAGTGTCGATGTCGTTTGAGTCAAAGAAAAGGCTTATCCAATCGAAGCTGCCCTTAATTTGCCTCTCCGTATGGATAACCTTGTTAACGTTTATTTATACGTATCTTGAAAATAAAATTGAGGAAGAAAAAAAACCTCTTTTCAAGCTCCAAAGAGAATATAAGCAAACACTCGCTACAAAAAAAGAGCGACTAGCTCACCTTCAGGAAGAGGTTAATTCACTATCGGATCCTGCTGCCGGAGAAAAAGCTCTCATCGAAAAGCTGGGTGTTGTTCCAAAGGGAATGCAGAGAGTTTTATTTATACCTGAGGAGCAGAATAGCTCTTTATGACAAGCGAGGTTATTCTTCTCATTATATTAACAATGTGCTCAGCGTTTTTTTCCTGTGCAGAGGTAGCTTTTTTCTCCATCCCATCATCGCAATTAAAAAAATTTAAAACGTCCCAATCCCTACAAAAGAATCGTCTAGCTGAGCTCTTATATGATTCAAGAACGCTGCTAGTAACAATCTTCATGTTAAACACAATCGCGAACGTCCTTGTTCAGAATGTTTCATCAGACCTCTTTGATTCTCAAACTGGAGGTTGGACTCTAAAGGTAGTACTCCCATTCCTACTTCTTCTTGTCTTTGGGGAATTCATTCCCAAAAATCTAGGTTTAATTTGGAGTTCCTCTGTTTCTAACTTTTCAACATACATCTTTTGGTACCTGGAAAAAATCCTCTCGCCTTTCCGTAAAATTATTTTGACTCTTGCAGATTTTATCTCATACCCATTCATGTCCTTTCTAAAAGGAACGCCAAAACCTGCCCAAGAAGAGATCGAAGAGTTACTGGAAACCTGTGGAAATCAGGGAGTACTTACAAAAAGAGAGGCTGACCTGCTTACTTCATTTATGGAAATTGACCAAAAGCAAATTAAGGAAATAATGATTCCCAGGCTCGCTTTAAAGACAATTTCAAAAAAAACATATATTCAATCAGAGAAAATCACTCCCTCTCATGATCCACTTATAGTTTTTGAAACAGAGCTAGATATCCCAGTTGGCTATTTGAGCGCTGATGACCAACTTATATCAACTCATCTTACTTCCCACCTCCGTGAAAAGCTGATCAATCCAATTCTTTTTATACCTGAAATGATGTCTATTGGAGCACTCTGCTTTAAAATGGTTCAAGAAGGGCAAGAAATGGCCTGTGTTGTCGATGAGTATGGCCTAACGTCTGGTTATGTACTAAAAGAGGATCTTATTCATCAACTCCTTACTACTCAAGTGGCCATAGCTCAACATCCCCTCATTATTAAGAAAGAGCAGGACCTGCTTATTGTTAAAGGGATGATTCCTCTGGAGATAATAAATGATTATTTCACTATCGAATTACAAAGCCTCTACCATCAAATTACGTTGAATGGATGGATATGCGAACAGCTTGGCCGCATCCCTCAAAGAGGAGAAAAGATAACCTCCCAAGGTGTTGAAATTCGTGTTATTGAAGCCACGAGCAAAGCAGTAGAAAAAGCAGAAGTACGCTTTATTAAAGCCCCCTCAAAGCAACAGATTGAGTAAAGAGCAAGGAACTTCATGGAGAGTCAATGGATCGGTTTAATTTTCTGGATTTTGATGACCCTTGTCTTCACCCTTGCCATGTCTTTTTACTCCATGAGCGAAATGGCTATTATTTCATGTAACAAACTCCGTCTAGAAATTGCTTCACGACGGGGAGATTCTAGCGCAAAGCTTTTGGCAGCTCTTCTACAAAGACCTGCTACATTATTTGGAGCCACACTTCTTGGAGTAAATCTCACATTGATTCTCAGCTCTGAAGCTGCACGTCAAGTATTTTGGAGCCTTGGATATAACCCGAACTGGTCGGCGCTCTTTCATATTCCGTATGTACTCATTATAGGCGAACTTGTTCCAATGTTTGTCGCACGTCGATATCCCGATAAAACAGCTCGTGTCTCAGCTCATTTTATCTGGGCAACATCAAAACTCATATCGCCAATACTGACACCTCTTATAGCAATATTCAGACTTCTTTTTGGAAAGTTTTTTCAAAGCAAAGAACCCCTTCATTTAGCAAGAGAAGAGCTGTTTCATTTACTAGAAGAGCATCATGCAGGGCCCTCGGAGGAAACAGAACATCGATTGAGAACACTAATAGAGTCAATGATATCTTCAAAAGGGCAAACCGTTCACTCACGAATGATTCCGATCACGGAATTGCTATCACTGAATCCATACATACCCGTACAACAGGCGCTCACACAACTTATAAGCCAAGGGAAAGACTATTTTGCATCAAACACAAGCCACGGACTTATTGTTTCATCTATCAAATCACTTACTCACCTGAACAAAAATCAAATACTCGATGAAGTAAAGATTGACTCCATAGTTGTAGAAGAAACTCAGGATAACCTAGACACCCTTCTTAAGCTGCAGAGAATGAATAAATCCTACGCATGCGTTGTCGACAAATCAGGATCAATACAGGGTATAATTACTCTTGATGCACTGTTAAGTGCTGTACTTCTTGGGAACAATAGAAGGATTCCTTCGAAACCGGTAACACTCCTTGAAAAGCAAATTGATGCTTCAATGTTGATCGCTGAATTTGAAACAAAATTCAATCTTGATCTACCGAGGACCTCTGCAAAAACATTTCAAGAACTGCTTTTAAGGGTCCTAGGACGCCCTCCAGATAAAGGAGACCTGATTCAGTTTGGTCCCCTTCAGATACAGGTGCTTGAATCAAACATAAAAGGGGCAAAACTTATACATATATCGACTCCCAGAAAATGATATAGACCTTTTGACTACTTATACCCCCCTTAATAGCCAACAGGATAAATCAAGCTGAGCAGTTTCGATACCCAACTGAGCTCAACTTGGCTATTTGAATTTTTTTTAAGGGCTACTGGATGTACAGTTGCTGCATAACTGACGAGTCGAGAAACAACCTCAGACGCTGAAGGACGCTCTCCAGGATTTGTGGATAGCATATCTTTCACCAAGAGATCGTAAGCATCACCATTCGGGGATGATCTTAATAGAACATGAATATTATTTACATGGGCATCAAAGGCTGTTCTATTCCTTCGCCCTTGAACGTGATTTAGCCCAAAACCTGTTGTATTTTTACTATATTTAATATTAAACAAGATAAGTCCGAATGCCCAAACATCAATTGCAGGTGTAATATGAGATGGAATTTTAGCTAAATCGGCATTCAAAATTTCAGGAGAAGGGAATGTGGAGCCTACCCATGAAACCGATTTAGGAGCAGCCTCAATCCAAGGTTCTGCAGCACCAAAATCAGCTAACCGTATTGAGAGTTTATTGTTTGAATCTGCAGTCACAAATACATTTTCTAACTTAAGATCCATATGAATGTAGCCAGCTTTATGCATACCCTCTATGGCTTGAGACAACTGAATTACTAATCGCAGTTTTTCAGAAAAGTCCAAAGTTTCATTCACCGATAGAAGCGTTCCTCTGTTGCATATCTCGGATAAGTTCCTCACTCTGCTGCCGCTTGAAACCTGCCAAATTTTTAAGATATTTGGAACCTGCTTTTCATGAAGAGTCTTGGATATAAAGGCTTCCTTTTCAAAATCTACACGAGCATCACTCCTAATCGGCCGATGAGCTGAAGCTTTTACCAAAAAAGGATTCTTGGATGTTGGAATAAGCGTTTTGGCTAATTTATAGCTGCCTTGACCTAATACTTTTCCTGTGACAAATAATGAAACTTCATTTGTAGATTCACTTTTAAAGGCTACTATACTGAAGGGTAGGTTTTTACCTTTACGGCCTTCCTTTGCGAAACCATTTGGACTTTGTCTTGCGGCCGAAATAAGTGCTTCTCCATAATTTTTTACATAATCTGTTAGAGGTAGCAGCTTATCCCAAATAGATAGAGGTTTCTTGTCCGCGCTCAGAATCTCGTTTCTCAGCAGGTCAGGCAATTTCGAATCAATTAAAGGTGTTTGTACAATTTTTAAAAGGATATCTTCCCTATTGCATTCTCTAAAAAAATCATGAAGAGTTGCCAAGTAGAAGAACTTAGGATCGATCAAATCTTTCGGCTTACGAGAAGTTGCATCTAAATCATTCGCTATCTCATTGACTATTAGATCTTTATGCTCGGTTATAAATTCACTAAACTCTTTAGGAGGTAAATAGAACTTAGCCTTCTGAAGCCTCGTTAAGATATTTTCATTATTGAGTTTATCTAAACATCTTAAGGCTCCCTCTTTATTTTTTATCCGCTTGGCCTTTGGAGGCATATCACCAGCTTGAATGCGTAGGTGAAGCTGTTGTTGTTCTCCATGCTGAAATACTTTATTGGCAATATTCGAAGGAGATGTTTGCTTCTCAATATCTTTTTCACGCGAACGTTTTCTGACCAACCGACTTTTAGGTTTTAGGGTATCCTGAGAAGTGTTTAAAAACTCATGAAGATGGGTATCATCACATTCATGTCCTACTGAAATTTTCCTTTCTATAGGGACTTGAGAAGAATTTTCTAATTTTAATCGACCTCTTCTTCCCTTCGAATTCTTCAAAGAGTCGATCTCGTCTGGCCGCAACGGTTCAGGTGATACTTTATCGATACTCACAAAGACTCCGGGTAATGACATTTCCACCTTTTTAATAGAAAATTAAAATTAAAAGACACACGCGAAAAGACGAGCTTAATAAAATGCCTTAGAGTTGATTTGCAGGCTTTTAAGTTTTAAGACCAAGTACGACAATTCTCTGAAAAATCTTAGTTATTCATATAAATTAATGAGCTAATTTCTTATTTATTTATTGATTCAATAAACATATAAAAATAAAATGTATTAATTTTATTTTTATTAATTACCGTAATGAAAATCCAGCTGTCCCAACAAAACACACAAGCAACAAATCAAGTACATCAAAAACTGCTTGATGCTTCTGAAAAATTTTATACCAACGAAGAGCTTTCATCTCTTTCAAAAGATCAGCAAAAATTGATTTTTGACATATTGAAAGAGGTTGATCTATCAACACCAATACTGAGAAAAAATCTTATTCAGAGAATAGAAGCTAATCCCAAGATCACACGAGTCGTACACCTTGCCATTAGCTTGAGAGAGAAGATCCAAGACGATTACCTGGTGTTTAATCAAGATCTGATTCAATCTTCCATAGATGCATTGGAATACATACAGATAGAAGGAGACGATCTCCTAATGCGCGATTGCTGGGCCAAATACAGCACGCTTTTTGACAAAAAAACTCTTGAATCGCTTGGAACAGACAATTTATATCAACTGACTTCTCTGCTTTACAAGACAGCAGGGTTAAACCTCCCAAAGCATCAAACAGTAGTTGAAGCTTTACCCGAACAAGGCAAAAAATATCATCAGGTTCTTCAATTAGGGCTTTCAGACTTTTGGAAAGAAATCTGCAAAATCCATAAAAATCCTTCTGAGGAGTGCTTTATCGCACTTTCTCATTATATCTCCGCAAATAAATTACCGTTTAGCGCTGTTCAAAGCCTTCTTTCGTCCAATGATAATTTGTCTCAGCTCTTGCCTCATTTGCGATTTGGAGATTTTAAAAACGTAGATGATGAAATCATCATAAGAACACTGCAAAAAGCAACAAAATTAGAATATGTAATAATATCCTCCCCCTCAATTACAACACTTCCAGAGCTTCCTGCATGTAAAACACTTATCTGTTCTCACTGCTATTCTTTGATCAGAGTTCCTGAGCTCCCTTTATGCCAAAAGCTTGAGTGTTCTCATTGCTTCTCTTTAGCCACGCTTCCAAATCTTCCTTTATGCCAAAAGCTTGACTGCTCTCATTGCCGCCTTTTGACTCGTGTTTCAGAGATCCCTTTGTGCCAAAAGCTTGACTGCTCTCATTGCGACGTTTTAATAAATATTCCAGCGATTCCTTTTTGCCAAGAACTTGACTGCTCTCATTGCTCTTTTTTGAGCACACTTCCAGAGCTTCCCTTGTGTCAAAAGCTTAACTGCCTTGCTTGCAGCTCTTTGAGGACAATTCCTGCGCTTTCTTTATGCCAAGAGCTTAGCTGCGGACGATGCTCTTCTTTGATCACACTTCCTGAGCTTCCTTTGTGTCAAAAGCTTAACTGCTTTGGTTGCGGTTCTTTAAGAACACTTCCCGAACTTCCTTCGTGCCAAGAGCTTTCCTGCTATAATTGCTTCTCTTTGAGTAGGCTTCCAGATCTTTCTTTGTGCCAAAACCTTAACTGCAAAAACTGCTACACTTTGAGCGCGATTCCAGAGCTTCCTTTATGCCAAAAGCTTGACTGCTCTCATTGTCGAGCTTTGCAAGCGCTTCCACAGGCATTACCCGCCTGTGAAGAGCTCAACTGTGAAGGTTGCCTTTTATTAAGGAATGAAATGCCAGAGATTCCTTCGCCTGCACAGGTTTACATAGGAGACTCCACTCCGCTGGAATTTACTAAAATATATGTTGATCTCCATGAAATCTCCTCAAATCCACGTAAACTGCTCCTTGAACTGGGAACCCACCTGTTACAAAACAAGCCCTTCCCGAATATATATTATCAATTACAAGGAGAACTCTCTGCAGCTATCGATATTGGAGGCGTACGGAGAGATTTTATTTCACGTCTTATGGAGACTCTATTTGCAGAGAGCTCAATGAGCGGAAAGCTTGTAATGAATCATCAGAAGCTTCCACGGTTGACTGATAAAGAAGATATCGATTGTTATCGCACCATTGGGCGAATTTTTGCTCTATGCTATCCCGAGAATTCCTATTTCAAAACAGGAACTCTTTTTTCTACGGACGTCTACCAAAAAATCGCTTTTCTTGCGCACCCATCTCTTGCAGCACTGGATATAACATCCGATAACAACAACCTTTCAACCTACCTTCATTACAGGAGTTTCTCTGGATTTTTGAGGTTAATCGACAGGAGCGACAATAACATACGAGACATCGAAGAAAGCATCCTTACTTCAGCCTATATCTTTATTGGTATGCACGGAGATGCTCTGGAAGCGCGCAGCTACTTTGAGAATCAAAAAAACAGAGAGCTCCTCAAGAAAGAGATTATGGAAGCAGCAGAATCAGACACCCAATTTCATGCCATACGAATAATCGTGCAAGAGATAAGGAATAAAATAGGTGCAGAGAGCTGGAGCAATCTTTATCAGGAGACAAGTGACAACATACAAAAAAGGATTGAAGGAGAATTATCGAAAGAGGCTCTTCTGAACAAATTAGATTGGGAAGAAACCCCTTCCAGCTCCTCGATCGATCCACAACTCAAAGAAAAAACGAAAGGCTACCTGAAAAGCTGGATTGAGCGAGCGTCAATCAAAGATCTCACAAAGTTTGTACGAGCCGTGACCTCAAACAATACCCTTGGGCCAAATCAGTTAAAGATAGAACTCTTCAACCGAGGGCCAGAATTCGTTCCTGTTACACATACCTGCTTTTTCACCCTTGAGCTTTCAGCAGAATACCTTGATCAGAAGACCTTCGATAAAAAGATTAACTTACTGCTTACAGAAGGTATGGCCGGAAGCGGCTTTCAAATTGCATAAACATACTGCTTATTTTAACAAATCATCGTGAAGCCATCGCCGTTTCACGATGATTTTTGTTGAACTGGTGAGCATAGTGCTCACAGCGATTTCAACTTCTATAAGCACATTTTGACCATCGGGCTCGACGCTTTAGGTCAAAAGTCCTAGAAACCTTCAAGCGAGAGTTACCCATCGATAAGCTTTTTACATTCCTTTTTCACAAGGCCTAAAAATGTAACAAACGCAAGGTCATTGAATCGGATATTATTAACAAATGGCACACTTGCTACAGCCTTCTTCAGCAATACAGCTCCCCCATAAGTCGCTCCGGAAACTACATATCTTGGGATAAGCCCAAGACCCCAAATTAAAGGGACCCATGTTCCTGAGGCTAAAGTCATAGCTGTAGTTTCAACAACCTGCTTTGGCCACATACCACTCGCAAGAGCAGCTGTAAGTGTTGTAAGAGCCAATACCGTTATTCTTTTGCCCACAGGAGGCTTTCCGTCATCGCATTTTGTATACGCATCTATAACAAACTGTGGAAGACATAATGCCGCTTTATCTCCGATTTTATTGGATATAGATTTTGCGGCTTGAACTACCTTTTGACAGCCGGTATCTAAAAGCTCTTTAGCAGCCTGAGCCTTGAACTTAAATCTCTCATAGTATGTTTGAGGGTCTACTTGCTGTAAGCTACGAGCTCCTTGTGTGACAATTTCATCATTCTCATCATCCGAATCATCCTGGTCCTTTGGATCCATCCAAAGTTTTAACTGCCTTTTTGAATAAGCTGTATGAAGTGATATTCCCTCTAGATAGAGAGTGGAGTGGAGATCTTTTGCAGCATATGCTCCACCAATAAGAGTTCCCATCATAATCGTGCTTATAGGGTATGGATAATTTTCCAAAAATGCTTTGGAGGCACCAGATGCAGACTTTGTAAGAGCTACAGCAAGCATCCCTTGAGGAATGAATTTGGTGCCAATCATCATCCCAGCCAATGTGGTACCTAGGAAACCAAGACGCATCCATAAAGGAGCAAGCCCCGTAGCCGGATCAGAATCAAAGAGTAGATGCCTAAGATCTCCCCAAGCCTGTTGAAGACTTGATGGCGAAGCCTTTGTTTTATAAAGAAGATCCAGTTTCTCTACTTGATGATTGATCTGCCCTTTCTCTTCATCACTCAGAGGAGAATCCTCAACCACATCAGAAGCTGCAGCATTTTCTAGCTCTACCGATCGATCACTTTCCTGAGGTGCGTTTTTTTCATTTTTTGGAGGCTTCATGACCTGCTTTGCAACTGTTTTAAGAAGCATCATACCAAGAAGTATATCCATACTCAAAAATGAGACATTTTGTAGGCCTGGAGTTGATTTACAGAGAGTTTCAGCGCCATACGCAGCTAATGCTCCAAACCCAATAAAGGCCGCCTTCCCTAGAAAAGACACTTTCTTAAAGAGTTTTTTTGTTGATGAGGCGGCTATTTCAGCAGCTACGGCAGTTGGAGTTCCATTTTGATCTATCGCATTTGTAGCTATAGCAAGACCCCAAAGCCCGCTTAATACTATTGGTTTTTTCCCATTTTCTCTCATATACTTAAAGCCGCTGCCAATATAAGACACTTTCTCAGCTTTGTCCCAGATTTGTGCAACTTTATCTTTTACTATACCAGCCGCACCCCAAATTGAGTTTTTTATTTTTCTGGAAACATGAGCTACAGATTCATATGCTTGCGTTAGCCAAGAAGACCCTTCTGGAGTCGAAGTCTCAACTTTGCCTTCAAGATCAAGAAGAAGTGGTGGGTAAACGGACGTGGTTGATTGTGTATAGATAAGATATGGATCTATAGTCATATTAAAAACCTTTAAAATTAAATTAATATGACCATTGTAAACATATTTTATTATTAAAATAAATTATATTTTTATTCAGAAACATATTTTTACTGGAATTAAATCGATTTGTATCAAAAAAAATAAATTTGATAAATTCCGGCAATTAAAAATTAAATACCATCTATACCATGAAAATAAATAATACAATTCCGTCAGAATCAAACCGTATGATGGGCGACACAAATCAAGATATTAACGCTTCGTCGCAACCATCTTTGGTTCCATTTAATAATCCTCAAGGAGGAACTAGCGATCTTTCGTCAACGGCTTCAGAATCAGCGTCCAATTTGAACAATCTGCAAACCTTGCCAAGAAAAATAATATATCCACAAGCTGCAAATCCAGCGGTAAGAGGTTTAGGGCAAATCCTTCCACGATCCATGCCTCTTATATTAAAAACCCCTCCTCAAATGAGCGCATCTCCTGCTTCGACGCCTTCAGGATCCGCTTCCAATTTGAAAAATCCTCATTACCTACAAAATAAACTACTCATTTCATTCACTCCTTTTAAGTTTGGTATTGTTCTTGGAACTTATAGATCACTAGAAATGGCTTTAGTCAATTTTTTTAGTCGGTGCCCCGAGAACGAGCTTAAAGAATACCGCACCCGTATGACAGAGCGCGGAGTGTTATTGTCTCCTCCAAGTGAAGTAAAAATGCATAAAATGCAAAATGACATACTGATGGCATTATTTAATGCTTGGAAACGAATAACAAAACCAACAGACAAATGTGAAACCATTCTGTCAGCTTATTTTATTTATGGTCTCAGATTTTATCGATCTCCAGATATTCAACACGAAGATCAACCTCTTCCAAAGGCAAATCCTAAAGACTCTTATGAAAAGCGGAGCTGGGCTCGATTCTTAGAAAGATATTTAAATGCCCTTGCCATCACATCAAGCCCAAAGGCTGATCGTTTACCGAACAATACCTTCTTTTTCTTGTCGCAAATACACTCAAATATTTCATCTTTCTACTCCGATCTACAGAAATATGCTTCATCAGAAGAATTACTTCTTGCAAGAGGTACCAAGCTGAATCTACAGCAGGAAATGATAGAGTTTATACGTCGCTACTACCCTGATTATGAAAAAAGTGATTTTGCTTGTAAAGCATTGGTATCTAAGCCTGATAGCCCAGCGCTCCTCCCTCCAACACCTCTCGGATGCATTTTGGATTCTTCTAAAGAAATCGACCCCATTCAAAGAAATATTCTAGAATTTATATATCATAAACATGCTGAACTCGATCTAGCAAACCCTCACCAGTCGCTCTTGATTTTTTTTGATTTCGTCCAAAGCCTGAAATTTGAAATTCACGTTGATTGGAACGAATTATTGCTCAGGATACAAAAGGGTAATACAGAAACTCCAAGCGAATCAATCACACACCAAGATATTACTCAAGGAATCTCTGAATGTAAATTGATCTTTTTAAAAAAAATATACAAGCACCATCCAGACGATAATTCAAAGCTTTTACTTATTAACGCACTTTCAGGAATAAACAACTTAAACGGCTCTGCGCCGATAAAATCGAGCTTTCACTCAATCCAAACAATGCCCGATAAACTGAAAGAGATATTAAACCGACTTCGTTCTATAACCCTAGAAGCAAAACAACCATCAATGATTGATGGAAATAAAAATTCGGCTTCAGAGGTCATAAAGCCCGTTGACCAAATAGCTAGAGAAAAAAATATAGATTTTGAAGCCTTGTTCAAAGCTTTCCAAAATACATTTCTTTCATTAACAATCGAACAAAAAAAAATTGCAACCTCTGTTTATAACAAATTATTTAACGGAATCGACACCCTTTTCAAAAACAATTATCTTCTCTACAAAACATTAAAAGAATTCATCTACTCAAATGGCCGAGGATATTGGGCGATTCCTCTTGTAAGCCCGCAAAGTCAAGGAGATTCTAATGTCTCTACAGGCTTAAAGCGCCTACTCACCACCATCTTTTATTCCTATTCTAGTGAAGTCCTTGATAGCAAAGAAATTGCGAACTGCGCCCTTTACAGCCTCTTGAGACACTTACACTTTACAATACCAAAAAACACTCAAGAATCTATTTCAAACTTCTCAAAAATCAACTACCTGAAGCAATTTATTCCTGATGAAAAAAACACCCAGAACTTTATAGAGATTTTATCATTTGCGCTCTATGAACAATCCCTAGACACATCTAAAAACGATTCATCTTTAGTCACTCTTAACAATATCGATTTACGCAAAAGAGCAGAAGCCGCTCTTTTCTTTCTTAAATTCAATCAAATTAAAAAATGGAATTTTCAAAAAGAAAGCTCCAACCAAAGAAATCTCCACGGCTTTATTCTTCTCGACAGCAATGAAAAAGAGCTTACCGCCTATCGAATGCAACTCAAGTTCTTTCACAGCGAAGGAAAAACCTTGTGTGATGAGGGGCTTATACAAGCTCTCATTATGGATGATCAGACTGCATTATCACTAAGTCTCTCTCAGTTAGAAAAAATCAGGGACAAGCTAAAAGGAGCGATTCCAGCTCAAGGGAGTGATATACAGTGTGATTTTGTGTTTGACCCCGTCCTTATGCAGCTTCCATATGATATATCCCAATCGAAAACAACGAAAGAATCTATAGAGGACCTAGAAGATCCAACTGAGAAGATACGAAAACCCAAACGACAGCTCGGAAACGCTCCTGAGTTCTCAGAAGAACCAGAGTCAAAGAGAATCACTCCTCTGAAACAAAGTAATCTAGAAAAAAGAAACATCATAAGCGGACCAAACAAGAAGAAAGAGCCTTCGCCTTTTCACGAAGTAACACTAGATACGGTGCTCGCCCCACTTTCTCAAAATCGTGCCCTGGAAACCAAGGTAACTCAAGAAAATGAATTAGATAATCTTACAGGGAATGTCTCATCGACTAAAAATGACAATGACCTCATAACTATGCTATTAGGTCTTTCAGAAAAGCATATAGAGAAGTGTTCTAAGCGCTTAAAAATACGAACTGGCATACAAAATTCTTTCGCTCCTCTCTCCTATGAGGGGGTCGAAAAGCTTGCTACAATCAATATTGCAAAAATTGAGTCAATAGCTCAAGAGTGTATATATCCCTACCAGGCTGCCAAAGACTACCAATTAACAGTCCTTAAGGCGCTCAAGGTGTTTCAAGAAGCTCAAATCAATGTTATCGTTTCTGCAGACGTCGGCACAGGCAAGACCCACTTAGCCCTCGGTGAGATCATCGAAAAGATATGTTCTTCTGAAAAAGGATCTTTTCTCATCTGTTCACCTCTTTCGCTGATCGAGCAAACAAAAGAAAGTATTATCACCTTCTTCGCGATCAATAGACTGATCCTTATACAAAATTTGCTCAATAAACAGAATTCAAGTGAGCAGTTATATGAGTTACTCAATCTTGTAGTGAAAGAATGTAAAATTGGGAATATTCTTAATAAAAACGAAGAGACCGATTTAAGAGATAAAGCTGTTCAAGTGTGCCAAACACTCTCAAAACAATGCGCTGAAAACACCTTTAAAAACAGCAGCTCTTTCATTGAGAGATATAAAAGCTATTGCAACAAATTCGAAAGCATGAGTTTTAGAGTAAAAAACACTTTTGAATCGTCATTCGATGCGCTACAAGAACTGATCTCTTCAAACCCTCCAGATGAAAATCATTTTATCACTTTTTTTGAAGAGCTTTCTAAAATTAAGATGCAAGATACTCAACAGCGAGAATTCGTTACTCAAGTGCTGAATTTTGTAGCTGAATGTGTTGGAAATAAAAAAAGTTCTGAATCAACAAAAGAAGAAGAGATTAAAACTCTTAAAAAGCTTTGTAGCATCAACCTAAACACTTTTGTTATAGCAAGCAATAAGCATCAGGAAATTGGAAAGGCCATTGAGGAGCTAAAAGACTGCTCATCTCACCGTGTAATCATCTCAACGCCTGATGCTATCAGCAAGAAGCAAGATCTAGTCAAAGATACATCTTGGACTGAGATATTTTATGACGAAGCACATCTCGTCGCACGAAAGGCAGATTCCAAGAAATGGAAACATCATAGACCTATAGCAGATGCTCAGAGTCAGAAAGGTCTTGGGGCACAAATTCGACTTCTTACAGCAACACCTTTCCAAGGGCAAATAAGCGATCTCTATAATTTAATGATGTTCGCCCATAAAAGTGGAAGTTTCAGCAGCACGACTTTTAATAAATTAAAGACAAAACTCGACACATCCTTGCAAAATGCAAAAACTCTTCTGAAAGGCAAGCTATCCAAGAACTCCGCTTCAGAGCTGATTAAAAATTTACTCGAAACCTTTGCTCATTTCCAAGTCTTTAAAGAAATCAACAACAGCTACATCTATCGTCTTAAAAAAGATGATCCTCGTGTCGTTAAGGCTTGGGGAGGAAAAATCCTTGATAAAGAATTTCATAATCATAACTACACCTTAACAGATAGTCAGAAAAAACAAATCGAAACACTCACTTCCAATGAATCATCATCTGCAAACCAAAGTAGAGAAAGCTTTTTCTCTCAAGACAATGCATTAGATTCGGTTCTCCTGCATCCCCAAATTCCATTAAAAAAGATCCTCAAAAAGGATACCGACATCAAAGTCCAACAAGTAGCCTTGGTCAATAAAATAACCAAATTGCCTCAGCAAGGGGGCATGAGCGATGATAATTTTGATACTTTTGTCAATGAGTCAGGATTTTTAAAGGCTTATTTAGAAGCAACCAGCACCTACGTTAATCAAGGAAAACCGTGGATCACCTTTGTTGATAAGATTTTCCACGGAGAATTTTTGCAAGCAGCAATACAAAGGAAATTCCTTGATAAGGTAGACGTGTCTTTTTATACAGGCCAAGACAATGCACAGCAGCGATCTTCATTAGTAGCAGCATTTAAAAACGAAAATCAAAGCTCTAAATGCATGCTCATGACAATCCAAGCTGGTGGAGTTGGGTTGAATATCCCTGGGGTACATGTTCACCTACTTTCAAAGCCATGGAATCCTTCTGACGAAGAGCAGGCAATTGGTAGATCAGATCGCGTCGGCCATTCAGGGACTATTGAGATACACCGATATAACAACATTGAACTCGATAAACGATATGAGCACATTGTAGAAAGTAAAAAAAGTTGGGATGCATACCTTGGAAGTTCGCATAAAGACCTTCTTTCTGAGCTCAAAATGTTTATGAACATTGTGGGAAGTCAGATTCAGTCAACAGTAGAGGACAAAAGTCTAGACGAGAACCAAAATGCTTGTGATGAGATATATAATCAGGTAGTTGAGTATATCAATAGCAGATCCGAAAATGGACAAGACGCATTTATTCAAGAATATATTGATCAAGCTTCTCCAAAAGGGCTAGATAATCTCCGGAAAATCAAAGAAATAGCGTTAAAGCCTATCCAAAATAAATACAAAATCGCACATCCGTCTGACTCATCTTCTCGAGAAGCATCAGCACCACAAGCCTCATCAAGCTCTTCACAAGCAGAGAGCTCAAACGCACTCTCAAATCTCACTCTGAAAATATCTATACCTAGAAAGGCTCCTGTAGCCAGGATTCAAGGACTTTCTACAGCATCAGCAATATTTCCAAAAACTTTGCCAAGTTTTCGTATCAGAACTCAAGCATCCTTACTGGAACCTGTCAAAGCCCTTGAGACAACAAGCAGCTCTATAAACGCACCTATCCTAAATCAACCATTTACAGCACCTCCTCAGCGAAAGGTTCCTTTTAAAGAAGCAAATCCTTCTCAGCCAAAAGTACACCCAATAATTGCACCTACAGTTCCACTCAAGCTGCCTCAAAAGGTTCATCTGAAAAATTCAGACTCAAATAGAATATCCTCTTTTGATGTGATGGTTCTAAATCAACATCAAGGAGCTCTTGACGTAGCTTTAGAGCTTGGAATAGCAGAGCTTCAAGTCCGTCTCGAGCCACAAAACCAACTCTTCAAGACACTAAATAGTTCGATACAGGCATTACGAAACGATCAAAAAAAATCACAAAAACTCAATATTCAACCAATTCTTGATGAAATTAAGAAACTAAATACAGCGTACAAATCGATAGATGCCTGTCAAAAAGCAGGCTTTCAGGTAGAGATGTATGAGCTCGATAAAAACGATGTGCCAGGATCACTGAAGAAAATGGCAACTCATCCCTCAACTCATCCAAAAGGGTGTAAAGGATCAATTCGCCTTCTAGTATCAAACGAAAACAACAACAAAATGTACACTCTGCTTTTGAGAGAATTCATAGGATAGAAACGCTCACCTCTTGGGAACGACTATCTCGTTCCCAAGAGGTGAAAATGACATACAACACGAATGACTTAATGGATAAGAGTCTCTTAGACACTTAAAAAGAACTCCCCTCTACACCTGAACAGGATCAATTTCTTTAATAGTCCAGTACTTCTTCCCATAATTAAAACGAAGTTCCTCACCAGCACGTATCTTTCGCGTCGTTTCGAAAATAATGTGGGGACCCGATTCGTTGAAGTAGTGAACCGCTCGAAGGTTTCGGTTTTTGCAAGTGCCATGGTTAAAAAATCGGGTAAAGTTACCTGTCTCACCTGCATCAATTGCAAAGGCCTGATAAGAATCTTCACCATTACCTTCGCATTCAAAGGCATATGAGCAATCAGGGTCTTCTTTGTCCAAGTAATTCCAAGTGACTATCTTCCCTATATATTCACCAATGATCGTCCCCTGCTTGATATCTGTATTTGCAAACGCTCCAAATCCGACTCGGTCATCTATCTTTTTGATATCAACAAAATCTGGTTTGATCGTGTCCTTGTCTGACTGCTTAAGAGCCGCTTCGTAGTCAGAATTGAGTGTCACTTTTTTTTGGAGAAACTTTTCATGCGCCTTCTGAAATTGATCACTAAATCGAGGATCGACAACATTTTTCACACACGGCGTCACGTGAAATTGCTGCGATGTCTCTTTTAACTCATGATCCTCAGCTACAACACCCACATAGTTATTCTTGTTCTGAACAAATTTATACGCGAGCGAACTTTCTTTTGTTAGAGTTAGCTGAGGCAAAAGCACTTGTGGTATTAGCGCAGGATCGGGATCAACAGATACGGGGTCAAGAGGCAATAAAACCTTAGGCAATTCTATCTTTTCTACGCTTGCGATATCTTGTACACCCGCGACCTCCGGATTTAAAGGAGAGACTGGTACTGAACTTATTTTCTCTATTTTTGAGACATCTTTTGTTTGGACTTCACAGCGGAATCCAAAGCATTTTTCATTAAAGGTATATCCATACCTTTTTGCAAACTTTACAATTCGTTTAACACCCTTAAAATCACCTAGCTGAGAATATGATCGCATAATTGAGAGAATCATACTTTTTAAAGGTGTTATATTTGCAGCACACATTTTATTAAGCCAATATTCGGCTCCATCAGGTCGGCGCATTTTGGTGTGAATACTGACAAGCTGATTATAAACAGGCAATCCAAATGACACGTTCTTGCACGACTCATGTTCGCGGATAAAAATCAACCCTTCCTTCGGTTCCTCAGCGCGAACATAGGCTTTTAAAATCGTTGAGATAGTGCTGCTATCAAATGCAAAACCATTTTTCTGAGCCTCCTCACATAAAGCCTTTACCTGCTCCACATCCCCTGTCTCTGCAAAAGAATTCATCATACAATTGTAGTGGATAATACCAATCGCTTTTGAATTTGTAGCCTGAAGTTGCTTTAATAATGCCTGAGCTTTTTGAGCTTCTTGCATCTTTCCGTAGGCTTGAAAAACTTGTGTGTATGTCCCCTGTTTCAAACGAAATGATTCAATTCTTTGGTCCTCAAATACACAGAGAACACTAGCATAGTCCTTAGCTTTTGAATACCCATTGATAATTGTTTGATAGATTTCTGCTGGAATCACCTTCATTTGAGTTTTGAGTTTTTCATAGATCTGTCGGGCCCCTGGCAGATTATTACCCAAAATATACGAATTAATGAGGATGGCATAAGTAGCAATGTTTGGAGACATCCTTTTTTCTACCAGGATTTTTAAGACTTGCTCTGCTCCTTTTGGGTCTCCTTTTTGAGCATATCCATTCATGAGAATGTTATAGGTCGAGATATCTGGAAACACCTCCTTCTCTTCCATCATTTTTAAGACTCGTCTTGCTCCTTCTAGATCTGTTTTCCGAGCATACGCATTCATGAGAATGTTATAGGTAGCGATATTTGGCAATATTCCCTTTCCTTCTATTATACTCAAGACTCGATGAGCTCCTTCTCCATCCCCCTTTTGAGCGAACGCATTCATAAGTGTGTTGTAGACAGCAATATTTGGTAATATTCCCTTTCCTTGCATTATTTTTATGACCTGCTCAGCGTTTTCTACATCTCCTTTTTGAGCGAACGCATTTATAAGAGTAGTATAGGTAGCGATATTTGCAGATATCCCCTTCCTTTCCATCATGTTCAAGACTCGCTGAGCACCTCCTGAATCTCCTTTTTGAGCATACGCATTCATGAGTGTGGTATAGACAGCCATATTTGGGGACATCCCTGATTCTTTTATCATATGCAATACTCTCTCAGCGCCTTCTGGATCTCCTTTTTGAGCATATGCATTCATGAGTGTATTGTAGACAGTTATATCTAGAGAGACCTTCGCTTCTTTCATCATATTCAACACTCGCTCAGCATTTTCTGAGTCTCCTTTCTGAGCATACGCATTCATGAGTGTATTGTAGACAGTGATATCTGGAGAAACCTTCGCTTCTTTCATCATATTCAATACTCGCTCAGCGCCTTCTGGATCTCCTTTCTGAGCATACGCATTCATGAGAA